>NZ_WPAG02000002.1:4618788-5278615 GCF_013602415.1 Rhodococcus sp. B50 | reverse complement strand
CCCGCCACACCACCACACGCAACTCGTCCAACCCGGCAGGATCCATCGACCCCAACGCACCCGGCGTCATGAACACATGCGACACCGACTGCGACGCAATCACATCCGCCAGATCCGGACCACCACCGACCCCCGCCGGCGCCACCACCACCGTCGCCCCCGCCGAAAACCCCACCCCCAACTCGAGCAACGACACATCGAAACTCGGCGAACACACATGCAACACCCGCGACGAGGCATCGACCCCGAAATGCTCACGCTCGGCCGCAATCACCCCACCGACACCGGCATGCGAGACCACCACACCCTTCGGCCGCCCCGTCGACCCCGACGTATAGATCATCCACGCCGCATCCACCGACTCCACCGACCGCACCCGATCCGCATACGACACCGGCCGCGACGACAACCCCGCCACCTGCCCCGCCACCGACACATCATCGACCGCCACCACCGGCACCGACCCCGCCGCCGCCACCACCACCGGCGCCACCGACGACACCGTCAACGCCAACACCGCACCCGAATCGGCCACCATGAACTGCACCCGCTCGCCCGGATAACCCGGATCCACCGGCACAAAAGTCGCCCCCGACTTCGCCACCGCCCACAACACCACCACCGACTCGAGCGACCGCGGCACCGCCACCACCACCGCATCCCCCGCGCCGATCCCCCGCCCGATCAACCACCGCGCCCACCGCGACGACACCTCATCGAGCTCCCGATACGACAACGACCGAGACCCCTCGACCACCGCCACCGCATCACCACGCGACTCCACCGCAGCCACCAACAACTGCGACAACAACACACCCCGACCACGCTCACCCCGACCCACACGCGGAGCACGAACACGAGCACGGTCCTGGCTCCGTGCCCTCATACGGTGGGTTCCCCCGTCCGTGTGCGCGTCCCCGAGCGTGCTCGGCCCCCGACAAGAAACCTGTGCAACACGGAACAAACTCTCCTTCCGGCCGTGGTCGCCCCGAACGAACTCGGCCGGTAAGTAAAGTTACCGTTACTGAATCATTCCTGCAGAATCCACGGAGAGCGCAGGTCGGAGAGCTTGCCGGACAGCCCGGCGGACGCATCCACCCCGTCGTTCGGTGATCCGTCCGTGACCACGACCGTCACGAGATCCTCGGAATCGGGCAGAGCGGGCAGTTCCCCGGCCGGGACGAAGCCGTGGGTCACCCACTCCTCATCGACGAGAATGCCCAGATCATGCTCGGGACCGGCAGGAACGACGACGGCGCCGGTGATCGCCGCGGCCAGGACGGCAAAGACCGTCCACTCGTCGACCCGGGGGCCGGCGAGAAGGATCCGCGACTCGTAGGTCAGCTCGAGATCCTTCCGGCCGCGTCGCAACGCTGCCACGACCGCACCGTGGGTGAGATCGAGCTCACTCGTCCGGATCGCCGTGTCCTCGGGTCCGAGGACGCCGGAGCGGTCGGTGTACGCGACCGAACGGGCCGGTTGCTCAGCGACCAGGGCGAGCGTCTCCGGCTCGTCGACGAACATCCGGACGACCGAGGACGGCAGGTGGTCGCTGCGCTCGAGCGCCGTCAGAACGCGGTCGGCGGGAACCGCGGGGTCGACGGTGATCGCAGCTCCGGTCTTGACGACCGCCCACATCGCAACGACCAGATCGGGGCCCACCGGGAGGTCGACGGCAACGGTACGACCGGGACCAACTCCGTGGGAGATCAGATAACGGGCCCACTGCGACGACCGGCGCTCGACATCGACGAAGCCGAGCTCGGTGTCGCCCACCACGACGGCGGGCGCGTCGGGATCGGACTCGACCGCGATCTGCAGTTCCTGGACGACGGTGCGGTCGACGGTCTCGAAGCCGACCTCCGGCGCCGGATCGGTGGCGACCGGTGTCGTGACGGCCGTGCGTTCGGCCTCGGTCCGGATCTCGATGTCGCCGACCACGGAACGAGGATCGGCGGCGACGGCGTCGAGGACGGCCACGAAGCGCTGCGCGAGCGCCGTCGCCGTCGCTTCGTCGAACAGGTCGACGGCATAGGTGAGCGCGATGCGCATGCCGGCGTCGGCAGCGAGCGGTTCCACCGTCACCTGCAGATCGAACTTGGCGGCGAGCACTCCCGAATCGAGTGCTTCCACCGTGAGCTCGGGCAGTTCGAGACGCGCCGGTTCGATGTTCTGGAACGACAACATCGTCTGAAAGACGGGATGGCGCGCCGGCGAACGGGTGGCGACGACTTCGTCGACGATCCGCTCGAACGGGATGTCGGCGTGCGCGAACGCCTCGAGATCGGCGGTGCGTGCCTGTCCGAGAACATCCGCGAAGTGCGATCCCGGATCGACGTCGGTGCGCAGCGCGAGCGTGTTCACGAACATGCCGACGATGTCGTCGAGCACCCGCGAACCGCGTCCTGCGACGGCGGTGCCCACGACGATGTCGCGGGTGCCGCTCATCCGCGCGAGCAGCACGGCGAGCGCGGCGTGGACGACCATGAACAGCGACGCCCGGTTCTCGGTCGCGAGTGCCTCGAGCCGCTGCCGCGTCGAAGCGTCGACCTCGGTGAACACGGTGGAACCACGCAGACTGGGGACCGCGGGACGCGGCCGGTCGGTGGGCAGGTCGAGCAGGTCCGGCACCCCGGCCAGCTGCTCCGTCCAGTAGGCGAGCTGCCTACCGGCCGGTGAATCGGGGTTCTCGGCGTCGCCGAAGGTCTCCTGTTGCCACGACGCGAAATCCGCGTACTGCACCTCGAGCGGCGGGCGGTCGGGTCGCGAACCGGACAACCGGGCGACGT
Source organism: Rhodococcus sp. B50 (assembly GCF_013602415.1). Taxonomy (NCBI): domain Bacteria; kingdom Bacillati; phylum Actinomycetota; class Actinomycetes; order Mycobacteriales; family Nocardiaceae; genus Rhodococcus; species Rhodococcus sp. B50. The sequence goes on along the minus strand of NZ_WPAG02000002.1, from coordinate 5,275,826 downwards.
AGGCCTCCATGAGGTCGCGCGCCAACGGCACGAGCGAGGCGCCGTCGGCCGAGATGTGATGGACCACCAGCGCGAGGACATGATCTTCGGAGTCGACCGAGGCGACGCTGTCGCCGGAGTCGACCGAGACGAGGCGTCCGCGCACGGGCGCCTCGGAGGACACGTCGAATCCCTGACCGGCGACCTCGACCACGGCGTCGAAGGCCTCCCGCTCGGAGGTCGCCCGGACCACCTCGAGCGGCTGCATCGACTCCACGTCCAGGATCTGTTGGAAGGGGCCCTGCTCGTCCTGCGGGTAGACGGTGCGCAGCGTCTCGTGCCGCTCGACGACATCGCGTACGGCTGCGGTCAGCGCCTCGATGTCGAGCGCACCGCGCAACCGGATGGCGAGCGGGATGTTGTACGTCGCGGAGCCCGGATCGAGCTGATTGAGCACCCACATCCGCTGCTGCGCGAGCGAGAGCGGGATGCGGCCGCGACGCGGCCGTGCGACCAGGCCCGGCACGGCGCCCTCGGCACCGCCGGCATCGACGCGCGCGGCCAGGCCCCCGACGGTGGGATCCTCGAACAGTTCCCGGATCGCCAGGTTCGCTCCCGTCGCCTCGTTGATGCGGGCGACGACCCGCGTCGCGATGAGGGAGTTGCCGCCCAGATCGAAGAACGAGTCGTCGGCGCCGACGCGGTCGATCCCCAGCACCTCGGTCCAGACCTGTGCCACGATCCGTTCGGATTCGGTGGCAGGTTCGCGGAAACGATCCGCGTCGATGTCGACGCGGGGGACGGGAAGCGCGCGGCGGTCGAGCTTGCCGTTCACCGTGAGCGGGAGTTCGTCGAGCACTGTCACCACATCGGGAACCATGTAGCCCGTGAGGAATTCGGAGGCGTGTGCGCGTACTGCGGCGGGGTCGACGGCCTCCCCTGTGCGCGGCACGACATAACCGACGAGGCGTTCGCCGAGCCCGTCGTCGCGGACGAGCGCGACGGCCTGCGCGACACCAGGCGCCCGCAACAGCTCCGACTCGATCTCGCCGAGCTCGATGCGGAAGCCGCGGAGCTGGACCTGCGAGTCGCCGCGACCCGCGTATTCGAGGATTCCCTCGTTGTTCCAGCGCGCGATGTCGCCGGTCCGGTAGAGGCGGCCGCGCCCGAACGGGTTCGCGACGAAACGCGCCGTCGTCAGGTCGGGGCGAGCGAGGTAGCCGCGCGAGAGCTGATCGCCGGAGATGTACAGCTCGCCCGGCACACCCGGAGGCACGGGATGCAGCCGTCGGTCGAGGACGTACGCGTCGAGTCCCGGCAGCGATCGACCGATGGCGCTGGCGGCACCCACCTTCGCGAGGGCCCGGTCGATGCGCTGGTACGACACGTGCACCGTGGTCTCGGTGATGCCGTACATGTTCACCAGCTGCGGACCCGCAGGGTGGCGGTCGAACCAGCCGACGAGCCGGCCCGGGTCGAGCGCCTCACCGCCGAAGACGACGTAACGCAGGGCGAGCGGCGTCGAGTCGACCGAGCCGGCCGCGAGCATGCGATCGGCCTCGTCGAACTGGTAGAAGGCGGACGGCGTCTGGTTCAGGACGGTCACGCCCTCCTCCCGCACGAGGCGGGCGAAGAGTTCGGGAGAGCGGGAGGTCATGTAGTCCACGACGACGAGCCGCCCACCGTGCAGGAGCGGACCCCACAGCTCCCATACCGAGAAGTCGAACGCGTAGGAGTGGAACAGCGTCCACACGTCGCCGGCACCGAAACCGAACAGCGGCTCGGCATTGGCGAAGAGAGTGAGCACGTTCCGGTGGGTGACCGCGACGCCCTTCGGCCGGCCTGTCGATCCGGAGGTGTAGATGACGTAAGCCGGGTGCTCGGGGCGCAGCGGCGCGAGCCGGTCGGCGTCGGTGAGCGGCCGCGACTCGGCGGCTGCGACGTCGGCGACGCTCTCGACGGTGACGATCTCCGTTCCGCTGTCGCGGAGTGCACCCGCGCCGTCCTCGTCGCCGATCCGCTCGGACGTCAGGATCACGCGGGGCTTCGCGTCGTCGAGCATGTAGCGGACCCGCTCGGCGGGATAGGTGGTGTCGACCGGCAGGTAACCGCCCCCGGACTGGATGACGGCCAGCAACGCGACCACGAGATCGGTAGATCGCGGAAGAGCCACCGCCACGAGGCTTCCCGGTCCGACGCCTGATGCGATCAGCCTGCGCGCGAGGCGGTTGGCACGTGCACCGAGCTCCGCGTAGTCGAGGGTGATCCCCTCGCACGTCACCGCGGGTGCTGCGGCGTGGGCGAGCACCGACGCGTCGAGACGCGCGGCGAGGGTCGCCGGTTCCGACACCACCGCACCCGCTCCGAGCGAATTCCACTCGGAGAGAATGCTTGTGCGCTCGCCGTCGGACAGGAAGGGCAGATCGCCGACCGCGACGCGTTCGTCGACGACGACTGCGTCCAGGAGCCGGGCGAATCGCCGGGCGAAACCGGCGACGGTCCGTTCGTCGAACAGGTCTGTGGCGTACGTGAATTCGACCGCCAGACCGTCGGAACCGTCGATCGCGTCGAGTCCGGCAACGGTCACCTGGAGATCGAACTTGGCGATAGCCGCATCGAATTCGACTCCACCGATGGACAGTTCGGGCAGTTCGAGGGTCGACACCGGCATGTTCTGGAAGGTGAGCATCACCTGGAAGAGCGGATGCCGCGCCTGCGAGCGGGGCGGATCGAGCACCTCGACCAACCGCTCGAACGGCAGGTCGGCGTGGGTGAACGCCTCGAGGTCGACGCCGCGAACGTCGGCGAGCAGGTCGGCGAAGGAGCGGGAGTCCTCGACGTCGGTGCGCAGCACGAGCGTGTTGACGAACATGCCGATCACGTCGTCGAGCGCGGCCTGTCCCCGGCCGGCGACCGGTGTGCCGATCGCGATGTCGCCGGTTCCGGAGAGCCGGGCGAGCAGCGCGGCGAGAGTGGCGTGGACCACCATGAATTCCGTTGCGCCGCTGCGGCGTGCAAGGTCGGCGATCCCGTTCCGGGTTCGGCCGTCGACCGTGATCCGATGGGTGGCACCGCGATAGCTCGCGTGGACGGGTCGAGGACGATCCGACGGCAGAGCGAGCTCTTCGGGAAGGTCGGCCAGATTCGTCCGCCAGTAGTCCAGCTGGCGGGACATCGGAGAGGTGGGATCGGATTCGTCGCCGAGGGCTTCGCGTTGCCACAGTGTGTAATCGGCGTACTGCACCTCGAGCGGCGTCCACTCGGGCGCGCGACCGGCGACACGCGATTCGTAGGCCACGATCACGTCGCGGGTCAACGGACCCATCGAGAATCCGTCGGCGGAGATGTGGTGGACGACCACGACGAGCACGTGCTCGTCGTCGGCGATACGGAGCAGTCGAACGCGCAACGGGATCTGTTGCGTGACATCGAATCCCTCCGACACCAGCTCGGTGACCCGGGCGACGACGTCCTCGGTGGACACCTGTTCGGGAACGACGTCGAAGCTCGCCTCGGACGGGGGCAGCACCTTCTGGAATCCGACGCCGGCTTCGTCGGGGTAGACGGTCCGCAACGATTCGTGGCGGGTGAGGACGTCGGAGATCGCCGCGGAGAGCGCGGGAACATCGAGTCGGCCGGAGAGCCTGATGGCCACCGTGATGTTGTCGACGGCGGAACCGGGTTCCAGACGGTTGAGGAACCACATGCGTTGCTGCGCCAACGACAACGGCACCCGCTCCGGACGCCGCCGCGCCGCCAACACCACCCCGGCACCGGCCGCAGCAGCATCGACACCGGCACCGACACCGGCACCGGCGGTGTCGTCGAGCCGCGCCGCCAACTCCAGCACCGACGACGCCTCGAACACCACCGGCACCGCCACCCGATACCCCAACCGCGCCGACAACCGCGCCACCAACCGCGTCGCCGCCAACGAATTACCCCCGAGATCGACGAACGAATCATCCAACCCGACCCGCTCGAGACCCAGAACCTGCGCAACCTCCGAGGCCACGGCCACCTCCATCGGCGTCCGCGGCGCCCGATACTCGGCCACCTCGAACACCGGCTCCGGCAACGCCGCCCGATCCACCTTCCCCACCGGCGTCAACGGCACCCGATCGAGCACCATCACCAACGACGGCACCATGAACCCCGGCACCACCTCGGCCACCGACTCCCGCACCCGCACCGGATCCAACACCGCCCCCGCCTCGGGCACCACATACGACACCAACGCCGACTCCCCCGACGCCAACACCGCCCCCACCGTCACCGCGAAACCGACCCCCGGCACCGCCGACAACGCCGCATCGATCTCCCCCAACTCGACCCGGAACCCCCGGATCTTCACCTGGAAATCGCTACGCCCCACATACTCGAACACCCCATCGCCACCCCGACGCACCAGATCCCCCGTCCGATACATCCGACCACCCGCAGTGAACGGATCGGCCACGAACCGCGCCGCCGTCAACCCGAACCGACCGTGATAACCCCGCGCCACCTGCGCCCCGGCCACATACAACTCCCCCACCACACCCTCGGGCACCGGACGCAGACGCTCGTCGAGCACGAACGCACCCACCCCCGCGATCGCCGACCCGATCACCACCGGCGCCTCCGGCACCAACTCCGCCGACGACGTCGCCAGAATCGTCGTCTCCGTCGGACCATAAGCATTGAAGAACCGCCGCCGACCCGGCACCGACCACCGCCGCACCAGATCCGGCGTGAACGACTCCCCCGCCACCACCACCACACGCAACTCGTCCAACCCGGCAGGATCCATCGACCCCAACGCACCCGGCGTCATGAACACATGCGACACCGACTGCGACGCAATCACATCCGCCAGATCCGGACCACCACCGACCCCCGCCGGCGCCACCACCACCGTCGCCCCCGCCGAAAACCCCACCCCCAACTCGAGCAACGACACATCGAAACTCGGCGAACACACATGCAACACCCGCGACGAGGCATCGACCCCGAAATGCTCACGCTCGGCCGCAATCACCCCACCGACACCGGCATGCGAGACCACCACACCCTTCGGCCGCCCCGTCGACCCCGACGTATAGATCATCCACGCCGCATCCACCGACTCCACCGACCGCACCCGATCCGCATACGACACCGGCCGCGACGACAACCCCGCCACCTGCCCCGCCACCGACACATCATCGACCGCCACCACCGGCACCGACCCCGCCGCCGCCACCACCACCGGCGCCACCGACGACACCGTCAACGCCAACACCGCACCCGAATCGGCCACCATGAACTGCACCCGCTCGCCCGGATAACCCGGATCCACCGGCACAAAAGTCGCCCCCGACTTCGCCACCGCCCACAACACCACCACCGACTCGAGCGACCGCGGCACCGCCACCACCACCGCATCCCCCGCGCCGATCCCCCGCCCGATCAACCACCGCGCCCACCGCGACGACACCTCATCGAGCTCCCGATACGACAACGACCGAGACCCCTCGACCACCGCCACCGCATCACCACGCGACTCCACCGCAGCCACCAACAACTGCGACAACAACACACCCCGACCACGCTCACCCCGACCCACACGCGGAGCACGGGGCCCACGCGGAGCGCGAACACGCGTACGCTCACCCGAGCGCGCAGGCGCATCCGATCCGTTCGGGTGCGTCCCGGCCGGCTGCGAAGGGTTCACCGCAGATGCCTCGTCCGAGCTGCCGCCGTGTCGAGAACGCATGAAAAAGCCCACACCCTTCGCTTCGGTACATCTGGTCGCGTGTATGAACCGAGCAAGCATAGTCACCTCGGTGAGCCACGCGACCCTACTCGGTAGTAACCCCGAATTGTTCATCTGCCCTGCTGCCCCCGACGTTACCGCCGGAGTCCGGCACCCCCTGCAGACACCGGGCACGGTGAGGCCATCTTCACGGTGGCCTCACCACATCACCCCAGGTCCGCGGCCCTCAGCACACGATGTTCGCTCTGCCACTCGCCGAGTCCGTCGACCGGCCCGTCGTCGACGACCACCACGACGGCCAGGTCCTCGAGGCTGCCGGCCTCGAGCGTGGCCAGCGACGCCACCGGCAGGTGGGCGTGCGTGACCCATTCGTTGTAGAGGACGCTGTCGAGCGCGTCACCCTCGGTCGCATCCGGCGGAACGACGACCACGACACCTCCGGTCGCAGTGACGACGAGAGGTTCGAGTGCCACGGCGTCGAGCTCGGCACTGCCGACGGAAGCACTGCGCGACTCGTAGGTCAGCGCGGTCCTGTCCCGAACGACGTCGATGCGTGCGATGAGTTCGGCGTTGTCGAGCGTGCGCGCCCCGAGGACCAGCGCCGGGTCGGACGTCCCGATCGGGCGGATCCGGTCGGTGTAGGCGACGGGATGCGCCGGCATCGTCGAGAGTTCGGAGGACACCGACGGGGCATCGAGCACGAGCCAGCCGTCGGAGCCGTCCGCGCCGGCCACCGCCCGGTTGGTGAGGCCGAGCACGGCGCCGCCGGGCAGAGCACTCGTCCCGTGCGCGGGATCGACCATCGAGATCGCGGCGCCGGTCTTCGCGACGGCCCACTGGGCCACGACCGAATCCACCGACCGTGCGAGCGCGATCGCGACCACGTCGCCGGTACCGATACCTCGTCCGATGAGCAGCCGGGCGAGTCGCGAAGACCGGGCGTCGAGTTCCTGGTAGGCGATCTCGGTGCCCTGGCCCCCGACCTCCGGGTCCGCGGGGACGGCCAGTGCCGGCGCGGTCGGAGCCTCCTCGACGACCTCGGCGAACACGGTGGCCAGCGAGCGGGCCCCCGAATGCACCACGGTCTCGGCCGGACCGGACTCGGCGACGATCCGCGCGAGCTCGTCGGCATCGACCAGGTCGATGTCTCCCACCGCACGATCCGGATCCGAGACGAACGCGTCGAGGACACGGACGAAGCGTTCCGAGATCTTCGTGACCTCCGCTTCGTCGAAGAACTTCTCGAGGTACTTGAACGTCAGGTCGATCTCGGCGTCGGCGGTCGTGAGCAAGGTGATCGGGTAGTGCGTCGCGTCCTTGACCCCCACCCCTGTGATGGTCATGCCGTCGATCGAACCCGCCGCATCGGACAGCGCTTCGCGGTCGAGCGGATACGACTCGAAGACCAGCAGCGAATCGAACCCGATCGGCCGGCCGGTGCGCTGCTCGATGTCGGAGAGTCCGACGAAGTGATGATCGAGCAGTCCTGCCTGTTCCGCCTGGAGCCGCTGCAGCATCGTCGCCACCGATTCGTGAGGCTCCGTCCGCACGCGCACGGGGAGGGTGCTGATGAACAGGCCGACCATCGATTCCACGCCGGCCAGGTCCGCCGGGCGGCCGGACACCGTCGCACCGAAGACGACGTCGGAGCGCCCGGCCATCCGCCCGACGAGCACGGCCCACGCCGCCTGCACCAGGGTGTTCACCGTGACGCCGAGATGCGACGCGAGCGCCGACACCCGTGCGGTGTGATCGGTGTCGAGCAGCACGGTGACCTTCGAGATCGTCTCGTTGCCGGGATCACGCGCGACGGGCGCGAGCACCGTCGGTTCCTCGATCCCGTCGAGCACCTCCGCCCACGCGTCGAGCGAGGCCGCACGATCCTGCTCCGACAGCCACGACAGGAAGTTGCGGTAGGACCGCACCCTCGGCAGCATCGACGCGTCACCGCGCAACACGTACAGCGCCATCAGATCCTGCATGAGCAGCGGCATCGACCAACCGTCGATCAGGACGTGGTGCGTCGTGACGCCGAGCTGGTAGCGGCCTCGGCCGAGCGAGACGAGGACGAAGCGCACCAGCGGACCCCGGTCCATGACGAACCGTCGTGCCTCCTCGGCCCGCCAGAACGGGATCGTGGCGGTGACTCCGTCCGCCTCGACCTCCGCGGACATGTCCACCACCTGCCACGGCACCTCGATGTCGTCGAGCACGAGCTGCACGGAGTCGCCACCGTCGGTGGGGACGAAGACCGTGCGCAGGCTCGCGTGCCGGTCGAGCAGCGCCTGCGCCGCCGCGTGCAGGCGGTCGGCGTCGACCTCGCCTTCGAGGTCGAGAACGGCCTGCATCGTGTAGACGTCGACCTGGTCGTCGCCGGTCATCAGGGCATGGAACAACAGGCCGGACTGCAGCGGCGACAGCGGCCACACATCGCTCAGCGTCGGGTACTCCGACTCCCACCGTTCCAGCTCCGGCTGCGTGACCCGCACGAGCGGCACGTCGGACGGCGTGAGCCCCCCGGCGTCGGGACGCGAGGCGTGCTGCACCAGCGCGTCCAGCGCGGCGAGCCAGTGCTGCGCGAGTTCGTCGATGTCCTCGCGGTCGAGCAGACCCGTGGGGAAGGCGACACCCGCGCCCAGCTGCGGACCCTCGGGTCCGTCCGTGACGATCGCGTTGATGTCGACAGCCGCGTTCGCGGGCATGTCGGCATCGAGGGCGGCATCGACCCGCCCGAGAGCGTCGGTCGGGGTCCAACCGATCGCCGCGAGTTCCTCCGGTACGTCCGCCGAGGAGACCCGTCCCAGATAGTTGAAGCTGACCTGCGGCGACTTCTGCAGCGACGCCAATCGCGCCGACGACTCCGGATCCAGGTACCGCAGCAGACCGAAGCCCATGCCCTTGTCCGGGATCGCCAGCAACTGTTCCTTCACCGATTTCACGGCGTTGCCCACGGCGGCGCCACCGGCGAAGGCGTCGTCGACGTCGATGCCGTCGAGGTCCACACGCACCGGATATGCGCTCGTGAACCATCCGACGGTGCGCGAGAGGTCCGATCCGGGCACCACGGATTCCTCACGCCCGTGACCCTCGAACTTGACCAGGGCGGAAGAGGTCTCGATGCCGCGATCGCGACGCCAGCGCACGACCGCCAGGCCGAGCGCCGCGACGAGACCGTCGGCGACGCCGCCGCGGAACATCGCCGGCACCGCCGTGAGCAGCACGTCGGTCTGCGCGGCATCGAGGGTGACCTCGATGCGTTCGACGGTGGAGGTGACATCGACGGCGGGATCGAACGGACGCTCGCCGAACTGCGGATCGGGGGTCTCCAGCACCCGCTCCCACAGGTCGAGTTCGGACCGGTGCGCGGGAGCGGCCTCGACGAGACCGTGCGCCCACCGGCGCAGCGACGTGCCGACGGCGGGAAGCGCGACGTCCTGACCGCTGACGAGGGCACCCCATGCGGCACCGAGGTCGGGCAGCAGGATTCGCCACGACACGCCGTCCATCACGAGGTGGTGGGCGACGATGAGCAGGACACCGGCGCGGCCGTCGGTTCCGAAGTCGAACCACACGAACCGCAGGACCGATCCGCTCCTCGGGTCGAGGAGGGACAACGCGGAATCGAGTTCGCGGGAACCGATCTCGGTGAGCTCGGCATCCGTGACGTCCGCGGGCAGCTCGACGCGGGTCAGCAGTGCCGCGGCGTCGACGGTGCCGCGGCCACGGACGCACAGCAGCGGTTCGCCGTCGGGGCCCGATTCGAGGATCGAGCGCAGCGCGTCGTGATGGTCGAGCACCGCGGCGATCGTGCCGACCAGGATGTCCCGGTCGATACCCCGCGGAAGATTCACGGCGACGGTCTGGGAGAAGCGGTCGAAACCGCCGGGCCATGCGAGAACCTCACGCATGATCGGCGTCAGCGGAACCTCGCCGACGCCACCGCCGGGCAGTTCCGCCAGTCGGTCCTGACCACCGGTCTCGGCTCGGACGGCGACCTCGGCGAGCCCCGCCACCGAGCGGCGTTCGAAGACGTCGCGCGGCGTGAACACCACGCCCCGCGCCTTCGCCCGCGACACCAGCTGGATCGACACGATGCTGTCGCCGCCGAGCGCGAAGAACGACTCGTCGACACTCACCTTGTCCAGATGCAGGACCTCCGCGAACACCTCCGCGATGATCTGCTCGACCTCGTTCTCGGCGGCGCGGTACTCGCGCTCCTCGATCACCGGCTCCGGCAGAGCGTCGCGGTCGAGCTTGCCCACCGGGGTCAACGGCACCTCGTCGAGCACCACGATCGCCGACGGCACCATGTGCGGCGGCAACGAGCGCGCCACGAATTCCGTCAGCTCCACCGTGTCGACCGTCCGGCCACGGACGGGCAGCACGTAGGACACGAGGACGGTCGCGCCGGACGGGGTGGAACGACCCACCGTCGTCGCCCAGTTCACGGACTCGTGTGCGCTGAGGACCGCGTCGATCTCACCGAGTTCGATGCGGAAACCGCGCACCTTGACCTGGAAGTCGCTGCGGCCGACGAACTCGATCTCCAACCGGTCCTCGACGGGCCGCCACCGGACGACGTCGCCGGTGCGGTACATGCGGTCGCCGGGTTCGCCGTAGGGATTGGGGACGAACCGCTCGGCGGTCAGCGCGGTGCGGCGGTGGTAGCCACGGGCGAGTGCCCGGCCGGCCACGTAGAGCTCACCCGCCATACCGGCAGCGACGGGACGCAGCCGCGAGTCGAGCACGAGGGCGGTCATGCCCACGATGGGTTCGCCGATGGTGATCGGACGTCCCGGCTCCATCTGCCCGAAGGTCGACACGATGGTCGCCTCCGTCGGGCCGTACGCGTTGACGTAGGTGGTGCGCTGCGACCATTCGGCCAGCAGTTCCGGTGTCGTCACGTCGCCACCGACGGAGAGCACCTCGAAGCTGTCGATGCCCGTGGAGTCCATCGTGCCCAGCACGGCCGGCGTGATGATCGTGTGCGTCACGCGTTCGGTCTTCAGCAGTTCGGCGAGATCCGGTCCGCCGATGATCCCGGCGGGCACGATCACGAGCGTCGCGCCGAACGCGAAGGCCGCCATCCACTCGAGCACCGACGGGTCGAAGCTCGGCGAGCATATCTGCAGGAACCGCGATTCCGAGGTCACCCCGTACAGATCGGTGACCATGTCCTTCAGGCCCGCGAGACCCGTGTGGGTGACGACGACGCCTTTGGGCTTGCCGGTCGAACCCGAGGTGTAGATCAGATAGGCGGGGTGGTGGACCCGGATCGGGCGTACCCGATCGGTGTCGGTGATCGGTGCAGCGGAACGGGATTCGACGTCCGCGACGAAGGCCGGGTCGTCGAGCAGGAGCCATTCCGCGTCGTCGGGCAGACCGCCGGCGAACTCGGACGACGTGATGCCCAGGGTGGCCCCGGAGTCGTCGAGCATGTAGCGCACGCGGTCGGCCGGATAGGTCGGGTCGACGGGGACGTGCGCCGCACCGGACTTGGCCACGGCCATGACGGTGACCGTCATGTCGTACGAGCGCGGGAACGACACGGCCACGAAGTTCTCCGGGCCGATGCCGCGATCGATCAGCACCCGGGCGAGCTTCGACGAGGTCTCGTCGAGTTCGCGGTAGGTGATCGACCGTCCCTCGTACCGCACCGCGACGGCGTCGGGATCCATCGCGACGCCGCGCGTGAGGAACTCGGCGAGGGTGCTCGGTTCCGTGACGACGTCGTGTCCGCGCATCGCCGTGAGCTGTGCGAACTCGTCGTCGGCGAGCAGCGGCAGGTCGCCGACCGGTGCGCGGTCGTCCGTGAGGATGCCGCCGACCAGTCGCGTGAACCGCTCGGCGAAACGCTGGATCGTGCGCTCGTCGAAGAGTGCACTGGCGTAGGAGAACTCGGCCGACAGTCCGGCGGGTGCGCCGGATCCGTCGATATGTTCGCGCAGTGTCAGGCCCAGATCGAACTTCGCGGTGTCGACGTCGAACGGAACGCCGGAGACGGTGAGCTCGGGCAGTTCCAGAGCGGTCTCGGGCAGGTTCTCGAACGACAGGACCACCTGGAACAGCGGGTGCCGTGCCGTCGACCGCTCGGGATTGAGGATCTCCACGAGCCGCTCGAACGGGATGTCGGCGTGGGCGAACGCCTCGAGGTCGGCCTCGCGCACCCGCGCGAGCAGTTCCGAGAAGCCCTCGCCCGTGTCCACCCGGCTGCGCAGCACAAGCGTGTTGACGAACATGCCGATCAGGTCGTCGACCTCGGCCTCGCCACGACCTGCGATCGGCGTGCCGATTGCGACATCATCGGTGTCGGCCATCCGAGCGAGGAAGACCGCGAGTGCGGTGTGCACGACCATGAACATCGTCGTACCGGTCCGTCGTGCCAGCGCCGCGAGACCGCGGTGCGTATCGGCGTCGAGGAGGAAGTCGACCTTGCCGCCGGCGAAGGACTGCACCGCGGGGCGCGGCCGGTCCATCGGCAGGTTCAGCTCGTCCGGAAGGCCCGCGAGGGTGCGTTTCCAGAAGTCGGCCTGCGCCGCGAGCAGGCTCGCGGGATCGTCCTCGTCTCCGAGTACGTCGCGCTGCCAGATCGCGAAGTCGGCGTACTGCACGGGCAGCGGCACCCAGGCGGGCACCTCGCCCTCCGCGCGGGACATGTACGCCGTCATCACGTCGCGGGTCAGCGGCGAGATGGACCAGCCGTCGGCACTGATGTGGTGGACGACGAAGACGAGCACATGATCACGCTCGGAGAGCTCGAACAGTCGTGCGCGCAGCGGGATCTCGGTGGTGACGTCGAACCCGCGGGAGACGACTGCTGTCACCTTCTGCAGCAGATCGTCCTCAGTGGTCGACTCGACGTCGATGTCGGGCGCGGCCTCCGAGACAGGGAGGATCAGCTGGTAGGGCTGTCCGTCGATCTCGGGGTAGACGGTGCGCAGCACCTCGTGCCGGGCCAGCAGGTCCTGGACCGCCGCCTGCAGCGCACCGAGGTCGAGTGCACCGGCCAGGCGGACCGCGACCGGGATGTTGTTGACCGACGACGCGGTGTCGAAGCGGTTGAGGAACCACATGCGCTGCTGCGCGAGCGACAGCGGCACACGGTCGGGTCTCGACTGCGGCACCAGCGGCGGACGCGCTGCCGCACCCGTGTGCTGTTCGGCCGCAACGGCGAGTGCCGCGACGCTGGGGGCCTCGAACAGCACACGCACGGGGACGCGGGTGTCGAGTGCCGCGCCGATCCGCGAGACGACCTGCGTGGCGAGCAGCGAGTTGCCGCCGAGTTCGAAGAAGTCGTCGTCGACGCCCACGCGGATGAGGCCGAGCACCTCGGCGAACACGCCGGCCACGATCTCCTCGACCGGCGTGCTCGGGGCACGGAATTCTCGGGTCTCGAAGACAGGTTCGGGCAGAGCCTTGCGGTCGAGCTTGCCGTTGATATTCAGCGGCAACGCCTCGAGCAGCACGAACGCCGACGGCACCATGTACGACGGCACCTGGGCGCCGAGAGCGGACCTGATCGACTCGATGTCCGTCTGCGCACCGTCTGCAGGAACCACGTACGCGACGAGCTGGGTGCCGACCCGCTCGTCCTCACGGGCGATCACCGCAACATCCCGGACCACATCCATCGCCCGCAACGCAGATTCGATCTCCCCGAGCTCGATACGGAAACCACGCACCTTCACCTGGAAGTCCGTGCGCGACAGGTAATCCAACTCACCGTCACGGGTCCACCGCACCAGGTCACCTGTGCGGTACAGACGTTCACCGTCACCGAACGGCGACGCCACGAACCGCTCCGCACTCAGATCCGCACGCCCGAAATACCCACGCGCCAACTGCGCGCCCGCCAGATACAACTCACCGGCGACACCGGCCGGAACCGGATGCAACCGCTCGTCGAGCACGAACACCCGGGTGTTCCACTCCGGCACACCGATCGGCACCGACACACCCGAGACATCGGTGACATCACCGGCGGTGACCGACACCGCGGCCTCGGTCGGACCGTAGAGATTCACCAACCGGGCAGCGTTGTGCTCGACGAACCGCTTCGCCGTCGCCGGCGGCAACGCCTCACCGATGGCGAGGATCCGGCGCAGCGAGGGGGCCAGCACCCCGCCCGCGTCGACCATCAGAGCCTCGAGCATCGACGGCACCACATGCAGCGTCGTCACCGCCTGCTCCGCCAACAACCGGTTCAGATAGGCCGGATCCCGATGCCCGTCGGCCGACGCGATCACCACACGCCCACCGGAGACCAACGCCGACCAGAACTCCCACACCGACAGGTCGAACGTCGCCACCGTCTTCAGCAACACCGCATCATCGACACCGAGACCGAAATGCTCACGCTTCCACAGCAACTGGTTGACGATCGCCGCATGCGGCACCGCCACACCCTTCGGCCGGCCCGTCGACCCCGACGTGAAGATCACATACGCCGTGTTCGACGACCGCAACGGCGCGATCCGCTCACCGTCGGCGATGGAGGTGGCCGAGACGCTCGAGAGATCGAGCGTGTCGATCGCCAGGCTCGGGACAGACTTCTTCCCCGGTGCCGTGAACCCGTCGCGTTCGGTGGACAGGATCACCACGGGCGCAGCCGTGTCGAGAATGTAGGCATTGCGCTCGTCCGGCTGATCCGGATCGACCGGCACGTAGACGCCACCGGCCTTGACCACCGCAAACATACCGACCAGCAACTCGACCGACCGGCGCATCGCCAGCGCCACCGTCGACTCCGGACCCACACCCTCCGAAATCAACCTGCGCGCAAGACGATTCACGCGAGCATCGAACTCGGCATAGGTCAGCGACTCACCCTCGAACACCAACGCCGTCGCATCCGGCACCCGCGCCACCTGCTCGTCGAACAGATCCACGAGCGTCGTCACCTCGGTGGGGTGCGCGGTGTCGTTCCACGCTTCGAGCACCCGCGTGGTCTCCGCGGTGTCGAGGAGCGGCAGGTCGCCGACGGGCAGGGCCGGATCGTCGGCCACGGCATCGAGCACGCGGATGAACCGTGCGGCGAACTCCGCGACCGTCGATTCGTCGAACAGATCGGTCGCGTACGTGAAGTAGCCGGTGATGCCCGTGGGCGTGCCGTCGTCGCTGTAGCGGTCGGTGACGATCAGGTGCAGGTCGAACTGCGAGATCTCCATGTCGGTGTCGAGACCGGCAATCGTGAGACCGGGCAGTTCGAGCGTGGCCTGCGCGAGGTTCTGGAACGACAGACCCACCTGGAACAGCGGGTGGCGTGCCGTGGAGCGCGCGGGATTGAGCACCTCGACGAGTCGTTCGAACGGCACATCGGCATTCGCGAAGGCCCCGAGATCGGCCTCACGGGTCCCTCCCAGGAGCTCGGTGAACGTCGCGTCCGAATCGACATGGGTACGGAACACCAGTGTGTTGACGAACATGCCGATCAGATCGTCGAGCTCGCGTTCACCGCGACCCGCCATCGGCGTACCGATGGCGATGTCGTCGCTCGAGGACATGCGTGCGAGGAACACCGCAAGCGCGGTGTGCAGCACCATGAACATCGTGGTGTTGGTGCGCCGGCCGAGGTCGGCGAGGTGCCGGTGGAGGTCTGCCTCGACCGTGAAGTCGACGCGACCACCCCGGAACGACTGGACCGCGGGGCGCGGCCGGTCGCTCGGCAGATCGAGCTGGTCGGGCAGGCCGGCGAGGGCCCGCTTCCAGTACTCGACCTGCTTCGAGGCCAGCGATTCGGGATCGTCCTCGGAGCCGAGCACCTCGCGCTGCCAGATCGCGAAGTCGGCGTACTGCACGGGTAGCGGCTCCCACGCCGGCGCGTCGCCCTGCGACCGTGCTACGTAGGCCGTCATGAGGTCGCGCGTGAGCGGACCCATCGACGAGCCGTCGGCGGAGATGTGGTGGACCACGAACGCGAGGACGTAATCGGATTCGCGGACCCGGAACAGTCGTGCGCTCAGCGGCACGGACGTGGTGACGTCGAAGACGGTCGCCGCGAGTTCCTGCACCGCGGCGAGGACGTCCGTCTCCGTGACGTCGACCGGGGTGAGGTCGGGAACCGCCTGCGCGGCCGGAACGATGACCTGGACGGGTCCGTCGTCGGTCTCCGGGTAGTAGGTGCGCAACGATTCGTGGCGGGCGACGACGTCGCCGACTGCGGACTGCAGCGCGTCGACGTCGAGGTTGCCGCTGAGCCGGATCGCGATCGGCACGTTGTAGGCGGACGACTCGGTGTCGAAGCGGTTGAGGAACCACATGCGCTGCTGCGCGAGCGACAGCGGAATGCGCTCGGGCCGCTCGACGGCTTCGAGAGGACGGCGGTCGTCGCCACGCTGCGATTCGACCGCATCCGCGAGCGATTCGACGGTGGTGTTCTCGAACAGTGCGCGTACCGGAACCTTCGCACCGAGTGCGGCTCCGAGCCTGGAGGCCACCTGGGTGGCGAGCAGCGAGTTACCGCCGAGTTCGAAGAAGTCGTCGTCGAGACCGACCCGTTCGACGCCGAGTACCTCGGCGAAGACCGCGGCGACAGCCTGTTCGGCCGGGCTGACCGGGGTCCGGAACTCACGGGTCTCGAAGACAGGTTCGGGCAGCGCCTTCCGATCCAACTTGCCGTTGACGTTCAGCGGCAACGCATCGAGCAGCACGAACGCCGACGGCACCATGTATGACGGGACCTGTGTCGCCAGATCAGTCCTGACCGCCGCCACGTCGAGGGTGTCGGCCTCGGCGGGCACGACGTACGCGACGAGCTGGGTGCCGACCCGCTCGTCCTCACGGGCGATCACCGCAACATCCCGGACCACATCCATCGCCCGCAACGCAGATTCGATCTCCCCGAGCTCGATACGGAAACCACGCACCTTCACCTGGAAGTCCGTGCGCGACAGGTAATCCAACTCACCGTCACGGGTCCACCGCACCAGGTCACCTGTGCGGTACAGACGTTCACCGTCACCGAACGGCGACGCCACGAACCGCTCCGCACTCAGATCCGCACGCCCGAAATACCCACGCGCCAACTGCGCGCCCGCCAGATACAACTCACCGGCGACACCGGCCGGAACCGGATGCAACCGCTCGTCGAGCACGAACACCCGGGTGTTCCACTCCGGCACACCGATCGGCACCGACACACCCGAGACATCGGTGACATCACCGGCGGTGACCGACACCGCGGCCTCGGTCGGACCGTAGAGATTCACCAACCGGGCAGCGTTGTGCTCGACGAACCGCTTCGCCGTCGCCGGCGGCAACGCCTCACCGATGGCGAGGATCCGGCGCAGCGAGGGGGCCAGCACCCCGCCCGCGTCGACCATCAGAGCCTCGAGCATCGACGGCACCACATGCAGCGTCGTCACCGCCTGCTCCGCCAACAACCGGTTCAGATAGGCCGGATCCCGATGCCCGTCGGCCGACGCGATCACCACACGCCCACCGGAGACCAACGCCGACCAGAACTCCCACACCGACAGGTCGAACGTCGCCACCGTCTTCAGCAACACCGCATCATCGACACCGAGACCGAAATGCTCACGCTTCCACAGCAACTGGTTGACGATCGCCGCATGCGGCACCGCCACACCCTTCGGCCGGCCCGTCGACCCCGACGTGAAGATCACATACGCCGTGTTCGACGACCGCAACGGCGCGATCCGCTCACCGTCGGCGATGGAGGTGGCCGAGACGCTCGAGAGATCGAGCGTGTCGATCGCCAGGCTCGGGACAGACTTCTTCCCCGGTGCCGTGAACCCGTCGCGTTCGGTGGACAGGATCACCACGGGCGCAGCCGTGTCGAGAATGTAGGCATTGCGCTCGTCCGGCTGATCCGGATCGACCGGCACGTAGACGCCACCGGCCTTGACCACCGCAAACATACCGACCAGCAACTCGACCGACCGGCGCATCGCCAGCGCCACCGTCGACTCCGGACCCACACCCTCCGAAATCAACCTGCGCGCAAGACGATTCACGCGAGCATCGAACTCGGCATAGGTCAGCGACTCACCCTCGAACACCAACGCCGTCGCATCCGGCACCCGCGCCACCTGCTCGTCGAACAGATCCGCCAACGTCGTCGCGTGCTCGACCGCACGGTCGGTGGCGTTCCACGACTCGAGGATCTCGACCCGCTCGGATCCGTCGAGCATGTCGATGTCGCCGACAGCCGTGGCCGGGTCGGTGACGATCGCCTCGAGGACACGCACGAAGCGCTGCGCGAAGCCGTCCACGGTCGACTCGTCGAACAGATCGGTCGCGTACGTGAAGGTGGCGTCGATGACGTCAGGCGCACCGTCGTCGTCGTAGTGGTCGAACACCGTGAGCTGCAGATCGGTCTTGGCGAGCTGCAGCTCGAAATCGGTGGAGCTCACTGTCAGGCCGGGCAGTGCGAGCTGGGTGCGAGCCAGGTTCTGGAACGACAGACCCACTTGGAAGAGCGGATTGCGGGCGGTGGAGCGCACCGGGTTCAGCACTTCCACCAGTCGTTCGAACGGCACATCGGCGTTCGCGAAGGCACCCAGGTCGGTCTCGCGGGTGCGCTCGAGGAGTCGCTCGAAGGACTGGGCCGGGTCGACGTCGCTGCGGAAGACCAGCGTGTTGACGAACATGCCGATCAGATCGTCGAGCTCGCGTTCACCGCGACCGGCGATCGGGGTGCCGATGGCGATGTCGCGGGTACCCGAGAGACGGGCCAGCAGAGTCGCGAACGCCGCGTTGACGACCATGAACAGCGTCGCGTTCTTCGACCGCGCGAGTTCCTGCAGACCGCGGTGCAGTTGGGGCGAGATCGTGAACTGCACCGATTCGCCGCGGAAGCTCTGGCTCGGCGGACGCGGGCGGTCGGACGGGAGATCGAGCTGGTCGGGCAGACCGGCGAGGGCCTGCTTCCAGTACTCGACCTGCTTCGAGGCCAGCGATTCGGGATCGTCCTCGCTGCCGAGCACCTCGCGCTGCCACAACGCGTAGTCGGCGTACTGCACGGGCAGCGGCTCCCACGCCGGGGCATCGCCGTGCGAGCGCGCCGCATAGGCCGTCATCAGGTCGCGGGTCAGCGGGCCGACCGACGCGCCATCGGCCGACACGTGGTGCACGACGAGCGCAAGGATGTGCTCGTCGTCGCTGACGCGGAAGATGCGCACTGCGACGGGCACCTCGGAGGTCACGTCGAAGGTGGTCGACATGAACGCCACGATCTCGGGTTCGAGTTCGTCCTCCGCGACGTCGCGCACGACGAGTTCGGGCAGCGCACCGTCGAGCGGGAGCACCACCTGGTGCGGCCCCTCCGGCGAGTCCGGGTAGATGGTGCGGAGCGATTCGTGCCGGGCGATGACGTCGCGAGCTGCCGCGCAGAGCGCCTCGACGTCGAGGTCGCCGACGAGTCGCACAGCGATCGGGATGTTGTCGACCGCCGAGGATGCCGTGTCGAACTGGTTGAGGAACCAGTAGCGCTGCTGCGCGAGCGACAGCGGAACCCGGTCGGGTCGTTCGGTGGCGACGAGGGGCCGGCGCGGACCGCCGGATACCCCGCGTTCGAGGCGCGCCGCGAGCTCTTCGACGGTCGACGCCTCGAACAGCAAGCGCAGCGGAACGGTGGCGTTCAGTGCGGCACCGATGCGGGAGACCACCTGGGTGGCGATGAGCGAGTTGCCACCCAGCGCGAAGAAGTCGTCGTCGAGTCCGACACGTTCGACGCCGAGAACCTCGGAGTAGATCGACGCCACGACCTGCTCGGTCGAGGTGGTGGGGGCGCGGAACTCCTTGACCTCGAAGACCGGATCGGGCAGCGCCTTGCGGTCGAGCTTGCCGGCCGCACCCAGCGGCATGACGTCGAGGAGCACGTAGTTGGCGGGCACCATGTAGGCCGGCAACTGCGCGGACAGTGCCTCCCCGGCCGCCACCTGGTCGAAGGCCGCGCCGGCCTGCGGGACGACGTAGGCGACGAGCTGGTCCTGACGGACCAGCACGACGGCCTGGTCGACCTCGTCGAGGGCGAGCAGCGCGGTCTCGATCTCGCCGAGTTCGATGCGGAGACCGCGGAGCTTGACCTGGAAATCGGTGCGGCCGATGTAATCCAGTTCGCCGGTCTCGTCCGGCCGGCGCACGAGATCGCCGGTGCGGTACAGACGCTCGCCGTCACCGAAGGGCGATGCGACGAAGCGTTCGGCGGTGAGGTCGGGGCGCTGCACGTAGCCCCGCGCGAGCTGGGCTCCCGCGAGATAGAGCTCGCCTGCGACCCCCACGGGGACGGGCGCGAGACGCTCGTCGAGGACGTAGACACGGGTGTTCCACACGGGCGCACCGATCGGCACGGACACCGTGTCGGCGTCGGTGGCCTCGTGGTAGGTCACGTCCACGGCCGCCTCGGTGGGGCCGTAGAGATTGTGCAGACCGGCGTCGGACAGCAGTGCGCGTGTGCGGGCGGCCAGTGCGGGCGGCAGTGCCTCGCCGGAGGCGAAGACGTGACGGAGCGAGGTGAGTTCGTCGGCCGACGCCTCGGCGACGAACACCGCCAGCATGGACGGCACGAAGTGCACGACCGTCACGCCACGCCGGGCGATCACCGACGCCAGGTACCGCGGATCGCGATGACCGTCGGGCACGGCGACCAGCAACCGGGCACCGATCTGCAAGGGCCAGAAGAATTCCCACACCGACACGTCGAATGTGAACGGGGTCTTCTGCAGCACCGTGTCGGCCCCGGTCAAGGGGTATTCGTGCTGCATCCAGCGCAGGCGGTTGACGATCGCGCCGTGCGGCACCGCCACACCCTTGGGCCGGCCCGTCGAACCCGACGTGAAGATGACGTACGCCGTGTTCGGCGCCCGCAACGGGGACGTCCGCTCCGCGTCGGCGACCGGTTCGGCCGACGTCGCGGACAGATCGACGGCGTCGACGAGCAGGCTCGGGACAGACCTCTCCCCCGGGACCCGGAATCCGTCGCGTGCGGTGGTCAGCACCACCACCGGTGCTGCGGTGTCGAGGATGTAACCGTTGCGATCGTCCGGCTGATCCGGATCGACCGGCACGTAGGCACCACCGGCCACGACGACGGCGTACATGCCGACCAGCAGGTCCAGCGAGCGACGCATGGCCAGACCGACCCGCGCGTCCGGCCTGACGCCGAGTGAGATCAGGTGCCGCGCAAGGCGGTTCACGCGCTCGGAGAACTCGCTGTAGGTCAGCGACTCGCCGTCGAACTCCACCGCGACCGCATCAGGCGACCGCCGTACCTGCTCGGCGAACAGATCCACGAGGGTCGAGGTGCCGTCGAGCGCGCGGTCGGTGTCGTTCCACCGCTCGAGCAGCTGCGCGCGTTCGGCGTCGTCGAGCAGATCGACATCGCCCACCGCGATGGAGAGGTCGCCGGTGACGGCCTCGAGGAGACGGACGAAGCGGTCGGCGATGCGCTCGACGGTGCGGGGCTCGAACAGATCGGTGGCGTAGGTCAGGCCCACCGAATACTCGGTCGCGCCGCTGGCAGAGGGCGTCTCGGTGACGACGAACTGGAGGTCGAACTTGGCGGTCGCGATGTCGAGGTCGACGGCCCCGACGGTCAGGCGGGGCAGCTCGAGCGTGCCGGTCTCGAGGTTCTGGAACGACAGCATCACCTGGAACAGCGGATGACGTGCCGTGGAGCGCTCGGGGTTGAGCACCTCCACGAGTCGCTCGAACGGCAGATCGGCGTGGCCGAACGCGTCGAGGTCGGCGCCGCGCACCTGCCCGAGTACCTGCTCGAACGACTCGCCGCCGTCCACGCGGGTGCGCAGCACCAGGGTGTTGACGAACATGCCCACCAGATCGTCGAGCGCCGCGTCGCCACGCCCGGCCACCGGGGTACCGATTGCGATGTCCTCGGTGCCGGACAGCCGCGCCAGCAGCACCGCCAGCGCGGCGTGCACGACCATGAAGGGGGTCGCGTTGCGTTCGCGGGCGAGCGTGACGATGCGGTCGTGCAGCGTCTCGTCGAGGGTGAACTCGTGCAGGGCACCGCGGTTGGTGGCGACCGCGGGACGCGGGTGGTCGGCCGGCAGGTCGAGCTGTTCGGGCAGGCCCGCGAGCGTCTGCCGCCAGAAGCCGACCTGCGACGAGATCACCGATTCCGGATCGTCCTCCGAGCCGAGCACCTCCCGCTGCCAGATGGCGAAGTCGGCGTACTGCACCGGAAGCGGTTCCCAGCCCGGCTCTCCCCCGGCGGCCCGGGCCGCGTAGGCGGAGACGATGTCGCGGGTGAGCGGGCCCATGGAGAAGCCGTCGGCGGCGATATGGTGCACGACCAGCGCCAGCACGTGTTCGGTCGCCGACACCGCGAAGAGCCGCGCCCGGAAGGGGGCCTGGGTGGAGACGTCGAAGCCGGACGAGACGAGATCCGTGATGCTCTGCACCAGCTGCGTCTCGGTGACGTCGAGCGGTGTCAGGTCGGGTTCGACTTCGGACACCGGCAGCACCTGCTGGTAGCCCACACCGTCGACGTCCGGGTAGACCGTCCGCAGCGACTCGTGGCGGCCCAGCACGTCGACCACGGCGGAGCGCAGCGCGTCGACGTCCAGGGCGCCGGTCAACCGGATGGCGCCGGGGATGTTGTTGACCGCGGACTCCGGTTCGAAGCGGTTGAGGAACCACATCCGCTGCTGCGCCAGCGACAGCGGCACCCGCTCCGGGCGCTCCTGCGCCACGAGCGGCGTGCGGCCCTGGGCCTCGCTCCGTTCGACGCGGGCGGCGAGTGCGGCAACGCCGGGCGCCTCGAACAGCACACGAACGGGCACCACGGTTCCCAGTTCTGCACCGAGACGCGCGACTACCTGCGTGGCGATGAGCGAGTTGCCGCCGAGTGCGAAGAAGTCGTCGTCGAGTCCGACGCGGTCGACCCCGAGGACGTCGGCGAAGACACCGGCGACGACCTCTTCGACCGGGGTCGTGGCTGCGCGGAAGCCACGGGCCTCGAAGACCGGATCGGGCAGAGCCTTCCTGTCGACCTTGCCCGAGCTTCCGAGCGGCATCTCGTCGAGGACCACGAATCGGGACGGCACCATGTAGGCCGGGAGCACCGCGCTCAGCGCGGCCTGCGCGGCGTCGCGGTCGAAGGTCGCGTTCGGGGCCGGGACCACGTACGCGACGAGCTGTTCGTGCCGTACCTGGGCGGCGGCCTGCGACACGCCGGTGTGGTCGAGCAGCGCGGTCTCGATCTCGCCGAGTTCGATGCGCAGACCACGGAGCTTGACCTGGAAGTCGGTGCGGCCGAGGTACTCGAGGTCGCCGCTGCGGTCGTTCTTCCAACGCACGAGATCGCCGGTGCGATACAGACGCTCGCCGTCGCCGAAGGGCGAGGCGACGAAACGTTCGGCGGTGAGATCGGGGCGGCCGACGTAGCCGCGCGCCACCTGCGTACCCGCGAGGTACAGCTCGCCCACGACCCCGGCTGGAACCGGAGACAGTCGCGAGTCGAGCACGTAGGCGCGGGTGTTCCACACCGGAGCGCCCATCGCGACGGAACCACCCGTCGTTCCTGCGACCGGGCGGGCCGTGGCGTGCACCGTGGCCTCGGTGGGGCCGTAGAGGTTGTGGAGTTCGGCGGCGCTGATCCGGGAGAACTGCTCGGCCACGGACAGCGGGAAGGCTTCGCCCGCGACGAGCACGGTGCGCAGCGACGCGCAGTCGTCCGGCGACACCGATGCCGCGAAGACCGCGAGCATCGACGGGACGAACGAGGTGGCCGTCACCGCGCGCTCGCGGATGACCGTGCCGAGATAGGCGGTGTCGCGGTGACCGTCCGGGACCGCGATCACCATGCGCGCGCCGACGGCGAGGGTGCCGAACAGTTCCCAGACCGACACGTCGAAGGTGAACGGCGTCTTCTGCAGCACCACGTCGTCGGGGCCGATCCCGTATTCGGTGGTGATCCACCGGATCTGGTTGACGACCGAGGCGTGGGCGACGGCCACACCCTTCGGGCGTCCCGTCGAACCGGAGGTGAAGATCGTGTACGCGGTGTTCGACGGCCGCAACGACGCGATGCGGTCGGCGTCGGTGACCGGCTCGGCCGGTGTCGCGGACAGGTCGAGGTCGTCGATCGCGAGCGAGGACACCGATGCGGTGGCCGGTACGCGGAATCCGTCGCGCTCGGTGGTCAGCACCACCACGGGGGCGGCGGTGTCGAGGATGTAACCGTTGCGATCGTCCGGCTGATCCGGATCGATCGGCACGTAGGCACCACCGGCCGTGACGACCGCGTACATGCCGATCAGCAGATCCAGCGAGCGGCGCATCGCCAGACCCACCGACGCCTCCGGTCCGACGCCGAGCGAGATCAGGTGCCGCGCAAGACGGTTCACGCGCTCGGAGAACTCACCGTAGGTCAGCGACTCGCCCTCGAACTCCACCGCGACCGCATCCGGCGACCGCCGGACCTGCTCGGCGAACAGATCCGCCAGGGTCCGGGCGTCGCCGAGCTCGTGCTCGGTTGCGTTCCACGTGGCGAGCACATCGGTGCGCTCGTCGTCCTCGAGCAGCGCGACATCACCGACCGGAAGTGCGGGTTCGGTCACAACCGCGGTGAGGATCCGGGTCAGGCGCTCGGCGAAGGACTCCATCGTCCGGGCGTCGAACAGATCGGTGGCATAGGTGAGGTCGACGAGATAACCCTCGGCGGTGGCGTCGTCCGAGACGGTGACCTGCAGGTCGAACTTCGCGAGTGCCGCGTCGACGTCGAGCGCCGAGACGGTCAGGCCGGGCAGTTCGAGCGAGTCGGCGTCGAGGTTCTGGAACGCGAGGAGCACCTGGAACAGGGGGTGACGTGCCGTCGACCGTTCGGGGTCGATGATCTCGACGAGCCGTTCGAACGGCAGGTCGGCCTGCCCGAACGCTTCGAGGTCGGCGCCGCGCACCTGCCCGAGCACCTGCTCGAACGACTCGCCGCCCTCGACCCGGGTGCGCAGCACCAGGGTGTTGACGAACATGCCCACCAGGTCGTCGAGGGCCGCATCGCCACGACCGGCCACCGGGGTGCCGATCGCGATGTCGTCGGTGCCCGACAGACGCGCCAGCAGCACGGCAAGCGCCGCGTGCACGACCATGAATTCGGTGGTGGAGGTGCGACGAGCGAGATCGCGGACTGCGGAACGGAGTTCGGCGTCCAGGACGAACCGGTGCGAGGCACCGCGGTAGCTCGCGACCGCCGGTCGCGGACGGTCGGCCGGCAGATCGAGCTGCTCGGGCAGACCCGTCAGCGTCTGCCGCCAGAACGCGACCTGCGACGAGATCACCGAGTCCGGATCGTCCTCCGAACCGAGCACCTCCCGCTGCCAGATCGCGAAGTCGGCGTACTGCACCGCGAGCGGTTCCCACTGCGGGGCGTCGCCCGAGACACGCGCGGCATAGGCCGTCACGACGTCACGGGTCAGCGGACCCATCGAGAAGCCGTCGGACGCGATGTGGTGCACGACCAGCACCAGCACGTGCTCGACCGCGGTCTCGGTGGCGGTCTCGGCCTCGGTGACGGCGAACAGCCGGGCCCGGAACGGGACCTGCGTCGTCACGTCGAAGCCGGTACCGACGATCTCGGTGGCCCGGGCGATCAGATCGGCCTCGGTCACCGGGACCGGCGCCAGGTCGGGCACCACCGCGTCCACCGGCAGCACCTGCTGGTAGCCCACACCGTCGATGTCCGGGTAGATCGTCCGCAGCGACTCGTGCCGGCCGAGCACGTCGGCCACCGCTGCCTGCAGGGCCGCCGCGTCGAGCGCATCCGACAGACGGATTGCCACCGGGATGTTGTTGACAGCGGAGTCCGGCTCGAACCGGTTGAGGAACCACATCCGCTGCTGCGCGAGCGACAACGGCACCCGTTCCGGACGCACCTGCGGGACGAGCGGTGCGCGTCCGTCGCCGCCCGAGGCCATGGCGGCGTCGACGAGCGAGGCCAGTTCGGCCGCGGTCGGGGCGTCGAAGAACTCGCGGACGTCGATGCGGACCTTGTGGTCGGCGCTGAGGCGCGCGACGACCCGCGTCGCGCTCAGCGAGTTGCCACCGAGATCGAAGAAGTCGTCGTCGACGCCGAGCCGCTCGACGCCGAGGACCTGCTCGAAGGCCGCGACGACGGCGTGCTCGGTGGCCGTCGACGGTGCGCGGTACTCGCGCTGCAGGGAGCTGAAGTCCGGTGCGGGCAACGCCTTCCGGTCGAGCTTGCCGCTGCCGCCGAGCGGGAACTCGTCGAGTTCGACGAACAGCGACGGCACCATGTAGTCGGGCAGGCGCCGGCGCACGGCGTCGGCGAGTTCGGACCGCTCGATGTCGCGGCCGTCGGTGACGAGATAGGCGACCAGATGGTCGCCGAGTGTGTGGTCGGAATGCACGACGACGACCGACTGCCGCACGCCCGGATGGTCGAGCAACGCCGATTCGATCTCGCCCAGTTCGATGCGCAGACCGCGGAGCTTGACCTGGAAGTCGGTGCGGCCGATGTACTCGATCTGCCCGTCCTCATTCGTCTTCACGAGGTCGCCGGTGCGGTACATGCGGTCGCCCGGTTCGCCGAACGGATCGGCGACGAAACGATCGGAGGTCAGATCGGGGCGGCGGAGGTAGCCGCGCGCGAGCTGCATGCCCGCGAGATACAGCTCGCCCTCGACACCGTCCGGAACGGGGCGCAGGCCCTCGTCGAGGACGTAGAGACCGGTGTCGGCCACGGCGGCACCGATCGGCACCACGGTGTCGTCGGCGGAGGTCGCGAAGTAGGTGACGTCGACCGCGGCCTCGGTGGGCCCGTACAGGTTGTGCAGGCGGGCCGAGGAGATCTCGTAGAAGCGGCCGACAGTCTGTGGGGGCAGCGCTTCACCGGACGCGAAGACGTAGCGCAGGGTGCTCACCGACGCGGCGGTGGGCTCGGCGAGGTAGACGGCGAGCATCGACGGCACGAAGTGCGCGATCGTCACGCCGCGCTCGATCATCGTCCCCGCGAGGTAGGCCGGGTCCCGGTGCCCGTCGGGCACGGCGATCGTGAGGCGGGCCCCCACCTGCAGCGGCCAGAAGAACTCCCAGACCGACACGTCGAAGGTGAACGGAGTCTTCTGCAGCACCACGTCGTCGGCGCGCATCCCGTACTCCGACTGGCGCCAGTCGATGTTCGCGACGATCGCCCGGTGCTCGACGGCGACGCCCTTCGGCCGTCCCGTCGAACCCGACGTGAAGATGACGTAGGCGAGGTGATCGGCCGTGAGCGCGCCGCGGCGCTCCTCCGGGGCGATCGGATCGCCGGAGACCTCGGACAGGTCGAGGGTGTCGATCGTGAGAGCCGGGACGGAACCGGGAAGATCGACGGCGTCCCGTTCGGTGGTGACGACCGCGATCGGCTCGGCGATCTCGAGGACGTATGCGAGGCGGTCGGCCGGATGGTCGGGATCGACCGGCACGTAGGCACCGCCGGCCTTGACGATCGCGTACATGCCCACCAGCAGGTCGAACGATCGACGGACCGCGAGACCGACACGTGCGTCGGGGCCCACACCGAGGCCGATGAGGTGACGGGCGAGACGGTTCGCCCGGGCGTCGAACTCCCGGTAGGTCAGGGTCTGTCCGTCGAACTCGAGAGCGACGGCGTCGGGTGTCCGGCCCACCTGGGCATCGAAACGCGCCACGAGCGTGTCGGGATCGACCGCGGCCGGTGCTGCGGCATCGTCGCCGAGCACGTCGGTGGCGTCGGCGAGGAGGGCGTCGACCACCGCCGCGAGACCCGGAGCCCCGAGCAGCGCGGGTGCGATGTTCGACAGGACGACGGGGAACAGGGCGTCGAAGCCGAGAGCGCCACCCATGGCGGTGTCCAGCGTGGCGATCTCGTCGCGCAGGTGCGCGTAGCCGATGTGGGTATCACCGTCGGTGAGGGCGACACGGTCGGGTTCGATCTCCGCGACGGCGGCGAGCAACCGGGGAAGGTCCTCGATCGCCAGCGCCGGCTTGCCCGCCATGTCACCCGTCATCTACGTCAGCCTCCTGAAATCACCTGCACCCGGCACCACGTTGTGCACGCAGAACCGCCCCCCGCTGCCGCCCGGCACCGTACTGGCCGGGCAGTCGAACGACAGCCGATCCTCCATTATCCCGAAGCGCCCGACACCGGACTAATCCGCGTCTCCCGCCGACTCGCCGTCGGTGCGTTCCACCGGGTCGGCGCCCACGCCTTCGGCGACGGCGATCACATCGCGCACGAGCCGTGCGAGACCGTCGGCGCCGAGTTCGGGCAGCATCCCCGGTACGAGGCCGTTCAAAACCACCGAGACGAGTGCTTCCGCGGTGAGCGCACCGCCGGTCGTGGTGGCCATGATGTCGAGACGCTGGGCGAACTCACCGAGTGTGACCTCGCGCTCGCCGTACCTGAAGGCGACGGTGCCCGGGGCGACCGCGGCCGATGCGGCCACGAGAGCGGGCAGATCGGCGACGGTGCGCGCCTTCTTCGGTCGGACGGCCCGCTCCCGCTCGGCATCCGTGCGGAGGTCGATCGCACGGAGGACGACCTGTGGGTCGGCGCTCACGGCCTCGAGGATCCGGACGAAGCGATCGCCGAAGGTCTCGACCGTCGATGCGTCGAACAGCGCCGTGGCATAGGTGAACGTCACATCGAGTGCGATCAGCGCGCCCGACTCGGAGAACCGTTCGACCACCGTGCACTGCAGGTCGAACTTCGCCTGGTCGGCACCCGTCTCGAGGGCGGTCACCTCGAGGCCCGGCAGCGCGAAGGTTCCGGTGTCGATGTTCTGGAAGGTGAGCATCGCCTGGAACAGCGGGGTGTGTGCGCTGCTTCGCCGCACACCGAGACGTTCGACGACCCGCTCGAACGGCACGTCGGCGTTGCCGAACGCCGCGAGATCCTTCTCCTTGGCCTGCGCGAGCAGCTCGCCGAAGGTCGCGGAGCCGGCCACCCGGGTGCGGAGCACGAGGGTGTTGACGAACATGCCGACGAGGTCGTCGAGCGCCTCCTCGCCTCGACCGGCGGTCGGGGTGCCCACCGCGATGTCCTCGCTGCCCGACAGACGCGCGAGCAGCACCGCGAAGGCGGCGTGCATCGTCATGAAGACGGTCGCGTTGCGCTCGCGGGCGGTCTTCTCGATCCGCTGCGCGAGTTCCTCACCGATCGTGAAGGTGAACGACGCACCGAGAGTGGACTGGCGGGCGGGCCGCGGACGGTCCGTCGGAAGTGCGAGTACCTCCGGGACACCGGAGAGTTCGCCGGCCCAGTAGTCGAGCTGACGCGACAGCTCGCTCTCGGGATCGGCCTCGGAGCCGAGAACGCTCTGCTGCCACAGCGTGTAGTCGGCGTACTGGACCTCGAGCGGTTCCCAGCCGGGGGTCTCCCCCGCCGCGTGCGCGAGATAGGCGGTCATCACGTCGCGCACGAGCGGACGCATCGAGTACCCGTCGGCGCTGATGTGGTGCGCGACGACCGCGAGGACGTGTTCGTCCGCGGAGAGACGCAGCAGCGCGACGCGCACCGGCGGGACCGATGCCGTCACGTCGAATCCGCTGCCGAGGATCTCGGTGAGACGGTCGACGAGCTCGTCGGTGGTCACGTCCACCGGGGCGAGCTCGGGCACGGCCTGTGCGACCGGCAGCACGACCTGCACCGGACCGTCACCGCTGTCCGGGTAGACGGTGCGCAGCACCTCGTGCCGTGCGAACAGGTCGGCGACCGCTGCGCGCAGGGCGTCCACGTCGAGTGCACCGGTCAGGCGCACGGCGACGGGGATGTTGTAGACACCCGATTCGGGATCGACCCGGTTCAGGGTCCACATGCGCTGCTGCGCGAGCGACAGCGGCACCTGCTCGGGGCGCGGGACGGTCGTGAGCGCCGGACGGGCACCCTCGCCCACCGACGGCCGGATACGGGCGGCGAGCGCGACCACCGTGGACGACTCGAAGACGGTCCGGACCGGGACGCGGGTGTCGAGTGCGGCACCGAGCCGGGCGGCGAGCTGCGTCGCGAGCAGCGAGTTGCCACCGAGTTCGAAGAAGTCGTCGTCGAGGCCGGCCCGTTCGACACCGAGCAGTTCGGCGACGGTCGCGGCCACGATCTCCTCGACGGGATCGGTTGGGGCACGGAACTGCCCCGCGTCGAGTTCGGGGTCGGGCAGGGCCCGGCGGTCGAGCTTGCCGTTGGTGTTCAGCGGCAGCGCGTCGAGTTCGACGAAGGCCGACGGCACCATGTACGACGGCAGTCGCTCCGCGAGCGCCGTCCGCGTCGCACCGGCGTCGAACGCGTCGGTGTCCGGCACGACGTACGCGACGAGACGGTCGCCGAGATGGGCGGTGTTGCGCACCAGGACGGCGACGTCCTTCACGTCCGGCAGCTCGCGCAGGACGGTTTCGACCTCACCGAGTTCGATGCGGTAACCGCGCACCTTGACCTGGAAGTCGGCCCGGTCGAGGTATTCGAGGCGACCGGCACGGTTCCACCGGACGATGTCGCCCGTGCGGTACATGCGTCCGCGCCCGTACGGGTCGGCGACGAACCGGTCGGCGGTGAGGTCGGGACGGGCGTGGTAGCCCCGCGCGAGCTGAGCACCCGCGAGGTAGAGCTCACCCGCGACGCCCGGCGGCACCGGCCGCAGCCGGTCGTCGAGGACGTAGACGGCGGTGTTCCACTCGGGCACACCGATCGGGACGACGGTCCGGTCGGCGCCGTCGACCTCGTGGACGGTGACCGAGACCGCAGCTTCGGTCGGTCCGTAGAGGTTGTGCAACGTCGCGGTGTTGTCGGCACGGAACTGCTGGGCCACCGCCGCGGGCAGCGCCTCACCGATCGCAAGGATCCGGCGCAGCGACGACGCCACCGGACCGGCCGCGACCGTCATCAACATCGACAGCATGGACGGAACGGTGTGCAGCGTGGTCACCTGCTCGTCGCGCAGCAACGCGAGCAGGTAGTCGGGATCGCGGTGTCCGTCGGCGATGGCGATCACCAGGCGGGCACCGGAGGTGAGCGCCGACCAGAACTCCCAGACCGACAGGTCGAACGTCGCGACGGTCTTGAGCAGCACCGCGTCGTCGGATCCGATGCCGAAATACTCACGCTTCCACAGCAACTGGTTGACGATCGCAGCATGGGAGACCGCGACACCCTTGGGGCGCCCGGTCGAACCCGACGTGAAGATCACGTACGCCGTGTTGCCCGGCCGCAGCGGAGCGGATCGATCGTCGTCGGTGATCGGGTCGTCCACGAGCCCGGTGAGGTCGAGACGGTCGAGGTCGACGACCGGCACGGTGCCGTGCTCGACCCGGTCGCCGCTCGTCGTGACGATCGCGACGGGCGCGGCCGTGTCGAGGACGTAGGTGTTGCGCTCGGCGGGCTGGTCCGGGTCGACCGGCACGTAGGCCGCACCGGTCTTCGCGATCGCGTACATGCCCACCAGCAACTCGGGCGATCGGCGGATCGCCAGCGCGACCCGATCCTCGGGTCCCACACCCAGACCCAGCAGATACCGGGCGAGACGGTTGACCGACGAGTCGAACTCTCCGTAGGTCCACCGCCGGCCCTCGTACACGAGGGCGACGTCGTCGCGGTGCGCGTCGACCTGCCCGTCGAACAGGTCGACGAGGGTCGATCCGGTGTCGGTCCCGTGCGCGGTGTCGTTCCACTCCCCCAGCACCGTGCCGCGTTCCTCCGGCAGCAGCACTGCGTGGTCTCCCAGGGGCAGCGCCGGAGCCTCGACGAACGCTTCGAGCAGCTGCTCGAAACGTGCCGCGACGGTCTCCGCGGTCTCGCGGTCGAACAGATCCGTCGCGTAGGTGAGGATCGCGTCGATGCCCTGCGGCGCGCCGTCGTCGCCGTAGCTGTCGGCGACGATCAGGTGCATGTCGAACTGTGCGGTGCCACCTTCGAGATCGACCGGTTCGATGTCGAGACCGGGCAGGGCGAGTTCGGATCGGCTCTGGTTCTGGAACGAGAAGCCGACCTGGAACAGCGGATGCCGGGCCGTCGACCGAGCCGGGTTGAGCACCTCGACGAGCCGTTCGAACGGCACGTCCGCGTGCGCGAAGGCCTGCAGATCGGTTTCCCGTGCCGCGGAGAGCAGTTCGTCGAAGGACGCATCGCCGTCCACCTGCAGTCGGAGCACCAGGGTGTTGACGAACATGCCGATGATGTCCTCGGTGGCCTGCTCGGTGCGGCCCGCGATGGGGGTGCCCACCGCGATGTCCGTCGAACCGGACAGGCGCGCGAGCAACGCCGCGAAAGCGGCGTGCACGGCCATGAAGACGGTCGCGTTCCGGTTACGCGCCAGATCTCGCAGCTCGCGATGCAGATCCGCCCCGATGGTGAACTCCACCCGGTCGCCGCGGAAACTCTGCTGCGCGGGTCGCGGGCGGTCGAGCGGCAGGTCGAGCTGGTCGGGCAGGTCGGCGAGCGCGGTGCGCCAGTAGCCGAGCTGTTCGGCGGCGGTGGACTCCGGATCGTCCTCGGAGCCGAGAACGTCGCGCTGCCACAGCGCGAAGTCGGCATACTGCACCTCGAGCGGCGCCCACGCCGGTTCGGTGTCGGCGGAGCGGGCGGCGTAGGCCGTCATGACGTCGCGGACGAGCGGCACCATCGACGAGCCGTCGGCGCTGATGTGGTGGACCACGGTGACGAGGACGTGATCGTCGTCGGCCACGCGGAGCAGATGCATCCGCACCGGCACGTCGACGGTGACGTCGAAGCCGGCCGCGGCGATCTCCCGCATGCGCGCCTCGAGATCGGCGACGGCGACGTCGACCGGTTCGAGTTCGGGCCGGACCTGCGAGGCCGGCAGGATGCGCTGGATCGGACCGGATTCCGTCTCGGGGTAGACGGTGCGCAGCGACTCGTGCCGTGCGACGAGGTCGGCGACGGCGGCACGCAACGCGTCGACGTCCAGTGCACCCCTCATCCGCAACGCGAACGGGATGTTGTAGGCCGTCGAGTCGGGATCGAACCGGTTGAGGAACCACATCCGCTGCTGCGCGGGAGACAGCGGGATCGACTCCGGCCGGGTCCGGGCCGCCAGCGGCATCCGCCCACCGCGACCGGATTCGTGTTCGACCCGCGTCGCGAGTTCCGCGACGGTGGACGCCTCGAACAAGGCCCGCACCGGCACCTGCGCGTCGAGCGCCGCACCGAGCCGGGAAACGACCTGCGTCGCGATCAGCGAGTTACCGCCGAGCGCGAAGAAGTCGTCGTCGGCGCCGATGCGGTCGACACCGAGCACATCGGCGAACACGCCCGCCACGATCTCTTCGATCGGGGTGCTCGGCGCGCGGAAACCACGTGTCTCGAACACCGGCTCGGGCAACGCCCGGCGGTCGAGCTTGCCGTTGACGGTCAGCGGGATCGCGTCGATCACCACGAACGCCGAAGGCACCATGTACTCCGGAAGGACCACCGCGACACCGCTGCGCAACGCTTCGGCGTCGATCGACATCCCTTCGTGCGCAACCACATACGCCACGATCCGGTGCGAACCCGGGGTGTCTTCGCGCACGATCACCGCGGCGTGCGCGACCTCGCCCTGCGCGAGCACCGCAGCCTCGACCTCACCGAGTTCGATGCGGAAACCGCGGATCTTCACCTGGTCGTCGGCGCGACCGAGATATTCGAGATCACCCGAGACGACCCAGCGTGCGACATCGCCCGTCCGGTACAGCAGCGCACCGTCGGACGAGAACGGATCGGCGACGAAACGTGCCGCCGACAGCTCCGGACGACGCAGGTAACCGCGCGCCAACTGGCCACCGCCGACGTACATCTCACCGGCCACACCCACCGGCACCGGTTTGAGCCGCCGGTCGAGTACGTACACCCGTAGACCCGCGATCGGGACGCCGACCACGCTCGCGGACGCACCCTGCGCCAGATCGGCACCGATCTCCCGGTACGACACGTGCACGGTCGTCTCGGTGATGCCGTACATGTTCACCAACCGTGGCGCTGCGCCGAGCCCCCGTCGCTGCGCTCGCCCCGCGTCACCGTGACGCTCGAACCACCCCGCGAGCCGGCGCGGTTCGAGTGCCTCACCACCGAAGATCACGTAGCGCAGCGACAACGGTGCCGCGTCGACCGCGACACGATCGGCCTCGATCAGCTGGTAGAAAGCCGACGGGGTCTGGTTCAGCACGGTGACCCGTTCGCGGATCAGCAACTCGCGGAACGCTTCCGGCGAACGCGACGTGAAGTAGTCGACCAGCACGAGGGTTCCGCCGTAGAGCAGCGGACCCCACAACTCCCACACCGAGAAGTCGAAGGCGTAGCTGTGGAACATCGTCCACACGTCCGACGAGTCGAAGCCGTACACCGATTCGGTGTTGACCATCAGCCGCACCACGTTGCGGTGCGGGATCAGCACGCCCTTGGGGCGTCCGGTCGACCCCGACGTGTAGATCACGTACGCCAGATTCGTCGACGTCAGCGGGGCACGACGCTCCGCGTCGAGTATCGGCGCGTCGTCGACCTCCGACAGATCGAGACGATCGAGCTCGACGACCGGCACCGAGACGGGGAACGTCACCTCGACATCCGAGGTGGTCACGACCGCCACCGGCGTCGCGTCGGAGACCAGGAACTCGATCCGGTCGGCCGGCGAGTTCGGGTCGATCGGCAGATATCCGGCACCGGCCTCGAGCACCGCGAGCAGCGCGACGATCAGATCGAGAGAGCGTGGCATCGCGACCGCGACCAGATCCTCCGGACCGGCCCCGACATCGATGAGGTGACGTGCCAGGCGGTGCACCCGCGCACCGAGTTCGCGGTAGGACAACTGCTCGTCGCCGAACCGCACCGCGACCGCGTCTCCGCGCTCGGCGACGCGCGCCTCGAACATGTCGACGAGCGTCGTTCCGGCCGGCGCGACGTCGTCGCCCAGCGAGTTCCACCGCGAGACGACCAGTTCGCGCTCGAAGTCGTCGACGATCTCGATGTCACCGACAACGACGGCCGGGTCCTCGGCCACCCCGCGCAGGATGCGCAGCAACTGTTCCGCGAACGCCGCGACCCGCAGGTCGTCGAACAGGTCGGTCGCGTAGGTGACGGCGAAGTCCATACCGGCCGCCGAGCCGTCCTTTCCGACGGTCTCGGCGAAGGTGAACTGCAGGTCGAACTTGGCGGTGGGGGCCTCGTAGTCGACCGCGGCGGCGGTGACGCCGTCGAGGGCGAACTCGACGTGTCCGGTGTTCTGGAAGGTCAGAGCGACCTGGAACAGCGGGTGGCGCGCCTGCGAGCGCTGCGGGTCGAGGATCTCCACGAGCCGCTCGAACGGCACGTCGGCGTTCGCGAAGGCGTCGAGGTCGGTCTCGCGCACCTCGGCGAGGAGATCCTGGAACCGGATGTCGTTCCGTACGTCGACCCGGAGCACGAGGGTGTTGACGAACATGCCGACGAGGTCGTCGAGGGCGGCCGCGCCGCGACCCGCGATCGGAGTGCCGATCGCGATGTCCTCGCTGTCGGACAACCGCGCGAGCAACACGGACAGGGCGGCGTGCACGACCATGAACAGGGACGTGTTCCGTTCCCGGGCAAGGCTTTCCAGCGCGGCGTGCAGCTCGGGTTCGATCCGGAACCGGCTGGTGCGCCCGGTGTTGGACGCGACCTCGGGACGAGCGCGATCCGACGGCAGGTCGAGCTGGTCGGGAAGATCCGCCAACCGCTCGGTCCAGTACTCCACCTGACGGGCGAGCACCGAACGTGGATCGTCCTCCGAGCCGAGGACCTGCCGCTGCCACAGCGCGTAGTCGGCGTACTGCACCTCGAGGGGTGCCCAGTTCGGGGCATCACCGTGCGCACGGCCGCCGTAGGCGACCATGATGTCGCGGGCGAGCGGCCGCAGGGAGAAGCCGTCGGATGCGATGTGGTGGACCACGAGGAACAGCACGTGGTCGCGTGCGCCGAGCGAGAACAGCACGACCCGCAGCGGTACCTCGTTCGTGACGTCGAAGCC
Organism: Rhodococcus sp. B50; assembly: GCF_013602415.1. Taxonomy (NCBI): domain Bacteria; kingdom Bacillati; phylum Actinomycetota; class Actinomycetes; order Mycobacteriales; family Nocardiaceae; genus Rhodococcus; species Rhodococcus sp. B50. The sequence continues at coordinate 5,240,180 of NZ_WPAG02000002.1, read as the reverse complement.
GGCCGAGGTGAGCTGTTCCGCCCGCTCGAACAGGGCGCTCTCGTCGACCCGCTCGACGGGCAGGTCCACCTCGTAGGGCGGCTGCACCGACTGGTAGCCGACTCCGTCGATGTCCGGGTAGACGGTCCGCAACGACTCGTGCCGCTCGACGACGTCGGCGAGCGCGGTGCGCAGCGCCTCGACGTCGAGCACCCCGGTCAGGCGGACACCGATGGGGATGTTGTTCGCCGCGGAAGCCGGATCGAAGCGGTTGAGGAACCACATGCGCTGCTGGGCGGGCGACAGCGGGATGCGCTCCGGACGCTCACGCCGTTCGAGCGCGGGCCGCGACCCGGCTCCCTCGAACTGCTCGACCCGGACCGCGAGGGCCTCGACGGTGGGAGCGTCGAACAGCGTCCGTACGGGGACGGTCGTGTCGAGGGCGTCGCCGAGACGGGCGACCACCTGCGTCGCGACGAGCGAGTTGCCGCCGAGCGCGAAGAAGTCGTCGGTGCGGCCGACGCGCGTGACCCCGAGCACCTGCGCGAAGACACCTGCGACGATCTCCTCGACCGGCGTCCGCGGCGGCATGAACTCCTGCACCTCGAAGGTCGGTGCGGGCAGCGCGCGACGGTCGACCTTGCCGCTGGTGTTGAGCGGCAGCGAGTCGAGCACGACGACCGACGCGGGCACCATGTACGACGGGAGCCGCGAGAACAGAGCGGTCTTCACCTCCGCCGGGTCGATGTCGGCGCCGGCGATCGGCACGACGTACGAAACGAGCTGCGGTCCGGAACGGGGATCGTCGCGAACCACCGTCACGGCCCGTCCGATCGCGGGCTGTGCGGCGAGCGCGGTGTCGATCTCGCCGAGTTCGATCCGCAGACCGCGCAGCTTGACCTGCTGGTCGGTGCGGCCGAGGTAGTCGAGTTCGAGCCGGTCGCCGCCGGTGGTGCGCACCCACCGCACGAGGTCGCCGGTGCGGTACAGGCGGCCACCGGTGGTGGAGAACGGATCGGCGACGAACCGTTCCGCGGTCAGATCCGCGCGCCCGTGGTACGCGCGGGCGAGCTGGGCACCGGACAGGTACAGCTCTCCGGCGACTCCCACCGGGACGGGCCGCAGACGCGCGTCGAGGACACGGGCGGCGGTGTTCCACACCGGCGTGCCGATCGGCACCGCGGGGTGATCGTCGGGTTCGGCGGTGCGATGGAGTGTCTGGATGGTGGTCTCGGTGGGACCGTAGAGGTTGTGCACCGGCGCCGCACCGAGCTTGCGGAAGCGCGCGGCGCTCTCGCTGGAAAGGCTCTCGCCGCCGCAGAAGACGTGCGTGAGCGAGGCCGCGGCTTCCTCACCGAGGTGTTCGAGCACCGCGTCGAAGACGGTGGGGACGAACTGGACGACGGTGATCCCGACCCGGGCGATCTCGGCGGCCATCCCGGCCGGCTCGCGGTGCAGACCCGGCGACGCCACGACGGTGCGTGCGCCGGCGTGCAGCGGAAGGAAGACCTCCCAGACCGACGCGTCGAAGGTGACGGGCGTCTTGAGCAGCACCCGGTCGTCGGTCGACAGGGCGAATTCGTCCTGCATCCACGACAACTGGTTGACCACCGCGGCGTGCGGCACGGCCACGCCCTTGGGGCGGCCGGTGGAGCCGGAGGTGTACAGGACGTAGGCGAGGTGCTCGGCGCGCAGCGGACGGATCCGCTCGTCGTCGCCGACGGGCGACCCGGCGCGGCCGGCGAGGTCGAGGGTGTCGATCTCGACGGTCGGGATGTCCCCGAACGCGACCTGCCGATGGAGCTCGTCCCACGAGGCGACCAGCACCAGTGCGGGAGTGGAGGATTCGAGGACGTACGAGATCCGGTCGGCGGGCTGTTCGAGATCGAGCGGCACGTAGGCACCGCCGGCGGCGATCACCGCATGGACGGCGACGAGCATGTCGACGGACCGGCCGATCGCGACGCCGACCCGGGTCTCGGGTCCGACCCCCATGGCGATCAGGTGACGCGCGATCGCGTTGACCCGTTCCCCGAACTCGCGGTAGGTCAGCGGCGTTCCGACCGCATCGGTGCCCGGTTGGACGGCGAGCGCGCCGGGGGTGCGCTCGACCTGCGCGTCGAGCAGCGCCGGCAGGGTGGCAGCCGTGCCGAGTTCGGTGCGGGCGCCGTGGGCCGCGGAGTCCACGGCGTCGAGTTCACCGGTAGTGAGCAGCGGCAGTTCGTCGAGCCCGGCACCGGGAGTCCCGGTCGCGGCGGCGAGCAGTCGGACGAAGCGCTCGCCGAGGACGTCGATCGTCTCCGCGTCGAACAGATCGGTCGCGTAGGACAGTTCGACGACCCAGCCGTCGGACGCCGATGCGCCGTCGGTCTCGGTGTCGAGAACGGTCACGACGAGATCGAACTTGGACAATCCGTTGTCCAGCGGCACGTTCGACACCGACAGTTCCGGCAGCTGCAGCGACACCTGTCCGAGATTCTGGAAGGCGAGCATCACCTGGAACAGGGGGTTGTGTGCCTGGGTGCGGACCGGGGCGAGCGCGTCCACGAGCCGCTCGAACGGGGTCTCGGCGTGCGCGAACGCGCCGAGATCGACCTCGCGGACGTGGGCGAGCAACTCGTCGAAGGTGGCGGTGACATCCACCCGGGTCCGCAGGACGAGGGTGTTGACGAACATGCCGATCAGGTCGTCGAGGGTGCGTTCGCCACGACCGGCGATCGGGGTACCGATCGCCACGTCGTCGGAAGCGCTCATTCGCGCCAGCAGCGTCGCGAGGACCGCGTGCACGACCATGAACTCGGTCGTGCGCCGCTGCTGCGCGAGACGTTCCACGGCAGCGCGCAGTTCGGGATCGATCGTCAGCCGGGTGACGGCACCGCGGTACGACGCGACGGCCGGACGCGGCCGATCCGTGGGCAGACCGAGGCTCTCGGGGAGGTCGGCGAGGGTCTCGGTCCAGTAATCGATCTGGCGGGCCAGCACCGAGTCCGGATCGTCCTCCGTACCGAGCACTTCACGCTGCCAGAGCGTGAAGTCGGCGTACTGGATCTCGAGCGGGGTCCAGGCCGGGGCCTCACCCTGCGACCGGGCCGCGTAGGCGATCATGATGTCGCGGGTCAGCGGCACCATCGAGAACCCATCGGCGGCGATGTGGTGCAGGACCGCGACGAGCACATACGCATCGGGACCGGTCTGGAACAGCCGCACCACCATCGGTACGTCGCGCACGACGTCGAAGGTGGTGGCCGCGAGTGCCCGCAGTTCGGCGGGCAGACGGTCGGCGTCGATCCGGGCGACGGTCAGTTCGACCGGCACCTCCGACACCGGGAGCACCTTCTGGTAGCCGTAACCGTCGACGTCCGGATAGACGGTGCGCAGCGATTCGTGCCGTGCGACCACGTCGCGCAGCGCGGTCTCGAGCGCGGCGACGTCGAGGACACCGGACAGGTGCACGGCCACCGGGATGTTGTTGACCGCGGACTCCGGGTCGAAGCGGTTGAGGAACCACATCCGCTGCTGGGCGAGCGACAGCGGCACCCGCTCGGGTCGCGGTCCGGCGACGAGCGGTGTGCGGGCCGCGCCGGAGGAATCGGCCTCGACGGCGGCGGCGAGCCCCTCGACGGTGGATGCCTCGAAAATCGCGCGCAATGTCACGCGGCCACCGAGGGATTCGCCGATCCGGGAGACGGCCTGCGTCGCGATGAGCGAGTTACCGCCGAGTGCGAAGAAGTCGTCGTCGAGACCGACCCGGTCGAGCCCGAGGACGTCGGCGAAGACCGACGCCACGATCTGTTCGATCGGGGTCGTCGGGGCGCGGAACTCCTTGACCTCGAAGAGCGGCGCAGGCAGCGCCTTCCGGTCGAGCTTGCCCGAGGATCCGAGCGGGAACTCGTCGAGCACGACGTAGGCCGACGGCACCATGTAGGCCGGCAGTGAGCCGGCGAGGCGCCGCGAGACGGACGTGGTGTCGAGCGACCCACCTCCGGCCGGGACGAGATAGGCCACGAGATGCTCACCGGAGTGCCCATCCGACCGCACCAGCACGACGGCCTGGTCGACGTCGTCGAGACCGAGCAGTGCCGTCTCGATCTCGCCGAGTTCGATGCGCAGACCACGCAGCTTGACCTGGAAGTCGGTCCGGCCGATGTACTCGAGTTCGCCGCGCGCGGTGCGCCCGTCCGAGGTCTCGCGCGCGACCCACCGCACGAGATCGCCCGTGCGGTAGAGCCTGTCCCCCGCCCCGAACGGCGAGGCGACGAATCGTTCCGCGGTCAGGTCCGGTCGTGCCACGTAGCCCCGTGCCAGCTGGACGCCCGACAGGTAGAGCTCACCCGCGACACCGACCGGCACCGGATGCAACCGTCCGTCGAGGACGTGGACACCGGTGTTCCAGACCGGGACACCGATGGGCACCGACACGGTGTCGGCCGCGGTGACCTCGTGGTAGGTCACGTCGACGGCAGCCTCGGTGGGGCCGTACAGGTTGTGCAGGCGAGCGCCCGGCAGGATCGTCCGCAGGCGTGCGGCGACCGATGCGGGCAGCGCCTCGCCAGACGCGAAGACCATCCGCAGCGACGACGCCGACGCGGCGGCGTTCTCGGCGACGAAGACCGCGAGCATGGACGGCACGAAGTGCGCGACCGTGACGCCGCGCTCCGCCATGATCCGCGCGAGATAGGCCGGATCCCGATGGCCGTCGGGCAGCGCGATCTCGAGCCGTGCACCGATCTGCAGAGGCCAGAAGAACTCCCACACCGAGACGTCGAAGGTGAACGGCGTCTTCTGCAGCACCACGTCGTCGTGGGTGAGTGTGTACTCGTCCTGCATCCACAGCAGGCGGTTGGCGATCGCACCGTGCGGGACCGCCACGCCCTTGGGCCGTCCCGTCGAGCCGGACGTGAAGATGACGTACGCGGTGTTCGCGGGGATGAGCGCGGCGGTGCGCTCGGTGTCGGAGACGGGGCCGGACGGCAGGTCCGACAGGTCGAGCGTGTCGATCGCGATCGTGGGCGCCGCAGCGGTGTTCTCGAAGGCGTCGCGGGTGGTGGTCAGCACCGCCACCGGCGCCGCCGTCTCGAGGATGTACGTGTTCCGCTCGGCGGGCTGATCGGGGTCGAGCGGCACGTAGGCGCCACCGGCCTTGACGATCGCGTACATGCCGACGAGGAGGTCGAGGGATCGGCGCACGGCGAGCCCGACCGTCGACTCCGGCCCCACGCTCTGCGAGATCAAGTGGCGGGCAAGCCTGTTCACGCGGCTGTCGAACTCCGCGTAGGTGAGCTGCGCGCCCTCGAAGGTCAGCGCCACGGCGTCCGGATCCGTCGCCACCCGGGCGTCGAACAGGTCGACGAGAGTGGCCGGCTCCAGCTCGTGCGCAGCGCCGTTCCACGATTCGAGGACCGCGAGACGCTCGTCGGCGTCGAGCAGGTCGATGTCGCCGACGACGACCTCCGGCTCGCGCACCACGGCCTCGAGGATGCGGACGAAGCGATCGGCGAATCCGCGCACCGTCGCGTGATCGAACAGGTCGGTCGCATAGGTGAACGCCGCTCCGAGACCGTTCGGCGTGCCGTCCTCCGCGAAGTCCTCGGTGAGGGTGAGCTGCAGGTCGAATCTGGCGACCGCCGTGTCGATGTCGAGCACGTCGAGGGTCAGGCCACGCAGTTCGACGTGCGCGGCGCGCAGGTTCTCGAACGAGAGCATCACCTGGAACAGCGGGTGCCGGGCTGTGGAGCGGGCCGGGTTGAGCACCTCGACGAGCCGCTCGAACGGCACGTCGGCGTGGCCGAAGGCGCCGAGCGCCGCGTCGCGAGCTCGTGCGAGATGCGCGGTGAACGGCGTACCCGAATCGACATCCGTGCGCAGCACGAGGGTGTTGACGAACATGCCGATCAGGTCGTCGAGCGCCTGCTCGCCGCGCCCCGCGACCGGGGTGCCGATCGCGATGTCGTCCTGACCGGACATCCGCGCGAGCAACACGCTCAAGGCCGCGTGCACCACCATGAACAGCGACGCATTTCGGGTGCGTGCCAGCGCCACGAGCTCGCGGTGCAGTTCCGGATCGATCGAGAAGTCCACGGTCGCACCGGAGTACGACTGCACGGCCGGCCGCGGACGGTCGGCGGGCAGATCGAGCTGATCGGGCACCCCGGCGAGGGTGCGACGCCAGTAATCGAGCTGACGGGAGATCAGCGACTGCGGATCGTCCTCGGAGCCGAGGACCTGCCGCTGCCACAGCGTGTAGTCGGCGTACTGCACCGGCAGGGGGGCCCACGAGGGCTCCTCCCATTCGGTGCGCGCCGTGTAGGCGACCATGATGTCGCGCGCCATCGGGCCGGTGGACCAGCCGTCCGCCGAGATGTGGTGCACGACGAGCGCGAGCACGTGTTCCTCGTCGCCGAGTTCGAACAGCTCGGCGCGGATGGGCACGTCCGACGTCACATCCAGGCCGGTGAAGACCAGGCGACGCACCGCCGCGGGCAGCTCGCCGGGGGTGATCCGGGTGGGCGTCAGGTCGGGCACGACCTCCGCTGCGGCACGGACGACCTGGTGCGGTCCGTCCGGCGAATCGGGGAAGACGGTGCGCAGCGACTCGTGCCGGTCGATGACGTCCATGATCGACACCTGCAGAGCGGCGACGTCCAGTTCGCCGGTCAGACGCAGCGCCATCGGGAGGTTGTAGGTGGCCGAACGCGGATCGAAGCGGTTGAGGAACCACATCCGCTGCTGCGCGAGCGACAGCGGAACCCGTGCGGGCCGCGGCAGTTTCGTCAGCGCGACGCGCGCTCCACGACCTGCCTCCTGCTCGACGCGCACTGCCAGTGCCGCCACCGAGCTGGATTCGAACAGCGCCCGCACCGGCACCTGCGCATCGAGCGCGACACCGAGCCGGGAGACGACCTGGGTCGCGAGCAGCGAGTTGCCGCCGAGTTCGAAGAAGTCGTCGTCGAGCCCCACTCCCTGCACGCCGAGCACCTCGGCGAAGACGTTCGCGACCGTCTCCTCGATGGGGGTGGTCGGGGCGCGGAACTCGCGGTAGCTGATGCCGAGCTCGGGTTCGGGCAGGGCGCGGCGATCGAGCTTGCCGACGGGGTTGAGCGGCACCTCGTCGAGCACGACGATCTGCGAGGGCACCATGTACGAGGGCAGCGACCGGCCGACGTGATCGGCCAGCACGACCGGATCGATCTGCGGGTCTCCGTGCACGTACGCGACGAGCGCGGTCTGGCCCGACGGCATCTCGTGTCCGACGGTGGTCGCAAAGGCGACGAGCGGGTGGGTCAGCAGCGCGGCGTCGATCTCACCGAGCTCGATGCGGTAACCGCGGACCTTGACCTGGAAGTCGGAGCGGCCGGCGAACTCGATGCGCCCCTGCTCGTCCCAGCGCACGACGTCGCCGGTCCGGTACATACGGGTTCCGGTCGCGCCGAACGGGTTCGCCACGAACCGGTCGGCGGTGAGCGCCGGACGGCGGTGATAACCCCGGGCGAGCACGTCGCCGGCGAGATACAGCTCTCCCGCGACACCGGCGGGGACGGGACGGAGGCGGCTGTCGAGGACCAGGGCGTGCACCCCGGCCACGGGCCGGCCGATGGTGATCGGTCCGGACGGTTCGAGGAGTCCTCGCGTCGAGACGATCGTGGTCTCGGTCGGACCGTAGGCGTTGTAGAACCGGCGACCGGGCGCCCAGCGGGACACGAGGTCGGCGGTGGACACGTCACCACCGACGTTCACGAGGCGCAGGGTGTCGAGCCCGCTCGGGTCGACGGAACCGAGTACTGCCGGGGTGATGACCGTGTGGGTGACCCCGGTGCGTTCGATGAGCGCGCGCAGTTCGGCACCGCCGTAGATCATCGGCGGTGTCACGACGAGTTCGGCACCGGTGGACCCGGCCAGCGTCCAGTCGAGGACCGACGGGTCGAAGCTCGGAGAGCAGACGTGCAGGAGCTTCGATTCTTCTGTCACGCCGTACAGTTCGACGCTCTCACGGACGAGGCCGGCGAGGCCGCGGTGGGTGACCGCGACACCCTTGGGCTTGCCCGTGGAGCCGGAGGTGTAGATGACGTAGGCGGTGTGGTCGAGCCGCAGCGGCGCCGCGCGATCGGCGTCGGTGAGTGGGCCGTCCGGGTAGGACGCGCAGGCGTCGACGAATTCGGGGTCGTCGAGCCGGATCCACTCGGCGCCCGAAGGCAGACCGGTGGCATATTCCCCGTTCGTCAGGCCGAAGACGGCCGACGAGTCGTCGAGCATGTGGGTGACGCGTTCGGCCGGGTATTCCGGGTCGACGGGCGTGTAGGCGGCGCCGGTCTTGGCGACCGACCACACGGCGAGGACCATCTCCCACGACCGAGGGAAGGCGAGGACGACGATGCCGTCGGGACGAGCGCCGCGCGCGACGAGGTGCCGGGCGATGCGGTTCGACCAGGTGTCGAGTTCGCGGTAGGTCAGGACGGTGTCCCGGTCGCGGACGGCGACACGATCGGGATGGTCGACGGCACCGGTGGTCAGCAACTCCACGAGGGTGCGGGCCTCGGCCGGCTCGGGGCCCGTCGCGGTGAGCAGGCGCTCGGCCTCTCCGGGCGAGAGGATCGCGAGGTCGCCCACGCAGGTCGAGGGGTCGGCGACGATCCCGGCGAGGATCCGGGCGAAGCGCTCGGCGAAGACGGCGACCGTCGCGGCATCGAACAGGTCGGTGGCGTATTCGAACAAGGCGTCGAGACCGGCGGGTTCGCCGTCGTCGCCGGTCTTCTCGGTCACCCAGAGCTGGATGTCGAACTTCGAGATCGGCACGTCGAGCTCGGCACCGACGGCGTGCACACCCGCGAACGAGATGTCGCGTGCGGTTCCGGGCTCGAGGGACAGTGCGGCCTGGAACAGCGGGTGACGCGCAGTGGACCGAGGCGGATTGAGTACCTCGACGAGTCGCTCGAAGGGGACGTCGGCGTTCGAGAAGGCGGTCAGGTCGGTTTCCCGGACGCTGCCGAGATACTCCTCGAACGACACGCCGGGATCGATCCGGGTGCGCAGGACGAGGGTGTTGACGAACATGCCGATCAGGTCGTCGAGGTCCTTCTCTCCGCGACCCGCCACTGCGGTACCGATGGCGATGTCGTCGGACCCGCTGAGCCGGGACAACAACGCCGCGTAGGCCGCGTGGACGACCATGAACAGCGATGCCTGCTGCTTGCGGGCGAGTTCGACGAGACCGCGATGGGTCTCGGCGTCGATCTCGAAGCGGTGCTTGTCGCCACTGTAGGAGGAGACGGCGGGCCGGCTCCGATCGGTGGGCAGATCGAGCTGATCGGGCAGACCGTCGAGCTCGTTCACCCAGTAGTCGAGCTGTTGCGCGGCAACGGAATTCGGGTCGACTTCGTCGCCGAGGGCCTCGCGCTGCCAGACGGCGTAGTCGGCGTACTGGACCGGAAGCGGCGTCCAGTTCGGCTTGTTCCCCTCGACGCGGGCACTGTAGGCCGTGACGACATCGCGGGCGAACGGGCCGAACGAGGAGCCGTCGGCGGCAATGTGGTGCAGCACCATCGCCAGGACGTAGCGGTCGGGGGCGAGCCGGTACAGCGCGACCCGGAAGGGGACGTCGCGGACCACGTCGAAACCGCGACTCGCGAGATCGACGACGGCGTCGCGCAGATCCTGCTCGTCGACGTCGATCGGCTCGAGCGGGACGACGACCTGCTCGACCGGAAGGATCACCTGCTGCGGTTCGCCGTCCACCTCGGGGTAGACGGTCCGCAACGACTCGTGCCGCGCCACCACGTCGGCGAATGCGTCGGACACCGCGCCGGGATCGACGGCACCGGTGAGCTGCACCGTGAACGGAAGGTTGTAGGCGGCGGTGCTGACGTCGAAGCGGTTGAGGAACCAGATCCTTTGCTGCGCAGTCGACAACGGGAGCACATCGGGTCGGGGGCGGGCGACGAGCGGCGATCGCGCACCGGTACCGATCTGCTTGGCGAGCCGCGTCGCGAGACCCACGACGGTGGACGCCTCGAACAGCACGCGCACAGGCACCTGGGTGTCGAGCGCGGCCCCGATACGGGAGACCACCTGGGTGGCGACGAGGGAGTTGCCGCCGAGTTCGAAGAAGTCGTCGTCGAGACCCACACGTTCGACGCCGAGGACCTCCCCGAACGCTCGGGCGACGGCACGCTCGGCGGGCGTGCGCGGTTCGCGGAAGATGCGGGTACTGCTGAAGACCGGCTCGGGCAGTGCCTTCCGGTCGAGCTTGCCGCTCGTGTTGAGCGGCAGTGCGTCGAGCACCATGAGCGACGCCGGGACCATGTACGACGGCAGGGAACGGCCGGCGTGGTCGGCGAGATCGGAGGTGTCGATCGTGCGTCCGGGAGCGGCCACGACGTACCCGACGAGCTGATCGCCGGTAGGAGTCGCCACCACGAGCACGACGGCCTGCGAGACGGCGGGATGCGCGAGGAGCACCGCTTCGATCTCGCCGAGTTCGATGCGCTGCCCGCGGAACTTGACCTGGAAGTCGGTGCGGCCGATGTACTCGAGCAGACCCGCACCGTCGTCCGTGGTTTCCCACCGCACCAGGTCACCGGTGCGGTACATGCGCTCGCCCGGCCCGCCGAACGGGTCGGCGAGAAAACGATCCGAGGTCAGGTCGGGACGGTCGAGATAACCACGCGCAAGCTGGATACCGGCGAGGTACAGCTCACCGGGACGCCCCACCGGCACCGGACGCAACCGCCGGTCGAGGACATACGCGCGGCTGTTCCACTGCGGGACGCCGATCGGGACGCTGTGCACGTCGCCGGGGGCGGCCCGGTGGTAGGTGATGGACACCGCGGCTTCGGTGGGGCCGTACAGGTTGTGGAGCCCGGCCGGGCACATCCGCGCGAAGTCCGCGGCGGTCTCGGACGGCAGCGCTTCACCGATGACGAAGACGTGTCGCAGCGAATCACACGTTCCGGCAGGCGCATTGGCGACGAAGACGGTGAGCATCGAGGGCACGAAGTCGGTGATCGTGACCCCGTGCTCGGCGATTCTGTTCGCCACGTAGACCGGGTCGCGGTGCCCGTCGGGTGTCGCGATCACAAGGGTCGCGCCGACCCGCAGGGGCATGAAGAAACCCCACAGCGACACGTCGAAGGTCGTCGCGGTCTTCTGCAGGTACACGTCGGAGGACGTCAGACCGTACTGGTCGTTCATCCACTGGATCTGGTTGTCGATCGCGACGTGGCTCACCGCCACGCCCTTCGGCCGTCCCGTCGAGCCCGAGGTGAAGATGACGTAGGCGGTCGTGTCCGGCAGGATCGGGCCGCGTCGTTCGGCGTCGGTGAGCGGCGTCGCGTCGAACCGCGAGTGGTCGAAGGTGTCGACCTCGATCGTGGGGATGCCCTCGGGCAGCGTCACGTCGTCGCGTGCCGTGGTGAGCACCGCCGCGGGGTGGGCGGTCTCGAGGATGTAGGCGGTGCGATCTGCCGGGTGGTCGGGGTCGATCGGCACCCAGGCACCACCCGCCTCGACGATCGCGTACATGCCGACGACGAGGTCGAACGAGCGACGGACACACAGTCCGACCAGCGATTCGGGTCCGACACCGAGGTCGACCAGAGCGCGGGCGAGGCTGTTCACCCGGGCCGCGAACTCGGCGTAGGTGAGCGACTCGCCCTCGAAGACCAGTGCGGTCGCACCGGGAGCGACGGCGACCCTGTCGTGGAACTCCGCGAGCAGGTCGCGGCGCTGCACGGGGTGGTCGGTGCGGTTCCAGTCACGGACGACGTGTTCGAGTTCGGTGCGGCCGGCGAGCGGGATGTCCCAGACGGGCCGGTCGGAGGCCGAGCCGACGAACCGGTCGAAGAACTCGACGAACCGTCCGTGGTCGGCGGCGGCCCGGTCGGGTCCGTAGAGGTTCGGGTTCGACTCGAAGTCGATGTGGGTGCTGTCGCCGCTGGTGTAGACGTTGACGCCGAGGTCCTCGATCAGACCGGTCGACAGGATGTTGATCCGTCCGACCATGTCGCCGAGGCGGACCTCGTTGTCGAACAACATGATGTTGACCCACGGACCGAAGAAGGTGGATTGCGCTCCACCCGCGGAGGTCGCGTCGCGGTCGCGGACGATGTCCTCGTGCCGGTAGCGCTGGTGCCGCAGCGCACCCGAGACCGCGGCGCCCGACGCCGCGATCAGATCGTGCACGGTGGTCTCGTCGGTCACGCTCAGCCGGAGCGGGACGACGTTCGAGACCATGCTGCCGGAGCGGCGTAGCAGAGCGGTGGTGCGGGCCGCGACGGGCAGGCTCAGGACGACGTCGGTCTGTCCGGTCATCTGGGCGACGTAGGCCGCGAACGCCGCGATGACCGCGGTGGCCAGGCTCGTGTTCTCCCGCTCCGCCAGTTCGTCGACGCGCCGTTCGGTGTCGTCGGACAGCGCGGCGCTGTCGATGCGGCTGACCGGGGCGGGCGCCGCAGTGCGGCCGGCGAGACTCGTGGCCTCCTCGATGCCCTCGATCTGTCGTGCCCAGTACTCGCGGTCGTCGGCGAACCGTTTCGACCCGCGGTACTCCATCTCGACGTCGTAGACCTTGCGCAGATCGGACGCGAGACTCGGGGAGGGCTCGACACCGTCGACCGCGGCCGTGTAGAGCTCGGCGATTCGGGTCATGAACGTCGCGGCGGCGAAACCGTCGAGCGCGAGATGATGGACGCGGTTGTACCAGAAGTAACGACGATCACCGATGCGCAGAACCGTCGCGGAGATCAGCCGCTCGCGGAGGACGTCGACAGGACGGCTGCGATCGTTGCGCATCCAGTCGAGGGCGGCCTGGCGGGGATCGGGCTCACCCCGCAGATCCTCGTATCCGACGGAATCGTCGAGAGTGGGGTCGACGAGCTGGTAGGGCTGGGCGTCGACCTCGATGAATCGGAGGAAACCCGATCCCATCTCGTGGGCGGCGCGGACACTCGCGGCATGCAGCAGACCGAGGTCGAGGTCGCCCTCGAGTTCGACGTACTGAGCGATGTTGGCGGGCACCGTCGGATCGACGTGCTGAGCGAACCACATGCCCAGCTGTGCCGGCGAGAGCGGAAAGGCCCCGGGCGGTACGATGCCCTGCGCGTTTCCCGCTTCCGATCCGCCGCTACCCAGCGAGTCCAATCCCCAACCTCTCTCTCACCGTCGCGCAACCCCCATCGGTGGCAGTTTGCGCAGCGCACAACCCTCTCGGTTTATCTGCTGACCAGGTGAGGATCGTTACGGCGTGGCCGGGCGGTACGACTCTCCGCAGGACCGGACGCAGCAACGAATCCTCAGCCTGTCGGCCGAGGCGCCCGAAGCAGGTTACCCGCCGGTCATCACCGGAGCCCATGACATACGCACCGGGCCCAATCTACAGGGTGCCCACCCGGACGCCGACCGGCTGTCACCGAGTGTGGGCGATCACGTCCACGCCACGGCGATGATCACATTGAGAATGCCCAGACCACCGGCGACGTGGGCGAGGGTTGCGGTCGAGCCGGGGTTCTGCTTCTCCTTCTTCATCCCGATGATTGCGACGGCGAGGACGGCGAGGGCGATCACCAGCTTGATACCGATCTTCATGTGGTTCACCTCGACGACGTCCTGCGCCTCCCGGAGACCGACCAGAGCCAGACCCGAGACGACCTGCAGGATCGCGCCGTGCAGCATGCCTGCGACGACACGCGGGTCCTTGATGACCGCGAGCCACGATCCGATGATTCCGGCGAGACCGATGAAGTGCAGGATCAGGAAGATCTTGATGGCGATGTCCATGAGCGCAATCCGACCATTCCGGACGGGGGCTGTCCAGTAAGGCGACACTCATGGAGTGCCCTGGATCACGCCTGCCCGCGGTACCAGTCCAACAGGTCCGGGTCGTCGATGGCGGTGCGGTCCACCGCCCTGGCGGGATCGGCTCCCTGCAGGATCCGTTTGAGGGGAACCTCGAGCTTCTTACCGGTGCGGGTGTGCGGCACGCCGGGTGCGGCGACGATCTCGTCCGGAACGTGCCGGGGCGAGGCGTGCTCACGCACGGCCGTGCGGATCCGTTCCTTCAGATCCTCGGTGAGTGCGACGCCGTCGGCGAGGACGACGAACAGCGGCATCCGGTATGTGCCGTCGGGTTGTTCGATACCGAGGACGAGCGACTCGACGATCTCGGGCAGGTTCTCCACGGCCTGGTAGATGTCGGCGCTGCCCATGCGCACACCGTGGCGGTTGAGTGTGGAGTCGGACCGGCCGTGCATCTCGAAGGTCCCACGCTCGGTGATCGTGATCCAGTCGCCGTGCCGCCACACGCCCGGATAGACGGAGAAGTACGCGTCGCGGTAGCGACTGCCGTCCGGGTCGTTCCAGAACCGCACGGGCATGGACGGCATGGGTGCGGTCACGACGAGCTCTCCGACCTCTCCGCGCACCGGCCGGCCCGCTTCGTCGAAGGCGTCGACGGCCACGCCGAGGCAGGGCACCGAGATCTCCCCGGGCCACACCGGCACCGTGGGGACGGCACCGACGAAGGCGGTGACGACGTCCGTCCCGCCCGAGATCGACATCACCTGTACGTGCTCCCCTGCGTTGTCGGACAACCACACCGACGACGAGGCGGGCAGCGTCGACCCGGTGACCCCGACACCGCGGAGGGGCGACAGGTCGTGGTCGGCCTGCGGGACGACACCGGCCTTGATGCAGGCCAGTACATAACCGGGGCTCGTCCCGAGCACCGTGACGTGCTCGTCGGCGGTGATCCGCCACAGGCGGTCGACCTCGGGACGGGACGGGGCGCCGTCGTAGGTGACGACGGTGCACCCCACGAGCAGCCCCGACACCAGGAAGTTCCACATCATCCAGCTCGGGCTGGTGTACCAGAAGAAGCGGTCGCCGGGACGGAGATCGAGGTGCAGCGACAACGCCTTGAGGTGCTCGAGCAGCACCCCACCGTGGCCGTGGACGAGGCCCTTCGGCGGGCCCGTGGTGCCCGAGGAGAAGACCACCCACAGCGGATGGTCGAAGGGAACGGGCAGGGGTTCGAGTGCGGCGTCGCCGGAGACGGCGTCCTGCCAATCCAGGACGGTCCCAGGGTTCCCGCCCGTGTCGTAGGGTGCCGCGTCGCTCGACACGACGACCGTCAGGGCGAGATCCGGCATCGCGGCGCGGAGCCTGTTCACCTCGTCGACGCGGTCGTGCCGGCGACCCGCGTACCGGTAACCGGTCGCAGTGACGAGTGCTCGCGGCTCGAGGCGGCCCAGGCGGTCGATCGCCGCGGGCGCGGCGTAGTCCTGTCCGCAGCCCGCCCAGACGGCACCGATGCTCACCGTGGCGAGCAGGGCGACGATCGCTTCGGGGATGTTCGGGAGGTAACCGACGACACGGTCGCCCTCCCCCACGCCGTGCGCGCGGAGCGTCGCGGCGAGCGCGGCCGTCCGACGTTCGAGTTCGGCCCAGTCGATCTCGCGGCGGTGTCCCTCCTCGTCGAGGTGGACGACGGCGGCCCGGCCGGTCGGACGCTCGCGAAAGACATACTCGGCGAAGTTCAGTCGCGCTCCCGGGAACCACGCGGCGCCGGGCATCGAGGCGTCCGCGAGGGCCGGGCCGGGGTCGGTGTGGGAGACGACGTCGAAGGCGTCCCACACGGCCTGCCAGAAGTCGCCGGGTTCGTCGACGGACCACTGCCACAACGCCCGGTAGTCGGGCAGATCGAGCTCGTGTCTGTCCTCGACGAAGCGGGTGAATCCGGTGACATTCGCCTCCTCGACATCGACGGCGGTCGGGATCCATTGCGGTTCCACCACAGTTCACCTCCCCGTCCGGGACCACCTCTGCTCTGCGCACGGTCGGAGGCCCCGCGCGGACCGGCCGGGGACCGTCGTGCACGGACGACTGCCCGTGCACGACGTCCGCGGTGTCCGAGCGGAGCCCCGCGCGACACGCTCCCGGCTATCGCCTCTCGCGCGTCGCAGACGTGTAGATGAGAGTGAGCACCACGGCGACGGCGATGGAGATGATCCAGCGGATCCAGTCGATGCCGGAGGTGTTCTCGTTACCTTCGGACGAGATCAGACCCCAGATCCAGTAGCCGATCAGCGCACCGATGATGCCGATGACGATGGTGATGATCATTCCCATCGCCTGCTTGCCCGGGATCACCAACCGGGCGAGGATGCCGATGACTGCGCCGAAGATGATCGTGCCGATGATTTGTCCCATGGTGAGCCTCTCTGTTCGGCGCCGCACCCGGGGGCGGCGCAACCTCGACGACCATGTACCCCATCAGTGTCGATCATGAACGGCTCACACGAGGCGGATTCGACGTGCCTTTCGCGTGAATTTCCTTCTCCGGCAGAGCCGGGATCTCACCGGTCCCCGTCCGCTCGTGTCGCTTCGAGCAGTGCGATCGCCTGTTCACGCATCTCCACCTTGCGGACCTTTCCGGTCACCGTCATCGGGAACTCGTCGACCACGTGCACGTAGCGCGGGATCTTGTAGTGGGCGAGCTTTCCGGTGCAGAACGCTCGGAGCGATTCGAGATCGAGCGGTTCTGCGCCCTCGCGCATCCGGATCCACGCCATGAGTTCCTCGCCGTACTTCGTGTCGGGCACGCCGACGACCTGGGCGTCGAGAATGTCCGGGTGGGTGTAGAGGAATTCTTCGATCTCGCGGGGATAGATGTTCTCCCCTCCCCTGATGACCATGTCCTTGATCCGGCCCGTCACCGAGACGTATCCGTCCTCGTCCATGACACCGATGTCGCCGGTGTGCATCCATCGGGCCGCGTCGATCGCCTCGGCGGTCTTGTCGGGCTGATCCCAGTAACCGAGCATCACCGAGTAACCGCGCGTGCACAGTTCACCGGGCTCGCCCCGCGGCACGGTCAGCCCCGTGACCGGGTCGACGATCTTGACCTCGAGGTGCGGGCCGACACGCCCGACGGTGCTCACGCGCCGTTCGATGCTGTCGTCGCTGCGGGTCTGTGTGGACACCGGCGAGGTTTCGGTCATGCCATAGCAGATGGAGACCTCACTCATGCCCATCCGGTCGATGACCTGCTTCATCACCTCCACCGGGCACGGCGATCCCGCCATGATTCCGGTGCGCAGACTCGACAGGTCGTAATTGTCGAATCCGGGGTCGGCCAGTTCGGCGATGAACATCGTCGGCACGCCGTACAACGACGTGCACTTCTCCTCGGCGACGGCGCCGAGCGTCGCGGCGGGATCGAAACCCGGCGCCGGCAACACGATGGTCGCGCCGTGACTCGTGCACGCGAGATTGCCCATCGTCATCCCGAAGCAGTGGTACAGCGGAACGGGAATACACACCCGGTCGAGTTCGGAGTAGTGGCACAGCTCGCCGACGAAGAATCCGTTGTTGAGCACGTTGTGGTGACTGAGAGTGGCGCCCTTCGGAAAACCGGTGGTGCCCGAGGTGTACTGGATGTTGATGGGATCGTCGGGCGACAGGGCCGCCTGGGCTGCGTCGAGCGGTGCCCGGTCCTCGGCGAGCGCAGCTCGACCGGTGTCGACGAGGTCGTCCCACCGCGGCGAGTCGAGAAGGACGACGTCCTCGAGATCGGGACAGTTGGGCCGGACGGTCTCGATCATCTGCGCGTAGTCGGAGGTCTTGAACGTCGGGGCGGACACCAGCATCCGAATGCCTGCCTGCTCGAGCACGTACTGCAGCTCGTGCGACCGGTAGGCGGGATTGATGTTGACGAGGATCGCTCCGATCTTCGCCGTCGCGTACTGCACGAGCACCCACTGCCAGCAGTTCGGTGCCCAGATGCCGACGCGGTCGCCCTTGACGATGCCCGACCGCAGCATGCCGAGCGCGAGCACGTCGACGTCCGCGACGAATTCGGTGTACCTCCAGCGCTTTCCGGCAGCGGAATCGACGAGTGCCTCACGGTCGCCGAAGCGGGCGGCGGTGCGGTCGAGGTTGTCGCCGATGGTGTCGCCGAGCAGCGGGACGTCCCAGGCACCCTGGGTGTAGCTGGGCAGACGGTCGACATCGAGGCCGGACATCGCATTCTCCTTCTCGAGGCGGGGATACGGCTGTGGTGGGGATCAGAGGGCCCGGTCGCGGGTCTCCACGAGCGCCGCGGTGCAGACCAGGCTCACGAGGCCGATTCCGGCCAGCATGATCCCGATCGCGATCCCACCGTAGGAAGCGGCGAGGGGTGCGGCAATCATGGGCGGAATGGCGCCGCCGAGGACACCGGCGAAGTTGTAGCCGAGGCCGGCACCGGTGTAGCGGTAGCGGGTCGCGAACATCTCGGGCAGCAGCGCTCCGCACGGTCCGTAGGCGATACCGAAGATCGCGAGCGTGATCATCATTCCGAGCACGAACGCAATCGGTGAACCGGTGTCGAGGAGCGGGAACAACACCAGTGCCCAGACCACGGAGAACGCGCACGAGACCATGATGACCTTCCGGCGCCCGAAGCGGTCGGAATACAGCGCGGACAGCACGATCGCGAGACCGAACACCAGCGACGAGGCGATACCCACCATGAGGACGAACGGCCGGTCGAACCCGAGCTTCGAGGTCGCGTAGCTGGTCAGGTAGGCCGTGCCCATGTAGAAGAAGGCGAACATGATCGCCAGCGCTCCCCCGGCGAGGAAGATCTCCTTGGCCTGGTAGCGCAGCGCGTCGAGGAAAGGCAGCCGGCGCGGGGCCTCGACCTCGGCGACGGGAGAATTACGACGGGCTTCCTGATCGGCACGAAAGACCGGGGTCTCTTCGATGGCGAGGCGCATGTAGAGGCCGATACCGACCAGAACGATGCTGAGCAGGAACGGGATCCGCCAGCCGTACTCGAGGAAGGCGTCGTTGGTGTCGCCCAGGGCGAGACCGGTGAACAGGAAGGTGCCGCTCGACAAGGCGAAGGCGATGGCGGGACCGAGCTGCGGGAACATCGCGTACAGACCGCGTTGACCCGGTGGCGCGTATTCGGCGGTGAGCAGTGTCGCGCCGGCCCACTCGCCGCCCACGGCGAAGCCTTGGGCGAAGCGCAACAGCACGAGGATGATCGGGGCGGCGACACCGATGGTCTCGGCGCCGGGCAGAAGGCCGATGAGCAGGGTGGAGATGCCCATCAGCAGCAGCGTGGAGATGAGTGTCTTCTTGCGGCCGATGCGATCACCGAAGTGCCCGAACAGCATTGCGCCCACGGGACGTGCGATGAACGCGACGGCGAAGGTCGCGAAGGAGGCGACAGTACCCGCGGTCGATCCGAGCGCCGGGAAGAAGACCGTCGGGAAGACGAGCGCGGCAGCGGTGCCGTAGATGAAGAAGTCGTAGAACTCGATCGTCGTGCCCATGCAGCTGGCGACGGCGACGCGCCGGATACCGGGCCCTTCCTTCTTCTGCCCCGCGTGGTGGGGTGCGGATGAGTCGGGACGGGAACGTCCCACCGGTCCGGCGACGGGGGGTTCGGCAGCCCCCGGGGTCGACACACTGGTCACGTGAGTCCTCCGTTGTCCGTTCGAACCGCGGGCGTGATCGCCTCAGCGGATGAACGAAACGTAGTGATGCCGATCACCCCCTCACCACCCCCGAAAAGGGGGTAGGGGTGACCGGCATCACATAGTGTGCCGAACGAACGAAATGCTCAGCGGCCGGCAGCGCCCGCGATCTCCTGGCGCATCTCGCCCCACACGGAGGCGTACGAGTCGATATTGGCGGCGCCGGCCCACGCGAGCGAGCCGCCCTTGATCTTCTCCAGGGCCTCGGCGAACAGATCCTGATAGCGCGACAGGCGAGGCACGAACGCCGACACGTCGTCGAACAGGCTCTGCGCACGCCGATCGAGGTCGAGGAGGCCGTCGACGAATCCGTCGCCGTCCACGTCCTCGAGGAGCGTGGTCAGTTCCTCGTCGAGCGGGAGGAACTGGTCGTAGAGATCCGAGATCGAATCCTCGTCGATGGATACCCGCTCCGCGTCGAGCTGATCGTTCAGCTCGGCGGTGCCCTTGTCGGTGAGGCTGATGCCGCCGTCGTTCTCCGCCGCCTTGCCCTGCTCGAGGAGTGCGGCCGCCGCGGCCTGGCCGGCCGCCACCGACACACCGAGGTGCGCGGCAATCACCTCGGCCGTGACCTGCTTCTTCAGACGCACCGTCTGCAGCAGTGCCAGTTCGTCCACGTTGCCTGCGAAGGCCATCGCCCACTCCTCGTCGCACCCGCCGGGCGCCCACGTCGTCGTCCGGAATCCGGACGGATTCCGTCCCGATTCTGACGCACGTGAGCCTCCGGCGGGTGAGTCACCCTCCCCGGATGGATCCCGAGAGGAGGGCAGGGTGGATCACAGGGACGCGCCCGGTACCGGGCACGCGTCGGCGGCCTCGGCGACCACGGTCGGCGTATCGGACGCGGCGGGCCGGTCACCGGCCTCCCAGTCGCGGCCGGTCAGCGGCCGGTCGGCTTCGAGAAGCGCCAGTTCGTCGGGGGTGAACGCGCGGCCCCTGCTGAGGAAACGCACACCCTCCGGGCTCTCGAGACTGAAACCGGAACCGCGCCCGGGCACGATGTCGAGGACGAGGCAGGTGTGTTTCCACGCCTCGAACTGCGAGCCGGAGATCCACACCGGCACGGCGTCGGCCCCACCCGGCGGATCGGAGCGGGTCTCCCCTGCCCCGAGACGGAGGTCGAGGACTCCGAGCAGCACGTCGCGGTCGCCGACAATGAAGTCACCGTCGGGATAACACATCGGCGCGGAGCCGTCGCAGCATCCGCCGGACTGGTGCATCATGAGCGGTCCGTTGCGCTGCGCGAGACGGCGCAGCAGTCCGACGGCCTCGGCGGTCGCCACGAGACGCGGGACGGTCATGGGCATGCCCTTTCCGTTGGGGTGCACGGCAATCGGGAGATGGCAACGGCGCCTGCCACGTCGCGTGGGACGTGACAGGCGCCGAAGTCCGGATCAGAAGAAGCCCTGTGCCTTGGGAGCGTAGGACACCAGGAGGTTCTTCGTCTGCTGGTAGTGATCGAGCATCATGTGGTGGTTCTCGCGGCCGATGCCGGACTGCTTGTAACCACCGAAGGCCGCGTGCGCGGGGTACTGATGGTAGGTGTTCGTCCACACCCGCCCGGCCTGGATGGCGCGACCGGCACGGTAGGCGACACCACCGTCGCGGGACCATACGCCGGCACCGAGACCGTAGAGGGTGTCGTTGGCGATCGAGATCGCGTCGTCGAAGTCACCGAAGGACGTCACGGACACGACAGGACCGAAGATCTCCTCCTGGAAGATGCGCATCGTGTTGTCGCCCTGGAAGATCGTCGGCTGTACGTAGTAACCGCCCGACAGGTCTCCCCCGAGATCCGCGCGCTCACCACCGGTGATGACCTTGGCGCCCTCGCTCTTGCCGATCTCGATGTACGACAGGATCTTCTCGAGCTGGTCGTTCGAGGCCTGGGCGCCGATCATCGTGTCGGTGTCGAGCGGGTCGCCCTGGCGGACGGCCTTGGTGCGCACCGCGGCGAGCGAGAGGAAGTCGTCGAAGATGTCCTGCTGGATCAGCGCACGAGACGGGCACGTGCACACCTCGCCCTGGTTGAGGGCGAACATCGTGAAGCCCTCGAGGGCCTTGTCCTGGTAGTCGTCGTTCGCCGACAGCACGTCGGAGAAGAAGATGTTGGGGCTCTTGCCGCCGAGCTCGAGGGTCACCGGGATCAGGTTCTGCGAGGCGTACTGCATGATCAGCCGCCCCGTCGTGGTCTCACCGGTGAACGCGATCTTGCGGATGCGCGGGCTCGATGCGAGGGGCTTGCCCGCCTCCACGCCGAATCCGTTGACGATGTTGATCACGCCGGGCGGAAGCAGGTCGCCGATGATCGAGATCAGGTGCAGGATCGACGCCGGGGTCTGCTCGGCGGGCTTGAGGACGACGGCGTTGCCGGCGGCGAGGGCGGGCGCCAGCTTCCAGACGGCCATGAGGATCGGGAAGTTCCACGGGATGATCTGGCCGACGACACCGAGCGGTTCGTGGAAGTGGTAGGCGACCGTCTCGGAGTTGATCTCGGAAATCGAACCTTCCTGCGCGCGAATGGCTCCCGCGAAGTAGCGGAAGTGGTCGATCGCGAGCGGGATGTCGGCGTTGAGGGTCTCGCGGATGGGCTTGCCGTTGTCCCACGACTCGGCGAGGGCGATCGACTCGAGGTTCTCCTCGATACGGTCGGCGATCTTGTTGAGGATCACTGCGCGTTCGGCGGGCGACGTCTTCCCCCAGGCCGGTGCGGCAGCGTGGGCCGCGTCGAGCGCGAGTTCGATGTCCTCCTCGGTGCCGCGAGCGACCTCGGTGAACACCTGACCGGTGACGGGGGTGACGTTCTCGAAGTACTCCCCCTTCACCGGCGGCACCCACTGGCCGCCGATCCAGTTGTCGTACCGGGACTGGAACGACATGAGGGCGTCGGGCGAACCGGGACGGGCGTACACGGTCATGTGCATCTCCTGCAGCGTCGAGCGGTCGGTATGTGATCCGGAACACTACGAACGCGAGGGTTGCAACTACGTTGCGAGCTGCCTGTCCAATCGGGTCAATGTCGCATCGACCTGCGCGAAGCGGGGCGATCGAGGATCGATCGACGCCCGGTAGGCCGCCCACACGGTGATGTCCTCGCGGCCGTGGACGGACGAGGTCCACTGCGCGAGCAAGTGCTCGTCTCCGCAGCGCAACAGTGCGGCCCGCACCCCCGAACGGAGTTCGTCGCGGATCTCCTCGATGCCCGGCGCCACCGAGCCGGGCAGAATCTCGCCGGTGCAGAGGCGCACCGCCGAGGCCACGTCGCCCCGATCGAGCGCGCGGCGTACGTCCGCGACGTCGGTGTCGATCCCGGTCAGCAGTCGGTAGGGCCGCGAGCCGAGATGCTCTGCCCCGAGCACCTTGCGCAGACGTGACATCTCCGCGCGGATGGTCACCGAGTCGAGCTCGTTCTCGTCGAGCAGCACCGCGAGCCGGTCGGAACTCAGGCCCTCGGGATGATCGGCGAGGATCAGCAGGATCTCGGCGTGCCGCCGCGACAGGCCGACCCGTTCGCCCCCGCGATGCAGGGCGGGACGTCCGGCGCCGATGGTCTCGATGCGCGGCACCGTCGAGGGGAGCAGCGGGCGGCCGCTGAGGGCGTGCAACCGCAGTTCGGCTTCCGCCGCTGCAACCGTGGCGCGGACGAGCTGCAGGACTTCGGGGGCGGCGACGCGGTGCCCACCGGTGATGTCGATGGCACCGAGGACCCGTCCGCTGGTGGGGTCGTGCACCGGAGCGGCCGAACAGCTCCATTCGTGCACCGTCCGGTTGAAATGTTCGGCGCCGAAGATCTGCACCGAATGATCCACGGCGAGAGCAGTTCCCGGCGCATTGGTGCCGACGCGGTCCTCGCTCCAGTCGGCTCCTTCGACGAAACTCATCGCCAGAGCGCGGTTGCGGGCGGCGTGATCACCCTCGACCCACAGCAACCGCCCCTGCCCGTCGGTGATCGCGACCAGCAGTCCACTGTCGGCGGCGTCCTCGACGAGCAGCTTGCGCACCACCGGGCGGATCAGCGACATGGGGTGACCGGCGCGGTACTCCTCGAGTTCGCGCCCGTCGAGCAGCGCGGGTTGTTCGACGACGTCGGGATCGATGCCGCGCTGCAGGCTCCGGCTCCACGAGTCGCGGACCACCGAGCGCACCCCGTCGAGCCGATCCGTGCCGCGCGCGGACACGAAGGTTCCGTGCGCGCGCAGCACCGCACGTGCGTGTGCGGCCACGTCCGCTCCCGGACCCAGTGCCACCCAGGGGTTGGTCGTCGCGATTCCACGATCCGTCATGTACGGGCGCCTCCTCCCCCGACACTGTAGTCGGGATCACACCGGAAACGGCAGGCCATGCCTCGCACCGGTCGCGACGCGATGGGCGAGCATCACCGCCGTCGCGTGCGGTCCACGGCTCGGCACCTGCGGAAACACCGAGGTGTCGACCACGCTCAGCCCGTCGATCCCGCGCACGCGGCACCACTCGTCGACCACCGCGCGATCGTCGTCGCCCATCCGGCACGTACCGGACAGGTGCAGTGACGTTCCGAGCCTGCCGCCGGCCACGTCCACGCTGCCGGTCTCGACGACGCCGACGGTTCGGGCGAGCAGGTCGGCGGCGAACCCGACACCCTCCTCCAGGACCTTCCGGTCGGCCGGATCCGTCAGATACCGGTAGTCGAGCAGCGGTGGCCGTCTCGGATCGCGTTCGTCGAGCACGATGCGTCCGCGGCTGCGAGTGCCGGTCAGCACGACGCCGAGAACCGGGTCCGGAACGCCGCTGCCCGGGATCGCCGCTCCGAAGGCCGCGGTATACGGGCGTAATTCGAGGTTCTCGGTGTGCAGCACCGTCTCGAGCAGGACCGTGTGCGGTGGGAGATCCGGCCGGAACCGGTACGGGACGGTGAACTCCGGATGGTCGGAGAAGTCGCGGCCCACCCCGGGAAGATCGTGCAGCGGGTCGATGCCGAGCCGGCGCAGTTCGTCGGCCGGTCCGATCCCGGAGAGCATCAACAGCTGTGGGGATCGCACCGCCCCGGCGGCGACGATCACGTCTCCGGCCGAAATCGTCCGAGGTCCCTCGGGTCCGGCGATCTCGACACCGACCGCGCGATCACCGGCCACGACGACGCGGGTCGCGGCCACCCCGCCGGCGACCGTCAGATTCGGCCGGTCCAGGACGGGTGCCAGATACGCGAGGAACGAGCTCACCCTCGTCCCGTCGCGGACGTTCGACGGGACCGCGCCGACCCCGTCGGGTCCCGGAGCGTTGAGGTCGGCGACGGAAACGAAACCGGCGCACTCGGCGGCGTCGGCGAAGGCATGCGAGAGCGGATGCATCCGGTCGCGCGGCACCCGGGCGACCGGTATCGGACCGGAGTTCCCGTGGAGGTCGCCGGTGAAGTCCGCGTCGGTCTCGACGGCCCGGAAGTACGGCAGCACCTGCTCGTACGACCACGATGCGGGCCAGGACGCGAAGTCGTCGGGTCGCGCGCGCACGAAATAGGCACCGTTGACCGCTCCGGATCCGCCCAGCACCCGGCCGCGCGCCACGGTCGTGTCGACGTCGGGGGTCAACCGTGCGGGAAAGTCCGTCGTCCAGAGGCTTTCCGGACCCACCGGAAGGACGGCGGCGTCGCGGATCTCCCTCGGGACGTCGGACGCCGAGCCGAAGGCCGCGCCCTCCTCGAGCACCAGCACGGTGCGGTCCGGATCGTCGCTGAGCCGGGCGGCGAGAACGCACCCGCAGCTACCACCCCCGACGATCACCACGTCGGCGCGCGCGGGGATCATGTCACTTCCGGATGTCGGGCACGAGCGCGGACGCCGTACGGGCGTCGAGCGCACCCTTCCACAGCCCCGCTCCGTACGCGAGGTCGTCGAGTCGCTTGTAGAGCAGGTAGCGGACGGGATCGAGCCCGCCGCTCTCGTGATGCGTCTTCCAGTCCCAGATGCCTTCGGCCACAGCGAAGAGCAGGACCGCCCGGCGAACCTTGCGAGAGAACACCGCTGCGACGACCGTGACCGGCCAGTAGTGCCGGCACACCGCCGACGCCACCTGCCACAGACCACCGGCCGATCCCTGGGCGGTGAGCAGTGCGGCGATACGGTCGGGCCGGTCGAGGCCGGCGAACATCCGTCGCAACCGCACGAAGGTGACCACCTGCGTCAGCACGGCTGCGATCACGCCGACGCGGGTGAAGCTCGCGATCCCGACACACGCGAGGAGCGTCCAGATCGACATCACCATCGGCGGGACGGAACCCGGATGCCGATCCGCGAGCGGGGCCGCACCGGTTCCGTAGAACGCCTTGCGTGTCAACCACGTCCGGAAACGGGTGCGATGATCGTGCGCGACCCGAGAGATGGGCTCGTACCGCAACCGCCACCCCGCGCCCTGCAGTCGCCGGCACAGATCGACATCCTCGGCCACGTGCATCGTCTCGTCGAAACCACCGCAGGCGACGAGCGCGTCGCGACGCACGAGCAGTGCCGCGCTCGGCACGTACGAGACGGGGCCGCCCGCGACGACCGCAGATTCCCGACTGCCGAGGTCGAGCGACGATCGTGCGTGCTCGTATTTCGCCAGTGCGCTGCTGTCGGGTTCGAGGGCCACGATGCGCGGCGCGACGAGAGCGACCGCGGGATCGGTGAAATGCCCCAGCGATCGTTCGAGCCAACCCAGTTGCGGCACCACGTCGGAATCGAGGAAGGCGACGAATTCCGTTGTCACCTGCTGCAATCCGGCGTTTCGGGCCGCCGCCGGCCCGCGTGCGGTCTCGTGTCTGATCACCCGGACGCGACCGCGAGCCGGTGGTTCGACAGGCTTGTCGGATCCGTCGTCGACGACCACGACCTCGTGCCCTTCGACAGCGGCGAGCAGACGGGCGAGGCCGGACGCATTGTCCTTGACGGGCACGACGACGGTGACGGCCGAACTGGGCGGGAGTTTCGTAGGGCGGGGGTTCCCGATACCCGAATCGAGCAGGCGTCGCGCGACCGCTGCGCTCTGCGCGTCGACCACCTCGACGAAGTCCTCCTCGATCATCGTCGCGGCGGCGGGAGCGAGTTTCAGCATGCGCGTGGGCGACCCCCCGACGAGGACACGTCCTCCGGCGAAGCTGCGCACACGTGCGTCGATGCGCACACCGAAACCGTCGGGGAGCCGGGTCGCCCGTGGCTGCGCCGTCTCCGGAGATGTCGCCTGTGGAGTAATCGCCCGACTCACCGAAGCCTTCCTTCCGTTCCCGGCTGCCACCGGGCCACCTGTGCACTCGCCTGCTCGACCAGACTCGCGAACAGGCGCGCGCCGAGTTCTGCGGTGGCCTCGGTGGGGTCTCCCAGCACTCCGTTCGCGGACACCGAGACGATACCGGCTTCGCGCAGTCGAGGCATCAATGCGCCGATCGGTTCCGTCGCTCCCACCGCCGCGCGTGCCATGTCGACCGCCCCGGGTGCCAGGTGCAGCATCAGACTCGTCTCGGTGGCACCGGCGTGGGCGTCGGACTCGGGCACCGCACACGGAAGCCAGGCAGCGTCGCGGCCCTCGTACCGCAGGAGGCTCACCGCCTCGATCAGCGGATAGGCGTTGCCGCCGTGGCCGTTGACGAAGACCACCCGCTTCGCCCACCGGCACACCGACCTGCCGTATTCGACGATCAACGCCTTCGTCACCTCGGCACCGATCGAGACGGTGCCGGCGAAACCTTCGTGCTCACCGCTCGCCCCGTAGGGCAGAGGCGGGGCGAGGACCACCTCGGGCAGCGCGGCGGCGACAGCACCTGCGATCCGGGTGTCGGTGTCGAGGGGGAGGTGTGGGCCGTGTTGTTCGAGCGCACCGACCGGGACGGCCACCGTCACCCGGTCGGGTTCGATGTCCGTCCAGTAGGCGTCGGCGAGCTCCCGCATCACCGCTCCGATGCTAAGGGTTTGGCGGGCATGCACGAAACCCGGAGGTCCCGGCAGGTCCGCCCGGACACCGGGATCGGATCGGTACGCTTTCCCGGTGCTGATCGAACCTCGTCCGCTGGACGATCCGGACGTGCAGGACCTCATCGGCGAGGTCCAGCTCGAATACGTCCGGAGGTACGGCGGACCCGACGACACCGAACTGTCGCCGCACGAATTCCAGCCGCCGCGCGGCGTGTTCCTCCTGGCGCTGACCGACCGGATTCCGGCCGGGATCGGTGGTTGGCGCGCACCGGAGCCCTCGCATCGAGGACTGCGCGACGAGGACGCCGAGATCAAACGGATGTACGTGCGTGCGAGCATGCGGCGTCGCGGTGTGGCGGAGCGGGTGCTGGGCGCGCTCGAGCGGACCGCGACCGATGCCGGTCGTCGTCGCATGGTCCTCGAGACGGGCAGCGAACAACCCGAGGCGATCGCGCTGTACGCGAAGGCCGGATACGTACCGATGTCCGAGCGCTTCGGCCTCTACTCGCACTCGCCGACGGCGATGTACTACTGCAAGAGTCTGCCGCCGATCCGCCTCGCCACCGACGACGACCTGCCGGAGCTGCAGGAGATCGAGCGCGCGGCGGGGAAGCCCTTCGCCGAGATCGGCATGACCTTCGTGGCCGACGACGATCCCCCGTCCGTCGACGATCTGCGCGTCCACCGGGACGCTGGTCGCTGCTGGGTGTGGTCCGACGAAGGTGGGCTCCCGGTCGCGTATCTCGTGGCCGACATCGTCGACGACGGCGTCCATATCGAACAGGTATCGGTCCATCCCGACCACGCGCGTCGCGGGATCGGTCGCATGTTGCTCGCGCACGTCGCGGGATGGGCGCGGGACGCCGGCTTCGGATCCCTGTCGCTCACCACCTACCGCGACGTGCCGTGGAACGGCCCTTACTACGCGCGTCTCGGTTTCCGGACGGTCGCGGACGATGCCCTCTCCGCCGCTCTCGCACGGATCCGAACGGAGGAACGCAGGCACGGCCTCGACCGGTGGCCGCGAATCGTCATGCGCCGCGAACTGGAGACGTAGAAGCTAGAGCTCCCTGGCGGCCCGGTCACCCTCGAGGACCGCAGCGTGCAGGCGCCGGGGCGTCACCGCGTCGCCCACGCGGATCACCCTCGTGCCGCATTCCGAGAGCTCGTGCCACAGCTCGTCGACGGGCTCCTGATGTGCGGCGACGACGACCGCGTCCACCGTGAGCGTCGTCCGCTCGCCGGTCGCGTGGTGGACCAGGGCGACCTCGGTGCCGTCCGGTAGGTCCACGACACCGCCGACGGCGACGCCGGTGACCCGTCCGATCCGCTTGTCGTGAGCTCGGCGCAGCCAGCCGTCGAGCTCGAGCGTCGGACCGAGGTCCTGGCCCACGACCATCCCCGGCGTGCACACCGTCACGGCGCACCCCCGGTCGGCCAGCAGCTCGGCGACCGACGTCGCCTGATGGAACCCGAGATCGTCGGCCACGAGGACGCGTCCGGAGGGCGTGGCGCGACCGGTGAGCACGTCCCGCACGTCGCTCACCCGCGCCGACGAACCCGCCCAGGCGGGCCGGCGTGGCCGCGCTCCTGTCGCGACGATCACGACGTCGGGTGCCAGCGCCCGCAGCATCCGCACATCGACGGCCGCACCCATGCGGAACTCCACTCCCCGGCGATGGCACTCGGCGTCGAGGTGGGTCACCGCGCCGAGCAGTTCGGCGCGGTGCGGTGCGACGGCCGCCTCGCGGATCTGACCGCCGGTGTGGCGGTTCCGTTCGAGCAGGACGACCGAATGCCCGTGGGTAGCAGCCGTTGCCGCTGCCTGCAATCCCGCCGGTCCGCCACCGACCACGACGACCCGCTGCGGCGCAGCGATCGCGGCGGGTCCGTCGGATTCGTGGCCGGCGTGGGGATTGACCGCGCACGAGATGGGACGGTTGAGCCCGACCCGGCCGATGCACTCCTGGTTGCAGCCGATGCACGGCCGTATCTCATCGCCGCGTCCGGAGAGCACCCTGTTCGCGAAGTCCGGATCGGCGATCTGCGCCCGTACCGCGCCGACGAGATCACACACTCCGTCGGAGAGCGCCGCACCGACCTGTTCGGGTCGGGTGAAGCGCCCGACCCCGACGACCGGCAGCGACACCGCGGCCCGGATCGCGTCGGGCACGAACAGCGAGTAGCCGTGCGGGGTGGACATCGGGGCTTCGACCAGATGCAACGTCTCGGTCGCGACGCCGACGGACGTGTTGAGGTAGTCGACGTCGCCGCTCGCCTCGAGCATCCGCGCGACCTGCACGGCGTCGTCGATACCGACACCGCCGTCGGTGCCGTCGTGGCCCGTCAGACGCACCCCCACGACACGGTCGCCGCCGAGGACCCGTCTCACGGCGGCCACGACCTCGAGCAGCAGGCGGGCCCGCCCCGCGAGATCTCCGCCGTAGTGGTCGGTGCGACGGTTCGTCGCGCGTGCGAGGAAGGCACGCAGGATCGAGGCCTGGGAGCACTGGATCTCGACACCGTCGAAACCGCCGTCGGCGCAACGGCGGGCGACGTCGGCGTAGCCCGCGACGAGTTCGGCGATCTCGGATTCCCCCACGACGCGCGGAACCTCGCGGAAGAGCGGGTCGGGTTCCGGGCTCGGCGCCCACAGCGGCCACCCGGTGTACATCGAGGTGCCCTGCGCGCCGTTGTGGTTGAGCTGCGCGAGGATCCGCGTGCCGTGCCGGTGCACGGCGTCGGTGAGCCGGCGGTAGCCGGTGACGACATCCGGATCCCAGCCGCGGATCAGCTTCTCGTACGGCCGGTCCGAGGGGTGCACGGTGTGTTCCTCGGTGACGATCATCGCCGCGCCACCGCGTGCCCGTGCTTCGTAGTACGCGATGTGCCGGTCGGTGACGGAGCCGTCGACCGAGAAGTTGGTCAGGTGCGCCGGGAAGACGATGCGGTTGCGCAGGGTGACCGGACCGATTCGCAACGTCGCGTGTGGAACGGTGCCGGTCCCTGTGCGCGTCATGGTCAGACCTTCGAGTTGCCCTGATCGATGGCCATCTGGCTGCCGGTGATGGTGGACGCACGATCACTGGCGAGGAACAGCACGGTCTCCGAGATGTCGTCGGGATCGGCCGCGGGCTTCTCGGTGAGGATGGGAACGAAGTTCGGGCCCCACGAGGGGTTCTTCTCGAACAGTTTCAGGACGCTGACGTCGGTGCCCATCGGGGTGTTCACACCGTAGGGGTGGATGGAGTTGACCCGGATGCGGTAGGGACCGAGTTCCTTCGCCGCTGCCTGCGTGATACCGACGAGGCCGAATTTCGCTGCTGCATAGTTGATCTGACCGGGCATCGCCTTGAGACCCGCCACCGAGCTGACGACGATGATCGACCCGCCGTTGCCGGCCTCGATCATGGCGGGCGCCGCGGCCTTGAGGGTCTTGAAGACACCGGTGAGGTTGATGTCGATCAACTCTTCGAACTGGTCGTCGGGCATCTCCCAGAAGCGGTTCCAGGTACAGATACCGGCGTTGGCGACCACCACGTCGAGCCGCCCGAACTGGGCGACCCCCTCGTCGACGACGGCCTTCAGCGCCACGCTGTCGCGGACGTCCGCGATGCGCGCCAGGATCTTGCCACCGGCCTCCTCGACGAGCCGGACCGTCTCGTGGAAGTCGTCCTCGGTGGCCTGCTCGTACGTGATGTACTCCGAGACCGGGGCTGCGATGTCGACGCCGATGACGGACGCACCCTCGCGCGCGAACCGGATGGCGTGGTTGCGGCCCTGCCCGCGTGCGATCCCGGTGATGAAGACGACCTTGCCGTCGAAATCTCCCATGTCGGCCCTTCCCGTCGACCCAGAGTAGAACAAGTTTCAGTCTGCCTCACGTTACAGCGCCACGGCCACCCGGTGTCCCTCGCGGATCGCGTCGCGCATCGTTCTCGGGGCCACCCGATCCCCGATCGACCACACCCCCGGCCGTTCGCCTACTTCGCCCGGCAACAACGGTGCGCAATCGACCAGGACGGCACCCGAAACCGGCGTGGTCTCCCCGGATACACGGTCGACGAGCATGATCCCGTCGGCGTCGACCGAACCGACCCGGCGCCCGAGATGTCTCGTCACGCCCGCCCGCTGCATCCGGGCGTCGAAAGCGACGAGATCGCCTGTCGGCGCGAGGCGTGATCCGGCGACGAGGTCGCTCGTCGCGTAATGGACCTCCACACCGTCTTCCACGAGACGGTCGACGACGGCGCTCGCCACCGGACCACCCAGCGGATCCCACACCACCGCTCGCTGCGTCGGCGGGCGGATCCCCGCCAACACCTCCACCGCGGTCGCGTAGTTCTCGGGCACGGTCACAGGAAAGGCCGGTGGACGAGGAATCCCGCCGGTGGCCTGCACGACCACATGTCCGTCGGCGAGCGCGTCCTCGATATCGGCGTCGCCGGCCTCGGTGCCGGTGCGGATGTCGACACCGGACTCGCGGCACTGCTGTTCGAGCCAGTCGACGAGCGCCGCGAGGCCGGGGCGGCCGTGTGAGACCGCGGCGGCCGTGCCACCGACCCTGTTCGTCGCCTCGACCAGGACGACACGGTGACCGCGTGTCGCCGCCACATGTGCCGCTTCCAGGCCGCCCGGCCCGGCACCCACCACGAGCACGTCGCGAGCGGCGACTGCCGGTTCGGACGGATGCCGTGTCTCGTCGCCCGCCTCCGGGTTCGCGATGCAACCCACGACCGGATTGTGGAAGTCGTCGACGAGGCATGCCTGGTTGCAGCGCAGGCAGGGACGCGGCCGGCGACCACGGCGGACGGCCTCGACGAGGTCGGGGTCGGCGATCTGAGCGCGGGTCATCTCGACCAGATCGCACGTACCGCCGTCGAGCGCGCGTTGCGCGTGTCCGACATCGACGATGCTGCCCTGCAACACGATCGGGACCGCACTACCGGCTTCCTCCCGAATGCGCCGACACAATTCGTCGTTGAACCCGGCCGGGACGTGCGCGTCGGGCCGGTACGACTCGGGAGAGAACAACCCGCCGCGCACCACGGTGAGCAGGTCGATCGCCGGGGCGGTCGCGGAAACATATCCGGCGGCGAGGTCGGGAGTGACGCCCGCCCACGGCGCGTTCTCGTCGCACGAGAGTCGCAGTGCGAGAACGCGGTCCGCACCGAGCTGCGCACGGACCGCGACGATCACCTCGCGGAGCAGGCGCAACCGGTCGTCGCCGTATCCGTCGTCGCGGTGATTGGTCAGTCCCGAGAGGAACTGCCGCAGCAGCGAAGTCGGGCCGGCGTCGAGTTCCACCCCGTCGAGATCCGCGGCCACGGCGACGGCGGCAGCACGGGCGAAGGACTCCACGAGTTCTGTGATCTCGTGCTCGGACATCTCGGCGGGGAGTTCGCGTGTCGCCGGATCCGGCACACGCGAAGGCGCCCACAACGGCGCCCGGGTCCACGCGCTCGATCCCTGCAGGCCGCGATGACCGAGGCCGGCGAGCACGAGTGTGCCGTGCGGACGGCAGGCTTCGGCGACCCGCCGGTATCCGCCGCCACAGTGTTCGGCGAGCGGCGCGCGTTCGTAGGGGTGGTCGAGCGGGTGCACCGACGCGGTCTCCGTCACGACGATCCCGCACCCACCGTGAGCACGTCGCGCGTAGTACGCGATGTGCCGGTCCGAGAACGACCGTCCGTCACCGAGATTCGTGACATGCGGACCGAAGATCACCCTCGTCGGAGCAGTGCGTCCGGCGAGGGTGATCGGTTCGGTGAGCGCGGGGCTCATACCGTCTGTTCGGTCAGATGCCGAGGTCGCGGCGGAACCCGTCCGGCACGAACACATCGTCCGGGGTCAGCTCGTGGATCGAGTTCTTGCCCAGGCCCATCAGGGCGGAACCGATTCCGCCGGACAGGATGTCGAGGACGTTCTCCACACCGGCCTGACCGTTCGCCGCCAGACCCCACAAGTAGGCGCGGCCGATGAGCACCGCCCTCGCACCGAGCGCGACGGCCTTGACGACATCGCTGCCGCGACGGATGCCACCGTCGAGCAGCACCTCGACATCCTTGCCCACCGCCTCGGCGATCGCCGGCAACGCCCGGATCGGCGCCGGGGTGCCGTCGAGATTGTTGCCGCCGTGATTGGACACCGAGATCGCGGTGACCCCGGCATCGACGGCGCGCTTGGCATCGTCGACCCGCATCACACCCTTGAGCATGAACGGCGCATCACCCCACTGTTCGCGCAGCCACGCGACATCCTCCCAGGTCGGCAGCGGGGTGGTCATCCACTCGCCGTAGGCGCCGAAGAAGGTCGGGGCCTGCCCACCGGGCGGGGTCAGATTCGGGGTGGTCAGATCCGGCAGTCCGAACGACCGGGCCCATTCGAGCATCCACTTCGGGCGGGTGATGCCCTCGGGCGCGAACTTGATCATCGCCTCGAGGTTCATCCGCTCCGGGATCGCCGGGCTGCCCCAGTCTCGGCCGTTGGAGAACGACCAGTCCAGGGTCATGATCAGACCCTTCGCGCCGGCGGCGCGGGCGCGTTCCATGCGCTGGATCAGCACATCGCGGCTGCCCACCCAGTACATCTGGAAGAAGGTCTTGTCGTTGACCGCCGCGACCTCCTCGACGGACTTCGAGGCGAACGAACTCAATCCCATCGCGGTGCCGCGTGCTGCGGCGGCGCGGGCCACGGCGACCTCCCCGTCCGGGTGCACGGCCTGCACGCCGGTCGGCGAGATCATCACGGGCAGCGACACGTTCTGGCCCATGATGGTCGTGCCCATCTCGCGCTTGTCGGACAGTCCCGCCACATGCGGGGCGAAACCGAGTTCGCGGAAAGCTGTGGTGTTGTCGTCGACCGTGATACCGGCCTCGGACCCGGCGACCAGGGCGCCGTATACGGACTTGGGCAGACGCTTACGCGCGCGTTGCTGCGCGACCGCGACGGTCTCGAACCACGGGTCGGTCGCCCAGGGGTTCTTCAACCAGGAAGGTTTGGCCATGACGAGTCTCCTCGAAATCTACAGACCTGCGAGCGGGTTCTCGTCGCAGAACTTGGCGGGGGGTTTGGTCAGCAGGGTCAGCGGCACGGGGGCGGCCGGGGTGCGGCGCTCGGCGCGTTTGCCGGTACGCGAGTGGTCGACACTCGACTGCGGCACGGTGCGTTCGCCCTCGAGTGCGGATTGCCCGTAGCCCTGCACACATTCGGGATCGGGGCCGTCCATCGGCAGACCGGTGAAGAATTTCGCGGCCATGCACCCGCCGCGGCAGGAGTCGTAGAAATTGCACGACGCGCATGCGCCGGCGGACTGAGGCTCGCGCAGTTCGCGGAACAGCTCGGAGTTCTTCCACACCGAGGAGAACCCCCCGTCGGTGAGGATGTTGCCGGCGAGGAAGTTGTCGTGGATCGCGAACGGGCACGCGTAGACGTCGCCGACCGGGTCGATCAGGCACACCACCCGTCCCGCGCCGCACAGGTTCAACCCGGGCAGCGAGCCGCCACCCTCACCGCCGAAAGCGGACAGGTGGAAGAACGAATCACCCGTCAGGACACCCTCGCCGTGGGCGACGAGCCAGTCGTAGAGCTGCCGTTGCTGCTCGTGGGTGGGATGCAGATCGTCCCACACGTCCACCGCGCGACCCGACGGGCGCAGCCGGGTGATGCGCAGGGTCGCACCGTACTTGTCGGCGAGGGCCTTGAACTCGTCGAGCTGGTCGACATTCTGGCGCGTGACGACCACGGAGATCTTCGCATCGCGGAAACCGGCCTCGGACAGGTTCTCCAGGGCGCGCACGGCCATCGCGAACGAGCCCGGCCCGCGCACCGCGTCGTTGACCTCAGCGGTCGCGCCGTCGAGGGAGATCTGCACGTCGACGTAGTCGGAGGCGGCCAGGCGAGCAGCGACCTTCTTGTCGATGCGCACCCCGTTGGTCGAGAACTTCACGCCCACCTGGTGTTCGGTGGCGTAGTCGACGAGCTCCCAGAAGTCCGAGCGCACCGTCGGTTCACCGCCGCCGATGTTGACGTAGAAGACCTGCATACGCTGCAGTTCGTCGATGATCGCCTTGCACTGTTCGGTCGACAGTTCACGCGGGTCGCGTTTGCCGGACGAGGACAGGCAGTGCACGCACGACAGATTGCAGGCGTAGGTCAACTCCCAGGTCAGGCAGATCGGGGCGTCGAGGCCCTTCTCGAACTGGTCGACGAGGCGACCGACCTTGGGGGCGGCGGTGGTGGGCGGTTCGAGCAGCGAAGTCATGGGCTGGTCCTTCGGGCGTCGGGCAGAAACGAGCGGCGTCAGGCAGGAACGATCATGTGCGAGTCGGCCAGGGTGCCGAGGGCACGTACATAGGGCCGCTCGGCGGTCTCGTCGATCCCGTGCGCTCGCAACGCTTCTCGCACCGAGCTGTGGTCTCCGAGGGATCGGACGACCTCGACGATCACGGTGTTCTTCAGGAACGACAACTTGCGGGTGCCGAAGTGGTAGAGCAACGCCCCGAAAGGTTCGGGGCGAAGCGCTACCTGCGGGTGGAGCCGCCAGGTGGCACCCGGATCGAACGTTGCTGTGTCCACAGCTTCGGGGGACACGTCGGTGGCTCCGGGCGCGGTCATGTCAGTACACGCCGCACATGCCGTCGATGGAGACCTCTTCGACGAGAGACTCCTCGATCAGATCGGAGTCGATCACTGCGTTGTCACGATCGGACATGTTTCCTCCTCGGATTTTCTCTCTCCGGAATCGGAGCCCGGCTTCACAGCGGGCTTGCTTTGTGAGCCGGTTCACCACTGTAATGGCATCGAGTGCAGAATGTCACTACGGGGAGAAAACAATGACGCGCAGCCGACGGAAACCGTCCGCTCGGGTAGGTCGACGCCCGTCCACGTCGAAGGAGGAGCTCGCCGCTCTCGGCATCGAACTGTTCATGGAGGCCGGATTCGACGAGACGAGCATCGACGACATCGCCGAGGCCGCCGGCATCGCCCGCCGCACCTTCTTCCGGTACTTCCCCTCGAAGAACGAGCTGGCCTGGGGAAACTTCGACGACCATCTCGCCGGCATGCGCGCGAGCCTCGAGGCGATCCCCGAGGACGTCCCGCTCTCCGACGCGCTGACCACCGCCTTGCACGATTTCAACACCTTCCCCGACAGTGAGGCCGAACGGCACCGGGCACGGATGGGTCTGATCCTGCACACGCCCGCACTCCAGGGTTATTCGTCGGTGATGTACCAGGGGTGGAGACGGGTCGTCGCCGAGTTCGTCGCCCGCCGTATCGGGACCGAACCCGACGACCACATCCCCCGCACCGTCGGCTACCTACTGCTCGGCGTCGCGATCTCCGCCTACGAGGCCTGGCTCGACGAACCCGGATCGGATCTGCACGAATTCCTCACCGCCGGGATGCGGACACTGACCGCAGGCCTCGACTACAGTGACCTGAAATCCCCTTCCACGCCTCCGAAAAAGGTTGCGAAACAATGACCGTGCTCGATTCGCTCGCTCCCTGCAGCCCGGGTCTGTGGACACACGACCATGTGACGGTCGAACGCGTGCCCGCCGGACCGCTGCCCGACGGTACGTCGGGTGTGACAGTGCTGAACGTCCGGCGCGACGCCGACCGGCTCCACGTCACACATTCGCTCACCGCGGAGCAGATCAGCGAACGCCTCGTCGCCGAAGTGACCGCGTCGATCCAGGACGTCGCCTTCGGCCAGGACGAGTTCGAACTGACGATGGTGGGGATCGTCCGTTCCGCGGTGCCCGGCGCCCTCGACTCCTGGGTCACCTACTACCGCAACTCTCTCGGCGAACTGCTCGACGGCACAGCAGATTTCGCGCCCATTCACGACAAGGCCGCCGAACTCGTGCGCGGCGACGTGGTCGACCTCGGCTCGTGCTTCGGCTTCCTTCCGCTGCGGCTCGCTGCCGCCGGTACCGCGGTCACCGCCACCGACATCCTGCCCGGCACCATGCGCCTGCTCGATGCCGTCGCGCCGCGACTGGGACTGCACGTCGATACGCTCGTGTGCGACGCGGCGAACGTACCGGTGCCCGACGACAGCGCCGACACCGTGACCGCCATCCACCTCCTCGAGCACGTGGACGCCGCCGTGGGTGCCACGATCCTCCGCGAGGCGCTGCGAATCGCCCGGGAGCGGGTCGTCGTCGCGGTGCCGTTCGAGGACGAGGCGACGGCCTGCCACGGGCACGTGCGCACCTTCGACCTGTCCGCGTTGGAGGCACTCGGACGCAGCACGGGGCGTCCATTCGAGGTGTTCGAACACCACGGTGGGTGGCTCGTCATCGACTGATCCCGTCACCCATCCGCCCACATCCCGGTGACGAATACCGGGTGTAGCCGGAAGGAGGTGGCACGATGAACGAGAACGTCGAGAGCCACTTCAGCTGGACCTCACGTCGTGTCGTCCTCCCCCACTGCTCCGAGGACAGGAAGAAGGCCGGTTCGTCCGGCCTGGTGATGGACTGCCGTCCGATTCCCGAGCGTCCGGACGTGCGACTGCTCGTCTATCACGACGACACGGACGACTCCGATTACGACGCCGTGGCGATCGGAAAGACCGACGGCGTGAACGATATTCCGGTACTCACCACATCGGAGGAATGCCTTCTCGTCGCCGCAGCCCGGTCGAGGACCCACCCCGCGATCGTGCTTGCCGCACCGCCGGGCGACGATCTGAGCCGACGGATTCGGGAGGTCACCGGTCAGATTCTTCGGGGCGGGCCGCTACTGTGCCTGCTCGTGTGCACCGGAGCACTGTCGGTGCTCGTGCCGTTGCATTCCTCCGTCTCGGGCGACCGCTGACGAGAGGCCTCAGATGAGGCCCTGTTTGCTCGCCGCGTAGACCGCCTCAGCCCGCCGACTCACACCGAGCTTGCGCATGATGTTGCTGACGTGGAACTTCACGGTGGTGGCCGAGATGAACAGCTCCTCACCGATCTTGACGTTCGACAGACCGGCGGCGAGGAGCTTCAGCACTTCGAGTTCGCGGCCGGTCAACTGCTCCGTGGGAGCACCCTGCCCGTTGAGCGATCGCACCACCGCAGCCGCACTGCGCGAGTCGAAGGCGCTCTCACCACGGGAGACCGCACGGATGGCGCGCACCAGTTCGGTGGTGTCGACGTCCTTGACGACGTAACCGCGAGCACCGGCGTGCACCGCCCGCACGACGAGTTGTTCGTCGAGGAAGGTGGTGAGCACGAGCAGGCCGATCCCCGGATGCGCGGAGGACAACCGGCCGCACAGCCCCAACCCTTCGAAGTCCGATCCGGCCGAGAGCTTGAGGTCGAGCAGCACGATGTCGGGACGCATGCGGTCGACGAGCAGGAGAGCTTCCGCGTCCGTGGAGGCCTCCCCCACCACTTCGAGATCCGGTTCTCGGTCGAGGATCGAACGAAGTCCCTGGCGGAGGATCGCGTGGTCGTCGACGAGTGCGATACGCACCGTGCCGGGCCGAGCCTGCGGGATTGCCTGCGGCGGCGTGACGGTCATGACGGTTCTCCCACCTGTTGAACTACAGCATTGTCCTGCAACGGGATCCGGGCCGCGATCCGCACTCCGCCGAACCTGGAACGGCGCACCTCGAGGGTGCCACCGAGTTCCCGGGCGCGCGCTTGCATGTTCGCGAGACCGCGATGGCTCCCGTCGAGGTCGTTGGCGGCGAGTCGCAGCATCACCCGCAGACGTGCCGGGTCGCCGTCGCCGTCGTCGGCCACAGAGAGCAGGACCGCGTCGCGTCCGTAGCTGAGCCGGAGCACCACGCGACTCGCGTTGGCGTGGACCGCCGCGTTGAACAGCGCTTCGCCTGCGATTCGCAGGAGGGCGTGCTCGGCCTCGCCGGTCAGCTCGACCGGCGTGCCACCCATCCTCGTCCTCACTTCGAGTTCGCCCGGCATGTGGGCGACGCTGAGCTGTTCGAGCATCTCCGGCAACGACATCCGTTCGGAATCGGACGGCCGGTTCAGCGCGTAGATCGCCGACCGCAACTGCTCGACGGCGCCGCGCGTGAGTTCCTTGGCGAGGTCGAGCCGTTCGCTGCGCTCGGCGCCGGGGATGTCGCTGCGGCACACCTCGATCTGCATACCTGCGGACAGCACGGCCTGGGTGACGCTGTCGTGGAGTTCGCGGGCGATGCGGTGGCGTTCCTCGTCGAGGGCCTGGTTCCGATGGGCCACCCCGAGTTGCCGCTGGGTGAGGGCGAGTTTCTTCAGGGTCGCTTCGAGTTCCTCGTTGCGTGCCTGCAGGTCGGCGGCGGCGCGATTCGCCTCGCGGTAGGCCTGTTCGGCGCGTTCGAGGAGGAGCTGCCCGCGCTGGTAGAGCGCGGAGTTCTGCAGCGCGACCGCGGTCTGACTGGCGAGGATCGACAGGACGGCACGGTCGGTGGTGTCGAGGGACCGGTGCTCCGGCGTCCACGCGGCGATGGCGCCGGCGACTCCCCCGTCCAGGACGATGGGCACGAACGCGTGGTGGTTCTCGACGAGTTCGTGCCGCTCGACGGCACCCGTGCGCACGGCGTCGAGCAGTGCGACGACCTCGTCGGGCAGAGGTGGTCCCTCGACATCGTCGACGAGGAAGGGGGTGGCGTCGGGGCCGAGCACAAGCCGGCGCGGCCCGGCGTCGGGCAGTACACCGTCGGCGAGGGCGAAGGCCACCCACGTCGCGCTCAGGTGCGCGCGGGCGGCCTCGGCGACGGCGCAGATGAGCGTCTCCGGTCCCTCGACGGTGCGCACCAGCGCCCGCGAGATCAGCTCGAGGGCGTGGACGACGCGTTCGAGCCGCTCGGCGGCGCCGCGGTACTGCGGATAGAAGGTCGACTTCCCGGAGCGGAGCCCGGTCAGTGCCGACAGGTCGGGAGCACTCACATCGCCGTCCGGAACAAGTCGATCATCTGGTCGCGGGTCGCGGTGCGCGGATTCGTCGACATGCACGCGTCGCGCAGGGCGCCCTCGGCGAGTCGCGGGAGGTCTTCCTCCCGCACGCCGAGTTGCCGCAGTCCGCGCGGCACACCCACCTGCCGGGCGAGATCGTCGATGCTCGAGGCGACCGCCTCGACGGCGGCGGGTGCGGCGCCGCGCGCCTCCTCGAGACCGAGGGTCGCCGCGACCTGGACGAACGGCTCGGGATCGTCGGCACCGTTGAACCGGATGACGTGCGGCAGCAGCACCCCGTTGATGACGCCGTGCGGCAGATCGAGCAGACCGCCGACCTGGTGGCTCATCGCGTGGGCCGCGCCGAGGATCGCGTTGGTGAACGCGAGTCCCGCCTCGAGACTCGCGTGCGCCATGGTGGCGCGGGCGGGCATGAAGGTCGGGTCCTCGATGGTGCGCACGAGCGTGCCGGTGACCATGCCGACGGCCCGCAGCGCGTGGTGGTCGGTGAGCGGGTTGTGGGCACGGGAGACGAACGCCTCGATGCCGTGGGTGAGGGCGTCGAGTCCGGTGGCGGCGTTGAGGTCGTCGGGCATGGTGGTGAGCAGGCGCGGATCGATCACCGTCAGGTCGGGGACGAGCGACCGGCCGATGATGGTGATCTTGCTGCCGCGCGCGGTGTCGGTGACCACGCAGAACTGGGAGACGTCGGCTCCCGTACCGGACGTCGACGGCACCATGACCATCGGCGGGATGGGCAGTGGCGCGCGGTCGACTCCCTCGTAGTCGAGGATGTTGCCGCCGTTGGCGGCGAGGATCGCGACACCCTTGGCAGCGTCGATCACCGAACCTCCGCCCAGCGCGACGAGAACATCGCAGCCCCGCGCCCGGTACAGCTCGTGTCCGGCCGCGACCTCGTGGTCCTTCGGGTTGGGGGTCAGGCCGGCCCACACGGTGGGTTCGACCCCCTGATCGCGTAGGTGGTTCAGGAGTTCGTCGACCCAACCGGCCTCGATCAGTCCCGGATCGGTCACGAGCATGGGGCGGAGGCCTCCGAGCCGGACGGCGGCATGCGCGGCCTCGACGAGCGAGCCCTCCCCGAAGACGATCTCGGGGGCGTGGAACTTGACCAGAGCGGGACCCGTACCGTGATGGCCGTCCCGAGGGGTCGCGGAAGCACGGGGATGGGTCGTGTTCTGGTGTCCCGGCATGACGACGGCCACTGTTCGCTCCTGACGATCCACGCACCTGTGTGATACAGCTTACGGTGCGCGAGTTCTCGGACGGAGCGGGCACGGGGCGCACCGGACCGATGGCGGGGTCGGCACCTACCCGACAGGGTAGGTCACGGCGCCGGCTCCGTCCGCGTCGAAGCATCACTGCGCCGAAGACATCACTGCCCGCCGGTATCACCCATCACCGCGCCCTCGCGGCGCGGGTCGGCTCCTCCGACCCACCCCTCGCCCTGACGCAGCAGCGCGCTCAGGCCACTGGACTGCGGGGCGACGGACACCTCGTGGCCCATGTCGCGTAGCTGCTGTACGAGCGAGTCGTTCGCTCCGTCATCGGCACCGTCGATCGCCGGATGTTCGCCACCCACCCCGGTGACGGGGGTGTTGGCGGCGCCGAACGACACGGCCGAGACGGCCTGCTGCGGGTCGAGTCCCCAGTCGAGGGTGTTCACGAGCGTCTTGACGACGAACTGGATGATCACCGAGCCGCCCGGCGAACCGACCACCATGTGGATGCCACCGCGACCACCGTCGGGTGTGCGTTCGAAGACGAGCGTCGGGGCCATCGAGCTCCTCGGCCGCTTGCCCGGCTCGACGCGGTTGGCGACGGGCAGCCCCTCCTCGTCGACCGGTTCGGCCGAGAAGTCGGTGAGCTGGTTGTTGAGCAGAAAGCCGTCGACCATGTGGAACGAGCCGAACGCCGATTCGATCGTGGTCGTCATCGATGCGACGTTGCCGTAGCTGTCGGCGACCGAGATGTGGCTGGTGCCGTATTCGGGACTCTGCGGCGGCATGCCCAGCGGGACCGGACCGAAGTCGCCGGGTTGCGCCGTGCCCATGCTCTTTCCCGGGTCGATCAGCCCGGCGCGTCGGGACAGGTAGTCCGGGTTCACGAGGGTGTCGAGCGAACCGCCCGGCAGGGGGACGAAATCGGCGTCGGCGACGTACTTGTCGCGGTCGGCGTACGCGAGTCGTTCTGCCTCGGAGATCAGGTGCACCGCATCGGCGTCGGGCACGCCGCCGTCGGCGTCGACGTCGGCCGGGGGCAACGACGCGAGGTCGAAGTTGTCCAGGATGCCGAGCGTCGCTGCGACCGCCATGCCACCCGAGGACGGGTTGGGCATGCCGCAGATCTCGTACTCGCGGTAGGGAGTGCACAGAGGTTGCCGTTCCTTCGCCTCGTAGGCGGCAAGGTCCTCGAGGGTCATCGTTCCGGGTGTACGTCCACCGGAGTCGGTTCCGGTGGCCTCGACGATGCCGGCCGCGATGTCGCCGGTGTAGAAGGCGTCCGCGCCACCGGTGGCGATCGCCGAGAGCGTCTTGGACATAGCGGGATTCGTGAGGGTCTCACCGGCCGGCCTGGGCGAGCCGTCGGACTGCAGGAAGTAGGCGCGGGCCTCGTCGTCGACCGCGAGTTGTGGGGCGGAATCGGCGATCGACTGCGCCAGGCGGTCGCTGATCACGATGCCCCGGTCGGCGAGATCGATGGCGGGGCGGAACAACTCGTTCCAGGCGGTGCGTCCGTGCTTCTCGTGGACCTTCTCGAGCATCCGTACGGCGCCGGGCACGCCGATCGACCGGCCGCTGGCGCGCGCATCGGGCCGGGGCTCGGTGCGGTCGGTGTCGCTGATCCAGCGCAGGTAGTTCTCGGTCGCGGACATCGGTGCCGTCTCGCGACCGTCGTACGCCGTCACCTCGCCGGACTCGGCGTCGTAATACACCAGGAAGGCTCCGCCGCCGATGCCCGACGACTGCGGTTCGACGAGACCGAGGACCATCTGGGCGGCGACGAGCGCGTCGGCGGCGGTCCCGCCGTCGCGCAGGACCTCGCACGCCGCCTCGGTGGACGCCGGGTTGGCCGTCGACACGGCATAGGAGGAGGCGGTCACTGCGGTCATGCCGGCGCGATAACCGGTCGCGATCTCGGGGTTCGTCGAGATGTCGCGATCCCCGGTCTCCGCCGGTTGCTGCATGTCGGTGACCGGGGTGCCGTTCGGTTCCGCGGTGCAGGTCGCGGCTGCTGCGGTCTCCTGCACGTCGGGGGCGCTGCCCGATTCCGTATCGCCGGACGCGGGTGTACACGCGCCGAGGAGTGCGATCGAGACGGCCGTGGCGAAGGCCGTGCGGACACAGGACCGGACTCTCGGGGGCTGGACCATTCACCGACCGTAACCGGGCATGGGAGGGCCCGTAGGGAATTCGCCCGTGATCCGTTCATCTGCTCTTGACACGACAAGAATCGGGGAGCATTCTTTATGCAACCGGATGGTTGATAAACCGGAAGGTTCACAAATCGGAGGCGACCGTGTTCGACGACGAAGCGGACGACACCGCCCTCGACCTGGCGTTCACCGCCCTGGCCGATCCGGTCCGTCGCCGCATCGTCGCCCGGCTCAGCCGGGGCCCTGCCACGGTCACCGAACTCGCGGAACCCTTCGCGATCACCACACAGGCGATCTCGAAACACATTCGGGTGCTCGAACACGCCGGTCTCGTCACGCGCACGCGCGACGCCCAGCGCCGGCCCGTCCATCTGAATCCCGCACGGCTGGAGATGCTGACCTCATGGATCGACCGCTACCGGTTGGTGAAGGAGCAGCAGTTCCGCGATCTCGACGCCGCGCTGGCCCGGGAAGCGGCCGACACCCATCGCAGTGCCCGACAAGACAGGGGCGCGTGACGCCCCGAAACCGGAGGACTGTCATGAGCAACGCACTCACCCTCTCGGTCCCGGAAGGCGTCCCCTTCATCGACTACGAGCGGGAATTCGATTTCCCGGTCGCGGACGTCTTCCGCGCCCACAAGGATCCCGACCTCATCGCCCGTTGGCTCGGGCCGCGGGGAATGGAGATCAAGATCGAGCAGTTCGACTTCCGCACCGGAGGCGCGTACCGCTACGAACACACGGACGACAGCGGAAGCTACCGCTTCGCCGGCGTCTTCCACACCGTGCGCGACAACGACTTCATCGTCCAGACCTTCGAATATCTCGGATTCCCGGATGTCGTGAGCCTGGAGACTCTCACCTTCGTCGATCTCGGCGACGGACGATGCAAACTCGTGGGACATTCGGTGTACCCGAGCATGGAGGCCCGCGACGGCATGGCGGAATCGGGCATGGAGACGGGCCTGACCGAAGGGTTCGAGCAACTCGAGGAAGCTCTGGCTCAGGAGACCACCTCGCACTGAGGTTTCCGGACCCGGCCGCTCACCGCAGTGCGTGGCCGAGTTCGGCGGCCTTCGCGAGCAGTTGCGCGCCGTCGCGGGCCACCACCACCTCATCGCACAGCTCGGCGTAGTCGGGCATCGCGCAGGTCGCCTGTGTCCAGTACCGCTCCGGTTCCGGCGTGATCCACGCAAGACGGTGCACCCGGCGACGAAGTTCCTCGAGCCGATCGACGCGCGGGGGCAGGCCGTTGCAGCGCCCGTCCCCCACGACCAGTACC
This sequence comes from Rhodococcus sp. B50, assembly GCF_013602415.1. NCBI lineage: Bacteria > Bacillati > Actinomycetota > Actinomycetes > Mycobacteriales > Nocardiaceae > Rhodococcus > Rhodococcus sp. B50. The sequence goes on along the minus strand of NZ_WPAG02000002.1, from coordinate 5,195,200 downwards.
GACGTCCGGCGGTCGATCGATCCGGAATGTTCGGCGAGCAGTTCGTCGAACATCCTGCCGTAGTCGCTACTCGCTTCGAGATCGACTGCGGGATGGGCGAGTACGGCTGCGAGGGCACCGTCGCCGCCGGCGGCGAGCAACTGTGTCGTCACGTCCACCGGACGATCGACGAAGGCGACCACCCGGCTCCGGTGCGCCCGCCCGTGCATCGCCTGGGCGAGCCGGAGCGTGAACGCGGTGATCGGACGTACCGACAGCGAGACATCGGCGAGGACGAGCAGCCGCACCCGATCGGGACGGGGCGCCCGGACGACGAGCCTGAACGGCACCCCGTCGGTGCGCATTCCCGCCCGGGCCGTCCTGCGCATGTCGAGTCGCCCGCGGGTCCGCTCACGCGGATGGGGACGGACGGGACCGCGCATGCGGCGCAACACTTCGTGGCACGCGAGTTCGATCTCGGCGCGGTCGATGCCGGCGGCGTCGTGCGATTCGGGTGCCTCGACCCGTTCGGTCCCCGGCACCGCAGCGGCGAGGGACGCGACGAACGCCTCGACGGCGTCGACGAGGCGCGCGAGCTGGGATGCGGAGAGGGGTTCGTCGGCGACCTCTCCCCCGTACGTGCGGTGCGGGTCGTAGGCGTCGAGCCACGCGAGGATCGACGCCGGATCGTCCCAGGACAGCGATCCGACGACCGCGGCCCCCGGCTCACCGGACAGATCGCCCACCGTCGTGGTCGCCGCATTCTCGACGTCGACGGTGTAGGTGACGCCCCGACGACCCGAGTCCGCGCCGGTGTCCACCGACAGGTCGGCGTCGGAGGACGTCATCGAGACATCGTCGTCGTCCTTGTGCGGATTGAAGCCCTTGCGCGCCTCCGGGGTGTCGAAATGGTCGCCGACCTCGGCTGCGCGTTCGTTGTACTCGGCGTAGCGCGCGACGCTCGGATCGTCGCCGATCTCGAGCGCCGCCGGCAGCGACTCCGCGAACTGTGCCCGGGCAGGCCCACCGCCGGTCGCGGCGACCGCGGCGTCGACGGCCCCGAACAGTTCGTCGAACGCGCGCTCGAAACCGGCCCGCTCGTGCGGGTACTTGGCGCACACCGCCCGCAGGCACGCGCGCAGCACGTCCCTTTCGTGGACGGGAACCATGTCGAGCACCCGACGCACCTCGATGCTCTCGGCCGGCGACGCCGCGACACCGTGGCGGCGCAGCAGCATTCCGAAGACCGCCGCGACGACGTCGAGCACGTACCGGGGGCGGCGCTCGTCGAGAGCGGTCACCCGCGTCGCCCGGGGTGTGTGCACCCGTGTCGCCCGGGATGTGTGCATCGCGGGGTCACCCCCGCAGTCCGCTGCCCGCGGCGTCGCGGCCGCCACCGCCGCGGCCCCGGAAGACGGCGGTCGTGGTGTTCGCCGGGCGTGATGCGACCGTCACCCGTTCGCTCGACGGAACCGGTTCCGACACAATCGGTTCTGCTACGACGGTTCCCGCTCCCGCGCCGCCGAGCCGGGCCTTCGCGAGGTCGACGTCGCCGGTGTACTTGAGCAACGTCGCCAACAGCACGTCGCGCATGCCGCCCAGCGAATCCGGGTCGCCGGCATCGTGTCCCATCACCGTAGCGGCACGCGCCGCGTCGATGACCTCCGAGATCGACGGGCTCTTGCGCAGCGGCAGATCCCGCAGGGTCCGGGACAGATCGACGATCTGGTGGGCCGTTCCCGGTCGTACATCCGGTACCCGCGCGGTGACGATCTCGCGTTCGCGTTCCGGTGTCGGGTAGCCGACGTGGTAGTGCAGGCAGCGACGCTTGAGTGCCGGCGACAACTCGCGAGTGTCGTTGGAGGTCAGGATCACCCACGGTGTGGACCGGGCGGTGAACGTGCCGACCTCGGGGATCGTCACCTGCCGTTCCGCGAGCACCTCGAGCAGCAGCGCTTCCATGGACTCCTCGGTGCGGTCCACCTCGTCGACGAGCAGGACCACCGGCTCCTCGGAGAGGACGGCCTCGAGCAGCGGACGGACCGACAGGAATGTCTCGGAGTACAGACCGAAATCCTGCTGCGCGAGGAACTTCGACGCAGCCGCGAGGTCGGCGTGACCGGCGAGCAGTTCACCGATGCGGTCGCGCAGCATCTGCACGTGCAGCAATTGCTTGGCGTAGTCCCACTCGTACAGGGCGCGGCTGTCGTCGAGCCCTTCGTAGCACTGTAGCCGCACCAGTTTCCGGCCCCCGACCGCTGCGAGCGCCTTGGCCAGCTCGGTCTTGCCGACCCCGGCGGGCCCTTCGAGCAGCAAGGGCCGCTCGAGTGCGGTGGCGAGGTGCACGACGGTCGCGAATTCGTCGTCGGCGATGTAGTCGTGCCGGCGCAGCGCATCCTTCAGGTCGGCGCCCGAGGCGAACGGGGTCATCCGGGGTCTCCTTCTTCTGGCGTGGTCGCAGCGGAGCAGGGTGCTCCCGGGGCGCAGGGGCCGCCCCGGGAGCACGGGTTCTCAGTAGGACCGGTTGATGCAGTGGTCGACGACCGGGATCATCGAGTCGACCGTGACCTCGCGGGGGTTGCCCGGGGTGCACCAGTCGTCCTGGATGTGCTCGGAGATGGCCCGGACGGTCTTCTCGTCCCCGGTGATGACCTCGCCGCGACCGGCGTACTTACCGGTGTTCATGCGGTTCTTCTCGTACGAGTCGACCCGCACCTGACCGAAGTTGTCGGGGATACCGACGTCCTTCGCGAGGCGAATCGCCGCTTCGACCGCCGCGTCGGCGGCCTGGACGGTGGTCATGTTGCGGGTGTCCACGCCCATCGCGCCGGCGATGCGGGCGTAGTGCTCGTACCGGGAGGGCAGGTTGTACTCCCATACCCGCGGCAGGGCGATCGCATTGTTGAGTCCGTGGTGGCTGTCGAAGAAGGCCGAGGTGGCGTGCGAGATGGAGTGCACGATGCCGAGGCCGCCGGAGTTGAAGGCCTGCGCGGCGATGTACTGGGCGTTCATCATGCCTTCGCGCGCCTTGAGGTTGCGCGGTTCGAAGACCGCCTCGCGCAGGTGCTTCGCAACGAGCTCGATCGAGTACAACGCGTTGCCGAGCGACGGCGCGAAGTCCAGCCGGGAGACGTACGGCTCGGAGCCGTGGGCGAGGACGTCGAAGCCGCAGTACGCGGTGAAGTGCTGGGGGCAGCTGTAGTAGAGCAGCGGGTCGTCGATCGCGAGGGTGACGATCGTGGCCTCGTCGAATCCGACCCACTTGTGTGGGTGGTCCATGTCGGAGGTGTCGGTGATGACGTAGGCCCAGGACGTCTCGGAGCCGGTGCCTGCCGTGGTCGACACGGCGATGTGCGGCGGGTTCTCCTTGTTGGTGGACTTCGCGAAACCCTCGAATTCGTTGATGTTGCGACCGTCGTGGGCGATCACGACACGGGCACCCTTCGCGGCGTCGTGGCTCGAGCCGCCACCGACGGAGATGATCGAGTCGCACTTCTCCTTCTGGTAGAGCGCGGCCGCTTCCATGACGTTGTAGTCCTTGGGATTGGACTCGACCTTGTCGTAGAGGACGACCTCGACACCCTGGTACTCGATCTTGCCGATCAGTTCCTCGATGATCCCGGAGCCACGCAGGCCGGTGGTCATCAGCAGCGCACGCTTGAATCCGAGGTTCTTGGCCTCGACGCCGAGAATGTCGTGGGCGCCGACACCCATCAGCGCGCGGGGGAAGGGGTGGAACTCCTTGATCGGGAAGTCCCAGATCTGATTGAGCTCGATTGCCATGGTGTATCTCCTCGTAGAGGGGGTGTACCGGACCGGGAGTGTGATGTGTACCTCATCCGCGATTCACCATCGACCAGAGACGCGGGGCGCGAAAGGCGCAGTGGCCGAAACCGTCCGGTCGCCGTGGGGTGACCGCCCGTTCGGGCAGGGCACCTCCCGCCGACCGGGTGGGCGCCGCACCCGCCCGAGCAGTGCCGGTACCGTTTTCCTCATCCATGTGCGCTGGTAATCTGAATTAGAACACGTTCTAGATTCGGCCGTGCGCGGCTATCTTTGCAGGAGAGGACGAGACGCAACCATGACGACTGTCGAGGTGCCCCACGGCTCACGCTCGGTGATCCTCACCGTGTCCGCCGTAGTCGAGGAGACCGCTGACACGCGGTCGATCGTGTTCGCCGTCCCGGACGAGCTTCGCGACAAATTCGCCTACCGGCCCGGCCAGTTCCTCACCCTGCGCATCCCGAGCGACCGGACGGGCTCGGTGGCCCGCTGCTACTCGCTCGCGAGCTCGCCGTACACCGACGACGCCCCCAAGGTCACCGTCAAGCGCACCTCCGACGGCTACGGCTCCAATTGGCTGTGCGACAACATCGCGGCCGGGCAGACCCTCGAGGTGCTTCCTCCCGCGGGTGTCTTCACTCCGAAGTCGCTCGATCACGACTTCCTGCTCTTCGGCGCCGGCAGCGGCATCACGCCGGTGATCTCGATCCTCAAGTCCGCGCTCACCCAGGGCGGCGGCAAGGTCGTGCTGGTCTACGCCAACCGCGACGAGAAGTCCGTCATCTTCGCGGAGGAGCTGCGCGCGCTCGCGGAGAAGTACCCGACGCGCCTGACCGTCGTCCACTGGCTCGAGTCGGTCCAGGGTCTCCCCACGGCCGACCAGCTCGCGGCGCTCGCGACGCCCTACGAGTCGTACGAGGCGTTCATGTGCGGTCCCGGACCGTTCATGGACACGGTCCACCAGGCACTGAACACCGTGGGCATGCCCCGCGCCCGCGTCCACGCCGAGGTCTTCAATTCGCTGTCGGGTGACCCGTTCGCCGACCAGGCCCCAGTCGAGGTGAGCGACGAGGATGCCGCCGACGCCGCGACCGTCGAGGTCGAACTCGACGGGGTGGTCCACGAGCTGTCGTGGCCGCGCAAGCAGACCCTCGTCGACATCATGCTCGCGAAGGGCATCGACGTGCCGTATTCGTGCCAGGAGGGCGAATGCGGGTCGTGTGCGTGCACCGTGCTCGAGGGCAAGGTCGAGATGGAGAACTGCGACGTGCTCGATCCCGAGGACATCGAGGCGGGCTACATCCTGGGTTGCCAGGCCCGGCCGGTGACCGACCACCTCAAGATCGAGTTCTGAGCAGGCGGGGTCCCCGGCCGTCAGGTCCCCGCCCCCCGCGGGAGTGCCTCGCGCCTACGAGCGGACGGGCACGGACACTTCCCGCATTCCGGCCGCGTCGGGCTTCGGCTTGCGCACCAGCACCCCCACGCCGGCCACGAGCGCCAGCACGGCGACGATCACGCCGTAGCCGACGGCAGTAGATGTCAGCCCGAACGATCCGGCCGCCACCCCGGCGGCCATCGCGGGCACCGAGAACGCGAAGTAGCAGACCACGAAAGTCGTCGCGAAGATCCGACCGCGTTCGTGGGGACGTCCGAGGGATCCGACCACACCCATGGCCGCGACGAAGGTCGACCCCCACCCGAAACCGGCGACCGCGGTACCCGCGTAGTACACCGCGACCCATCCCGTGAGGAGCGCGGTGATCACCGCTGCCAGCCCCGTCGCGAGCAGCACGGCCCCGAGAATCACGATGCGATGCGGGTCCCGGCGGGCCGTCGTGGTCGCTGCGACCGTGCCCGCGGTGAACAGGGTCCCGATCGCCAGGCCCGCGGCGAGCCGGTTGTCGATGCCGAACACCGAGTCGACGATCGACGGTCCCAGTGACATGTACAGCCCGCCGAGCGCCCACGCCGACATCAGGCTGGGAAGGATCAGCAGGTAACGACCCCGGACCTCGCGCGGCACCGACGCGCTCGGCACCAGGCTCCGCAGGGCGTCGCGTCGCGACCGGAAGCCCATCGACGGGGACGTCTCCGGCACGAAGATCAGTGCCGCCGCCAGCACGACGGCCAGAACGGCGACGACCGCGTAACTCAGCACCGTCGGGAACGGCGCGAACTGCACGAGCACGCCCGCTCCCGCCGCGCCGAGCGCGAGTCCGAGTGACGGCGCTGCCGTGTTGACCAGCGGGCCGATGTGCCTGTTGGGCTGCATCTCGATCACTGCGGCGGCCAGGGCGCTCGTCGCCGCACCCACCGCGAGACCCTGCAGGATCCGCGCGAGGATCAGCCACCCCACGCCCGGGGAGACGATGAACACGATCATGCTCGCCGCGAGCAGCAGCAGTGCCGTCACGATGACGGGCCGGCGCCCGATGTGGTCGGACAACGATCCCACCGTCACGAGCGCCGCGAGCAGTGCGAGCACGTAGACGGCGAACACCACCGTGAGCATGGCCGCGGAGAATCCCCACATCTGCTGGTAGACGGGATACAGCGGTGACGGCGCCGACGACGAGGCGGTGAGGGTGAACGCTCCCAGACCGACCACGGCGAAACCGAACGAGCGGATGCGGCCGCGGGGCTGTACGGGAGCAGTCATCGAACCTCCAGATAACGATCGGCGCGTTCCGCGCGGGAAACGTTCGGCGCGTTCCGCGCAGGAGTCGAACGACGCGCCCCCGCGCGAATCAGGTGAACACCCCTTCACCAACATACTTCGCTCGACGAAGTATTCCTCGGGCACCTGTCCGGAGGCAGGGAGACCCGGAGAGTCGGAGACTCAGAGAGTCTGAGACTCAGAGGGAGGTGGCGTCCTCGACGTCCTCGTCCCGCACGTCCTCGGGAGCGGCGAGCAGGGTGCGTCCAGCGGCGAAGACCGCCGCCGCCGGCGGCAGCTCGCCGGGAACACCGCTGCGGAACACGTCGATGCGACCCGACCCGGTGACGGGTCGTCCGAGCGCGTCGATCCTGCGCAGCGTCTGCCTCGCGACGGCTTCGGCGCTGTCGAACAGGCGCACACCGGCCGGAAGATGCGCGGTGATCGTGTCGGCAACCAGCGGATAGTGGGTGCAGCCGAGAACCACGCCCTGGACGTCCTGCGGGGTACGTTCGGCCGCCGAGGCGACCGCTGCGGCGACGGCCACCCGATCGCCCGCGTCGATGGCGTCGGCGAGTCCGTGGCACGCCACGCCGACGACCTCGGCTCCGTTCGCGAACTGCTCGACCAGAGCCGCCTGGTACCTGCTCGCCGTGGTTGCGGCGGTCGCCCAGATCGCCACCGAATCACACGCCGCGGCCGCCGGCTTGACGGCGGGAACGGTGCCCACCACGGGCACCGAGGGGCCGAGATCGGCACGTACGTACTCGAGGGCGGTCACCGATGCGGTGTTGCACGGGAGCACGACCACCTCGGCACCGCGGTCGACGGCGCGGCGGGCGGTGGTGACGACCCGGTCGATCACCCAGTCGGACGACTTCGGCCCCCACGGGGCGCCGTCGGGATCCGTCGACAACATGAGGTCGAGGTCGGGACGCAACCGTCGCAGCCACGCGGACGTCGGCAACAGCCCGAGACCCGAGTCGATGAGCGCAACGATCACCCTACGAATCTAGCGGGTCGCACCCGGCCGGCCCGACGGCGGCCGGGCGAGACGCACAGGCCCACTCCCCTATACGGCGGCTGCGAGGAGCTCGTCGATCGGTGCGCCCGCGGCGATCTTCGCCCGCGACTTCATGACCAGCGCGGGCAGGCCGCCACCCACGGCACCGACGAGCTTGCCGTCGCGCTCGTAGTACGCGAGGAACTTACGCCCGTCGTCGCGGACGACGTGCACCGTGTCGCCGGCCGTGACCGCACCGAGGCCCTGGATCTTGATGTCGTACTGGTCGCTCCAGAAGTAGGGCACCTGGGCGGCGGCCCCGGCCTCGAGACCCATGAGCGTCTTCGCGAGGACGGACGCCTGCTCGCCGGCGTTCGTCCAGTGCTCGATGCGCCTGCGCCCACCGGCCGGCACCTGCCACGACGCGACGTCGCCGACGGCCCACACATGCGGGGTGGAGGTGCGGCCCGTGCCGTCGCACACGACCCCGTTGTCGACCTCGACACCCGATCCCTCGAGCCACTCGGTGGCCGGGATCGACCCGATGCCGAGCACCACGAGATCGACGTCGATCTCACTACCGTCGCCGAGGACCGCGGAGGTGACGCGCTCGTCGCCGCGGATCTCCGACAGGCCGACCCCGGCCCGTACGTCGACTCCCTCTGCGGTGTGCAGCCGGGTGACAAGGGCACCGACCTCGGCTCCGAGCACCGACGCGAGCGGGGTGGGCTGCGGTTCGACCAGTACGACCTCCACCTGACGCGCCCGCAGGCTCGCCGCGACCTCGCACCCGATGAATCCGGCCCCGACCACGAGCGCGCGAGTACCCGGAACGATTGCCTCGCGCAGTGCTCGGCTGTCCTCGAGCGAGCGCAGGACATGGACTCCGGTGAGATCCGGCAGACCGGGGATGCGGCGGGGCCGCAGGCCCGTGGCGACGACGAGGTCGTCGTATCCGAGTTCGGTGCCGTCCGTGAGGGTGAGGGCGCGCGCCGCGGTGTCGACCGACCGGGCCGCGGCACCGAGCTTCAGCTCGATGCGGTTCTCGTCGAAGAACTCGCTCGGACGGAGAGTCGTGTCGTCGCGATCGCCGCGCAGGACCTCCTTGGACAGGGGTGGGCGGTCGTAGGGCAGATGCGTCTCGTCGCCGACGAGCACGACTTCGCCTTCGTACCCGGCACGTCGCAGTTCCTCGGCGGTACGCACCGCCGCCAGGCCCGCGCCCACGATGACGACGCGCTCCGGCGTACCCTCGGTCTCCCGCTCGTTCGACACCTTCGGCCATCCTTCGAATCGTCTGTGACACGAATGTTCGTGCCGTCCTGTAGTGATGCGTCCCACCTGTGCGTCCCACGTTCTTACCAAAACGCGACGACGCGCGACAGACCTACGTCGGCTACTAGAGTTCGAGACACCGTGAGGACAATGGGATCGAGCACGGAACACGACCGGTACACCTACTTGGGAGCCCTCATGACCAGCGACAGCGGCGCAGGCATCAGCCGCCTACAGTTCGGTGCCGGAACCTCCTCCGGCCCCGTCGACCCGCAGGGCCGCACGATCATCGCGGACGCGGTGGTCGCCAAGATCGCGGGACTCGCGACCCGTGAGATCAGCGGCGTGATCGAGGTGGGCGCCGGAACCGCCCGCGTGGTGGGCGCGTTGCGCGACCGCATCCCCGGTGCGCGCATCAACCACGGGCAGGGTGTGGCCGTGGAGGTCGGCGAACGCCAGGCCGCGATCGACATCGGCATCGTCGCCGAATACGGCGTCGCGCTGCACGAACTCGCCGTCGCCATCCGTCACAACGTCATCGCCGCCGTCGAGCGCATGACGGGGCTCGAGGTCACCGAGGTCAACATCACGGTCTTCGACGTCATGCTCCACGAGGAGGCCGCGGCCCTCACCGACGACGTCAAACCCCGCGTGCAGTGAACCCCGAGTCCGCAGCGCAGACGTACGCGGCCGACCTGGTCGCAGACGCCGCGCTGTCCGTTCCCGGGGTCGTGGGCCTGCACCGCGGCGCATTCGGGGAGGTCGCGACGTATCTGCCGGGGCGACGTGTCGAGGGTGTGCGGCTGACCGATCAGGTCTGCGCGGTGCACATCGTCGTGCGGATCCCCGCCGACCTCTCGGCCGTCGCCGACGCCGTCCGCGTCCGGGTGTCCCCGCTGGTGACCGTGCCCGTCCAGGTGACGATCGAAGACGTCCACGCCGGTGAACGAGAAGGAGCACAATCGTGAACCACACCCCCGTCAGCAACACCGTCGTCGGACTCCTCGCCGGGCTGCTTCTCGCCCTCGCCGGGATCATCGGCGGGTTCAGCGGTCTGCTGTTCGCCGTGCTGCTCGGCGCGCTCGGTGCCGCGATCGGCGCGCACCGCGACGGCCACCTCGACCTCGGCGCTCTGCTGAGGAGTCGGGGCCGTGGCTGACCCCAGCGCGCCCGATCTCGGTACATCGCCGGACGCCGTGCCTACGGTCACCGCATCCGGGACCGGGACGGTCCCTCCAGGCGAGCGCGGCAGCCTCGTCGTCAAGGATCGCGCGATCGAACGGATCGCCGCGGCCGCCGCGCTCGGCGTCCCCGGAGTGGTGCGGCACAGCGGGGGTGGCATCCTCCGCCTCACCGGCCGTGATCTGCCCCGGGCCGACGTCACCACCGGCGCGCGGGCCGTCGCGGTGAATCTCTACATCGCGGCCGAATGGCCGTACGACGCGGCGATGCTCACCCGCCGGGTCCACGACGCGGTCGAACGCCAGTTGCACGAACTGACGGGTCTGAGCATCAGCGAACTCAACGTGCTCATCGTCGCCACGGCGCTCGTCGAGGACGGCGAAACCGACGAGTCGCAACCGCCCGTCGAATACCTGGAATCGGACATCGTCGCCGCGCGGACCACTCCGCATCCCGACCTCCCCATGGTCGCTCCCTTGCCGCCGCTGGCGTCGCCCGCGGCAGCACCGGCCGCCGCGATCGTCGCGATCGCAGCGCTCGCTCTGGCATTCGTCGCCGCCCGGGAACTGCTCATCGTCAACGGGACATATGCCGGCGCTCCGTGGCTGCGCAACTCCTTCGAATGGTTCGGTCGCCTCCACTGGCACACCTGGCTCGCCCCTGTCGCGGGCGTCTGTCTCGTCCTCGGGATCGCGCTGATCGTCGTCGCACTCAAACCCCGCCGGCGCACCCATGTTCCGCTGCAGATCGCCGGTCCGGTACCCACGGTGTGGATGCGGCGGACCGACGTCGCCCGCATGTGCAGCGCGCACGCCTCCGCCCTCACCGGCGTACGCACGGCCCGCACCGTCGTCGACCGACGCCGTGCCGTGGTGCGCATCTCGATCGAGGACGAGACCCCGGTCGCCGAGATCACCGCCTCCGTGCGCGGCGCGGTCGCCCCGAATCTCGCGGCGCTCGCCGACCCCGTCGAACTCGTCGTGGAGGTGGCGCGGTGAAACTCCGTACCGTGCTGGCGAATCGGTTCGTCACCTTCGCGGCGGGTCTCGCCCTCGCCGGCGTCGGCGCGTTCGCCCTGGCGTGGGTGTGGCAGGTGCCCCTCGCCCGCGAACAACTCTCGCGGCTCGACCGTCCCCGCGTGACCGACGTTCCGGATCAGTCGTGGTGGACACCGGCGCTGTGGTCGGTCTTCGCGGGTGGTCTCGTGCTCGGCATCGCGCTGCTCGCTGTCAACCTGTCGCGACGGCGCACGTCGACCGTGCAACTCTACGACCAGGTCACCGACGCCACTCTCGGTGTGGAACTCGGCCCCGTCGCCGACGGTGTCGCGGCCGAACTCGCGGCACTGCGCGGAGTGCGGGCAGTGCGCGGGCGGGCGGTCGTCGAACGGCATCTGCCGACGCTCTCGGTGGTGGTGCACGCCGACCCGACCATCGACGTCACCGAGCTGACGGGGGCAGCCGAGGACGCGGCTCAGCGGGTCGCGCGAGCGCTCGGCGGAGCGCATGTGGCGACGCAGGTCCTGCTGCATCTCGACCCGGCTGTGGACGTCCACTGACCGCGACGGATTCCGGAGGCACTCAGCGTGCGGCGGCGTCCACGAGGTCGTGCTCGACGCGGTAGTCCACCCGCATCCGGTCCATCGCCACGTCGCGCACCTTGTAGGCCCGCTGTGTGGTGCGTTCGAGGTCGGGATAGCGGAGTTCCTGGACACGATCGACGAGCGCGAGCAGCGGCCCGATGCGACCGAGAACGTACTTGAGCGGGCTGTCGGGGATGTGCAGGGCATCGGCGTCGGCGTCCCCGATGAACACCCGTTGGAGCGAGTGCATCACGGTGCGGGCGACGGTCGTCCGGATCGACGCGCTGCCGGGAAGCAGGTTCGCCAGTTCCGGGACGAGATACTGCTCGGTCAGCGCGGTGACGAACGCTCGATCCTCGTCGCTGGGTCCTGGGGAGGTGAGCCGGTACAGGTCCTCGACCGCGATGTGGTCGCGCTCGGTGCGCAGGCTCAGCTCCTCGCCCATCCCGATCACGTGCCCGACATAGCGCCACAGATGGTAGATGTCGTCGAGTTCGCGGTCGGTGAAGCGCACGCCGAGGATCTGCATCGCCTCCACCGCGATGTGTCCGAACTCGGCCATCGTGAGCGCCATGTACGACTGCGGGATCGGCACTCCCCAGGCGTCCTCGTCCCACCTCCCGCTCGCGCGGATGCCTTTGCGCACATGGGCGTGGATCAGACGCACCCGTACCGTGAACGCGAACCCGCCTCCGTCGCGCCGCATTCCGCCACGGGCGAGGACGTGCCGCAACCACTCGCCGACCTCGACCGAACGCACCGCCGGCTGACTCACGTACCGGCCCGTGAGTGCGAGAGGCTTTCCGGCGATGAAGTTTCCGGCCCCGCGCAGCAGTGATGCGGCACCGAGCACCATGCCGAGGATGGGGGTGTGCCGTACGAGTGCGTCGGCCCCGTTGTCGATCCGGTCGTGGTCGACCCAGGCGGGCTCGTCGTCGAGGAAGGCGAACAACGCACGCAGGGACTCCGGTGCGTTCGGAACCGCGCCGACTCCGTCGGCGAGCGCGAGCCGCACCGCAGCGGTGGCGGAACTCGGGCCGAAGTCGTCGTTCGCCACGGCGTCGGCCAGAGGGTCGGCCTGCCACATGCCGTCGAGCCAGCGCTCGCCGAGATCGGCGTACCGGCGGACCGCAAGATCGGCGTTGACAAGGTCGCGAGGGGTACGGCGCTCCATACATCCATGGAAACACGAGGAATCCTCACTTACTATTCACTTTTCATGAGCTCCCTAAACGGCCCCAAATCTACAGGCAAAGGCCCACGCAAGCGGCCGGTACAACAGCGCAGTCACGATACGCGCAAGCTCCTTCTCACCTCTGCATACGAGTTGCTCGAACGCAGCACCACCGCGCGGATCAGTACCACGGCGCTCGCCGAGCACGCCCACGTGAGCATCGGGACGGTCTACCGGTACTTCCCCGACGTCGACGCGGTGCTCGACGAACTCCGCATGACGGCCGTCCACGCGATCACCACCTCGCTGTCCACCGCCATCGGGCGAGCGATGGACCAGGAACCGGAAGAGGCCATGGTGACCGTCGTGGAAAGCCTCACCGCCGCGTTCGAGAAACACGCCGCAGTGCTCCGGGTGTCGTACACCTCGGAGGAGATCGAGTTCGGGCTCGCGTGGGCCGAGGTCGAAGGTCCGCTGCGACCACTGGGACGCATCATCCCGGCCCGGCTGCGACCGGACCTCGACGATGCGGCACTCGACGATCTGGTGTTCATCGTGATGGGCGCGACGGCGAGTCTGTGCTCGCGGATCGCGCTCCTACGCCCTCGGAGATCCGATCGGACCCGGATGGTCGCGGTGACGGCGCGGATGCTCCTCGCCGCGATCGAGAGCGCCTGACGCACGGCGCCGTATCGAGAGCGCTTCACATACGGCGCGGTCGCCACTCGGGCCGAAAACAGACCCGACGCCCTGCCGAACGGCACATACTGATCACTGTCGTCTCCACACCGTCGTCTCGACCGGGAGAGTGCCGTGCGCCGACTACCGATCGTGTTGTCCGCCGTGATCCTCACCGTCGTGACCGCATGCGGCAACGACACCGCCGACGAATCACCGCCCGCCACGACGTCGGAAGCGACAGCGACGGATACGACAGCCACCGGCGCGGCGCCCGCCGAATTCCAGGACGTGCTCGATCGCGTCCGCGAGGAGGTCGGATTCCCGGGAGTCGTTGCGCGCGTAGTGACCCCGGAATACGAGTGGACCGGTTCGTCCGGCACGATCGGTGCGGATCGATCGGAGAAGCCCGGCCCCGACGACCACACCCGCATCGGCAGTATCACGAAGACGATGACGATCACCGCTCTGCTGCAACTGGCGGAGGACGACCGGCTGTCGCTGGAGGATCCGATCGGCCGCTACGTACCGGGCCTGCCGAACGGCGAGGTCGCCACACTGGGGCAGCTGGCCTCGATGGTGAGCGGTATCCCCAGCTACACCTTCGACGAGGAGTTCCAGCAGCGGCTCTTCGACGATCCGGAGGCATCGTGGACCCCGGACGAACTCCTCGACTACGTGCGCGGCGACGCACCGAACTTCGCTCCCGGGGAGCGGTTCGAGTACTCCAACACCAACACGATCGCGCTCGGGCTGGTCGTCGAGCAGGTCTCCGGCCAGAGTCTGCACGAGTACTTCCGGGCGAACGTCTTCGAGCCACTGGGCATGGCCGAGACCGTCATGCCCACCGACGCGGCCATCACGTCACCGCACCTGTACGGGATCACCGAGCAGGGACAACCGGACGGGCAGACGGCTGATGCGACCGACTGGAACCCGTTGTGGGGCTGGTCGGCCGGCGCGGTGATCTCCACCGTCGACAATCTCGAGCTGTGGGGCACGGCCCTCGGGACGGGCGAGGGCATCCTCTCCCCCGAGATGCAGCAGCTCCGTCTCGACTCGTTCCTGTTCGACATCCCCGGTGCGACCGACACCCGCGCCTACGGCCTCGGGCTCGGTATCGAGAACGGCTGGCTCGGCCACACGGGTGAGCTGCCGGGTTTCAACACCTACGTGGGATACCTGCCCGAACGTCGGGCCGTGGTCGTCGCCGCAGTGAACAGCGACATCCCGACGGCCGACGGGGAGGAACCGGTGACCCCCGTGGCGAACCAGCTGAAGGAGATCGTCGGCTGATCGCCTCCCGTCCGGAAACGCCGAACGGCGCCCACCCCGGAGGGTGGACGCCGTTCGAACGTCAGCGGGTACTACCCCGCTTCGGTGAGGTATCAGCTCACTTGATGATCTTCGTGACGCGACCGGCGCCGACGGTGCGGCCACCCTCGCGGATCGCGAAGCGGAGGCCCTCGTCCATGGCGACCGGCTGGATCAGCTTGACGGACATCTCGGTGTTGTCACCGGGCATGACCATCTCGGTGCCCTCGGGGAGGGTCACAACGCCCGTCACGTCCGTGGTACGGAAGTAGAACTGCGGACGGTAGTTGTTGAAGAACGGCGTGTGGCGGCCGCCCTCCTCCTTGTTGAGGATGTAGGCCTGGCCCTCGAACTCCGTGTGGGGAGTCGTGGTGCCCGGCTTGACGACGACCTGGCCACGCTCGACGTCCTCGCGCTTGATGCCGCGGACGAGGAGACCGACGTTGTCGCCGGCCTGGCCCTGGTCGAGCAGCTTGCGGAACATCTCGATGCCGGTGACCGTGGTCTTGGTCGAATCGGGGCGGATGCCGACGATCTCGACCTCTTCGTTGACGTTGATCACGCCACGCTCGATACGGCCGGTGACGACGGTGCCACGACCCGTGATGGTGAAGACGTCCTCGACGGGCATGAGGAACGGCTTGTCGGTCTCACGGACCGGGTCCGGGATGGAGTCGTCGACGGCCTGCATGAGGTCGACGATCGACTGAACCCACTTCTCGTCACCCTCGAGAGCCTTGAGAGCGGAGATCGGGATGACCGGAGCGTTCTCGTCGAACTCCTGCGAAGCGAGGAGCTCACGCACCTCCATCTCGACGAGCTCGAGGATTTCCTCGTCGTCGACCATGTCGGCCTTGTTCAGGGCGACGAGGATGTAGGGAACGCCGACCTGGCGGGCGAGCAGCACGTGCTCACGCGTCTGCGGCATCGGGCCGTCGGTGGCGGCCACGACCAGGATCGCACCGTCCATCTGGGCGGCACCGGTGATCATGTTCTTGATGTAGTCCGCGTGACCCGGGGCGTCGACGTGCGCGTAGTGGCGCTTCTCGGTCTGGTACTCGACGTGGGAGATGTTGATCGTGATACCACGAGCCTTCTCCTCAGGTGCCTTGTCGATCTGATCGAAAGCGAAGCTCTCGTTCAGGTCGGGGAACTTGTCGGCAAGCACCTTGGTGATCGCAGCCGTGGTGGTGGTCTTGCCGTGGTCGACGTGACCGATGGTGCCGATGTTCACGTGCGGCTTGGTCCGCTCGAACTTCGCCTTCGCCACTGGATGTCCTCCTGGACTGTTGTTGCTTGCAGTATGCAGCAGTGCGGTTTGTATTACTTGGTCGTGCAGGTGACCGAGGGATAACCCGAAGGCTACTCTCCGGTCGCCTTGGCGATGATTTCCTTCGAGACGTTCGAGGGAACCTCTGCGTAGGAATCGAACACCATGGAGAAGTTCGCGCGACCCTGGGTCTTCGACCGCAGATCACCGATGTAACCGAACATCTCCGAGAGCGGAACCAGCGCCTTCACGACACGGGCACCACTGCGTTCCTCCATGGCCTGGATCTGGCCACGGCGGGAGTTCAGGTCGCCGATCACTTCACCCATGTAGTCCTCGGGCGTGGTGACCTCGACGGCCATGAGGGGCTCGAGGATCACCGGGGCGGCCTTGCGGGCCGCTTCCTTCAGCGCCTGCGAGCCGGCGATCTTGAACGCCATTTCGGACGAGTCGACGTCGTGGTACGCACCGTCGATGAGGGTGACCTTCAGGTTCACCAGCGGGTAGCCGGCGAGCACGCCGTACTGCATGGCGTCCTGAGCGCCCGCATCGACCGACGGGATGTACTCACGCGGGATGCGGCCACCGGTGACCTTGTTCTCGAACTCGTAGGTCGCGCCGTCCTCGCCGACGAACGGCGAGAGGCCGATGATGACCTTCGCGAACTGACCCGATCCACCGGTCTGCTTCTTGTGCGTGAACTCGAGCTTCTCGACCGGCTTGGTGATCGTCTCGCGGTACGCGACCTGCGGCTTGCCGACGTTGGCCTCGACCTTGAACTCGCGACGCATGCGGTCGACGAGGATGTCGAGGTGGAGCTCGCCCATGCCGCCGATGACGGTCTGGCCGGTCTCGTCGTCGAGCTCGACGGAGAAGGTCGGGTCCTCTTCGGCGAGCTTCTGGATGGCCGTCGACAGCTTCTCCTGGTCGGCCTTCGACTTCGGCTCGATGGAGACCTGGATGACCGGGTCCGGGAAGGTCATGGACTCGAGCACGATCGGGGCGTCCTGCGCGCACAGGGTGTCGCCGGTCGTGGTGTCCTTCAGGCCGATCATCGCGTAGATGTGGCCGGCCACGGCCTCGTCGACCGGGTTCTCCTTGTTGGCGTGCATCTGGAACAGCTTGCCGATGCGCTCCTTCTTGCCCTTGGTCGAGTTGAGCACCTGGGTGCCCGAGTCGATCCGGCCGGAGTACACGCGGACGAAGGTCAGCTTGCCGAAGAAGGGGTGCGCGGCGATCTTGAAAGCGAGCGCGGAGAACGGCTCGTCCTTCGAGGGCTTACGACGCAGTTCTTCTTCTTCGTTACCGACCTGGTGGCCGATGACCTCACCGATGTCGAGCGGGTTCGGCAGGTAGTCGATGACCGCGTCGAGCATGGGCTGGATGCCCTTGTTCTTGAACGCGGTGCCGCAGAGCACCGGGTAGAGCTCGGAAGCGATGGTGAGCTTGCGGATCGCGCCCTTGATCTCGGCGACGGTCAGCTCTTCGCCACCGAAGTACTTCTCCATGAGCTCTTCGTCGGACTCGGCGACGGTCTCGAGCAGCTTCTCGCGGTACTCGGCAGCCTTGTCGGCGAGCTCCGCCGGGATCTCCTCGACCGTGGCCGCGGTGCCGATCTCGGTGGTGCCGCGCCAGGTGAGCGCCTTCATCTCGACGAGGTCGACGACACCGTCGAAGTTGTCCTCGGCGCCGATCGGGATCTGCAGGACGAGCGGCTTCGCACCGAGACGATCGATGATCGTCTGCACGGTGAAGAAAAAGTCCGCACCCATCTTGTCCATCTTGTTGACGAAGCAGATGCGCGGAACGTCGTACTTGGCCGCCTGCCGCCAGACCTGCTCGGACTGGGGCTCGACGCCCTCCTTGCCGTCGAACACGGCGACCGCGCCGTCGAGGACGCGCAGCGACCGCTCGACCTCGACCGTGAAGTCAACGTGGCCGGGGGTGTCGATGATGTTGATCTGGTTCTGGTTCCAGAAGCAGGTCACGGCCGCGGAGGTGATGGTGATACCCCGCTCCTTCTCCTGCTCCATCCAGTCGGTGGTCGAGGCACCGTCGTGGGTCTCACCGATCTTGTAATTGACACCGGTGTAGAAGAGGATGCGCTCGGTGGTGGTGGTCTTGCCGGCATCGATGTGCGCCATGATGCCGATGTTGCGGACCTTGTTCAGGTCGGTCAGCACTTCCTGTGCCACAGGTAACCCCGCTCGTAGCTCGTGTCGGTCCTTGGGTGCGGACCACATGTTCTTGTGTTGTCAGCCGGCCTTTACGGGACCGACACAGTTGTGCGAGCAGCCGGCCGGGAGGTCCGTGATGACGGGCCTCCCGGCCGGCGTCGACTCACCAGCGGTAGTGCGCGAACGCCTTGTTGGCTTCAGCCATCTTGTGCGTGTCCTCGCGGCGCTTCACGGATGCGCCGAGACCGTTGCTCGCATCGAGGAGCTCGTTGGCGAGCCGCTCGACCATGGTCTTCTCGCGACGCTGACGCGAGAAGGTCACCAGCCAGCGCAGTGCGAGGGTGGTGGAACGACCGGGGCGAACCTCGACCGGCACCTGGTAGGTGGCGCCACCGACGCGACGGCTGCGAACCTCGAGGGCGGGCTTGACGTTGTCGAGCGCGCGCTTGAGGGTGACGACCGGATCGGTGCCGGTCTTCTCGCGTGCCTGCTCGAGCGCCTGGTAGACGATGCGCTCTGCAGTGGACTTCTTGCCGTCCAGCAGGATCTTGTTGACCAGCTGGGTGACCAGCGGCGATCCATAGACCGGATCGGCGATCAGCGGGCGCTTGGGAGCGGGACCCTTACGTGGCATCAGCCCTTCTCCTTCTTCGCTCCGTAGCGGCTGCGGGCCTGCTTGCGGTTCTTGACACCCTGGGTGTCGAGCGAGCCGCGGATGATCTTGTAACGCACACCCGGGAGGTCCTTCACACGACCGCCACGCACGAGCACCATCGAGTGCTCCTGGAGGTTGTGGCCCTCACCGGGGATGTAGGCGGTGACCTCGACCTGGGAGGTCAGACGCACACGGGCGACCTTCCGGAGAGCCGAGTTCGGCTTCTTCGGGGTGGTGGTGTACACGCGAGTGCACACGCCGCGACGCTGGGGGCTGCCCTTGAGCGCCGCGCTCTTGACCTTGGCGGCCTTGTCGCGGCGGCCCTTACGGACCAGCTGATTGATGGTTGGCATTAACCGGCTTTCTTCGTTGTCTGAAGCTGCTCCCACGAGCAACCTCGGCTGTTCTGAAATTAGGGATCCATCGGTTGGGGCAAGAAAGCTGCTGCCCCTCACTCGCCCCTCGTGTGCACACGAGGTCGGGTGTGTCGCGTACCCCCACACAGGCAGCCGGGGGCTCGTTCCTGCAGATATCTACAGACCACGCGCACGGCACTACCTCGCATAGGCACACAGACCGGCCCGGGCATGCCGGACACGACCCACAACGATACCCGGCGGGCGCGCATGAGGTCAAAGCGAGGAGCGCACACCCTCCCGAGGATCCGCACACACCGTCAACTGCTGAGGTTCAGTGTGAGCCGAGCCAACGTAGCAGCAGCTTCGCAGGGGTCCGCTCCTCCGGAGGTGTACTGCACCCACCAGCCGAAGATGCCGGTCGTCGACGCCCCGGAACTGACCCCGCACGACAGCGGATCGCCGGGCCGGCGCATCTGCAGGGCCCGCCGACCCTCGATGGTCGTGTTCTCGATCTCGTATCCGAGCCCCTCGGCGGCGGCACGTTCGTGATCGAGCGAACCGGTCTCGAACCAGTTGAAGGTGATCTTCACAACTCCGGTGGGCCCTTCGCCGTCCCACCGGCAGATCGCGCCGAAGAATCCTCGCAGGACGTAATCCGCTCCCACAGCTTCGGCGATCTTGTCGTCGGCGACCGCGTCGCACTCGGTGAGCAGCCGGGTGAACTCGGCACCCGTGCCGCCGCCGATCCCTTCCGGGACGGCTCGTCCTTCGACGGTGCGCGTGCAACCGGTGAGCAAGGCTCCGGCGGCGAGAGCCGCCGTGAGCGCGGCGCCCCACCGGCGTGCGCGTCCCGCGATCACTTCTGCACCCTTTCCACGCTCGTGGTCGCGAGGCCGCGAGCGACCACGCAGGCGTCGGCGACGGGTGTGAGGTTCGAATACGACACCGACCAGTGGACGAAATCGCCACCGAATTCCACACCGATCTCGCACAGCGTGGTCTGCCCCAGCTCGTTCTGATACGACCCCAGGAACCCGGCCCGTCCCCCGATCTCGACATCGGCCGCGGGCCGGCCGATGAGATCGGATCCGGCACGTTCGCGTCCGATGGGACTTCCCCGGTACCACGAGAAACTCACGCTGGGGCCACCGACGTAGACCTCCCATTCACAGCCCACCGAGTTGCGCGTCACCGTCGTGAACGTTCCGAGGCCGAAGGCCGCTGCCACCTCGTCGTCGGACATCGCACCGCACTCGTCGAACAACGGACCGGGGTCGGTCACGGACGCGGTCGGCGAGGCCTCGGCCTGCCCCGCGTCGTCGGAGTTCCCGCACGCAACGGCCCCGAGACCGATGAGACCGGCTGTCGCCACGGCAGTCGCCGTCCTTCCGATGCGCGGGAGAGGCATGGCGGGAAGACTACCGAGCCGGGCGCTCCTGCGTGCGACGACTCGAGGACTCCCGCAGCACCTCGTCGAGCTGCGCAGCCCAATGCCGGACGATCTCGCGTCGGCGGGCCGAGTCGTCGGTCAACACATCGGCCAGGCCCAGGCCGCGCGCGAGATCCAGTGTCGCCTGCACCATCCGGTGCACGACCGGGTCGGTGTCGTCGGCCGCGAGCTGCTCGACGGCCACCGCGTGCGAGACGCGCCCGAACTTCTCCTCGAGCGGCAGGAGCATTTCGCGCAACGCCGGGTCGGCCGCCGCGGCCGTCCACACCTGCAGGGCCGCCTTGAACATGTTTCCGGTGCACTGGTCGACGATGCGCTCGACCACCGCTTCCGTGTGGCCGACGCCCTCGGGCACGCCGAACGGCTCTGTGCGGACCCGTTCGATGCGGCTGTCGAACATGAACTCGAGCGATGCGGTGATGAGATCCTCCCGGGTCGGGAAGTGGTGCTGGGCGGCCCCGCGCGACACCCCCGCCCGTTCGGCGACCACACCCACTGTGGTTGCGACCCAACCCGATTCGGCGAGACAGTCGATCGTTGCTTCGAGCAGTCGCCGCCGCGTGGCGCGGCTGCGGTCCTGCTTCGGTTCTCGCGTCATCGGGCCTCCTCGCCTGCCTGTCCTGCCATGACCGATCCTCCGCCGAGCGGATATTCGCGCGACCCCGGAACAGTACGCAAAGCTCATCATCCGTACACTCGTATAACAGGTCGGGGCGAAAGGGGAGCACCACGTGGCGACCATCGTCAGGCGTGAGGACTACTTCGACGCCGCGCTGGCCATTCTGGCCACCAACGACCATGCCGGACTCAAGCAGGCACGGTTGTGCAGTCATCTCGAAGTGACGACCGGCTCGTTCTACAACTATTTCGAGAGCTGGGCGCAGTTCAAGACCGAATTCCTGCAGCACTGGCTCGAGAGCCAGACACTCCAGCTCGCCGCGGCGGCGCGTCTCGAGGGGTCTCTGCCCCGACGACTGCGGTTGCTCGTCGAATTCGCGTGCAGCCTCCCCCACTCCGCCGAGTCCGCCATCCGCGGTTGGTCGCACAGCGACTCCGGCGTCCACGAGGTGCAGAGCAAGGTCGACGACCTGCGGTACGCGGTGGTGGCCGAAGCGGTGGGCCCGTACGTCGATTCGAGGGAAGAGGCGGAGCGATTCGCGCGGCTGGCCCTGTACACGCTCGTCGGCTACCAGCAGACCGTGCCTCTGCAGGACGTGAGCTCGTTGCGGTGGTCGCTCGGCTACCTGCTGCAGACGCTGCTCCCGCCGGACGAAGCAGACCGCCTCTTCCCTTCGAAGTCCGCCTAGTACGACTTCGGCAGACCCAACGAGTGTTGGGCCACGAAGTTGAGGATCATCTCCCGACTGACCGGCGCCACGCGAGCGATGCGCGCGGCGCCGAGCATCGCCGCGAGTCCGTACTCCCGGGTCAGTCCCGCACCCCCGTGGGTCTGGATCGCTTGGTCCAGCGCGGCGATCGCGGCCTCGCCCGCGGCGTACTTGGCCATGTTCGCGGCCTCGGCGGCCCCGAAGTCGTCACCGTTGTCGTAGAGGACGGCGGCCTTCTGCATCATGAGCTTGGCGAGTTCGAGCTCGATCTTGCGTTGCGCCAAGGGGTGGGCGATGCCCTGGTGCGCACCGATGGGCTGCTTCCAGACGGTGCGCTCGTTCGCGTAGCGCACCGCGGCGTCGAGGGCGTACCGGCCCATGCCCACCGCCATCGCCGCGCCCATGATCCGCTCGGGATTCAGGCCGGCGAACAGCTGCATGAGTGCGGCCTCGGGCTCTCCGACCAGCGCGTCGGCGGGAAGCCGAACGTCGTCGAAGAAGAGGGAGAACTGATAGTCCGGTTCGAGGATGTCCATCTCCATCGGTGTCCTCGTGAAGCCCGGAGCATCGGTGGGCACGATGAACAGGGCCGGACGGAGCTTGCCGGTCTTCGCGTCCTCGGTACGGGAGACCACGAGCACGGCGTCGGCCTGGTCGACACCGGAGATGTACACCTTGCTGCCGGAGAGGATCCAGTCGTCACCGTCGCGACGCGCGATCGTGGTGATGTTGTGCGAGTTGGATCCGGCGTCGGCCTCGGTGATACCGAACGCCATGATGCGTGAGCCGTCGGCGAGTCCGGGCAGCCACTCCTGCTTCTGGGCGTCGGTGCCGTACTTGGAGATGATCGTGCCGCAGATGGCCGGCGAGACCACGACGAGCAGCAGCCCCGCCCCCTTGGCGGACAGTTCCTCCTGCACCAGCGCGAGCTCGTAGATGCCGGCGCCGCCGCCGCCGTACTCCTCCGGAAGGTTCACACCGAGGAAGCCGAGCTTGGATGCCTCCGCCCACAATTCGGTGAGCGGCTGGTGGTCGCGCGACTTGGGGAGCACGTAGTCGACGTAGTTGTAGCGTTCGGCCAGAGCCGCCACCGCAGCGCGTAGTTCCTTCTGCTCGTCGGTCTCGATGATGCTCAAGGGAATGCCTTCCGGTCGTGTCGGGACACGCGGCCGTGTGGTCGGGCGCGTGTGGAACAGGTGGTTCAGGCCCCGTAACCCAGCCGCTTGGCGGCGAGTTCGGTGAGGATCTCGGTGGTACCGCCACCGATGCCGAGGATGCGCATGTCGCGGTACTGCCGTTCGACTTCGGACTCGGCCATGTACCCGAGGCCGCCGAACAGCTGCACGGCCTGGTGGGCAACCCACTCGCCGGCCTCGACCGCGGTGTTCTTGGCGAAGCACACCTCGGCGATCAGGTCGGTCTCACCTGCCACGGCCCGTTCGGTGACGTGGCGGGTGTAGACGCGCGCGACGTCGACGCGACGCGCCATCTCGGACAGCGTGCGCTGTACGGCCTGTCGGGTGATCAGCGGCCGCCCGAAGGTCTCGCGGTCGCGGCACCACTCGACCGTCAGGTCCAGGCTCCGCTGCGCACCCGAATAGGCCTGTGCGGCGAGAGCAATCCGTTCCGATACGAAACCCTGTGCGATCTGCCAGAATCCGGTGTTCTCCGCGCCCACCAGGTTCGCGGCCGGGACGCGGACGTCGGCGAACGACAACTCGGCGGTGTCCGAGGCGCGCCAGCCCATCTTGTCGAGCTTGCGCGAGACGGTGAAACCCGGTGTGTCCTTCTCGATCACAAGGAGCGAGACTCCCCCGGCGCCGGGGCCGCCGGTACGGACCGCGGTGACCACGAAATCGGCTCGGCACCCGGAGGTGATGTAGGTCTTGGCCCCGTTGACGACGTAATGATCACCGTCGCGCACCGCGGTGGTCGTCAGATGGCCGACGTCCGAACCGCCGCCCGGTTCGGTGATCGCGAGGGACCCGACGAGTTCTCCTGCGAGGGTGGGCCGTACCCACCTGTCGATCTGCTCGGAGTCGCCCGCCGCGATGAGGTGCGGTAGCGCGATACCGCACGTGAACAGCGACGCGAACGCACCGCCCGACGCACCCGCTTCGTGGAAGGCCTCGCAGACGGTCAACGTGTCGGCGCCGTCGCCACCGGAACCGCCGACTTCCTCGGGGAAGCCGGCACCGAGCAGGCCGATCTTCGCAGCCTCGACGTGCAGCCCGCGAGGCAGTTCGCCGGCGCGCTCCCAGTCGTCGAGGTGCGGCAGGATCTCGCGCCTCACGAAACCGGTGACGGTTTCGCGCAGGGCGAGTCGCTCGGGGGTGGTCCACATGCTCACGATGTCTCCGTAATCACGTTGTCTCCGAAGATATTTCGGACTTATGCGTCTGCCTCAGGAGGTCGACGAGGTGGGTGCGCGCCCGGGCCCGGGGGCGCCGGCGAAGGCCTGCGCGAGGCCGAGCCACTCCTCGGCGTCCGGGCCGTCGGCGACGAGAGCGGTGTCGTCCCGGTGGACGCGCTGGGTGACGAGCAGGCAGAAGTCGAGGGCCGGGCCGGTGACCGACTGCGTCGCGTCGTCCGGTCCCCATTCCCAGCTGTTGCCGTCCGGGGCGGTGAGCACCACGCGGAACGGTTCGGCCGGTGGCGTCCGGTCTCGGATGACGTACGCGAAGTCGCGCGTCCGCACACCCAGGTGCGCGATGTTCTTCAGCCGCGCGGTGGGAGTGCGTGTGACACCGAGGGCGTCGGCGACGTCTCCCCCGTGCGCCCAGGTCTCCATCAGTCGCGCCGTCGCCATCGACGCCGGCGACATCGGGGGGCCGAACCACAGGATCTTCGTTCCGCGCGGCACCTCGGCGAGGGCGTCCGCGAGTTCGCGGCGGGTGTCGCGCCAGTCGGCGAGCAGCTCCGCCGCCGGCCGGCCGGACTGCTCCTCGGCACCCACGTCGACGAACCCCAACGGGTCGCCGAACGCCGCTTCGACCATCGTCACGAAGGCGTCCGGGTCTCGGACGGCGGTGAGCGCCGCCCGGTCGGTCCACAGCAGGTGGCCGATCTGGTGGGCGATGGTCCACCCGGCCGCGGGCGTAGGCAGTGTCCAGCCCTCCGCGGGCAGAGTCGCGACGAGGGCGTCGAGATCGTCACCCTCCGCGCGGAGGTCGTCGAGCACCGTGTGCAGATCGGACATGAGGCAAGCGTCACACGTCCTTCCTCCAAAATCAAGCACTCGTGATTGTTTTTGGGACCGGCGCGCTCCTCGCACGCGTCGGACAGACTGACGGGATGGCCGACGACCACCGCGCGCACACCGTCGTGCCTGTCGTCGCGGTCCTCACCGCGGTGCTGTCGATGCAGTTCGGGGCAGCGTTCGCCGTGAGCCTGTTCGATCGGGCAGGCGCCCTCGGCACCGTGACCCTGCGCCTGTTCTTCGCAGCCGTCATCCTCTGCGTGATCACCCACCCGCGGCTACGGACGTGGACGCCGGAGCAGTGGCGGGCGGTGGTGACACTGGGCGCGAGTCTCGCGCTCATGAACACGGCGTTCTACGAGGCGTTGACGCGCCTGCCCCTCGCCGCGACCGTCACCATCGAGTTCCTCGGCCCACTCGGACTGGCCGCACTCCTGTCCCGACGCGTCCGGGACGCATTGTGGGTGGTGCTCGCCCTGGCCGGGGTGGTCCTGCTCGGCGTCGGTGACGGCGCCGGGCTGTCCACCGGGCTCGATCCGGTCGGGGTCGCCTTCGCGCTGGTCGCGGCATCCGGTTGGGCCTGGTACATCGTGGCCGGCTCCCGTGTGGCGACGACCCTGCCCGGATCGGCCGGACTGGCCGGGGCCACGGCGATCGCCGCCGTCGTCGTCCTGCCCTTCGGCGTGGCGACGGCCGGCACGCAACTTCTCCGCCCCGATCTCGCACTCGCGGGTCTCGCTGTGGCGCTGCTGTCGTCGGCGATCCCGTACACCCTCGAGATCCGCGCACTGCGCGACCTGCCGAAGAAGGTGTTCGCGATCCTCATTGCACTCGAACCCGCCGCCGCGGCGCTGGCGGGTGTCGTGGTACTCGGACAGCTCGTCGAACCTCTCACCCTCGTGGGCATCGCTCTCGTGGTGATCGCCGGCATCGGCGCGCTGCGCAACTCGCGAACGTGACCTGGGGCCGGCAGGTACGCATGGTCAGCGAAGGCGCGTGATCATGCGGACCAATTCCCCCGCCGGACCGGGCAGGGCGCGCGGCGGCCGCCAGACCGCGCGCAGCACCCGCTGCAGGTCGAGTCCGTCCACCGCGACCGCGACCAGGCGACCGGAGTCCAGATACTCCTCTACCGCGAGGGTGCTGAGCACGGCAGGGCCGGTACCGCCGAGCACACTGGTGCGCACCGCTGCGCCACTCCCGAGCTCGAGCAGCGGCGCGGCTCGGTCGTACTCCTGCAACGCGAGATCGAGGGTGCGGCGCGTTCCGGACCCCTCCTCACGGACGACCAGTGGTGTCGCCGCGAGTTCGGACACCGTGAGCGGGCGCCGGCGCCGCGCCCAGGGATGTTCCGACGGGACGACCACGACGAGGCGGTCGCGTGCCACCGCGACACGGTGCAGTCCGTCCGGGACGGTCGGTCCTTCGACGAAACCGACGTCACACCTGCCCTCGGCCACGACATCGCACACCCGCATCGAGTTGTGGACCTGCAACTGGATCTGGACGTCGTCGCGAATCGTGCGGAAGGCACCGAGCCATCGTGGGATGAGGTATTCGGCGACCGTCATGGATGCCGCCACGACCAGTTCGGGCTGCCGTTCGTCGCGCAGTGCCGCAGCGGCGTCGAGCAGACGTTCCGCATCGGCCAGGACCGCCCGCGCCCAGTGCGCGACGACCGTGCCCTCGGGGGTGAGCACCGAGCCGGTCCGGCCCCGCCGCACGAGGACCGCCCCGAGTTGCCGCTCGAGCCGCCGCAGTATGCGGGTGGCGTTGGGCTGTGCGAGACCCGCGGCGCGGGCGGCGGCGCCGAGCCCGCCCCGATCGTCGACCCCGACGAGCAGTTCCAGAGCGACGAGATCCGGCCAGTTGGTCATGCCCGAACGATATGTCTTTTCTTCTTCTCATATCGGATCGATATGACCTCATGCTCGATCGACCACTGGTGCGGACACCGCAGCAGGCGGAAGAGTCGAGGCATGCTCACCGTCCACGCGCCCTCCTCCCGGCCGACCGTCCTCCCGGGCCTCCTGGTGGCCGCCGCGGGCGCCGTCCTCGCTCTCGCGGCAGCACACCTGATCCCGGGTGCGAGTCCACTGCTCGTCGCGATCGTCCTGGGCGTGGTGATGGCGAATGCGGGCCTTCCGGCACCGGTAGTCGGTGCGCTCGCGCCGGGCCTGGGCGCGGCGTCGAAGCACCTGCTCCGAGTGGGGGTCGCACTCCTCGGGTTGCAGCTCGCGGTCTCCGATCTCGTCGGCCTCGGGTGGGGCACGGCACTCGTTGCGGCGGCCGTGGTCGTCGCGGGAATCGGTGGCTCGCTCGCCTTCGGCGCCTGGCTCGGTGTGGGCTGGACTCAGCGCCTGCTCATCGCGTGCGGCTTCTCGATCTGCGGTGCTGCGGCCGCGGCTGCCGTCGACGGCGTGATCGATTCACGCAAGCGCGAACTCGTGACCACCGTCGCGCTGGTGGTCGTGTTCGGCACCGCGATGATCCCGCTCGTTCCACTCGCCGCCGGGATGCTCGGACTCACTCCCGAGGCGGCCGGACTGTGGGCGGGCGCGGCAATCCACGAGGTCGCCCAGGTGGTCGCGACCGGCACCGCACTGGAGGGCACCGCACTGGAGGCGACTGCCGGTGGGGTGCTCGCCGCGGCGGTGACGGTCAAGCTCGCTCGGGTGGCACTGCTGGCTCCGGTCGTGGCGGTCGTCGGGGTCGTCGCCCGCCGCCGCGGTGAGGGACGCCGCGACGAACGTACTCCCCCGATCGTGCCGATCTTCCTGCTGGGATTCCTCACCTGCGTCGCGCTGCGCTCGACCGGACTGCTGGACCCGGTCGTCGTGGACGCGGCGCGGACGGTCCAGAGTGCTCTGCTGACGGTCGCGATGTTCGCCCTGGGCGCCGGGGTTCGCCGGGAGGTGCTCCGCGGCGTGGGGTGGCGCCCGATCGCCCTCGCGGCGGCGGCAACCCTCTGGGTCGCGACGATCGCGCTGGCCGGTGTGTGGTCGCTCAGTGGACGTTGAGGATCAGGGGCGTCGAGGATCAAGGGGCGAGGAGGATCAGCACCGCCGACGAGATCGCGAGCACCACGACCGTGACGGTGACTGCGACATTGCGCCACCAGAAGTAGGGCGCGCGACCTGCGATCAACCCGCGCACGCGCGCACGGTGACCGGTCCTGGACGCGAGCAGCACCGCGAGTACGGGCACGAGGCAGACCAGGCCGATCGTCGCGACGACCGCACCCGGGCCGGGAACGAATCGCATGAATCCGAGCACCACCGCGCCGAGCACCGAACCGGTACGCAGCCACGCCAGGCTCGTCCGTTCGGGCTGCAGCCCTGCGTCGCCGTGCCGCAGATCCTCCGGACTCACCGCACGGTCCTTCTCACCAGGCGATCGCGACGGCGAGCACGACACCGGCGAACCCGAGGGCCACCGCCAGCAGATATGCCACCCACGGCACCGGCAGAGCACGCCCCGTGCGCATCGCGTGCTCGACGCGGTGCCAGCGGATCAGCGCGAACACCATGAGCACGGCGGCGAACCCGAGCAGTGCGCACGCCAGCACCGTGCGGAGCCCCTCCGAGACGATGTCGCCCGCGAAGGTCTCCAATGCGACGGCCGCGGCGATGACGCCCAGCGCCGTGCGCACCCACGCCAGGAAGGTACGTTCGTTGGCCAGCGTGAAGCGAGGGTCGGGGTCGGTGCCGTCGCGCAGCGCCTTCGGGCGCCAACCATGCAGCGCCTTCGCGCGCCGGCCTCCGCGGATCTCCACGGAGCGGACTCTATCCCGGACCGATCAGCCCACGACGAGATCCGACCCGCGCGCCGCCACGGGACGGGACTTCAGCGGCCGCTTCGCCGGTCCCTCGATCGGCACACCGTCGAGGTCGTATCGGCTGCCGTGGCACGGGCAGATGATGCGCTCGCCGTCGACGCCGCTGAGATTGCATCCCTGGTGGCTGCAGATCGCGATGAACGCGCGGAAGTCGCCCTCCGCGGGTTGGGTGACGACGAGTCTCTTCGATTCGAGCAGGACACCGCCGCCGACCGGTACGTCCGCGACGGCGGCGACGATCTCCGCGTCGGGGCCGGGAGGGGCGGTCGTGGTGGGCGCCGGCGCTGCCGGTCGATCCTCACCGGCGTCACCGGACGATCCGCAGGCGGTCAGTGCCACGCCGGCCGCCACCGCGCCCGCTCCTCCGATGAGTGTGCGGCGGGTCAGCGCCGTGCGGTCGAGGGAATCGCTGCTCATGCACATGTCCGTTCGGGTCGAGAACTGTTTTCCCGAGCCTAACGACGAACGTCCGCACAGGCCGCGACCTGCGTCACCCGCGACGTTCGCTACCGGCGCAGGGACGCGAGCAGCGGAAGGCGACGACGGCGCCGGCCGAGTTCGACGAGGGCCTCACGGTCGGTGATCTTGACGCGTGGTCGGCCCTGTGCGTGCCCGGCCCGTCGCTCCGCGGCGTCGATGGCCCTCCATCCGTTCAGGTCGACGCGATCGGGTCGGCGCTGTGCGAGCAACCTGTCCAGGGCACCGCGGTCGCCGCGCGGAGCGGCGAGCGTCCCGGAGTCGAAGTCGGCCAGCAGCGCCGCGACGGTCTCCTTCGCGCACCCCTTGTTGGTGCCGATGACGCCGCTCGGTCCACGCTTGGCCCACCCGGTGACATAGACGCCGCTGTCGACGCGACCTCCGGTGTTGGGGACGACGCCGCGGGCATCGTCGAAGGGCACGCCCGGGACGGGGACACCGCGATAGCCGATCGAGCGGAGCACGAGCGTGGCGGGCAGATCCTCGAAGCGGCCGGTGGGGCGGGCGGCGAGGCGCCCACCGTCGTCGACGAGTTCGGTGCGTTCGACCCGCACGCCGGTCACGTGGTCGTCGCCGAGCAGTTCGCTCGGCGCGGCGAGATACCGGAAGACGATGCGGCGGTGGCCCGGACGGACGGGGCGTCCGGCGTACTCGCGGGCGAGCCGCACGCGCAACGCGGTCGCCGGATCCTCCTCCACGGCCCGGGCACTCACCGGATCGAGTTCGAGGTCCGCTTCGTCCACGACGACGTCGACGCCCGTGAGATCGCCGAGGGCGAGGAACTCGGGGTTGCTGTACGCGGCCTGGGCCGGTCCGCGCCGACCCAGCAGGACGACTTCACGGATGTTGCTTTCCCGCAGCGCCTTCAGCGCGTGATCGGCGATGTCGGTGCGCGCGAGCTCGTCGACATCCATCGTGAGGATTCGCGCGACGTCGAGGGCCACGTTGCCGTTCCCGACGATGACGGCCCGGTCGCCGGAGAGGTCGAAAGCGCGACCGGCGTGGTCGGGGTGCCCGTTGTACCACGCGACGAACTCGGTGGCGGCGTGGCTGCCGGGGAGGTCCTCGCCCTCGATCCCGAGTCGGCGGTCGGACGATGCCCCGGTCGCATAGATCACCGCGTGATGGTGGTCGAGCAGCTCCACGTGGGTGATGTCGCGACCGATCTCGGTGTCGAGGTGCAGGGCGAACTCCTCGCGCCGGAACGACCATTCGAACGATTCCGTGACAGCCTTGGTCCCCGGGTGGTCGGGGGCGACGCCGGCGCGCACGAGACCGAACGGGGTGGGGAGCCGATCGAACATCTCGACCTCGACGTCGGACCGCTCGAGGAGTTCCTGGGCGGCGTAGCAGGCCGCGGGACCGGCGCCGACGATCGCGACCCGCAACGTGCCGCGGTCGCGCGGGGGCGCCGGAGTGGGCACGAGCGGCTGCCATCCCTCCGGCATGGGGTGGTTCTCGTACCAGGCCGCGTTGATCTCGGCGAACCGCGTCTGGGAGGGGCCGAGCTTGTCGTCGGGCAGGATCGCCTGGACCGGGCACGCGTCGGCGCACGCGCCGCAGTCGATGCAGGTCTTCGGGTCGATGTGCAGCATCTCGGCGGTGGCGAATTCCGGCTCGTCCGGCGAGGGATGGATGCAGTTCACGGGGCAGACCGCGACGCAGCTCGCGTCGTTGCAGCAGGTCTGGGTGATCACGTAGGCCATGGAAGGGTCCTCGCCAGCCGGGCGGAGCGTCCGCGAAGTTCATGTAACGGTCCGTAACAGTTAATACGACTGTAGCCGCAGCCTCCCCCGGTTCGCAAGAGAACCTGCGACCACGCACGGATGCTGCGAGAATCGCACGATCGACATCCGACCCGGGGGATCAGAACACATGTCCACGCCGACGACCGATCGACCGCTGACACGACCGTTGACGGCACTACCCGACGGGGCGAACCCCTACTCGACCGCGCGCACCGTCCGCACCGGCGATGTCGACACCGGCAGACGCCTACGACTCGACGGCGTCGCCCGCTATCTCCAGGACATCGGCACAGACAATCTCGCCGCAGTGGGGGCGGCCGACACCGATCCCCTGTGGATCGTCCGGCGCACGGTCGTCGACGTACACCGCCCCGCCGAGTACGGCCGGACGCTCCGACTGCGGCGCTGGTGCGACGCCCTGTCGACACGCTGGGCGAACGTGCGGGTCCGACTCGACGATCCCGACGACGCACCCGACGGTCCACTGATCGAGACCGCGGCGTTCTGGATCGACATCGGCCCCACCACCGGCGCCCCCACCCGCATCAGCGACGGCCTGTTCGAGCACATGTCCCGCTACGCGCAGGACACACGTCTGAAGTGGAAGGCGTGGTTGCCCGACCGCGCACCCGACGAGGTGGACGACGAACGTGATTTCCCCTTGCGCGCCACCGATCTCGATCCGTTCGGGCACGTCAACAACGCGGTCTACTGGCACTGCGTCGAAGAGGTCCTGCCGCTGCGACCCGACATCCCGGAAGCGCCGTACCGCGCGGTGATCGAGCACCTGCGCCCCATCGCCGCCGGTGAGACCCTCACGCTGCGAACCAGCCTGCGGGAGGACGGCCTGACGGTGTGGTTCACCGTCGAAGATCACACTCGTGCAGTCGCGTGGATCGCCCGGAATCCGGACGCTCTACGGTGGACCCCATGACCCGTACCCTGATCTTGCTGCGCCACGGCAAGTCCGCGTACCCGGACGACGTGGAAGATCACGAGCGTCCCCTCTCCCCTCGCGGACGCCGCGAGGCCGGACTCGCCGGTCGCTGGATCCGGGCGAACCTGCCCGAGGTCGACGCCGTCCTGTGTTCCACGGCGACCCGGACACGCAAGACACTGACCGAAGCCGCGGTCGAGGCACCCGTGGAGTACCGCGACAGCTTGTATCACGCCGATCCGGAGGGCCTGGTCGCGGAGATCCGGGGCGTGCCCGACGACGTGCAGACCCTGCTGGTCGTCGGGCACGAGCCGACGCTGTCCGCCACCGTCCTCGGGCTCATCACCGATCACAGCACCGACGCCGCGCATCAGGTCACCGAGAAGTTCCCCACCTCCGCGATCGCGGTGCTCACCGTGAGCGGACCGTGGGCCGACCTGTCACGTGGCGCGGCCGAACTCGTGGACTTCCACATCCCGCGCTGACGCGGGCCGCTCGAAGCCCTCGGCACGACACCTCCCGATATGGCATTCTCCTGCACGAGAATGATTTTTCCGAACGTCAGGAGATGCCGTGAACGACGTCGAACGACTCGCTGCGACCGTCGAGCAGCTGACGGAACGCGTCCGC
Source organism: Rhodococcus sp. B50 (assembly GCF_013602415.1). Classification (NCBI taxonomy): domain Bacteria; kingdom Bacillati; phylum Actinomycetota; class Actinomycetes; order Mycobacteriales; family Nocardiaceae; genus Rhodococcus; species Rhodococcus sp. B50. The sequence continues at coordinate 5,162,506 of NZ_WPAG02000002.1, read as the reverse complement.
CGGCTCGAGGACCGGATCGAGATCATGCAGCTCGTCGCACAGTACGGGCCGGCCGTCGACAGCGGTTCCGGCGACGCTGCCGCCGCATTGTGGACCGAGGACGGCCGCTTCGACGCCGTCCCGCAACGCCGGATGAAGGGCCGGGCCGAGATCGCCGAGATGGTGCACGGGCCCGGACACGGCAGTCTGATCGAGAACGGGTGCGGGCACGTCCTCACCGTTCCCCACATCGAGATCGACGGCGACGAGGCCACCGGCAGGAGCTACGCGCTCAACATCCGATGGGACGCCGAGACCGACCTCTTCCGGGTCGCCCGGGTGTCCGCCAACACCTGGCGCTGGGTGCGTACCCCGGAGGGATGGCGCATCGCCGAACGCGTCAACGCCAACCTCGACGGCACCCCGGCCCACCGCGAGATGCTCGCGCCGAAGCCGACATGACGAAGGTCCCGCCCCCGAAGAGAAGAGGGCGGGACCTTCGTCGTCTACTACGGCAGCGAACTACCGGTAGTCGTTGGAGTAACCGTAGTCGTCCAACGGCACTGCAGCGCCGGTGTTCTGGCCGAAGCCGTCCGGCGAGTAGTACTGGTCGTCGTACGCCGGGATGGCGTACGCGGCCGCGCGGGCCTCCTCGGTCGGCTGAACCTCGATGTTCCGGTACTTGTTGATACCGGTACCGGCGGGGATCAGCTTGCCGATGATCACGTTCTCCTTGAGACCGATCAGCTTGTCCGAGCGGCAGTTGATCGCCGCGTCGGTCAGCACACGAGTGGTCTCCTGGAAGGACGCGGCAGACAGCCACGAGTCGGTGGCCAGCGACGCCTTCGTGATGCCCATGAGGACCGGACGGCCGGCAGCCGGCTCGCCACCCTCCTGGACCACACGACGGTTCGCGGCCTCGAACTCGCTGCGCTCGACGAGCGAACCGGGCAGGAACTCCGTCGAGCCCGAATCGATGATCGTCACGCGACGCAGCATCTGGCGCACGATGACCTCGATGTGCTTGTCGTGGATCGACACGCCCTGGCTCCGGTAGACCTCCTGGACCTCGTGGACCAGGTGGACCTGAACCTGACGCGGGCCCATCACGCGCAGCACCTCGTGCGGATCGGCAGAGCCCTCGAGCAGCTGCTGACCGACCTCCACGTGGTCGCCGTCCGAGAGAACACCCTCGGTGCCGTCGGCCTTGCGGATGACGTGCAGACGCTGACGCTTGGACAGCTTGTCGTACACGACCTCCTCGCCGCCGTCGTCGGGAACGATCGTGATCTTGTAGAAGCGATCGTCGTCCTCGAGGCGGATGCGGCCGGAGACGTCGGCGATCGGAGCCTTGCCCTTGGGGACGCGGGCCTCGAACAGCTCCTGGACACGCGGCAGACCACCGGTGATGTCCTCACCGACGCCACCCTGGTGGAAGGTACGCATCGTCAGCTGCGTACCGGGCTCACCGATCGACTGGGCGGCGACGATACCGACGGCCTCACCGATGTCGACGAGCTTGCCCGTCGCCATCGAACGGCCGTAGCAGGTCGCGCACACGCCGGTGCCGGTGTCGCAGGTCAGGACCGAGCGGACCTTGACCTTCTGGATACCGGCCTCGAGCAGCGCCTCGATCGCCGGGTCGCCGAGGTCGGAACCACGCTCGACGACGACGTTGCCGTTCGCGTCGACCGCGTCCGTCGCCAGCGTACGGGCGTAGGTGCTGGTCTCGATGTGAGCGTCGCGCACGAGCCCGCCGGTCGGCTGACCGGTCGCGTCGCGGGCGAGCTCGGCGATGGTCATCTCGATGCCGCGCGGCGTGCCGCAGTCGACCTCGCGGACGATGACGTCCTGCGAGACGTCCACCAGACGACGGGTCAGGTAACCCGAGTCGGCGGTACGCAGAGCGGTATCGGCCAGACCCTTACGCGCGCCGTGCGTGTTGATGAAGTACTCGGCGACGGTCAGGCCCTCACGGAAGGAGGACTTGATCGGGCGCGGGATGAACTCGCCCTTCGGGTTCGTCACCAGACCCTTCATGCCTGCCAGCGAGCGGATCTGGGTCATGTTGCCCGCAGCACCGGACTTGACGATCGTGGGGATCGGGTTGTCGTCCGGGTAGTGCGCCTCCATGACCTGACCGACCTCTTCGGTCGCTTCCTGCCACAGCTTGACGAGCGAGTCGCGACGCTCGTCCTCCGAGAGCTTGCCTCGGTCGTACTGCCGCTGGATGGCGTCGGCCTGGGTCTCGTACCGCTCGAGGATGTCCTTCTTCTCCGGCGGAACGAGCACGTCCGCCATCGAGATGGTGACCCCCGAACGCGTGGCCCAGTAGAAGCCGGCGTCCTTGAGCTTGTCGACGGTCTGCGCGACGACGATCATCGGGTACCGCTCGGCCAGGTCGTTGATGATCGCGGCCTGGCGCTTCTTCGGCATGATGTCGTTGACGAACGCGTAGTTCGTCGGCAGCAGCTCGTTGAACAGCACGCGACCGAGGGTGGTCTGCGCGGTCCACGGCTCACCGTACTTCCAGCCCTCCGGGAACAACTCGTTCTCGACGTCGCGCGGCGGACGCAGCTGGGTCAGACGCACCTTGATCGGAGCCTGGACCGACAGCACGCCGCGGTCGACGGCCATCTGGGCCTCGGCCGGCGACGAGTAGACGCCCTGCTCGGGCTCGTCGGCGGTCGCGGCCGTGTAGGCGCCGGGGGCGTCCTCGACCAGACGGGTCAGGTGGAACAGACCCGTCACCATGTCCAGACGCGGCATGGCGAGCGGGCGGCCCGATGCCGGCGACAGGATGTTGTTCGACGACAGCATCAGGATGCGGGCCTCGGCCTGCGCCTCCGCGGACAGCGGGAGGTGCACGGCCATCTGGTCGCCGTCGAAGTCGGCGTTGAAGGCCTCACACACGAGGGGGTGCAGCTGGATGGCCTTGCCCTCGACGAGCTGCGGCTCGAACGCCTGGATACCGAGGCGGTGCAGGGTGGGAGCACGGTTCAGCAGAACCGGATGCTCGTTGATGACCTCTTCGAGGACGTCCCACACCTGCGGGCGCTGACGCTCGACCATGCGCTTCGCGGACTTGATGTTCTGCGCGTGGTTGAGGTCGACGAGACGCTTCATCACGAACGGCTTGAACAGCTCGAGCGCCATGAGCTTCGGCAGACCGCACTGGTGCAGCTTGAGCTGCGGACCGACGACGATGACCGAACGGCCCGAGTAGTCGACGCGCTTACCGAGCAGGTTCTGACGGAAGCGGCCCTGCTTGCCCTTGAGCAGATCGGACAGCGACTTCAGCGGACGGTTACCGGGACCGGTGACCGGCCGGCCACGACGGCCGTTGTCGAACAGGGCGTCGACCGACTCCTGCAGCATCCGCTTCTCGTTGTTGACGATGATCTCGGGAGCGCCGAGGTCGATCAGTCGCTTGAGGCGGTTGTTGCGGTTGATGACGCGGCGGTACAGGTCGTTGAGGTCGGAGGTCGCGAAGCGGCCACCGTCGAGCTGCACCATCGGACGCAGTTCCGGCGGGATCACCGGCACGGCGTCGAGCACCATGCCCATGGGCGAGTTGCCGGACTGCTGGAACGCCGCCACGACCTTCAGGCGCTTGAGAGCACGCAGCTTCTTCTGGCCCTTGCCGCTGCGGATGGTCTCGCGCAGCGACTCGGCCTCGGCGTCGATGTCGAAGTTCTCGATGAGCTTCTGGATCGCCTCGGCACCCATGGCGCCGGTGAAGTACTCGCCGTAGCGATCCTGGAGCTCGCGGTAGATCATCTCGTCGACGATCAGATCCTTCGGCTTCAGCTTCGTGAAGGTCGTCCAGATCTCGTCGAGACGGTCGAGCTCGCGCTGCGCGCGGTCGCGGAGCTGACGCATCTCGCGCTCGCCGCCGTCCTTGACCTTGCGGCGGACGTCGGACTTGGCGCCCTCGGCCTCGAGCTCGGCGAGGTCGGCTTCGAGCTTCTGCGCACGGGCCTCGAGGTCGGCGTCGCGCTGATCTGCGACCGCCTTCTTCTCGACCTCCATCTCGGCTTCGAGAGTGGAGAGCTCGTTGTGGCGCAGCTCGTCGTCGACGGACGTGATGACGTACGCGGCGAAGTAGATGATCTTCTCGAGATCCTTCGGCGCGAGGTCGAGCAGGTAACCGAGACGGCTCGGCACACCCTTGAAGTACCAGATATGCGTCACCGGAGCGGCGAGCTCGATATGACCCATGCGCTCACGGCGAACCTTGGCGCGGGTCACCTCGACGCCGCAGCGCTCGCAGATGATGCCCTTGAAGCGGACACGCTTGTACTTGCCGCAGTAGCACTCCCAGTCCCGGGTGGGACCGAAGATCTTCTCGCAGAACAAGCCGTCCTTCTCGGGCTTGAGCGTGCGGTAGTTGATGGTCTCGGGCTTCTTGACCTCGCCGTACGACCAGTTACGGATGTCCTCGGCGGTGGCCAGGCCGATCCGGAGTTCATCGAAGAAGTTGACGTCGAGCACGTAACTTCCTTTCCCCTGTGCGGGTTGTATTGCTGCTAGTTGTCGCTATCGCTGCCGGGGCCCGATGCGGTACGCGCCCGGTGGTGTCGGGGTGCGTACCGCATCGGCTCGGCTCCTAGTTCGCGAGGTCGTCGACCGTGGCCGACTCGTTGCGGGAAAGGTTGATGCCCAGGTTGGCGGCCGCCCGCTCGAGATCCTCGTCGTCGCCGTCGGCCATCGCGATGGCCGCGCCGTCGCTGGAGAGGACCTCCACGTTCAGGCACAGCGACTGGAGTTCCTTGAGGAGCACCTTGAACGACTCGGGGATACCCGGCTCGGGGATGTTCTCGCCCTTGACGATGGCCTCGTAGACCTTGACGCGGCCGACCACATCGTCGGACTTGATCGTGAGCAGCTCCTGCAGCGTGTAGGCGGCACCGTAGGCCTGCATCGCCCAGCACTCCATCTCACCGAAGCGCTGACCACCGAACTGCGCCTTACCACCGAGCGGCTGCTGCGTGATCATCGAGTACGGGCCGGTCGAACGTGCGTGGATCTTGTCGTCGACCAGGTGGTGCAGCTTGATGATGTACATGTAGCCGACCGAGACCGGGTACGGGAACGGCTCGCCGGAACGACCGTCGAACAGCGTCGCCTTGCCGTCGGGGCCGACCATGACCTCGCCGTCGCGGTTCGGCAGCGTCGAGGACAGCAGACCCGTCAGCTCCTCCTCGCGGGCACCGTCGAACACCGGGGTGGCGATGTTGGTGTCGGGCTCGGCGGCGAGCATCTCCTCGGAGAGGTTCTGCGCCCACTCGGGACGGCTGCCGTCGTCGGCCACCTGGATCTGCCAGCCGGCCTTACCGATCCAGCCGAGGTGCGTCTCGAGCACCTGACCGATGTTCATACGACGCGGAACACCGTGGGTGTTCAGGATGATGTCGACCGGCGTGCCGTCGGGCAGGAACGGCATGTCCTCCTGCGGGAGGATCTTGCCGATGACGCCCTTGTTGCCGTGGCGGCCGGCGAGCTTGTCGCCGTCCTGGATCTTGCGCTTCTGCGCCACGTACACGCGGACGAGCTCGTTGACGCCCGGAGGCAGATCGTCGTCGTCCTCGCGCGAGAACACGCGCACGCCGATGACCTTGCCGTTCTCGCCGTGGGGCACCTTCAGCGAGGTGTCGCGGACCTCGCGCGCCTTCTCACCGAAGATCGCGCGGAGCAGGCGCTCCTCGGGGGTCAGCTCGGTCTCGCCCTTCGGCGTGACCTTGCCGACGAGGATGTCGCCGTCGCGGACCTCGGCACCGATGCGGACGATGCCGCGCTCGTCGAGATCGGCGAGGACCTCGTCGGAGACGTTCGGGATGTCGCGGGTGATCTCCTCGGCACCGAGCTTGGTGTCGCGGGCATCGATCTCGTGCTCCTCGATGTGGATCGAGGTGAGCACGTCCTCCTCCACGAGGCGCTGCGACAGGATGATCGCGTCCTCGTAGTTGTGGCCCTCCCACGGCATGATCGCCACGAGCAGGTTCTTGCCGAGCGCCATCTCACCGTTCTCGGTGCAGGGGCCGTCGGCGAGGACCTGGCCGGACTCGACGCGCTGTCCCTCGTCCACGATCGGACGCTGGTTCGAGCAGGTGCCCTGGTTCGAACGGTCGAACTTGCGCAGACGGTAGGTCTTGCGGGTTCCGTCGTCGGCCATCACGGTGATGAAGTCGGCGGAGACCTCTTCGATCACGCCGCTCTTCTCGGTGACGATGACGTCGCCGGCGTCGACCGCGGCACGCAGCTCCATGCCGGTGCCGACGATCGGCGACTCGCTGCGCACCAGCGGCACGGCCTGACGCTGCATGTTCGCGCCCATGAGGGCACGGTTGGCGTCGTCGTGCTCGAGGAACGGGATCATGGCGGTCGCGACCGACACCATCTGGCGCGGCGAGACGTCCATGTACTCGACCTGGTCGGCGGCGACGTACTCGATCTCGGCGCCCTTCTTACGGACGAGCACACGCTCGTCCGCGAAGCGGCTGTCGGAACCGATCGGCGAGTTGGCCTGGGCGATGAGGTAGCGGTCCTCTTCGTCGGCCGTGAGGTACTCGACCTCGTCGGTGACGACACCGTCGACGACCTTGCGGTAGGGCGTCTCGATGAAACCGAACGGGTTGACCCGCGCGTACACCGACAGCGAGCCGATCAGGCCGATGTTCGGGCCTTCCGGGGTCTCGATCGGGCACATGCGGCCGTAGTGCGACGGGTGGACGTCGCGGACCTCGAGGCCGGCGCGCTCACGCGACAGACCGCCGGGGCCCAACGCCGACAGGCGACGCTTGTGGGTCAGGCCCGACAGCGGGTTGTTCTGGTCCATGAACTGCGACAGCTGGGAGGTTCCGAAGAACTCCTTGATCGCGGCGACGACCGGACGGATGTTGATCAGGGTCTGCGGCGTGATCGCCTCGACGTCCTGGGTGGTCATGCGCTCACGGACCACGCGCTCCATGCGGGACAGGCCCACACGGATCTGGTTCTGGATGAGCTCGCCGACCGTGCGCAGACGACGGTTGCCGAAGTGGTCGATGTCGTCGACCTCGACGGGAACCTCGACGCCGCCGGGGACGGTCATCTTGTTCTCGCCCGCGTGCAGACGCACGAGGTACTCGATCGTGGCGACGATGTCTTCCTCGGTGAGGGTGGACGCCTCGATCGGCTGACCCGTGTTCAGGCCGAGCTTCTTGTTGATCTTGTAACGGCCGACGCGCGCCAAGTCGTAGCGCTTGTCCTTGAAGAAGAGGTTCTCCAGCAGGGTCTGCGCGCTCTCCTTGGTCGGCGGCTCGCCCGGACGGAGCTTGCGGTAGATGTCGAGGAGCGCCTCGTCGGTACCTGCGGTGTTGTCCTTCTCGAGCGTCGACATCATGATCTCGGAGAACCCGAAACGCTCGACGATCTGCTCGGTGGACCAGCCCAGCGCCTTGAGCAGCACGGTGACCGGCTGACGACGCTTGCGGTCGATACGCACACCGACGGTGTCGCGCTTGTCGACGTCGAACTCGAGCCAGGCACCGCGGCCCGGGATGACCTTGACGCTGTGCAGGTCCTTCTCGGTGCTCTTGTCGACGTTCTTGTCGAAGTACACACCGGGCGAACGCACGAGCTGCGACACCACGACACGCTCGGTGCCGTTGATGATGAAGGTGCCCTTGTCGGTCATCATCGGGAAATCACCCATGAAGACCGTCTGGCTCTTGATTTCGCCGGTGTTGTTGTTGATGAACTCGGCGGTGACGAACAGCGGAGCCGCGTACGTCATGTCCTTGTCCTTGCACTCCTCGACGGAGGCCTTGACCTCGTCGAAGCGCGGGTCGGAGAAGGACAGGGACATCGAACCCGAGAAGTCCTCGATGGGTGAGAGCTCGTCGAGGATTTCTTCCAGGCCACCGACGACGTGACCGTCGCCGCGCTCGGCAGCCTTCGCGCGCCAGCGCTCCGAGCCGATCAACCATTCGAACGAATCGGTCTGTAGATCGAGGAGCCCGGGAACTTCGAGGGGTTCGCGAATCTTCGCGAACGACACCCTCGTCGGGGCTCCGGGGATTCCGGCTACTGCCTTGGTCTGGCTAGAGACTGCCAAGATGCGTCCTTCCAGCACCTCACGCGGGCCGCTCCAACCGGTGCGACCGCCGCTGTACCTGCTTCTTCATGTGGGGCGTTTTCGCTGGTCGCAACCCGAACGAGAACCCCACCGACACATCGGGACGGCTTCGCCCGAAGGACGAATTCCGACTCGACGATCAGAAGGTGAACAGGAGGCAGCCAGCGCAAAGAACTAACCTACACCTGAGTAGGCGAAATGTCCACAGGGGTGCCTCAAAGAAACCTGGCAAACGACCGCGAGCGGCTCACGAGGAAGCCTTCAGTCGAACAGGCGTACCGATAGAGTGACCGCTCGCGTCGTCCGCGTCAAGACCGAGCGTCCGGAACATTCGGCGCGTCGCCGTCGCCGAGACGGCCGGCGGCGGGGGCGATCCGCCGCCGTCGTCACCGGTCGCGGATCTCCGAGACCAGCCATCGTCCGTCCGACTTCTCCATCCTCACCAGCAGCGGCGCGGCCGCGCTCCCCTGGGCGATGCCGTCGCCGGTGGCGCTCACGTTGATGTATGCGGCCACCTCCGCGTGGGTGTCGTCGAGCATCGTCGCGCCGATGTGCTCGACCATCACCTCGGTGACGGTGCGGGTGTCTACCGCAGCCTTCTTGGTGACGTCGGCGGTCGAGTCGAACTCCTCGAGCCGCTCCGGGGTCAGCAGTTCCCGGATCTGCCCGAAGTCCTCGTCGATGGTGCGGTAGTCGTAGCCGTGCATCGTCTCGATCGCGATCTTCGCGGCCTCGGTGACCTCGCGGGTCTTCGCGGTGTCGACCCACGCCACGTTGGAGACCTCGGCACCGGGACGGAAGGCGGCGACCACGGCGATCACCGCGAGCACGACCGCCACGGCACCGACGACGACCACCGGACGCCGACTACCGACGCTGGGCGATGTGCTCGTGTCGTCGGAGGGAGACTCGGGCGGGCTCGAGGACCCGTTCCCGGTCCCCGCCTTCGGAGTGTCCGCCTTCGCAGTGTCCGTCTTCGAGGTCTCTGCCTTCGGGGTCTCTGCCTTCGGGGTCGCTGCCTTCGCCGGCTCCTCCACCGAAGCCGGTTTCTCCGGCGTCACCTCCGCAGGTGACGTCTGCCCCTGCTCGGGAGCGGTATCCACCGGCGCGGTGCCCACCGGTTCAGGGTCCGCGATCGGCCGCTCCGACCCTGCCGGGCGATCGTCCTCTGCAGGGGTCATCCGGGGCGGTCGGGACGTTCCGGCGACCTTCGGTCGACGGCGCGGGGGCCCGCTCGGGCCGGTCTTCCGTCGCTGCGGGGGCACTACACGTTCTCCTTCGTCGACTTGCCGAACATCACGGGCCCGCCTCGCCCGCGGGTGCGGGCGCCCCGGAACCCTCGGGCGCGGTCTCCGCGCCGGGAGCGGGGGCAGGCGCACCGGGAGCCGGTCCCGACTCCATCTCGGTGGAGGCGAGCGGCTCGATGGTCTCGGCCTTCCACACATCGCCGTCCTTGCGCAACGACACGAGCACCGGGACCTTGTTGGTCGCGAAGTACTCGGGGGTCTCGGTGCGCACTGCGAGCACGACGAGCGCCTTGCCGAGATCGTCGTCGGTGTTGAGTTCGGTGAGCGTTCCGAACAGCACCTCGGCCGACATGCTGGTGCCGGTCTCCGCGACCCGCGCCCGGATGTCCTCCTCGGTCGCGTCCAGATCGTTGCGCAGGGCGTCCCCGGTGATCGACGACCGCATGTTCTCGATCGACAGGTCGACGTCGGCCGCGTCGACACTGTTCAGATTGACGGCCGCCTGCATCGCTCCCGAGAGCGCGGCATCCCGCGTCTCAGCAGCCGAGCGATCCACCAGGAGGGCACGACCCCAGCCGTATCCGAACCACACCGCCGCCGCGAGGGCGACGACGGCGAGCACCGAGACGGCGACGAGAGCCGTCCTGCGTGCGGCGCCCGGGCCCCGCACATCCGCCGGCGACCGATCGTCGGTGGATGGGGACGGGGCGGGCGGAGCGTCGGAGGATCTTGGTGCACTCACTCCACAAACCTACTCACTGCTCACTTCGGGGTGACTCCGAGCAACGGCGCGAGCTGCGTCGCGATCGGATTCAGGTTGAGCTTGTCGGGGTCCTTCTTCGGCTTGAAATCCCAGGGCTGGATGGTGTTCGGATCGGCGAAGACGATGCGGTTCGCGCTGCGCACGCCGGTGACACTGCCTTGCGGCACCTCGCAGGATGCGTTCGTGTTGAACGGGAAGTCCTGCTGGGTGTCGTCGAAGTTCGGATCCTGCGCACGCATCTGCGCGAGGATCTCCTGCGTCCCCTCGTATCCGATGGTGCAGGACGGCGGGTTGTTCGTCTCGAGGATGATGCCCTGGTGGACGGTACCGTCGCCCGGCGCGGGTGTGCTGGCGCTGCCCGCGACCGCAGGCAGAAAGGCCAGCAGCGGCTGCAAGGCGATCGTCTGCGGTGCGGCGGCCCGGGCCAACGCCGCGAGATTGGTGAGATCGGTAGTCAGGCCCGGGCCGGAACCCTCGATCAGCTGCGAGAGCTGATCGCTCGCGTCGGTGCCGGTATCGATCAGGCGCCGCAGGTCGGGATCGCTGTCGCGCAGCTGCGCGGTCACCAGGTCCAGATCCGAGCTGAACTGCTGGATCGCCGACGACTGTTCGGACTGCGTGCCCAGCACCGTGAGACTGTCGCGGATGAGCGTGACGGTCTGCGGAAGGAATTCCGCGCCCTTCTCGCTCAGACCGGCGAGCGAATCGACCAGCACCTGCAGGTCGTCGCCGCGGCCGTCGAAGGCCGCGCCGAGCTCGGTGACGACGGTGCGCAGCGGCTCGAGCGGAACCGAGTACACGAGGTCGTTCGTGCTCAGGAGCAGATCCTCGACGGGGGTGGGCAGGTCCTCCTCGGTGCCCTCGATGACGGAGCCTTGTTCGAGATAGGGGCCCTCGTCGTTCGGAGGCTGCAGATCGACGTACTGCTCACCGATCGCCGACCGATTCGCCACGACCGGCCGTGCCGACGCGGGGATCTGCGGGCCGCCGTTGTCGAGGCGCAGCTCGACGTTGATGCCGTCGTCCGTGAGGGTGAGTGGACCGACGCGGCCCACCGGCACCCCGCGGTAGGTGACCTCGGCGTTCGGGAAGATGCCGCCGGCAGTCGGGAACCGCGCATCGACGGTGTACTGACCGAAGCCCATGAGGTTGTCGAGACGCACGTACCGGGCGCCGACGAACACGATGCCGAGCAGCGCGATGATCACGAACAGTGCGAGCTGCACTTTCACCAGGCGCGATCTCACTGCCCACCCCCGAGTCCGAGCTGATTCAGCAAACCTTGCAGCGGCCCCGGCGGCGGGGCCTCGTCACCGTCGGTGCCGGCATCCGCCTCGGCCTCGGTGACCCCCGGGATCTCGACCCCGTCGGGCAGTGACACACCTTCGGGCAGGGTCACGCCCGGCAGGCGCGGGGTGGGAAGCACCGGCAGCAACGACACCGTGGGCCAGCCCGGAGCCGGCCCGTTCCCGTCGTAGTACGGATTGGACGGGTCGACGAGCGGCTTCGGGTTGCCGAAGGTCGGCTGGCGGTAGACCGGGTCGCCCTGGCCCACACCGAGCGCGGCCAGCGCGTCACCGATCTGGAGATCGACGACGAGGAAGAGGTTCACCGAGTTGCCCAGCGCGACCTTCTCGACGCCGTCCGGGAACGGCACCGTGGGCACGAAGGCGAGCGCCTCCACGAGGTCGTCGCCCGACGCGGCGAGTTCCTGGAGGGTCGGGCGCAGCGCGAGGAGATCGGCGATCAGATCCTCCTTGGACTGCTCGAGGACGTCGACACCGGCGCTGCCGAGCCGGTCGAGCTGACCGAGCAGCTGGGTGAGCTGCGGCCGCTGTTGCTCGAGTACCTCGGTCGCGACCGGCAGTTCGTCGAGCACCGCCGCGATCTTCTCGTTCTGCTCCGCGACCCGCACCGTGAGCTCGTCGAGTCCGTCGAGGGCCCGGGTGATGTCGTCACGCTGCTGTTCGAGGCCGGTGATGAGTGTTTCGGCCTGTTCGATGAGGCTGCGCGTGGTGCCTTCGCGCCCGTCGAAGGCCGTCGACAACTCGCTGACGATCGGCGCTATCTGGCCGACACCACCACCGTTGAGCAGCAGCGACAACGCGCCGAGCACCGGTTCGAGCTCGGTGGCGTGCCGGGTGCGGTCGAGCGGGATCACGTCGCCGTCGGCGAGCCGGCCGGTCGGCGGCTCGTCCTCCGGAGGTGTGAGCTGCACGAACTTCTCACCGAGCAGGCTCGACTGTTCGACGCTCGCGAGCGCGTTCGCCGGCAGGTCGACGCTCGAGTCGAGCACGATGCCGACATCGGCGGTCCATCCGAAATCGGATGCGACCGAGATGGATTCGACGCGGCCCACCGGAACACCGTCGACCTTCACGCTCGACTGCGGGACCAGGTCGAGCACATCGTCGAACTGGATGGCCAGACGGATCGGGTCGCTCCCCACATCGGCGCCGCCGGGCAACGGAATGTCGGACAGACCACCGCACCCCGTGACCGTCACCGCGACCACACATGCGGCCGCTCCGAAGACACCTGTGCGGCCCACTCTCTTCGCGCCGCTCACCGATCTCCTCCCTGGAGGTCGAACCGGGGCGAGACCACACCGGGCACCGTGCCCGGGGTGACCTGCCGCTGAATGTTCTCGCCGCTGAGGACACCGAACGGCAGGATCAGATCCGGAGACCGCTGGTCCTCGGTGATCTGCGTCGCGATGTCGCGGCACCGGTCGAGCAGTGGCTGCATCTGCCGCCCGAGCTGCTCGAACTCCGGATCACCGGGCACGAGGCTTCCCAAGTCGATGAGCTTGCACACCGTTCCCGCGGGGTCCTGCAGGTCGGGCAGCACGAGCCGCGACGCGAGCACGCCCGCTTCGGCGTCGTACGAGTTGACGAGGTTGCTCACGGCGAGCGGGAGCAGGGTCAGCGAATCCACGAGTTCCTGGCGGCGATTCGCCAGGGTCTCCGTGATCGGCACGAGCGCGTCGACGTTGTCCTTCACGGCCGCCTGGTTGTCGCGCACGAACGTCGCGACGTCACCGAGCGTGACCGACAGGGTGTTCAGGGCCTCGCCGAGATTCTGCCGCTCCCCCGCCAGGAAGCCCGACAGGTCCGAGAGCTGTGTGTTGAACTGGCGCACCTGCTCGTCGTTGGCCGCGAGGGCACTGACGAACAGCTGGAGGTTCTCGATCGTGCCGTAGAGATCGTCGCGGGACTGGTCGAGCGTGCGCGCGGCCGCCGACAGGTTCTCGATGCTCTGCCCCAGCGCCTCACCGTTGCCGGCGAGATTCTGTGCTCCGACCTCCACGAAGTCGGTCAGCGCACCCTCGCGGTTCGCTCCGTCCGGACCGAGCGCACGGGAGAGTTCGTCGATGCTCGCGTAGAGCTCGTCGACCTCGACGGGGGTGGCGGTGCGATCGCGATCGATCACCGCGCCGCTGCTCATCGTGTCGCCACCCGTGTAGGCGGGGGTGAGCTGCACGTAGCGGTCGGCGACGACCGAGGGCGTGATCTGCACGGCACGGGCGTCGGCCGGGATGTCGATGCCCCGGTTCACGCGCAGCCCGACCTTCACGATGTCGCCCTGCGGTTCGACCGACGTCACCTTCCCCACCTCGACACCGAGCACCCGGACGTCCGAGCCCTCGTAGATGCCGACGGCCTTGTCGAAGTAGGCGGTGATCTCGGTGGTGCCCAGACGGGTGAACAACCACCAGCCTGCTCCGGCCAGGGCCACCGCGACCGCCACGACGGCTGCGATCAGTGCGATGCGCCCGCGATTGCTGCGGGACTCGCCGTTCTCGGCATGTGCCATCAGTTGCCCCCTTCCAGGCGGCGACCGGGCTCGCGGTAACCGGGGATCTCCGGCAGGCCCGGCGGGGTGAGGTTCACGACGACCTGGTCGAACCACCGGCCGTTGCCGACGACGTTGGTGTAGACGCGCACGAACGGCTCGTACAGTTCCATGGCCCGATCGAGGTTGTCGTTGTTCTCCTGGAGGATGTCGACGACGCCGCGCAACTGCTGAAGGGCGGGACCGATGGTCTCGCGGTTCTCCTCGACGAGTCCCGAGAGTTCGGCCGACAACCGCTTCGTGCCGTCGAGCAACTGGGAGATCGCCGCCTGCCGGTTGTTCAGTTCCGCGACGAGCAACGCACCGTCGGAGAGCAACCGGTTGAACTCGGCGTTGCGATCGGCGAGCACCTCGGAGACGTTGCCGGTCGCGTCGAGCAGCCTCTTCAGCTCCTGATCGCGACTCGCGACCGTGTCGGACAGGCGGCTGATGCCGTCGAGCGAGGCCCGGATGTCGTCGGGTGTCTCCGAGAAGGCCTCGGACAGGGTCTGGAAGCCGGTCGCGAGCTGTTCGGAGTCGATCTCTCCGAGGGTCGTGGCCGCCGACGAGAACGCCTCGATGACGTCGTACGGCGCGACGGTCCGGTCGAGCGGGATCCGGTCGTCGGGATCGAGCACTTCCGTGCCCCGGGGCTCGAGCGCCAGATACTTCTGCCCGAGGATCGTCTTGATCTGGATGGAGGCCGCAGTGTCGTCTCCGACCCAGGCGTCCTGGACCTTGAAGGAGACGATCACGCGGTCGCCCTCGAGGTCGACTCCGGTGACCTTGCCGACCTTCACACCGGCGATGCGCACCTCGTTGGTGGGTTTGAGACCTGCGGCCTCGCTGAACTCGGCCTTGTAGGTCGCGCCTGCCCCGATGATCGGAAGTTCATCGAGGAAGAAGGCGGACAGGGTCCCCAGCAGCACCACGACGATGCCCAGGGCACCGGCGGCGGCCGGACTGCGACGTTTGCTCATCGTCCCTGCAACTCCTGCATCCCCTCCTGCGAGCAACGCTTTGCCGCATTCGTGTAGATGGGTTGGTTCACCGTGGGCAGCCCCGTCGGCAGATTCAGATACGGGACCGAACCGGGACCTGCGAGGACGTCGATACCGCACAAGTAGAACTGGAACCACGAACCGTAACTGGCCACACGCCCGAGCTTTTCGAGCTTGACCGGCAACGTCTCGAGGACTCGGTCGACCTCGTCACGGTTCGCGTTGAGATTCGACGTCACCTGTTCGAGCGCCGTGATCGACTGCGCGATCGACGGGCGGGTGGGTTCGAGCACATCGGAGACCGCATCGGTCAGCCCGGCCATCGACGCCACCGCCGAGCCGACGGTCGCCCGGTCGGCCGACAGGCCGCTGACCAGTGCCTGCGTGTTGACCAGCAGCGCATCGAGCTGCTCGTCGCGCTGGTCGATCGTGGCGAGGACGGTGTTGAGATTGTCGATCACCGCTCCGATCACCCGGTCCTTGTCGGCGATGGTGTTGGTCAGCGACGCGGTGCTGCGCACCAGATCGTCGATCGTGCCGGCCTCCCCCTGGAAGACCTGGATGATCTGGAACGAGAGTTTGTTGACGTCGTCGGCGCTCAGTGTCTGGAACAAGGGCCGGAAGCCGTCGAAGAGTGTCGTGAGATTCACCGCCGGCTTCGTGCGGTCGATGGGGATCGTGTCGCCACCGGTGATCTTCTCGCCCTGCGGACCCTCGCCCTGACCGAGCGCGATGTACCGCTGGCCGACGAGATTGCGGAACCGGATGGTCGCGGTGGCACCGGCCGGGAGCCAGTCGCGCTCCTCGAGCGAGAAGGTGACCCGCGCCTGCCGTTCGTCGAAGACCGAGATCTCCTCGACCTGCCCCACTCGGACACCCGCGATGCGGATGTCGTCGCCCTTGTTGAGCGAGGTGACGTCGGAGAAGATCGCGTGGAACTTCGTTCCGCCCCCGCCACCGACACTCGCGATGGTCGCGGCGAGGACACCGGTCGCGATGACGGTGACGACGGCGAACACGACGAGTTTGATCAGGGGTGCTGCCAGACCTCTCACTGGAAGCTCACCTCCGTACCGCGGATCGCCGGAGCCCCGAGCCGGGTGGTCCAGGACGGCACGTCCTCGGGTTCGACACCGGTGGCCTGCCCGTAGATCACGTCGAGCGTGTCCTGTTCCAGACGCGAGCCGGCGTACGAGACGGGAGTCGCCCCGCCGTCCGAGGTGCCGATGATCTCACCGACGTCGTCGGGGACGCCGGACCCTTCGGGAGCAGGGAAGAAATCGATGGTCGCCGGGCCGGGGTTGCGCGACGGGACCTGGTACGAACCGTCGTTCACCGAGCCGCCCGGATACTGCGGGAAGTTGCGACCCGGCGCGGTCACATTGTCGTAGCAGGCCGGTCCGCGATCGTCGAGGAGACGGGGTTCGTCCTGATTCGGCAGGTAACGGCCCTTCGGATTGGTGAACTGGATGTTGGCGCGCACACCCGGGAACGGATCGTCCGCGGCGAGAAGGTCGACAGCTGCCGGTTTCGCCTCGGCGAATGCCTCGAACGTGCACGGGAAGGACGGCGAGTACCTCGCGAGCAGCTGCAACGCCTCCTTCGAATCCGCCGACAGGGTGATGATCGAGCGGGAGTTCTGCTCGATGAAATCGGCCGTCTGCGACGATGCGCCTGTCGCGCTCGCGAGCAGCGTGCGGATCTGGTTCTGCTGTTCGACGACCGTCCCTCCGGTCGTGCGCAGGTTGTTCAGCGCCTCCACGAGATCCGGTGCGGCCTCGGCGTAGGTCTGGGAGAAGTCCGCAAGTCCGCGCAGGTCCTCCTGCAATGTGGGCAGTTCGACGTTCACCTCGCGGAAGATCCGTTCGAGATCGTCGACCGTCCGGCCCAGCTTCTCGCCGCGTCCGCTCAATCCCTGTGCCAGGGCGCCGAGAGTGTTGGCGAGGTCCTGCGGCGGGACGGCCTCGAGGAGCGGGAGCAACCCGTCGAGCACGTCGCCGAGTTCGACGGTGCGTTCGCTGGTGTCCTGCACCAGGACATCGCCGTTCGTGACGGCGCGGCCCGGAGCGTCGGGGATGATCAGCGAGACGTACCGCTCACCGAAGAGGGTCTTCGGCAGCAGCTGCGCGGTCGCGTTCACCGGGATCAGCGCGGCCTTGTCGGGGTCGAGGGCGAGATGTGCGGTAACGTCGCCACCTTCCGCGCTCGTGCCGCGGACCTCACCGACGAGCACACCGCGCGCCTTCACGTCGGCGTTGAGCGGCAGCGCGTTTCCGATGCTGTCGGTGCGGAGATCGACCTCCACGACCTTCGTGAAGGTCTTGTTGTACATCGCGATCGTGACGTAGAGGAACAGCGCCAGGACCACGAAGAAGATCAGTCCCAGGGTGCGGCGACGCAGCGGCGAAGTGGTCGTGTCGCTCATCCGGCCACCCTCACCGTGGTCGACGTGCCCCAGATCGCGAGGCTGAGGAAGAAGTCGAGGATCGCGATCGTGACGATCGCGGTGCGCACCGCGCGGCCCACGGCCACACCGACGCCGGCGGGACCGCCGCTGGCGTGGAAGCCGTAGTAGCAGTGGATGAGGATGACCACGAACGCGAAGACGAGCACTTTCGCGAACGAATAGAGCACGTCCTCGGGTGGGAGGAACAGATAGAAATAGTGGTCGTACGAGCCGCTCGACTGCCCGTTGAACAGTGTGCTGATGGTGCGGGTCGCGAGGTAGGCGGCGAGGAGACCGATGATGTACAGCGGGATCACGGCGACGAAGCCGGCGATCATCCGGGAGGTCACCAGGAACGGCAGCGACGGCACGGCCATCACTTCGAGGGCGTCGATCTCCTCGCTGATCCTCATGGCGCCGAGCTGTGCCGTGAAGCCGCAGCCCACTGTCGCCGACAACGCGAGGGCCGCGACGATGGGGGCGAGCTCACGGGTGTTGACGTAGGCCGAGAGGAAGCCGGTGAGCACCGACGAACCGAGCTGTTCGAGCGCGGCGTAACCCTGCAGACCCACCACGACGCCGGTGAAGCCGGACATCATCGCGATGACGCCGATGGTGCCACCGATCACGGCGAGCGCACCGCTACCGAAGGTGACCTCGGCGAGCAACCGCAGAACTTCCTTGCGGTAGTGGGTGAGAGTTCGCGGGGTCCACGCCACTGCACGCGCGTAGAAGGACATCTGGTCGCCCGCACGGTCGAGCACGTTCAGCGGTGCGCGCACCGCTCGGCGACCCCGGAGAAGAACGAGATCTCCGCGGCCTCTGGAGACTGTCATCTGGTCAGGATCCCTTCGCAGGAACGATCTGCAGGTACACCATCGTCAGGATCAGGTTCGCGAAGAAGAGCAGCAGGAACGTGATGACGACGGTCTGGTTCACGGCCTCCCCCACGCCTTTCGGTCCCGCGCCGGGGTGCAGACCCTTGTAGGACGCGACGACGCCGGCGATCAACCCGAAGATCGCGGCCTTGAGTTCGGCGACGTAGAGGTCGGGTAACTGTGCGAGCGCCGAGAAGGACGCGAGGTACGCGCCGGGCGTCCCTCCCTGCAGCACCACGTTGAAGAAGTAGCCACCGGCGATGCCGATCACGGAGACGAGGCCGTTGAGCAGGAGCGCGACGAGAACCATCGCCAGTACTCGCGGAACGACGAGACGCTGGATGGGATTGATGCCCAGCACCTCCATGGCGTCGATCTCCTCGCGGATCGTCCGCGACCCGAGGTCGGCGGTGACCGCGGAACCTGCGGCACCGGCGATCAACAGGGCCGTCACGATCGGACTGCCCTGCTGGATGACCGCCAGCACACTCGCTGCGCCCGTGAACGATTCGGCGCCGAGCTGCTTGATCAGCGAACCGGTCTGCAGCGACACGACGGCACCGAACGGGATCGCGACGAGCGCGGTCGGAAGAATCGTGACGCTGGCGATGAACCACGCCTGCTCGATGAATTCCCGGAACTGGAACGGTCGGCGGAAGGTGTTCCGCACGACGTCGACGAACAGTTCGACGATGTTGCCGGCCTGGGTGAGTGCGCCGTGAACCGGCCGCACGAGCGAGCTGCCCGCCCCCATCTATTCTCCTACTTCTCCAGCCTGCGGCTGTACTACTGCTGGCTCCGTACCACTGCTGAGGCTGTTGCTACTTCTGGACCTGCTGCTCGTATCCCTCTCCGGTATAGGCGGGGATGACCTGGGTGTCGTCGTCGGCGTAACCACGGGCGGTGTGCGACGTACCGTTGTGATCGAGCGATTCGAGGATGGCGGACTGGGCGGCCGGGGGCAGAGTGTGCAGGATCGAACGCACCCGCTCCTGCCGACGCGCCACCGCCTGCCGCTCCGGCATCCCCGGAGTCGCCTGCATCTGCGGCACGATCCCCTCGACATCGTCCACCCCACCGGCATGATGCCCGGCCTCCACGAGCGCCTGCTCGTGCGCCATCGTCGCCTCGTCCTTCTCCTCCGACATCCCGATCGGACCGATCATCGTGCCGTTGAGGAACTGCTTGACCACCGGCTCATCCGAAGTCAACAACACCTCCCGCGGACCGAACATCACCAACTGCCGACGAAACAACATCCCGATATTGTCCGGCACCGTCCGCGCCAGATTGATGTTGTGCGACACGATCAGGATCGTCGCATCGATCTCCGCATTGATATCGATCAACGTCTGCGAAATATAGGTCGTGCGCACCGGATCCAGACCCGAATCCGGCTCGTCCACCAGAATGATCTCCGGATCGAGCACCAACGCCCGCGCCAACCCGGCACGCTTGCGCATCCCACCGGAGATCTCCCCCGGCAACTTGTCCTCCGCGCCGAGCAGACCGACGAGCTCGAGCTTGCTCATCACGATCTGCCGGATCTCCGACTCGGACTTGCGGGTGTGCTCACGCAACGGAAAGGCGACATTGTCGTACAGATTCATCGACCCGAACAACGCACCGTCCTGGAACAACACCCCGAACAACTTGCGGATCTCGTAGAGCTCCTTCGAGGAGCACTGCAGGATGTCGGTGCCGTCGATCACGATCGAACCCTGCTCCGGACGCAGCAGACCGATCAGCGACTTGAGGAACACCGACTTACCGGTACCCGACGGACCGAGCAGCGCAGACACCTCACCCGCCGGCAGCGTCAACGTCACGTCCTGCCAGATACGTTGCGAGCCGAAGGACTTGGTCAGCCCCTCGACGGAAACCTCGACTCCCACGATTACCTCCGCTGTCCGATACCATCCGCCCCCTGTGTGGGTTGGGCCACTCTATCGCATGGATAGTGGTACCTGTGACAAGCGATCCTACTCATGAGTAAGGATTTCGTACAAGGGGTTCTACATATCTCGACTTACGGTGTGACCTGCGTAAACGTCGTACAGAAAGAGGATTCTGCCGATATCGGACATATCGCTCGGAATGCTTCGCCGGAAATGCAGAAGGGCCGTTTCCACGAAGTGAATTCGCGGAAACGGCCCTTCTGCGGAACCCTCCCGGAAGCGTCGAACGCTCGACCGGGGAAGTTCGGAAACCGTCCTACTTGACGGTGACCTTGGCGCCGGCCTCTTCGAGCTTGGCCTTGGCAGCGTCGGCAGCGTCCTTGGCGACCTTCTCGAGGATCGGCTTCGGAGCACCCTCGACGAGGTCCTTGGCTTCCTTCAGGCCCAGGCCGGAGACGATCTCGCGAACGACCTTGATGACCTGGATCTTCTTCTCGCCGGCACCCTCGAGGATGACGTCGAACTCGTCCTGCTCCTCAGCAGCCTCGGCGGCGGCGGCCGGAGCACCGGCGGCAGCGACGGCAACCGGAGCAGCAGCGGTGACCTCGAAGGTCTCCTCGAATGCCTTCACGAACTCCGAGAGCTCGAGCAGGGTCAGTTCCTTGAACGCGTCGAGCAGCTCTTCGGTGGTGAGCTTCGCCATGGTGGCGGTCCTTCCTGATAAGTCCCATGTCGCTGATCCGCGACCGGATGGGATGGTGCGTGCCGGGGCACGCGTGGATGTATCTTTCGCAGTGATGCGGATTCGCAGTGATGCGGATCAGCGTCAGGCGGCTTCTTCGCCCGCCTTCTTCTCCTGCAGAGCGGCCGCGAGGCGGGCCACCTGCGAAGCGGGGGCGTTGAACAGGCCTGCGGCCTTTGCCAAGTTGCCCTTCATCGCGCCGGCGAGCTTGGCCAACAGCACCTCGCGGGACTCGAGGTCCGCGATCTGGTTGACCTGCTCCACGGACAGCGCAGCGCCGTCCATGTAGCCGCCCTTGATGACGAGTGCCTTGTTGTCCTTCGCGAAGGTCTTCAGAGCCTTCGCAGCGTCCACCGGCTCGCCCTTGACGAACGCGATGGCGGTCGGACCGACGAACAGGTCGTCGAGACCCTCGACGCCCGCCTCAGCGGCGGCACGCTTGACCAGGGTGTTCTTGGCGACGGAGTAGGTGGCACCCTCTCCGAGAGCGCGACGCAGCTCGGTCAGACGTCCCACCGACAGACCACGGTATTCCGTGATCACGGCGGCCGTGGAGGTCTTGAACTGCTCGGTGATCTCCGCAACTGCGGAAACCTTCTCGGGCTTTGCCATACTTCGCCTCCTCTCAGTAACAGTCGTTTTCCCGGTGTCCCGACTGGGACGCCCCACCGGTGGACCGCAGTGGTCGGAAAAGACGAACGCCCCGGCGCAGGGCACACGGGGCGTACAGGAGGAGGAACATCGATCGCACACTGGGCACGTTCGCGGTTCACATCTTTCCTGACCTCGTCCTCCTGCGTGGGTCGCCGGACAACTCCGGACCTTCAACCGATCCGCATGCGGATTCGGTGACCAACGGTCTTGGGTAGAACATGATCGGGGTGAAGATCGGCACACGCCGAACTACCCGACCACTGTAGCGGACGTGCCGCTTCGAACGCAAAACGGCCGGCACAGCGATGCTGTGCCGGCCGTTCCGGATGCAATATCTACTGCATGCAGGGCGAATTACTCCGCGGTCTCGAGGAGGTTGCGGGTGCGCTGCGGATCCACCGGGATGCCCGGGCCGGTGGTCGTAGCGATCGTGACCTTCTTGATGTAGCGGCCCTTCGCGCTGGACGGCTTGACGCGGAGCACCTCGTCCAGAGCAGCAGCGTAGTTCTCGACCAACTTGGCCTCGTCGAACGAGGCCTTGCCGATCACGAAGTGCAGGTTGGCGTTCTTGTCGACGCGGAAGCTGATCTTGCCACCCTTGATGTCGGTGACAGCCTTCGCGACGTCCGGGGTGACCGTACCCGTCTTCGGGTTCGGCATCAGACCACGGGGACCGAGGACGCGGGCGATGCGACCGACCTTCGCCATCTGGTCGGGGGTCGCGATCGCGGCGTCGAAGTCCAGCCAGCCGCCCTGGATGCGCTCGATCAGATCCTCGGCGCCGACCACATCGGCACCGGCAGCCTCTGCCTCGGCAGCCTTCTCGCCCACCGCGAAGACGATGACGCGAGCGGTCTTACCCGTGCCGTGCGGCAGGTTGACCGTGCCGCGCACCATCTGGTCCGCCTTACGGGGATCCACACCGAGTCGCATGGCGACCTCGACGGTGGCGTCGTAGTTCTTCGAGGTGGTCTCCTTCGCGAGCTTGGCAGCTGCGAGGGGGCTGTACAGGTTGTCCGAGTCGATCTTCTCGGCCGCGGCGAGGTATGCCTTGCTGCGCTTTGCCATGTTCTTTCCTAACTTCTCACCGACAGGTGAATGGTTCGGGCGTGGTAGCGGGCCTGGCCGGCCCTCCCACGTGTACTACTCGGGGTGGGGCTCAGCCCTCGACCGTGATGCCCATCGACCGAGCGGTGCCGGCGATGATCTTCGCGGCAGCCTCGATGTCGTTGGCGTTCAGGTCTTCCTGCTTGGTCTTGGCGATCTCGCGCACCTGATCCATGGTCACCTTGGCGACCTTGGTCTTGTGCGGCTCGCCGGAGCCCTTCTGCACACCCGCTGCCTTGAGGAGCAGCTTCGCGGCCGGCGGGGTCTTCAGCTTGAAGTCGAACGAGCGGTCTTCGTAGACCGTGATCTCGACCGGCACGACGTTGCCACGCTGCGACTCGGTCGCCGCGTTGTACGCCTTGCAGAACTCCATGATGTTGACGCCGTGCTGACCCAGCGCGGGGCCGACCGGCGGAGCCGGGTTGGCCTGGCCGGCCTGGATCTGGAGCTTGATGAGCCCGGCGATCTTCTTCTTCTTGGGGGGCATCTCTATTCCTAGTTTCTTGCTCGGTGTGGTTCTTGCGTACTGCTACTGCAAGTCTGTGCGCCGGATGCCGGCGCCGTCGGGCCCTGGGGACCGTCAGATCTTCGACACCTGGTTGAACGACAACTCCACGGGAGTCTCACGGCCGAAGATCGACACCAGGACCTTGAGCTTCTGCTGCTCGGCGTTGACCTCACTGATTGAGGCGGGCAGCGTGGCGAACGGACCGTCCATCACGGTGACGGACTCGCCGACCTCGAAGTCCACCTCGATCGCGGGCTTCGCAGCGGCGGCGGGAGCCTGCTCGCCTGCGGCCGGGGCGCCTGCCGCCGGCTTCTTCTTCGCCTGCTGCGGAAGGAGGAACTTCACGACCTCCTTGATCGTCAGCGGCGACGGACGCGAGGTGGCTCCGACGAAACCGGTGACGCCCGGCGTGTTCCGGACGGCACCCCACGACTCGTCGTTGAGTTCCATCCGCACCAGGATGTAGCCGGGCAGGACCTTGCGGTTGACCTGTTTGCGCTGGCCGTTCTTGATCTCGGTGACCTCTTCGGTCGGCACCTCGACCTGGAAGATGTAATCGGCGAGGTCGAGGTTCTGCACGCGGGTCTCGAGATTGGTCTTGACCTTGTTCTCGTAACCGGCATAGGAGTGCACCACGTACCAGTCGCCGGGCTCACGCCGCAGCTGCTTCTCGAGGGCCTCGGCCGGATCGACCTCCTCCTCGACCGCCTCGGCGGCGTCGGCGCCTTCCGCTGCGTCGGAGGCATCGACTGCGTCGGAGTCATCGGCATCGGCTGCCGCGTCGAACTCGCCGGCAGTGTCGGACTCGGAGACCTCGGTGTCCGCATCCGCCGACTCGGCCGTCACGTCGTCAACCAAGGCCTCGTCCGAAACGTGCTCCTCGGCCGAAGCCTCGTACGAGTCGTTCTCGGGGGTGCTCACCGGGCACTTTCCTCTCGTCGATCACATTTTTCGTCTCGCGCGCGGACAGGCGCTAACCGAACAACCAGCTGACGCCCTGCACGAACGCCAGATCCAATCCGAAGATGAACGCCGTCATGACGGTCACGAACGCAAGGACCACGAGCGTGTAGGTGGTCAACTGCTTGCGATTGGGCCAGATCACCTTGCGGAGCTCGGCGACGACCTCACGGAAGAAGCGCACGAGACGCTTGAAGATGTTCTCGGACTTCGCGGCGGGACGATCACTCACGGCCGTGGCCGCACGCGACGTCTTGCTCGTGGACACCGCGCTCGTCGTGGACGCCGAGGAACCGGCCGCACTACGACGGGTGGCCCGCTTACCGGTAGGCCGAGCGACCGCGGAGGAACCGTCGGGGGTTGCGCCGGTGGCCGTTCCAGCGTCGCCGGGAGTATTCCCTGCGGTGCCGCTGTGGCGCTGACCGCGCTCCTCGCTCACATCGTTCCTCTCGGTCGCTGGCAGTCCGGGGGCAGGGGCGACAGGACTTGAACCTGCAACCTGCGGTTTTGGAGACCGCTGCTCTGCCAATTGAGCTACGCCCCTCTGGTCGGACATCCACACTCGCACGAAGCAAGTGTCCGGAACCGACCCATCTGCGATCACATGACACGCGCGCTACCCCGTCGGGCCTTCACGGCCTTCGAAGAGCAGCGCGCTGCTATGCGATCCCAGAAGCCTAAGTGTACTGCATTGCCCCGGGACAAACCCAATCCGCTCGGCCGTCAGGCCAAACGGACCGTTGCCGTGGCCCGCCCGAAGATCTTCCGACCGTCGGACTTCGCCACGATAGCGACCACTGCTGTCTTGCTCTCCTCGTCCACCGACTTGATCTTGCCGGTGAACTCGATCTCGGCGGCCTTGTCGGCCTCCACATATACCGGACTGGTGAAACGAACGTTGTATTCGGTCACCGCGCCGGGGTCTCCCAGCCACTCCGTGACGAAGCCGGCCGCGATGCCCATCGAGAGCATGCCGTGCCCGACGACATCACGCAAGCCGGCCAGTTCGGCCACCTTGTCGCTCCAGTGGATCGGGTTGGGATCACCCGACACACCTGCGTAATTGACCAGATTTCCGCGCGTGAGCGTGACGACCTTCGACGGAAGCTCGTCACCCACCGCGACATCCGCGAAGCTACGGAGTGTCACTGTGCATCACCACATCCTTGACCGCGTGTGCGATGTTGTCGTCGACCTCGCCACCGGATCGGGCCACGAGCGTCGTCCAGGACGTGAGCACGAGGTTGTCGTACTGGTCCGTGATCACGTTCTTCGTGGTGATGATGTCGCTGCCGGCCGCCTGACGGAAGTCGTCGAGGTAGACGTCGCAGAAGAGCCGGTCGCCGGCCTGGATCGGGCGGTGGTAGACCATCCGCTGATCGGTCTGCATGATCTGGCTCAGGTCGTATCCGGTGACGACCTCTTCGAACAGCTTCCGCTGGGCGATCATGCCGATGATCGACACGAAGGTCAGCGGGGCGATCACCCCGTCGTAACCCAGTCCGCGGGCAGCGTCGTCGTCGTGATGCGCCGGATGCGAATCGCGCACGGCACGGGCGTACTCGCGGATCTTCTCGCGACCCACCTCGTAGTAGTCGTCCACCCGGTAGTGGTGTCCGACCATGGACTTGGCGTGCGCGGCGGCATCGAACGGGATCCCGGCCTGTTCGGTCGCGTCCACCGATTCCTGGTTCTCGAGTACGTTCGTCATACGCAAAACCTCCGCAATCCCGACGACGCCAACTGGCATGGTCGGTATTGCGGAGACCTTATGCGTCGACGTCGTTCCGACCGGTTACTTGGACTCGCGGTGCGACTGGTGCGTACCGCAGTTCGGGCAGAACTTCTTCAGTTCGAGCCGGTCGGGGTCGTTGCGACGGTTCTTCTTGGTGATGTAGTTGCGGTGCTTGCACACCTCGCAGGCCAAGGTGATCTTCGGCCGAACGTCAGTAGAGGAGGCCACGGGATGCCTTCTTTCGCGTCAATCCGATCAGTATCGATCAGGGTGGATCAATGAACTTTTGGTAGCGGTGACCGGACTTGAACCGGCGACGCAACGATTATGAGTCGTTTGCTCTACCAACTGAGCTACACCGCCTCGGTGCCGAGTGTCGCTACGAAGGCGGCACCTCAATCCAGCGAGCCCCCTGACGGAATCGAACCGTCGACCTTTTCCTTACCATGGAAACGCTCTGCCGACTGAGCTAAGGGGGCGTGGCCTCCGGAGCATCTCTGCTCGCTGCGGCCTCCAAAAGATTACACACACTCCGTCCTGGTGCAAAATCCGCAGGTAGAGGCACATAAACGTCACTGCTTGCCGAGCCCGCTCGTCGAGTCCTGCGTGCCGCGTCCTCCGCCCGCGCGCACACGGATGTACCGCCGGTGGTGAACACCCGAGGGGACGAACACCGGAACGACCCGGAATGCGAGACGACCCGGAATGCAGAACGGCCCCGGTTCCGAAGAACCGGGGCCGTTCCGGTGGCAGGTGTAGGATTCGAACCTACGTAGGCGTAAGCCGACGGATTTACAGTCCGCTCCCATTGGCCGCTCGGGCAACCTGCCGGGTGCGATCGGGATCGCGTCCTCGATGCGTTTGGAAGAATACAACGCATACCCCCCCGAAACGCAAACCGAGTGGTCACGGCCCCGCGCGACCCGATAGCGTCGGGTGGACAGAACCCTTACAGACCGACCCGGAAGTGGAGTGAGACGTGGCTGATTCGTCGTTCGATGTGGTGAGCAAGGTCGACCGCCAGGAAGTGGACAACGCGCTGAACCAGGCGGCGAAGGAGATCGCCAACCGCTTCGATTTCCGGAACACCGGGGCGCACATCGAGTGGTCGGGCGACGAGGCCATCACGATCTCGGCCGAGACCGAGGACCGCGCGCTCGCGGCGCTGGAGGTCTTCAAGGAGAAGCTGATCCGCCGCGATCTGTCACTGAAGTCGTTCGACGCCGGCGAGCCGACGCAGTCCGGCAAGGTGTACAAGATCACGGGCACCCTGGTGCAGGGCATCAGCCAGGAGAACGCCAAGAAGATCTCCAAGCTCATCCGCGACGAGGGCCCGAAGGGCGTCAAGGCGCAGATCCAGGGTGAGGAGCTGCGCGTGACCAGCAAGAAGCGCGACGACCTGCAGGCCGTCATCGCACTGCTCAAGAACGCCGACCTCGACATCGCCCTGCAGTTCGTCAACTACCGCTGACGCACCCCGTCCGACGACTCCGCCCGCGACGATCGTCGCGGGCGGAGTCGTCTCGGGTCGTGGAGTTCTCGGATCAGCGCATCCCCGCCATGCGTTCGAGACGCTCGATGCGGTCGGCCATCGGCGGGTGGGTGGAGAACAACCGACTCATCTTGTCGCCCGCCCGGAACGGGTTGGCGATCATCAGGTGTGACTGCGCCGCCAGTTTCGGTTCGGGCGGCAGCGGCGCGGCCTGCGTGCCGAGCGCGAGCTTCCGCAGCGCCGACGCGAGAGCCAACGGATCACCCGTGAGCTCGGCACCCGACTGGTCGGCCTGATACTCGCGCGACCTCGACACGGCGAGTTTCACCACCGACGCCGCGATCGGGCCGAGCAGGGAAACCAGCAGCAGCGCCAGCGGATTCGCGCCGCCCTCCCTGTTGCCGAAGGCCGACGCGAAGAACGCGAAGTTCGCCAGACCCGAGATGACGGCGGCCATCGCGCCGGCAACCGACGAGATGAGGATGTCGCGGTTGTAGACATGGGCGAGTTCGTGTCCGAGCACCGCGCGCAGTTCCCGCTCGTTCAGGATCTCGAGGATGCCCGTCGTGCAGCACACGGCGGCATTGCGCGGATTACGCCCCGTCGCGAACGCATTGGGAGCGTTGGTGGGGCTGATGTACAGCCGCGGCATGGGCTGGTGCGCCGCGGTCGCCAACTCCCGCACGATCCGGTACATCGCCGGAGCCTGAACCTCGGTGACCGGCTGGGCGTGCATCGCCCGCAGCGCGAGCTTGTCGCTGTTGAAGTACGCGTAACCGTTCATGCCGACCGCGAGGACGATCGAGATCAGCAGAATGGTCGAGTTCTGGAACAACGCGCCGACGAAGACGATCAGCGCGGACATTGCGATCAACAGACCGGCCGTCTTGAGACGGTTCGAGTATCCGTGCACGTCGCACCCCTTCCGCACCACGATTCCCCACTCGTTCGTCCAACGAACGAGCACGCGGTGCGGTTCCCGCCCGAACCGGGCGGGAGCGCGCGACGGCCTGTCAGCCGACCCGGGCGACCGTGAAGTCCACGAGGCGACGCAGCGCCTCGTTCGCCGGGCCCTGCGGCAGGGCGTCGAGCTCGGCGTGAGCGCGGGCCGCGTAGGTCGCAAGGGTCGCCTTCGCCGCGTTCATGCCGGGCGAGCGGACGAGCAACTCGAGCGCCTCCGCGACGAGCGCTTCGTCCTCGATGGGACCGACGAGCAGTTCGCGGAGACGATCCGCCTCGGGCCCGCTCTCCTGCAGCGCATACAGCACCGGCAGGGTGTACACACCCTCGCGAAGATCGGTTCCGGGTGTCTTGCCCGACTCCGAGGTGTCCGACGCGATGTCGATGATGTCGTCGACGATCTGGAAGGCGGTGCCGACGGCGTCGCCGAGGCGTTCGAGACGCTCGACGTGTTCCGGATCGGCTCCCGAGAACGTTCCGCCGAACCGCCCGCTGGCGGCGATCAGAGAACCGGTCTTCTCCCAGATCACCCGCAGGTAGTGCTCCACGGGGTCGTCGTTGGTGCGCACGCCGATGGTCTCGCGCATCTGGCCGGTGACCAGCTCGGCGAAGGTCTCCGCGATGATCTGCACGGCCGACGGACCGAGGGTCGACACCAGCCGGGAGGCATGGGCGAACAGATAGTCGCCGGCGAGGATCGCGACACTGTTACCCCAGCGCACGTTGGCGCTCGGTGCTCCACGTCGCATCGTCGCCTCGTCCATGACGTCGTCGTGGTACAGCGTCGCGAGGTGCACGAGTTCGACGACGGTCGCCGCCGTGACCACGGCGGGATCGGTCGGCTTCGGCCCGAGTTGTGCGGTGAGGATCGTGAACAGCGGCCGGAACCGCTTACCGCCCGCCTTCGCCAGGTGCAGCGCGGCCTCCGTCAGGAAGTCCTCACCATCGGACAGCTCCTCGACCAGGAGTTTCTCGACGCTCGCCAAGCCGTCCCCGACGGTCGCGGCGAGAATCGGATCGCCGAGTTCCACACCGGCCACGACGGTGCTCGGCGCCGCATCGGCCGAACCGGCGGTCCGAGCCGCCCCCTCAGTGCTCACGATGACGTACCCATCCTGTTCTGTCGCCTCGACTTCACCGTAGTGAACCTAGCCGTTCGTTCCCCGATCCACCTCGTCGAGGCGGCAGATCGCGGCCTGAGAAGATGGAGCGGTGGTGGCCGAACACTCCGCGCGAGATCCGCGGCAATCCCAGTCCTGCGTTCCCGACAGTACCGATGTTCTCGTCGTCGGTGCCGGTCCAGCCGGTTCCGCCGCCGCCGCGTGGGCTGCCCGCGCCGGTCGCGACGTCCTGCTCGCCGATGCCGCGACCTTCCCTCGCGACAAGACCTGCGGCGACGGACTGACGCCGCGCGCCGTCGCCGAACTCGACGAACTCGGGCTGGGCGACTGGCTGCGCACCCGCACCGTCAACCGCGGTCTGCGTCTCGAAGGTTTCGGTGGGCGCTTCGAACTCCCCTGGCCCGACTCGTCGTTCCCGACTGTGGGCAGTGCCGTGCCGCGCACCGAACTCGACGCCCGGATCCGGCAGGTCGCGCTCGACTCGGGAGCCCACGCCGTGGACGGAGCGAAGGCCGTCGACGTCGAACGTGACGGCGACCGGGTCTCGGCCGTGATCTTCCGCACCGCCGACGGACCGCGGACCGTCGTGTGCCGCACCCTGATCGTGGCCGACGGAGTGCGCTCACCACTCGGCAAGGTTCTCGGTCGTCGCTGGCACCGCGACACCACCTACGGCGTGGCCGCGCGCGCCTACGCCACTTCCCCGCGCAGCGACGATCCGTGGATCACCTCGCACCTCGAACTGCGCGACGACGCCGGGGCCGTCCAGCCGGGCTACGGCTGGGTGTTCCCGCTCGGCACCGGAGAGGTGAACCTGGGAGTGGGAACCCTCGCGACCGCCTCGCGACCGGCGAACGGATCGTTGCGCCCGCTCATCGACCTGTACGCGCGGCAGCGCCGCGCCGAATGGGAACTCGGCGAGGTGACGCGGGTGGCGTCGGCGCTGCTTCCCATGGGCGGAGCCGTGTCGGGAGTCGCGGGCAGGAACTGGGCGCTGATCGGCGACGCCGCGGCGTGCGTCAACCCGCTCAACGGCGAGGGCATCGACTACGGGCTCGAAGGCGGCCGACTGGTCGCAGGACTGCTCGACGCCGACGACCTCACAGAGCTGTGGCCGGCGACGCTGCGCTCCCACTACGGTCGCGCGTTCTCGACCGCGCGTCGCCTCGCGAGCCTGCTCACGATCCCGAAGTTCCTGCCGACGACGGGGCCGGTCGCGATGCGGTCGCGGGCGATGATGTCGGTCGCGGTGCGGGTGATGGGCAATCTCGTCACCGACGAGGACGCCGATGTCGTCGCCCGCGTGTGGCGTACGAGCGGTCACCTCTCGATGCGATGGGATCGGCGACCGCTCTTCGCCTGAGCGGTGCACACCAGCGCTACCCACTACCGCGCTACCGCACCGCCCGGTACCGAGGCGCGGCTACGTGCGCACGCCGCGGTGCAGCGCCGTGATGCCGCCGGTGAGATTGCGCCACTTCACGTCGCTCCACCCCGCAGCCTCGATGCGGCGGGCGAGCTGTTCCTGATCGGGCCAGGCCCGGATCGATTCGGCGAGGTAGACGTAGGCGTCGGGGTTGCTGCTGACCGCCCGCGCGACCCGCGGCAGCGTCCGCATCAGGTACTCCATGTACACCGTGCGCAGCGGTTCGCGCACGGGCGTGGAGAACTCGCACACCACGAGGCGTCCGCCCGGCTTGACCACCCGCGCGATCTCGCGCAGCCCCTCGTCCGGGTCGGCGACGTTGCGCAGGCCGAACGAGATGGTCGCGGCGTCGAAGACGGCGTCGGCGAACGGCAGTCGCATCGCGTCGCCTGCGACCATCGGGACGTTGCGGAATTCACCGGCATGCAGCATGCCCTTCGAGAAGTCCGTGGCCACGACCCATGCGCCGGACCGCCCGAGTTCGACAGTGGACACCCCGGTTCCCGCGGCGAGGTCGAGCACGCGCTCGCCCGGCTTCAGATCGAGCGCTGCCCGCGTCGCGCGCCGCCACCCGCGGTCCTGCCCGAACGACAGGACGGTGTTGGTCAGGTCGTAGCGTGCAGCCACGCCGTCGAACATGGACGCGACCTCACGCGGGTCCTTGTCGAGGGACGCACGTGATCCGTGAGTTGTTGCCACGGCCGAAACGTTACCCGCTCCCCTGCACGGGCCTCGGCCCTCATGCCGCCCCGTGCAGAGAGTGCACGGGCAGGCCTTGGACCCGGCTGTAGTGCGCGAGAAGCTGATCGCACACCACCGGCCAGGTGCGTCCGAGCACTCCACGGCGTGCCGCACGCCCGAATTCGTCCCGGACCGCGGGAACGAGCAGTGCATCGACGGCTCCGGGCAGCAGGTCGACGAACCGGTCCACGGGGAGGCGGTAACCGTTGCGGCAGTGGAAGACGAGGTCGCGGGGGCCACCCGCGTCCGGCACGATCGCCGGGACCCCGCTCGCCAGCGCTTCCTGCACGGCTTGGCAGAAGGTCTCGTGTTCGCCGGGGTGGACGAACACGTCGAGGCTTGCGTAGGCACGGGCCAGCTCCTCTCCCCCGAGCTGCCCGGTGAACACGGCCGACGGCAGGTGCCGTTCGAGCCGTGACCGTTCGGGACCGTCGCCGACCACCACGAGCTGCAGCCGCGGGTCGTGGGCGAGGACCGCGAGCCGTTCGACGTGTTTCTCGGGGGCGAGGCGTCCCACGAAGCCGACGATCGGCAGGCCGCCCGGCGACCAGCGGGCACGCAGATCCTCGTCCCGCCGGGACGGCGCGAAGCGGTGGGTGTCGACGCCCCGGGACCAGCGCTGCACGCGGGGGATGCCGTGGACGACGAGGTCGTTCACGGCAGAAGTCGACGGGGCGAGGGTGAGATCACAGCTGCGGTGCAGGCGCCGCGTCCACCGCCAGGACGCACGCGCCGCGAGGCCCAGCCCGTAGCTGGAGGCGAATCCGGCCACATCCGTCTGATAGACCGCGACCGTCGGAACGTCGATGCGCCCGGCAGCGGCGAGACCGCCGGCACCCAGCACGAACGGGGACGCGAGGTGCACTACGTCCGGCGCGAAGCTCCGCAGGACCGGAAGGAGCTCCGGCCCGGGCACGCCCACCGGGAGGGAGCTGATCCTGGGCACGCGCACGGCCGGTACGCGGTGGACGGGCGTTCCGTGATGGTCGGACGGAGCGGGGGGGTTACCCGCAACCGTGCCGGGCGCGACGACCAGCGCGTCGTGTCCGGTGCGGTCGAGGTGCTCGAGGATGCGGAGCACCGAATTGGTGACACCGTTGACGTTCGGGAGGAAGGATTCCGCGACGATGGCTACTCGCACCCCGCCAGCGTGGCGAGGTTCCGAGTCGAGCAGGTGCGTCCTCGGTGACAGACGAGCGAAGTCGCGACGAACGTTTCGTTCGTCACATCTGGAGCCGACGATCCTGCGTGTCGCGGACGGCAGCGGGAGCGGTGCCGTCCTTCCGTCCGAGCCGGACCAGCAAGGGCGTGGCGATGATCCATGTGACGACGATCACCGACCCGGTGGGGATCAGCGCGACGCGGGCATCTCGTCCGGTCACCCGCACGAGATCGGGATCACTGCGTGCATACTCGACGGCGATTCGCTGACCGGCGGTCAACCCCGTCGGGTACAGGACCCCGAGTTCGGGATTGTGCGTGACGCCGTCGGGCGTGACGAAACTCACCGCCGAGCGGAGGGATCCGGCGGACAGAACCTCCGCGACGGCCGTCCCCGTGTCGGACCGGATCGTGAGGTCGTTGCGGAGGGCGCCGAGAAACAGGATCACCGCGAGGCCGGAGATCGCCGCCGCGACGATGAGAACCGCGCGCCGTGCGCGCTCGGGTCCGCTCACAGCTGTGCCCGCACCGCCGCGTGGAGCTCGCGGAGCCCCGCCCGATCGGTGGTGACCTCGACGACGCGGATGCCTGCGGGCGGCGCCGTCGTATCGGCGAGGGTGAGAGCGAGTCCCTGCAGATCCACCCGCTCGTGCGGAATGCGGTAGGCCGCGCACAGCGCCGCGAGATCCATGCCGTGCGGGGTGCCGAAGACACGCTCGAAGACACCCGCGTACTGCGGGTCGCCCTGTTCGAGCAGTTCGAAGATTCCGCCGCCGTCGTCGTTGGCGACCACGACGGTGAGATTGTGCGGACGCGGTTCGGAGGGCCCGATGAGCAGACCCGATGCGTCGTGCAGGAAGGTCAGGTCGCCGAGCAGCGCGACGGTCCGCCCCTGCTCGTAGGCCAGAGCGGCACCGAGCGCGGTGGACACGGTGCCGTCGATCCCTGCGACACCGCGGTTCGACAGCACCTTCACCTCCGGCTTCGGGTAGCTGACGAGCGCGGCGTCGCGCACCGGATTCGACGCGCCGAGCAGCAGTTGGTCGCCGGGCTTCAGCGCGTCCGTCACGACCGCGGCGACGTGCAGTCCGGTGGTCTTCGGATGCCCGTCGAGCTGGGCACGGACCGCCTTGTCGGTGTGTGCCGACAGCTGGCGGCAGCGTTCGAGCCACGCCTCGTCGGGGGTTCCCGACACCACGGCGCGGGTGCCGGTCGCGATGACGTTGCCCGAGACGTCGGGCCAGCGCGGACCGGTGGTCAGGGCGTACACCGCGACGGCGGGGTCGGCGAGCAGGTTCGATACCGGTCGGTGCAGGGTGGGCCGGCCGGTGATGATCGCCTGCCGCGGCTTCAGGTGCGGCAGTGCCATGGGATGCAACGGAATGCCGTGCAGCGGCGCAGTGGGTTCGGCGACGGTCGGCAGCCCGGACAGTTCCGGGCGATAAGCGGAACCGTGACCGGAGATCACGACCGTGTCGGGGGTCAGGTCGATCTCGAGTGGAACGTCGAGGGTGGCGTGCACCGTGGTGGTCCAGGCCTTGCCGCCGGGACGTCCCTCGGGCACCGGGCCCTTCGCATCGAGCTCGGGCACGAGCGGTTCGCGCAGCGGGATGTCGAAGTGGACCGGGCCCGCATTGCCCGATCGGGTTCCGCGGGCGGCGGCGAGGACGCGCGAGACCGCCGAGCGCCACTGGCTGTTCTGCTCGATGCCTTCGGCAAGGCCGAGGCTGATGGTCGCGCGCACCTGGCTGCCGAACAATCCGAGCTGCTCGACGGTCTGATTCGCGCCGGATCCGAGCAGCTCGTAGGGACGGTTGGCGCTGAGCACGACCAGCGGCACGCGGGCGTAGTTCGCCTCGAGCACAGCCGGCGCGAGGTTCGCCACAGCGGTACCGGAGGTCATGACGACGGGAACGGGACGCCCCGACGCCAGCGCCAGGCCGATCGCGAGGAATCCGGCGGTGCGCTCGTCGATACGCAT
Organism: Rhodococcus sp. B50; assembly: GCF_013602415.1. Taxonomy (NCBI): domain Bacteria; kingdom Bacillati; phylum Actinomycetota; class Actinomycetes; order Mycobacteriales; family Nocardiaceae; genus Rhodococcus; species Rhodococcus sp. B50. The sequence goes on along the minus strand of NZ_WPAG02000002.1, from coordinate 5,127,753 downwards.
GTGCAGGCGCAGACGCCCCGCACTGTCGGCGGCCTGGAGCGCGAAGGCGAGCGGCGCGTTGCGCGAGCCCGGGCACAGCACGACGTCCCGGACACCACCCCGGGCGAGTTCGTCGACGACAGCGGTGGCCTGGGCGGTGGACGGATTCACGAAGTCCAGGGTAATTGCGCCGGAAGTGTGGCCGGGTGCAGGTGCGGTCAGAATGGAGCGCGTGCGCACAGTCTTCGATCCCGCCGAGTCGAGCCCGGGCCGCTTCTATCGCCTTCTCACCGCGACAATCGTGCCGAGACCGATCGCGTGGGTGTCCACCGAGGCGGAGGACGGTGTGTTCAATCTCGCGCCGTACAGCTTCTTCACGGTGGCCAGTACCGCCCCGCCGGTCGTGCAGTTCACGTCCGTGGGGCGCAAGGACAGTCTGCGGAACATCGAGCAGACGGGCGAGTTCGTGATCAACATCGCGACCGTGCCGTTGATGGAGAAGGTCAACGCCTCGTCGGCGGCGTTCCCGCACGATATCGACGAGTTCACGGAAGTGGGTCTGCACGCCGAGCCGAGCGAGCGGGTGCGGCCGCCGCGGGTCGCCGAGGCGCCCGCGTCGATCGAGTGCCGTCTGCACCGCGTGATCGAGATCGGCGACTCGTTCGTCGTGATGGGCGACGTGCTGGCCGTGACGGTCGATCCGGAGGTGCTGGCGGCCGACGGTGCTCCCGACTTCGCTGCACTCGGCGCGGTGAGCCGGCTGGGGCGGACGGAATGGGGACTGACCCCGGACGTGCGGGAACTGGATCGGCCCGGGACCCCCGGGTGACCTCCCTCATCGGGCGAACTCAGGTTAGGCTGCGCTCAAATCGATCGTGAGATGCTGTGCGGCCGTCCGGGTGGGGCAGCATCCGAGCAACCTCGGAGGGCCGTATGGCGAAGACCACGGGAACCGCGCGGCGCAATCCGTACATCAAGCCGGCCACGCGGCGGATGGTGCGCGCGCAGGTACTCGCCGCCGAACGGATCAGCCCGACCTTCGTCCGCATCACCGTGGGCGGCGCCGACGTCGACTCCATCGCACCCATGGGTTTCGACCATTGGTTCCGCATGTTCTTCCCCACCCCGGACCAACAGGAACTGATCCTTCCCGGTGCGACCGACGACCGCTGGTGGCCGGAATATCAGGAACTGCCCGAGGATCGTCGCCCGGTGCTGCGGAACTACACGATCCGCCGCGTGCGGCCTGCGGGTGCGGGACTGTTCGGCGCGACCTCCGAGATCGAGATCGACTTCGCGTCGCACGGAGACCTGGGCCCGGCATCGGCGTGGGCGGAACGGGCGAAGCCCGGCGACGAGATCGGCATCCTCGACGAGGGCATCAGCAATCTGCCCGTCGACGAGGCACGTTCGTGGCTGCTCGTGGGTGACGAGAGCGCCGTGCCCGCCGTCGCAGGCATCCTCGGGTCGATCCTTACCGTCGATCCCCTCGCGGCCGTGGAGGTCTTCGTCGAGGTTCCGCACCCCGACGATCTCACCGCTCAGGACCTGCCGAGGGGCGAGAACGTGCGGGTGCGCCCGGTGATCCGGACGGACGCGCAGGCGGTGCCGGGAAACCTCGTCGTCGAGGCGGTACGGGAGTCGACCCCGTCGCCGGATTCCGCATATGCGTTCGTCGCGGGCGAGTCGTCCCTCGCAACGGGCGTGCGGCGCCACCTCGTGCGCGAATGCGGCTGGGACCGGTCGGCGGTGACCTTCATCGGGTACTGGAAGTACGGCGAGCCGGTCTACTGACGACCCGTCACCGGGGTGAAACGACGAACGTCGCGGTACCGACCGGCGAACCGGTTCGGGACCGCGACGTCCTGGTGTCGCTGGTGTCGGCGGGTCAGCCGGCGTGCTTCTGGATGAGATCACCCAGACGCGGCAGCGCCTCGACGACGTGCTTCTTGGCCGAGGGGCGCAGCGAGTCGTAGACCTTCTTGACGCCGGCCTTCGACGTTCCGGCGATGCGCTCGTCGGTGACCCCGAGGAGCGCGTCGGCGACGACCTCGCCGCGGGCGACCAGGAAGTCCGAGAACGAACCGTTGCCTGCGTACTCCACCCAGAACGGCTGGAGCTTCTCGACGAATTCGGGCAGCAGACCTTCGACGGCACCCGGCACGATGCCCGGGCCGACCTTCTTCACTGCTGCGTAGCCACCCTTGAGGGCGAGACCGGACGCACCCTTCTTGTCCGACACCTCAGCATCGATCAGGGCTTCGACGTCTGCCTTGACCGCCGGGAACTTGTCGGCGCCGAGGAGGGCATCGCCCAGAGCTGCAACCACTTTCACTGCCTCCGTAGATGTGACACTTGTGACCGTTGGGACGCGGGGAACGATATACGACGATTCCGCCTCATCACAGTCCGCGTCCGGCGAGCACCGTACGGCACCGCCGCAGCCGTTCGCACCACCACTCCACGCGGTCGGGATCGGCTCGCAGCGCATCGAGCATGTCCGGTTCGGGCGCGACGGCGACGACGTCGAGCGCGCCCTCGGACATGTGCAGAGCGGGGGCGACATCGGCTTCGAAGAAGCCTCCCGTGCCGAGTCCGCAGGCGTACGGGAGCTCGGGCAGGGCCGCTGCCGCGGCGAGACCGGTGGCGATGCCCACCGCGGAGTCGAGGGCGCTCGAGACGACCACCTCGACGCCGTGACCGGCGAGTTCGTCGGCGAGTGCGACCAGTCGCCGGACCCCGCCGAGCGGTGCGACCTTCACGACGGCGACGTCCGCTCCCCCGGCCCGCACGACGCGCAAGGGATCCTCGGCGCGGCGGATGCTCTCGTCCGCCGCGATGCGGACCCCCGGCAGTCGCCGGCGCACCTCGACGAGTTCGGGCACGCTCGCGCACGGCTGCTCGGCGTATTCGAGCGGTGCATCGGCGGTGAGCGCCGTGAGAGCGCGGACGGCCTCGTCCACGCTCCAGCCACCGTTGGCGTCGACCCGCACATTCGGCACCTGGTCGCGCACCGCCCGGACGCGGGCGAGGTCCTGCGCGAGATCCTGGCCCGGCTCGGCGACCTTCACCTTCGCGGTGCATGCGCCGGGGAACCGGGCGAGCACTTCGGGTACACGTTCCGGGCCGACGGCGGGCACGGTCGCGTTCACGGCGATCCGGGAACGTCGCGGGGCCGGGTGGCCCTGCCAGGCGGATTCGATCGCCGACTGCAGCCAATGCGCCGCCTCGTCGTCGCCGTATTCCGGAAACGGCCCGAACTCCCCCCAGCCGGCGGGTCCGCGCAGCAGCAGCACCTCGCGTCGGGTGATGCCGCGGAACCGGACGCGCATGGGCATCGAGACGACGACCGCTCCGTCGAGCAGTTCGTCGGCGGACGGGAGGCGCCGAGAGGTCACGGCTGGCCCGGGAGCAGCTGGATCATCAGGGCTTCGCAGTCGGCGAGAAGTGTGCCGTCCGTTTCGCGCAGTTCGGCCGCACAGAAGATCTTGCGGCCCTCGACGCGCTCGACCCTGCCCTCGACGACGAGTTCGGTCTCGAGCGGCGTGATCTTGCGGTAGTTGATGCGGAGATAGCCGGTGCGCGCGATGGGATGCCCCGAGGCGTGGACGACCATGCCGAACAGGTCGTCGAACAACAGGGGCAGGGTTCCGCCGTGCGCCGCTCCGTTGCCGCCGCGGTGATAGAGCCGGAAGACACCACGCTCGCGGACCGCCTCCTCGTCGAACTTCTCGATCCGCCAGGGCGGCATCAGCAGGCTGCCGCGGCCGGGCAGGTCGGGATTGAAGCCGGCCGGTGACTTGCCTTCCGGAACGCGATAGGGGTCGAGCAGATCACCGAGTGCCTCGGCCTGTTCGATCGCGCGGTCGATCACTTCGTCGGGTGCGTGGGTGGACACCGCGAGATCCTGCAACCGCCGCAGCGCTTCGACGAAGCGACCGTAGTTCGGCCCGGCCTTCACCGGTTCGTAGACCGGGAAACCGCCGTGGTGCTCGTAGTCGTCGCGGGGGTCGGTCGGCTCGCTCATGTCTGTGCACGTTATCGGGCCACGGCTCGCGGCGAGGCGGTGCCCGGCCCTTTATGGTGACGAGGTGACCTTCGATCCAGAATTGTGGCGCCCGGTACCCGGGTTCGAGAACCTCACCGACATCACTTATCACCGACACGTCACGCAGGGCACCGTCCGCGTCGCGTTCGATCGTCCCGAGGTGCGCAACGCCTTCCGTCCGCACACGGTGGACGAGCTCTATCGCACACTCGACCACGCGCGGACCACCTCCGACGTCGGCGTCGTGCTGCTCACGGGCAACGGTCCGAGCCCGAAGGACGGCGGATGGGCGTTCTGCTCCGGCGGCGACCAGCGGATCCGCGGCCGCAGCGGCTATCAGTACGCGAGCGGCGAGACGGCCGACACCGTCGACAAGGCCCGCGCCGGCCGCCTGCACATCCTCGAGGTCCAGCGACTGATCCGCTTCATGCCGAAGGTCGTCATCGCCCTGGTCAACGGCTGGGCCGCCGGTGGCGGACACAGCCTGCACGTCACGTGCGATCTGACTCTCGCCTCCCGCGAGCACGCCCGCTTCAAGCAGACCGACGCCGACGTGGGCAGCTTCGACGGCGGCTACGGCAGCGCGTACCTCGCCAAGATGGTCGGCCAGAAGTTCGCGCGCGAGATCTTCTTCCTCGGCGATACCTACACGGCCGAGGAGATGCACCACATGGGTGCGGTCAACAAGGTCGTCGACCACGACGAACTCGAGAACGTTGCGCTGGAATGGGCGCAGAAGATCAACGGCAAGTCGCCGCAGGCCCAGCGCATGCTCAAGTACGCCTTCAACCTTCAGGACGACGGTCTCGTCGGCCAGCAGTTGTTCGCGGGCGAAGCCACACGTCTGGCGTACATGACGGACGAGGCGATCGAGGGTCGCGATGCCTTCCTCGAGAAGCGCGATCCCGATTGGTCGCCGTATCCCCACTATTACTGATCCGGACGCGGTGAACCGGGCCTCGCCCCTGCTGTAGCAGGGGCACAGCCCGGTTCACCGCGCGAGGAGGGTGCTCGTCAGACGCAATCGCGGCAGAAGGCCTGCTCGCCGTCGCCCGTGGCGCGACGGCTGTGGTGCTGGACGAGGAAGCAGCTCATGCAGGTGAACTCGTCCGACTGCTTCGGCAGGACCTGCACCGAGAGCTCTTCCGCCGACAGCGCCGACAGGTCGGCGCCGGGCAGATCGAGGGTCTCGAGGATCTCGCCTTCGTCGGTGTCGGCGGCCACGGTGGGCTTCAGGTCCAGCTCGTCCAGGGCAGTGCCACCGCCGCCCAGAATGTCGGTGGTGCGGGGAGCGTCGTAGTCGGTCGCCATGGCAGTTCTCCTCACTCGATGTCGGCGGTGCCGCGCAGCCACGGGTTGCGGCTGCGACGGACCCGCTGTGGCAGGCCGGCGCTGTCATGGGCACCGTTGCCGTCAGTAATGTCCCACCGGAAGCTTCGTCAAACACATATGTCCAGTTACGTTCGAACTGTGTGCTCTCGGGCACACTGTGGGTCATGACCGACCGCCAGAGTCCGCGAACCGCCCACATCCGCCCGGAAGGCGTCTCCGATGCCACCGTGAAAGCGACCGGCAAGTTGTCCGAGGCCCTCGAGACCGTCGAGCAGGCGCGAGGCCATCTCTATGCCTTCCATCAGCTCATGGGTCGCGCCGATCTGCTCACCGGAGACGCCGAGGAACTGTTGCGTGAGGCCGGGCACGACGACATCGCCGAGCGGCTCGGCACCGAGATCATCGGACGCAACATCGCCGAGGGGCGCTGGACCTTCCAGCTCGTGGAGGAGTTCGACGACGGCTACTGGTCGGATTTCCGGAACTTCGAGAAGCAGGTGCGCGACGAACTCGTGCAGGGCCGGCGTCACTTGTTCGAGGCCGAGATGAAGGAGTCGCGGCGCACGCACGGCCGCCGTCATCACGAGGCCTGCCCGGCCGAGGAGCAGTGACGTGGAGATTCTCGGCAGCCGTACGATCCTCCGCCCGCGCGATTACGAGGCCGCCCTCGAGTTCTACGGTTCGACGCTCGGACTGGCCGTCGCACGGGAGTACCCCGGCGGAACGGTCTTCTTCGCAGGGCAGTCGCTCATCGAGATCGCCGCGCACGGCCGGCCCGACGACACCGACGAGGTCTTCCACGGTGCCCTGTGGCTTCAGGTGCGCGACGTCTACGACGCGGAGGCCGAACTCGCGCGCAAAGGTGTGCGCATCGTCCGAGGCGCGAAGCAGGAGCCGTGGGGTCTGCACGAGCTGTGGCTCGCGGATCCCGACGGAATTCCGATCGTCCTGGTTCACATTCCCGACGACCATCCGCTGCGCCGCGACCTCCGGTGAAGAAGAGAGGCACCCGGCAGCGTCCGAGGACAGTCCGGCACCGCCGGTGATCTTGCACACAAGCCGTGGGGTCTGCTCTCGACTCCGCGCATGGTCGGAGTCCGAAGAACCCTGGAGGCCTCGGAGCGAGACACAGAATTCACACTGCCGTCGCTGTACATTCACCTGCCGGCTACCCCACAATCGACAGACGTGACCGCAGAGTTCGTCGTGCTCCTGGTGGTGGTCGTCACTGCCCTCGCATTCGATTTCACCAACGGCTTCCACGACACCGGCAATGCCATGGCGACATCCATCGCCACCGGCGCCCTCAAACCGAAAACCGCGGTCACTTTGTCCGCGACCCTCAACCTCGTCGGCGCCTTCCTGTCCGTGGAAGTCGCCGCGACCGTCGCGAAGGGTGTCGTCAACCTCGACACCGTCGGCGGTACCGACTTGTTGCTCATCGTCTTCGCCGGCCTGGTCGGAGCGATCCTCTGGAACATCGCGACCTGGCTGTTCGGCCTGCCGTCCAGTTCGTCGCACGCCCTGTTCGGTGGTCTCGTCGGCGCGGCGCTCGCGTCGATCGGCGTCCAGGGCGTGGTGTGGGACGGAGTGCTGGGCAAGGTCCTGCTTCCCGCGGTGCTCGCGCCCGTCATCGCGGCGCTGGTGTCCACGGTGGGCATCTGGTCGATGCACCGCCTGACCCGCCCCGTCGCCACCGAGCATCGCGACCGCGGCTTCCGGATGGGACAGATCGGCACCGCATCCCTGATGTCGCTCGCCCACGGCACCAACGACGCGCAGAAGACCATGGGCGTGATCTTCCTGGCCCTCGTGGCCCACGGGAGCATCACCGCCGACACCGAGATGCCGTTCTGGGTGAAGGTCGCGTGCGCCGTCGCGATCGCGCTGGGCACCTACCTCGGCGGCTGGCGCATCATCCGCACCCTGGGCAAGGGCCTCGTGGAGATCGCCCCGCCGCAAGGTCTGGCCGCCGAGTCGTCGTCGGCCGCCATCATCCTCACCTCGAGCCATTTCGGTCTGCCGCTGTCGACCACGCACGTCGCCACGGGGTCGATCCTGGGTACGGGCCTGGGCACCAAGGGTGCCGAGGTGCGCTGGTCGGTGGCGCGGCGGATGGTCGTCGCGTGGCTGATCACCCTGCCGTGCGCCGCGGTCGTCGGAGCGATCTGCTGGGCGATCGCCCACGTGATCGGCGGGATGTCCGGTGTTCTTGTGGTCTTCGCCATCCTGTGTGGTCTGGCCCTGTTCATGTGGCTCCGCTCGCGCCGGCAGCCCATCGACGCCTCCAACGTCACCGCAGATTGGGACGACTCGCTCGCCCCGACGCCGGATGCTTCCGAAACGGTCGCCGGGGAAGGACGCTCGTGAACCTGCTGACGCACACACTCGACTCGTTGTGGCAGGTCGTTCTCGTGGGCCTGCTCCTCGGCGCGGGCCTGCCCTCCCTCTTCGCGCTGGGCGTCCGCGCGCTCGACACCGGTCGCGACAGCGACGGCACCCCGAATCCAGCGGCCAAGACCGCGGCCGTGCTGTGCTTCGCCGTCGTGGCCTGTGCAGTCCTGGCAGGAATCCTCCTGCTCGCCTCCGACTTCCTCGCCGGAACGTTCGGCATCGACATCTTCTGATCGGGGTGACGGGTGGCCCTCCCGCCGTTTCTCGCTTCCATCGTCGAGTGGCTCCGCGCCGGTTATCCCGAGGGGGTACCGGAACAGGACTACGTACCCCTGTTCGCACTGCTCGCGCGGCGCCTGTCCGACGAGGAGGTCGCCCAGGTCGCGGACACGCTGATCGAGGACGGTGACCTCTCGATCAACCGCATCGACATCGCGGTCCTGATCAGCAAGATCACCAACAACATGCCGTCATCCGACGACGTGGACCGCGTCCGCCGCCAGCTCGAAGCGGGCGGATGGGACACGACACAATACGATCTGTGACCACCCTCGATCTCCTTCCCGTCCCTGCCGGGTCCGCCGTCCGCTCCGTGCTGCCCGATCTGCGGCGGATGCTCGACGGTGACGGGCCGGCACTGCTTCCCGTCCCCGCCGGGGACGAACGGGAGACGGTCCGGCTCATCGATGCGCTGCACCCGGGTGAACCCGTCGCGGACGGCGTGGGCCTGGTGGTCGCGACCTCCGGTACGACCGGGACCCCGAAAGGCGCCCTGCTGTCCGCGGACGCGCTGCGTGCGAGCGGTGACGCCACCCACGCCCGGCTGGGCGGAACGGGCTCGTGGCTGCTGGCGCTGCCCGCCCATCACATCGCGGGCATGCAGGTCTTGCTGCGCAGTCTCCTCGCAGGAACCGACCCCGTCGTCGTCGACGTGTCCGCCGGTTTCGATCCCGGGGATCTGCCGGCGGCGGTGGACGCCATGCCGGGCCCTCGCCGATACAGCTCGATGGTCCCCACCCAACTGATCAAGACTCTCGACCATCCCGACGCGACTGCGGCACTCGCCCGGCTCGACGCGATCCTGCTGGGCGGTGCCGCGACTCCCGTGCCGGTCCTCGAACGCGCCCGCGCAGCCGGGATCACCGTCGTCCGCACCTACGGCATGAGCGAGACCTGCGGCGGCTGCGTCTACGACGGCGCGCCCCTCGACGGGGTACAGGTGCGGGTCGACGCCGACTCACGCGTGTGGCTCGGCGGCACGACCCTCGCCTCGGGCTACCGGAATCTGCCCGATCATCCGGCCTTCGCGGAACCCGGCTGGTTCCGCACCGACGACGCGGGCACATTCGAGAACGGGGTCCTGCGCATCCTCGGACGCCTCGACGAGGCCATCTCGACCGGGGGGCTCACGGTGGTCCCGCAGGTGGTCGAGGCCGTGCTCGTCGAGCATCCCGCCGTACGGGAGGTCGCGGTGGTGGGTCTGCCGGACACCCGGCTCGGTCAGCGCGTCGCGGCCGTCGTCGTGCCCGTCGCCGGCGCCACACCGACGCTCGCGGAACTTCGCGACCATGTCACGGCGACGCTGGACGCGACCGCCGCGCCACGTGAGCTGCAGGTCGTCGACGCGCTGCCCCTGCGCGGACCGGGCAAGGTGGATCGCCGCGCCCTGGTGTCCCGCTTCTCCTGACCGGTGCGCGCGACTCGCCGAACCGGCCCGGGTGCGAAGATCGACCCATGGCAACCGCTGGTCAATGGCTCGAAGGCGCTCGTCCGCGCACCCTCCCCAACGCGATAGCACCCGTCCTGGCAGGCACGGGCGCTGCGGCGTGGCTCGGCGAGGCCGTGTGGTGGAAGGCGCTGCTGGCACTGATCGTCGCGCTCGGACTGATCATCGGCGTGAACTTCGCCAACGACTACTCCGACGGCATCCGCGGCACCGACGACGAACGGGTCGGCCCGATGCGGCTGGTCGGCTCGGGCGCAGCGAGCCCCGGCGCCGTCAAGCGCGCGGCGTTCGTGTGCTTCGGTATCGCCGCGGTCGCGGGACTCGCCCTCGCTCTCACCACGGCGTGGTGGCTCGTGCTCGTCGGCGCGGTCTGCATCGCCGGTGCCTGGTACTACACCGGCGGGAAGAACCCTTACGGCTACAGCGGCTTCGGGGAGATCGGCGTCTTCGTCTTCTTCGGGCTCGTCGCGGTGTTGGGCACGCAGTTCGTCCAGGCCGGTCGCATCGACGGGGTGGGTCTGGCATGCGCGATCGCCATCGGTTCGATCTCGACGGCCGTGCTGGTGACGAACAATCTCCGTGACATCGCGACCGACGCGGAGACCGGCAAGCGGACCCTCGCGGTCAAGCTCGGCGACCCGAGGACCCGCACGCTGCACCTCGTACTCGTCGTCGTGCCGTTCGTGATGTCGATCGTGCTGGTCGCAGCGACACCCTGGGCCCTCGCCGGCTTCCTCGCGGCACCCTTCGCGATCCGCGCGCACAAGCCGGTCCGGGCCGGTGCCCTCGGACTCGCGCTGATCCCGGCGTTGAGCGATTCGGGCGTCGCGATGCTCGTGTGGGCGGTGGCCACCGCGCCCGCGCTGGCCTTCGGCTGACCATGACGCGAGCGCGGCGGTCGGGGATCAGTCGCGGTCGGGCACGACCAGCCCGAGGACGAAGTTGACGATCGCGATGATCACGCCGCCCCACAGTGCCGCCCAGAAACCGTCGATCGTGAGCCCGTACTCGGTGAATCCGCTCAGCCATGCGGTGAGCAGTAGCATCAGCGCGTTGACGACCAGCAGGAACAATCCGAGGGTGAGGATCACCAGCGGCAGCGACAGCAACTTCACCAGCGGTTTCACGAGTGCGTTGACGATCGTGAAGATGAGTGCGAGGACGACGAGGGTGACGATCTTGCGCGTCGTGTCGGATGTGCCCGCGGGATCGGTGTAATCGATTCCGTCGACGAGCTCGACCGCGAGCCACAGTCCGACCGCGTTGATGATCAACCGCAGTATCAGAGAAATCATGGTGCCACTGTGGCATACGGTGGGCGGTCCCGGAACGGGCGAATCGGGCGCGCATGGGGCCACCCCTCCCCCTCAGGGGTCTCTCAGCGACGCTCGGTAGCGTCGTCGAGCGTGCGTTCACGTCTTCTCCCCCTGTTCTTCGCCCTGGCCGGACTGCTCCTCGTGGGCACGGGTTCGGTGTTCGCCTGGATCGACCGCCCCGAGCCGGCGGTCGCAACCGCTGCGGAACAACCGGCTCCGCCGGAGGGCGGCATCGACGAGGCCCGGAGCAATCTGCAGCGGGCCGGACTGCCGTTGTCGGTGCTCGACGGTGGGGTCGGGCAGCTGACGGAGGGCAGCACCCAGCTCGACGACGGTGCCCGGCAGCTCTCGGACGGCCTCCGGCAGGCACGCGACGGCGGAGAGCAGCTCGCCGACGGCCTCGGGCAGCTCGACGGCGGTGTCGACATGCTCGGCGACGGTGCTCGTCAGGTCAGCGGTGGCGTCGACGAGGTCGTCGGCCGCCTCTCCGGTTTCGGTGAGATGCAGGGCGACGTGACCGCTCGGCTCACCGCCGTCGCCACCACGCTCGGCGCCTCACCGGATCCGGTCTCGCAGAACGCGGCCGCACAGCTGCGCGGACTCGTCGAGACCCTGGACACGCAGGGCCTCGGACCGGACACCCTCGACCAGCTCGGGCAGTTGCGCGACGGCGCCCAGCAGCTCGCCTACGAACTCACCGATCCGAACGCCCAGTTCGTCGCGGGTATGGCGCAGGCGGCCGAGGGGTCGCGGCAGCTCCGCGACGGTCTCGTCCTCCTCGACGACGGTGGGCGGGCGCTCACGGACGGCACGGGACAGCTCGTCGACGGTGTCGGCCCGGTGGCCGATGTCGTCGGCGGCATCGCGGACAACGTCCGGTCGGCGACGGAAGCACTACCGCGCACCGCACCGGGCGGTGCCACGGATACGCAGGCAGATGCGGTGGTCCCCACCGCCGATCGTCAGTGGTGGCCGTTCGCGGTGATCGCGATCGGCACGCTCATGCTCGTCGCGGCGACGGTCGTCCCGCTCGTCACCGCGCGCCCGCTCGCCGTCGTTCCGGCGCAGGCCGGCCGGTAGCACCGTCCGGACGGCGGTGTCAGGCGGCGGCGTCGAGGTGTGTCGTCAGGAGCTGCCGTAGCTCGTCGCGGGGGATCCGCGATTCGACGAGAGCGGTCGTCGACGGATCGTCGCTGCGCAGCAGACCGAGCAGGAGATGCTCGGGGCGGATGACACGTTCGTGGCGTGCGATCGCCTCCCGCAGCGCGAGTTCGAGCGACTTCCTCGCGGCCCGGTCGAAGGGGATGTGGCCGAGGCGGTTCGCGAAGCCCCGGCGGTCGGCGCTTCGCCGATCGAGCACTCCCTCACCGAAGGCGGCCTCGAGACGGGTGCGGACCTCGTCGAGATCGATCCCGATCGCTTCGAGCGCCGCGGCGTCCTCGTCCCCCAGCGGCGAGTCGGCGGTACGGGCCGCGCGTGCGGAACGCAGGCCGTCGACCGTCAGGCCCGCCTCCGCGAGCAGGACCCGGAGTGGTTCGTCCGCGGCGACGGCGACCCCGATCAGAAGATGTGACGCCTCGATACGAGGGGCGTGCACGCGGATGGCCTCTTGCTGCGCTGCCACGACGCCGGATCTGGCACCGTCGGCGAATCGTTCGAACATGTCGATCACCTGCGCTTCCGGTTGTGTTTCTGGTGTACCGCCTGTCGGCTGACCCCGAGTTCGTCGGCGATGGCCTGCCAGGACCAGCCCCGCTCGCGGGCATTCGCCACCTGGACCTCCTCGAGCCGTTCCAGCAGCCGACGCAGGGCACGCACGGCGCGCAGGCCCACTGTCGGATCGGAGCTCGCGGCGGCAGCGGCGAGGGTGGTGGCTTCACTCATGTTGTCAATATAGGTTGACAACATGGCCGCGTCAACGAAAATTGACAAACCGGAATGTGCGCAGGTCGAGGAGCTCTACGGGGCCCAACGACCGGTGGCCGCGAACTTCTCCAACACCGCGAGCGGCTCGGCGAGATCCATCCCCTCGGCGGCGACCCACTCGTCGGAGAAGTAGGTGTCGGCGTAGCGCTCACCGCCGTCGCACAGCAACGTCACGACGCTGCCCTCGCGACCCTGGACAAGCATCTCGGCGATCAGGCCGAAAGCTCCCCACAGGTTCGTGCCGGTCGAGCCGCCCACGCGACGCCCCAGCGCGGCACTCGCGTGCCGCATGGCGGCGATCGACGCCGCATCGGGCACCCGCACCATCCGATCGACGACCTCGGGCACGAAGGACGGCTCGACGCGCGGCCGCCCGATCCCTTCGATGCGCGAGGGCAGACCGGTGGTGTAGTCGGCCGATCCCGTTTCGTATCCGCCGAAGAACGCCGAGTTCTCCGGGTCGACGACGGCCAGTCGCGTCCGATGCCGGCGGTAGCGGATGTATCGACCGAGGGTCGCGCTCGTGCCGCCGGTCCCGGCGCCGACGACGATCCACTCCGGCACGGGATGGCGCTCGAGACGCATCTGCGAGTAGATGCTCTCGGCGATGTTGTTGTTGCCGCGCCAGTCGGTGACCCGCTCGGCGTTCGTGAACTGGTCCATGAAGCATCCGCCGAGTTCGTCGGCGAGTCGCTGCGCCTCGGTGTAGATCTCCGGCGGCCGATCGATGTAGTGGCAGCGGCCGCCCTGGGCCTCGATGAGCGCGACCTTCGCCGGCGACGTGCGACGCGGCACGACCGCCACGAAGTCGAGGCCGAGAAGTCGCGCGAAGTACGCCTCGCTCACCGCCGTGGAACCGGACGACGCCTCGATGATCGGAGTTCCCTCACGGATCCAGCCGTTGCACAGGGCGTAGAGGAACAGCGAACGCGCCAGACGGTGCTTGAGACTGCCCGTGATGTGCGTCGACTCGTCCTTGAGATACAGATCGACGCCCCGGTCGGCCGGGAGCGGGTAGCGGAGCAGGTGGGTGTCGGCGCTGCGCTGGGCGTCGGCCTCGATGAGCCGGACCGCGTCGTCCACCCAGTCCCGGGATGCGCTGCGGTCGACGACCACGCCGGTCGCGGTCACCGCCCGTTCTCGCCGCGCATGCGCTTCTCGAGATCGGCTCGATCGGTACGCCGACGCTCGTCGACCGCGGCGATGCCCTCGTTGACACGACGTCGCAGCGAGGAGAACAGCACGAGCGAGACGGGCAGCGCGATGAGCACGGCGAACAGGGCAGCGACGAGGAAGGGGATTTCCACCCCGAACGCACGCGGAACGTAGAGAATGAGCAGAGTGAGCGCGACTACGAGGGCGAGTCGGGCCACCGAGTACAACGCGACGTCCCGGATCAGGGACCCGGTTCCTGTCTGACGGCCGGCGGCCGTGGCGCCCTCACCACGAGGGTGTGGCGTGCGCTGCGAGGGGGTATCCGAGGGTTCGTTCCGGCGTTCGTCGTTCACCAGTCCAGGTTAACCGGCCGCCCGGACCACGAGCTCGGAGGCGATTTCCGAAGTCGGACATCCGTCCGTTTTGTCTATTACTTCCGCTTTACCAACCGTAGACCGTTCGAGCAACCAGGGGTATCGGTGCCACCATGGGCTTGGACATCCCGATCGAACAACTCGATCGCGTCGAACAACTCGATCACGACAACCGGGAGGACATTCGCAATGAGCGCACCCACTTTCAACGGCGCGAAGGAATCCCTGCTGACCCCGGGTCAGGTGGCGGCACTGTTCCATGTGGATCCCAAGACCGTCACCCGGTGGGCCCACGCCGGCCGATTGGGCTCGCTGCGGACCCCGGGCGGGCATCGCCGCTTCCGTGAGTCCGAGGTCCTGGCACTCCTCCGCTCGCTCACGACCGAAGCGACGCGCTGATCCCAGCACGAACGACTCACCGCGTCGGCGCACGAACGACCCACCGAGTCGGCACCTGACGCACTTCCGGCGTGCATCTGCCGGGCCTCGTCCGCCCACTCGCGGAACCCACGTGCCGGACCCGGTTCCGCACACATAGACTGTGGACGAACCGGTCTGCGGGCGCCGCGGCCCGGAGGTGTACGGCGAGGGCACGTCCTCGTCCGGCACTGCCACGGTCAGGAGGTGCAACGTGCTCTATCTGTTGGCACTCATCGGTGCGGTGACCCTCGCCGTCCTGCTGTGGAAGGCGTACGGTCCCGCATCTCGACCGCCGACCCGCGTGGTCGGTCCGGACGACGATCCCGACTTCCTGTGGAAGGTCGATCGCGAGGTGCATCGCCGCCGCAGCGGCGACGGCCCGACCGAGTCGGATCAGGAACGGGGCGACTGACCGCTCGCACTGCTCACCGAGCCACCGGCCGAACCGTCGTGCCCCTGCGCGTCGGGCCACCGGCCTTCGTTCCACTGCGTGCCGAAACCGTCGGCGATATCCGCGGCGAGTCCGAGCAGTGCACGCCGCGTTTCCGAGTGCAACCGCTCCAGCTCGATCTCCGCACCCTCTTCGAGGTGGGGATCGAAGGGTAGGACGTGCACCGCGCGGCAACGCTGTTCGAAATGCCGCACCACGAGGTCGAGATCGACCTTGCCCGAGCGCGGCCGCACCGCGTTGACCACGGCCACCGATCGCTCGACGAGTTCGCGGTAGCCGTGCGCATCGAGCCAGTCGAGCGTGGCCGAGGCGCTGCGGGCGCCGTCCACCGAACCCGAGCTGATCACGACCAGTGTGTCTGCGTTCTCGAGGATGGCACTCATGGCCGAGTGCATGAGTCCGGTCCCGCAATCCGTGAGCACGATGCTGTAGAACCGATCGAGCAGGTCCAGCGTCCGCTCGTAATCGTCGGCGCTGAACGCCTCGGAGACCGCCGGGTCGGTGTCCGAGGCGAGCACCTCGAGACGATGCGTGTTCTGCGACGTGTAGGCGCGGACGTCCGCGTACGTCTCGAGCAGCGCCTGGTCGCGCAGCAGGGTGCGCACGGTGGCCGGTGTCTGTTCGGCCACCTTCTGGCTCAGCGTGCCGCGGTCCGGATTCGCGTCGACCGCGACGATCCGATCACCGCGCAGCTCTGCGAAGGTCGAGCCGAGCGTGACCGTGGTGGTCGTCTTCCCCACTCCGCCCTTGAGACTCAGCAGGGCGATCCGATGGCAGCCGTGCAGCGGTGCACGCACCCGCTCGGCCAGCTCGTCCCTGCGTTGCTGCCGCGAACTCTCCCCGACATGGACGCGACCACCGGTCGCCCGGTAGACCACCCGGCGCCAACCCTTCCGAGGCGGGGCTGCGACCGGGCGTACCAGTAGCGACGAATCCAGCGCTGTTGCATCCAACGCATTGCCGTCGAGCCCCGACGGACCGATGCCGGCCCCATCCACCGCGTTCTCCCCCCGTCGACTGTCATGGACGACGGCGCGACGATAGCAGCCTCAGTTGAGTCCGGCGTACGAGTGCAGGCCCGAGACGACCATGTTGATGATGAACAGGTTGAACAGCACCGTGACGAAGCCGACGATGTTGATCCACGCTGCGCGGGTGTTCCGCCAGCCGGAGGTCGCACGCGCGTGCAGATAGGCGGCGTAGACGACCCACGAGATGAACGAGACCGTCTCCTTCGGGTCCCAGCCCCAGAAGCGTCCCCACGCCGCCTCGGCCCAGATTGCCCCGAGGATGATGCCGGCGCCGAACAGCGGGAAGCCGATGATCGTGGTGCGGTAGGCGAGCCGGTCGAGGGTCTGCGCGTCGGGCAGCCGCTCGGCGATCGCCGCGAACACACCGCTGCGCTCCTCGCCCTTCGGGAAGCGGATACGCAGCAGGAACAGCACGCTCGCGACACCCGAGACGAGGAAGATGCCGCTGCCGACGCTGATGATCGTCACGTGGATCGGCAGCCAGAACGACCGGAGGGCCGGCACCACGGGAGCGGCGTCGGCATACAACACCGTCGCCGCGAGGAACATGAGGATCAATACGGGGACCACCAGGTACACCCACATGATCCGGTAGGCCGGCTTGCGGAGGACGATCAGCCCGAAGATCACCGCGGCGGTGCACGCCATCGAGACGAACTCGTACATGTTGCCGAGCGGGAACCGCTCGGTGGCCAGCCCACGCAGGACGATCGAGGCGAGCTGCAGGCCCGCGACCACGACGACGAGCGCGCGTCCCATGTTGCCGAGACGCTGCGACACGGTGCGCTTCGGCGTCTGGTCGATCCGTCCCGGCCCGGTCGCGCGCTCGGCGGGGGCCTGCTGCCTTCCGGCGGCCACGAGTTCGCGTTCTCGCTCCGCCACGACGTCGGCCCGGTGGGTCGCGTACTCGGCGATGAGCAGCAGCAGAGCCAGCACGAGCACCGCGAAGGCCGACTCGAAGGCCCAGTCGCTGTACTGCGCGAGGGTGTCGTTCTCTGTCATCAGTTCTTCTTCTCCTGTGCCGCCGGGGCGGAGGGTGCATCGTCGCCGAGAAGGCGCTCGACCAGTCGGTCGAACTCGTCTCCCCATCCGGCCTGATCGGTTCGTGCGAGACCGCCGAGCTCTACTACGGTCCGTCGTTCGCCGTCGTTCACTGTACCGTCCGGGTACGCGCGTGCCCACACTCTGCGTCGTTTGACCAGCAGCGACACGAGCAGTCCGCCCATCATGAAGATCGCCGCGACCAGCACCCACTGCTGAGCCGGGTCGTGGGAGACCTGCAGGTTGACGAAGTCGGTGGCCTTGTCGAATCGCACCTCGGTGCCGTCGGCGAGCGTCACGCTCTCCCCCGGACGCAGGTTGACACGATCCTGCTTCACGAGGCGTCCCTGATTGATCAGTTCCTTGTTGAGCGAGAACAGCGACTGCGGGTTGCCGGTGTCGAGACCGGAGTCGCCCTTGTAGATGTCGATGGCGACAGCCGGGTCCGTCAGGGCGGGGAAGATCGATGTGAGCAGCGTGCCGTGGAACGAGGCCGTCGGCGCGAACAGTCCCTCGATCGCGATCTGGTTCTTCCGGCGCTCGTCGGCGTCGGGGAACATGCCACCGGGCGGGTCGAAGCGCATCGCACCGCTGCTGAGGAAGGTGGTCGCATCGTCGGGTGCCCACTGCAGCGTCTCGGTGCGGGTCTCACCGTTCGGCCAGGCCACCGTGAACGTCGGAGCGTAGCCGTGGCCCTGCAGGTAGACGCGGTCGCTGCCGACGCGCAACGGATGGTTGACCTTCAACTGCGCGTCGCGCCAGATGTTGCCGGCAAGGTCGTCGCCGTACTGGTACTCGATGTCGGAGGTGAACATCTCGGCCTGACCGTTGTCGAGATAGTCGGCGGCAAAGGTGTTCACCCGCACGCACATGGGGTTCAGCCCGGTTCCGTCGAGCGTGCTGCCGGCCCGGAACGAATCGAAGGACGCAGGTGAGGTGGTGCAGAATTCCTCGCCGTTCGCGACGAGGATGCGCTGTCCCTCGTATCCGAAGAGCTTGCCGGCGGCGACGGCGACGAGCAGACCGACGAGGGAGATGTGGAAGACCAGGTTGCCGGCCTCGCGCAGATAGCCCTTCTCGGCGGACAGGGTCACCTCGCCGTCGCGTCCGCGGGCCCCGCCCTCGCGGCGCACGACCTTCCATCCGCGCAGCTGCGCCTGGATCCGGTCGAGTACGTCGTCGGGGGTCTCGGCCACCGTCGTCTGCGCGTGATGCGGCAGTCGCTGCAGGTTGCGCGGAGCAGCGACCGGCGGGGTACGCAGGGCGCGGAAGTGCTCGACGCAGCGCGGCAGGATGCAGCCGACCAGTGAGATGAACAGCAGCACGTAGACGGCGGTGAACCAGAAACTGCCGAAGACGTCGAACAGCTCGAACCGGTCCATGAGCGGTCCGAGCGTCGGGCGGGCCGCTATGTACTCGTCGACCTTCTGGGTGTTGAGGCTGCGCTGCGGCAGGAGCGCACCGGGGATCGCGGCGAGCGCGAGCAAGAACAACAGGACCAGGGCGGTCCGCATCGAGGTCAGGCCGCGCCATGTGTTCCGCACGAGAGCAGCGGCACGTCCGGCCGCGCTCTGCCGCGGCGGAGGCGACGGTTGCGGTGCGGGGGTCGGGGTATGTGTCGCGGTCATACGGGCAGAGTCACTTCCGAGATGAACGAGTCACGGACCCAGGACACGAACAGGTCCCACGCACCGGTGACGAGAGCGATGCCGACGGCCATGAGCATCAGGCCACCGACGATTTGCACGGTCCGCGCATGGGTGCGCAGCCAGCCCACCCCACGCAACGCCCGCGCCGAACCGAGCGCGAGCACGACGAACGGCAGCCCGAGTCCGAGACAGTAGGCGACGATCAGCGTCACCCCGCGTGCCGCGGTGGTGCCCTCGGTGCCTGCCGCCAGCGAGATCACCCCGGCCAGGGTGGGGCCGAGGCAGGGAGTCCATCCGAGTGCGAAGACCGCACCGAGCAGCGGGGCACCAGCGAGGTTCGAGATGCGCCGGGGCGCCGGCCGCGTGTCGCGCTGCAGGGCAGGGATGAGGCCGATGAAGACCAGGCCCATCACGATGGTGACGACACCACCGATCCGCATGAGCAGCTCGCGATTGACGGCGAGCGCGGAGATCGCTCCGAACACCGAAGCCGTCGCGAGGACGAACACCACGGTGAAGCCCAGGACGAAGAGCCCGGCGGCACCCGCCACCCGGAGCCGCCCGTCGCGGCGGATCGTCGTGGTGCGGGCACCGGCCTGCTCGGCGGTGACGGCAGGAGCTTCGGCCCCGACCACCCCGGCGAGATAGGACAGATATCCGGGAACGAGCGGCACGACACACGGCGACGCGAAGGAGACGAGACCGGCGAGCAGGCACGCGCCCATCGCCAGCAGCAACGGCCCCGACAGGGCCGCGTTCTGGAAAGTCTCCCCGACACCCGACGCAAGGATCACCGTTACTGCTCCGAATCCGATTCCGCCGCGATCCGCTCGACCACCGGTTGCAGGTCCTCGGCGAGCAGTTCGGTCAGGTACACCGCGGCGACGCGGTGCTCCCGGTCGAGGACGACCGTGGTCGGCACGACCGAGGTCGGGTAGTTGCGTCCGAGGGCGAGCAGCGACCGCATCGGCGGGTCGTAGATCGACGGGTAACCGATCTGCTGGTCGGTCACGAAGTCCTGGGCCTTGTCGCGCTGGTTGTCGCGGACGTTGATGCCCAGGAACTGCACACCGAGATCCTTGGTGTCCTCGTAGACCTGCTCGAGATCGTCGGCCTCGCTGCGGCAGGGGGCGCACCACTGGCCCCACACGTTGAGCACGACCACCTGGCCTTCGTAATCGTCGAGGGAGATCGTCTCACCCTCGTTCATGAGGTCCTCGCCGGTGAGCTCACCGAGGGTGCCGCGCTCGGCCGGGGGGTCGTAGAAGATGCGGGTCTGCCCGCCGGGCGAGACGAAGTCGAACGTTCCGCCGGTGGCGACGGCGTCGTCACCGGTGGCACAGGAGGTGAGAAGGACGGCGCCGCAGATCGCAGCGACGGCCGCCCGGAACGCCCTTCTCATGCGCCGTGGACGTTCGGGTCGGAAGCGCCGGCCGGCTCGGAGTACACCAGGTCGACGAGGGTGTCGCCCTCGTAGACCAGGGAGGTCAGCGACGCAAGGCTGCACTGGCGGCGGCGCGGATCGTGCCACAGGCGCTCGCCCTCGAGGAATCGGCGCAGCGTCCACACCGGAAGCTGGTGGCTCACGCACACCGCTTCCCGTCCCGCCGCGGCCACGCGGGCGGCGTTGACGGCGGCGAGCATGCGGTGGGCGATCTGCAGGTAGGGCTCGCCCCACGACGGCGTGAACGGATCACGCAGCTTCCACCAGTGCCGCGGCCGGCTGAGCGCGCCGTCGCCGACCGAGACCTTCAATCCCTCGAAGTCGTTGGCAGCCTCGATGAGGTTCTCGTCGGTGCGGATCTGCAGTCCGTGCTTCTCCGCGATCGGAGCGGCAGTCTGCTGCGCCCGTTCGAGCGGCGATGCGACCACGTGCGCGATGTCGTGGTCGGCCAGCGACGCCGCGACCGCCCGTGCCTGTGCCTCACCGGTCACCGACAACCGGAATCCGGGCAGGCGACCGTAGAGGATGCCGGAGGGGTTGTGCACCTCTCCGTGGCGGAGCACGTGCACGATCGTGCGGGTCTCGGACGGGGCGGCGTCGGTCACGTCGATGTTCCTCGAGGGGTGTGGAAGGGGCGGGAGTTCGTCAGGGCAGGGTTCGTCTTGGCAGGGTCGTCCTGGCAGGAACGGGCTACGGCGCGGTCGCCGCGGCAGCCGCGCGGGCGGCGTGTGGCAGGGCGTCGGCGATCCGCGAGAACGCGTCGTCGTCGAGCGCGGACGAGACGAACCACGTCTCGAAGGCGCTCGGGGGCGCGTAGACGCCACGCTCGAGCAGAGCGTGGAAGAAGGCCGGGAACCGCCAGGTCTGCGCAGCCTTGGCCTGTTCGTAGTTCGTCACCGGCTCACCGGTGAAGAAGACGCTCAGCAGGGTGCCGGCGTTCTGGACGCGGTGCGGCACGCCTTCGGCGGCCAGGGCCTCGCCGAGCAAGCGGCCGAGGGTCTCGGCGTTGCGGTCCAGTGAGGCATAGACATCGGCGTCGGCGGCCCGCAGGCTCGCGAGGCCGGCGGCGACGGCGACGGGATTACCGGAGAGGGTGCCGGCCTGGTAGACGGGGCCGCTCGGGGCGAGATGGGCCATCACGTCGGCGCGACCGCCGAAGGCCGCAGCGGGAAGACCACCGCTCATGACCTTGCCGAAGGTCATGAGGTCGCCGGAGACGCCGTCGATGCCGTGCCAGCCGGTCGGGCTCGCACGGAAGCCGGTCATCACCTCGTCCATGATCAGCAGCGCGCCGTGCTCGCGGGTGAGCTCGCGGAGCCCCTCGTTGAAGCCGGGCACCGGCGGAACCGTTCCCATGTTGCCGGCGGCAGCCTCGGTGATGACCGCCGCGATTTCGCCGGGGTTCGCTTCGAAGGCGGCGCGTACGGCGTCGAGGTCGTTGTAGGGGACGACGATGGTGTCGCCGGCCTGGGCGCCGGTGACACCGGGCGAGGTGGGCAGACCGAAGGTGGCCAGGCCGGAACCGGCGTCGGCGAGCAGTGCGTCGACGTGACCGTGATAACAGCCGGCGAACTTCACGATCTTCGCCCGTCCGGTGAACCCACGCGCGAGACGGACGGCACTCATGGTCGCCTCGGTGCCGGAGTTGACGAGCCGGACCTGCTCGACGGGCGCGATGCGAGCGACGATCTCCTCGGCGAGTTCGACCTCGCCCTCGGTGGGGGCACCGAACGACAGACCGGCGACGGCGGTGGACCGGACGGCCTCGACGACGGCGGGATGTGCGTGCCCGAGAATCATCGGACCCCAGGAACACACCAGGTCGACGTAGGTATTGCCGTCGACGTCGGTGAGCAGAGGACCCGATCCCGAAGCGAAGAAAGGCGGGTTGCCGCCGACCGACCCGAACGCGCGGACCGGAGAGTTGACGCCCCCCGGTGTCACCTTCGATGCCCGGTGGAAGAGTGCGGCGGATCGGGTGTCGTGGGTGGACGAAGCATCGGGGGTCGCAGTCACGACTTCCAGTGTCCGTAGTTTCGCGAGATTTGCCAAAAACACGGGTGATCAAACCTGATGTGTTTTTTCTCCCGTACCAGGAAAAAGGGACACCGTGAGTGATGTCCCGCACCTATCGTCTGAGACATGCCGACCACAGCTGAACATCTGCGCATCGCTCTCGACGGTGCGTGGCACGAAGCCCGCGAACGAGCACGCACGGACCTCGCGCACGAGAAGTTCGCGCCGCACTACACGCCCGAGACCGACAAGGCCCGCGCCATCGCCCTCGAGCAGATGCGCCTCCTCGCCGGCCACGGCTACGCTGCGGCAGGCTTCTCCGTCGAGTCCGGCGGCACGGGCGACGCAGGCGGTGCGGTCGCCTCGATCGAGATGCTCGCGATGTCGGATCTGTCGCTGATGGTCAAGGCCGGGGTGCAGTGGGGCCTGTTCGGCGGCGCCATCGAGAACCTCGGCACCGAACGGCACCACGAGAAGTACGTCGGGCGGCTCATCGATCTCGACGTGCTCGGCTGCTTCGCGATGACCGAGACGGGGCACGGCAGCGACGTGCAGTCGCTCGAGACCACGGCGACCTACGATCCGGACACCCAGGAGTTCGTGATCCACTCCCCCACCCCGTCGTCCCGCAAGGACTACATCGGCGGCGCCGCGCAGCACGCCCGGTTCGCGGCGGTCTTCGCCCAGCTCGTCACGCAGGGCGAGACCCACGGTGTGCACTGCTTCGTCGTCCCGATCCGCGACGAGGACGGCAACGACCTGCCGGGCGTGACGACCTCCGACTGCGGCTACAAAGGCGGCCTGCCCGGTGTCGACAACGGCCGCCTCGTCTTCGACCGGGTGCGGGTCCCGCGGGAGAACCTGCTCAACAAGTACGCGGACGTCGACCCGGACGGGACGTATGTCTCCGATATCGACAACCCGAGCCGGCGGTTCTTCACCATGCTCGGCACCCTCGTCCGCGGCCGCATCACCGTCGGCGGGTCGGCGGGGGCTGCCGCGCGGGTCGCGCTGACCATCGCCACCCGCTACGCCGAGCAGCGTCGCCAGTTCGACGCCCCGGGGCGCGAGGACGAGGTGCCGATCATGGACTATCTCGTCCATCAGCGGCGCCTGCTCCCGCTGATCGCCCGCTCGTACGCGCTCGGTTTCGCGCAGAACGAGCTGCTCACGACGATGCACCGGCTGCAATCGACGTCCTTGCAGGAACTCGACGCGCAGGAACAGCGCGAGCTCGAGGGTCGCGCGGCCGGTCTGAAGGTCGCCAACACCTGGCACGCGTCGCGGGCGATCCAGGAGTGCCGCGAGGCCTGCGGTGGTGCCGGGTACATGGCCGAGAACCGGCTGACGGCGCTGCGCGCGGATGTGGACGTGTTCACCACCTTCGAGGGCGACAACCACGTCCTGACCCAGCTGGTCGCGAAGGAACTGCTCACGGCCTACGCCGACGAGGTGCAGGGCATGAGCCCGGTGGAGTGGATGCGGTTCGCCGCCACCACGATCTCCGACATCGTCAAGAAGCGCACCGCGGCGCAGCAGATCATCCAGACGATCGTCGACACCCGCCAGGACAACGAGGAGGACGGCAGCCTCTTCAACCGCGGTACGCAGGTGACGATGTTCGAGGACCGCGAGCAGTACCTGCTGTCCACCGCGGCCCGGCGCCTGCAGGGCGCGATGAAGCGTGAGGACAATCCGTTCGACGCCTTCAACTTCGTGCAGGACCACGTGCTGCATGCCGCTCGCGCGCACATCGACCGGGTCGTGCTCGAGGCGTTCGTCGCCGCGATCGAGGACTGCACGGACGAGACCGCCCGCGACCTGCTCTCGGAGCTGTGCGATCTCTACGCACTGACGATCATCGACGAGGACAAGGCGTGGTTCATGGAACACCGCCTGCTGTCGGTCGAACGGGCCAAGGCGGTCACTCGCGGGATCAACGAACGGTGCCGCAGCCTGCGCCCGCACGCGCTGACGCTCGTGGAGGGCCTGGGTGTGCCCGAGTACCTGCTCGGGTCGGCCATGCTCGAACGTGAGGGAGCGGTCGTTCCGCCTCAGGACGTCGCAGTCTGACCGGGGTCGCCGACGAGCTCGCCGAGCCGAGCTCGCAGCTCGTCGGCGTCCTTCGCCCACGCCCGCACGAACGTCCCCCCGGTCAGGCGCAGTCCGACGGCCTTCCGTCCGCGCGGCACGTCGGACAATTCGCCGAGGCTACGGGCGGTTTCCCATCGTTTCGGTTCCCCGCGGTCGGCCGGCGGCGGCAGCACCGCTTCGATCTCGGCGACCGGCAGTTCCTCGGTGCCCTGACGCAGGGTCGTGGGCGTGAGTTCGACGCTGACGTGCCGGCGGGCCGCCACGACCATGACGTACGAGAAGCCCGCGAGCACGATCGCGAGGATCGGCAGCGCGGCCCAGTGCACGACCGGACCGGTGAGCAGTTCGACGACGAGGGCCACCGCGCAGAAGACCGGCCCGATGGCGACCGTGCGCCATCGCGCGCCGGGTTCGCGGAACAGCGGCTCGGCTGCCTCGGACGGGGACGGACCGGTCAAGCGGCGAACGCGCCGGGGATCACCAGCAGCACCGTGGTCACCAGGCCGAGGAGGGCGATGAGAGCGATCAACACCAATTCGCGACGGCGCCCATAGGGCCGCGGTTCCACCTGCATGACGTCCTTTTCGCTCGACGGAAAGGGCCTTCGGGCCCCTGATGGTGAGC
This sequence comes from Rhodococcus sp. B50, assembly GCF_013602415.1. NCBI lineage: Bacteria > Bacillati > Actinomycetota > Actinomycetes > Mycobacteriales > Nocardiaceae > Rhodococcus > Rhodococcus sp. B50. Next base: position 5,102,733 of record NZ_WPAG02000002.1, on the reverse strand, counting down.
CCACCGTACTCTTCCACCGCGCGCAACGAAACCGAGTGGTACGTCTATTCTTCCGGCAGCCGCAGGAAGAAACGATTTGCGTCGCGCCGGTGCATCAGCACGATCGCTCCGACCGTCGCGACGGCTTGCAGAATGCCCACCACACCGAGTACCCAGCCCGCGCCGCCCTCCCCGACCCCCACACCGAAGACGGTGGGCAGGGTCGACAGCGACATGAACACACCCAGCAGAGTCAGCAGCATCCGGGCCCAGTTCTTGGCCTTCAGCAGCTGCCTGACCACCAGATACAGCAGTCCGACGATCACCAGCCCGATGCCTGCGGTCAGCGCGACCAGCACCGGGACCGCCGACTCGAGCTGCTCCGTGGTGATGCCTTCGACGGCCTCATCGGCGGCCATCGTGGACATGAGATCGAGTAGTTCGTCGCGTCGGCTCAGCAGATCGGCGAGACTTGCCGCCAAACTCACGACGGCGAGAGCGAGTACCCCACACCACAATTGGTAGGCCGTCGTGACGTCTCCGGGAACGGGACGGTTGGCCGCGGGACCGGGCCCGACGGGCGGAGCGGGAAAACTCATGACAGGCGACCCGCGACCTCGGCGGCCCAGTAGGTGAGGACGATGTCGGCGCCTGCACGCCGGATCCCCACCAGCGATTCGAGGATCGCGGCGTCGCGGTCGATCCAGCCCTTCTGCGCGGCCGCGGTGATCATCGAGTACTCCCCGGAGATCTGGTAGGCGGCCACCGGAACGGGCGAGCGGTCGGCGACCTCGCGCAGCACGTCGAGATACGACATCGCCGGCTTGACCATCACCATGTCGGCACCTTCGGCGAGATCGAGATCCACCTCGTGCATCGACTCCCGGCGGTTCGCGGGATCCTGCTGATAGGTGCGGCGGTCGCCCTCGAGGGACGAGCCGACGGCGTCGCGGAAGGGACCGTAGAACGCCGAGGCGTACTTCGCGGAGTAGGCGAGCTGGCCGACTTCGGTGTGTCCGGCCTCGTCGAGAGCGGACCGGATGAAGCCGATCTGCCCGTCCATCATCCCGCTCGGACCCAGCAGGTGGGCTCCGGCCTCGGCCTGCGCGACGGCCATCTCGGCGTAGCGCTCGAGCGTCGCGTCGTTGTCGACGACCCCGGAACCGGTGAGCACGCCGCAGTGACCGTGGTCGGTGAACTCGTCGAGGCAGGTGTCGGCCATGATCACCGTGGAGTCGCCGAGTTCGCTGCGCAGCGAACGCAGTGCCCGGTTGAGCACACCGTCGGGATCGCTCGCCGCGGAACCGCGGGCGTCCTTGTCGTCGGGGCGGGGCACGCCGAAGAGCATCAGTCCGCCGACACCGGCGGCCACGGCCTCGGTCGCAGCCTCGCGCAGCGAATCGGCGGTGTGCTGGTACACGCCGGGCATCGACGCGATCTCGCGCGGTTCGGTGAGGCCGTCGGCCACGAACATCGGGAGCACGAGATGGCGGGGCTCGAGGGAGGTCTCTGCCACGAGTCGTCGGATGGCGGGTGTGCTGCGCAGCCGGCGGGGACGGACGTCGGGGAACATGGGAGAACACCTTCCATACGGGTCGTGCGCGGTTCCGGTAGCGGTGACTACCGGAACCGCGCACGAGTCATCGGAACATCAGCGGCGGGCGCGGGACTTCTTCCGCGGCGGGGGCAGCGCACCCTCGGCACGGAGCCGGGCCGCGTGCTCGGCGAGCGCGTCGACCAGCGGACCGATCTGCGCGGTCTCGGGCTGCACGTCCACCCGCAGGCCGAACTCGATCGCGGTCTCGGCCGTCTTCGGGCCGATGCACGCGACGATCGTGCGGGCGTGCGGCTTGCCTGCGATACCCACGAGATTGCGGACCGTCGACGACGACGTGAAGCACACCGCGTCGAAACCGCCGGTCTTGATCATCTCGCGGGTCGCGGCCGGCGGCGGAGCAGCACGCACGGTGCGGTAGGCGGTGACGTCGTCGATCTCCCAGCCGCGTTCGCGCAGACCCTCGGCGAGGGTCTCGGTGGCGATGTCGGCGCGCGGCAGCAGCACCCGGTTGACCGGGTCGAAGACGTCGTCGTACGGGGCGAACTCGGCGAGCAGGCCGAGGCTGGACTGTTCGCCGCTGGGCACGAGCTCGGGGATGATGCCGAACGAGCGCACCTTCGCAGCCGTGGCCTCACCGACGCACGCGATCTTGACGCCGGAGAACGCCCGCGCGTCGAGACCGAACGCCTCGAACTTCTCCCACACCGCACGCACGGCGTTGGTGGAAGTGAAGACCACCCACTGGTAGCGGCCGTCGACCAGGCCCTTGACCGCGCGTTCCATCTGGGCGGGGCTGCGCGGCGGCTCGACCGCGATCGTCGGCACCTCGATGGGGATCGCGCCGTGCGTGACGAGCCGTTCGCTCATCTCGCCGGCCTGATCCTTGGTGCGGGGCACGAGCACGGTCCAGCCGTACAGGGCGCGCGACTCCCACCACGACATCTTGTTGCGGTGCGAGACGACCTTGCCCACGGTGACGACGAGCGGCCCGACGAGCTCGGAACCCGCGTCGTTCAGGGTCGCGAGCGTGGCCTCGACGGTGCGCTGCTGACGGGTGGTGCCGCGCACGGTGATCGCTGCGGGGGTCTGCGGCGCGAGACCGTGTTCGACCAGCGCGCTGGCGGTCTCGGCGAGGTGACCGGAGGTCGCGTGGAGGACGAGCGGGCCGGGGGCTGCGGCGAGCGCGGCCCAGTCGACCTCTCCGCGCACGTCGACCTCGGTGTGGCACGAACCGAGCGCCATGCCGGCGTAGCTCGGCACCGACGATCCGGCGGGCAGCCCCGGGAGGACCTCGAAGACCACCTGGGTGCGGGCGACGGCGTTGACCTCGGCGATCACCGAGTCGGTCGTGAGGGGGTCGCCGGCGACGAGGCGCACCACGTCGTGTCCGGCCTTCGCCTCCGCGAGGAGCGTCTTGGCGACCTCGGCGGGCTCACCGAGGGCGGGACGAACCTCGGCGACGGGCTCACCGGTCTCCGGGTCGGCGCCGAGATCGGATCCCACGAGGGCCACGACCCCCTTGTCGACATCGGGGTCGGTGAAGGCGATCGTGGCGCCCGCCAGCACGTCACGCGCGCGCACGGTGAGCAGCGCAGGATCGCCCGGCCCCGATCCCACGAACAGGATGCGCCCGGGGGTGTGCTTACGGACTCGGCTCATCGGTCATTCTCCAGTGCGGTCAAATCAGCGGTAAGGGCAAATCGGGTGACGGTCACGGCGGGGTCAATCATCGGCAGGTCTCGTCTCGGGAACGACCCCGTGCTCGACCATGAGCTCGCGCGCACCGAGATCGAGCAGTTCGCGGGCGATACGGCGGCCGAGTTCCTCGGCCTTCTCCGGTGCCCCCACCGCGCTCGCTCGCAGCACATCCGATCCGTCCAGGGCGGCAGCGCAACCGCGCACCGACAACTCCTCGATCACGCGGCCGTCGTCGTCGAGGGATTCGACGATCTCGGCGAGCGCACCGACCGGTGCGGTGCATCCGGCTTCGAGCTCGGCGAGCAGCGAGCGCTCGGCGATCACGGCGGCGTGGCTCGGCGCATGGTCGAGTCCCGCGAGCAGCTCGATCATCTCGGGATCATCCGAGCGGCACTCGACGGCGAGCGCGCCCTGCGACGGCGCCGGGAGCATCTGCACCGGTTCGAGGGACTCGGTGACGCGGTCGAGGCGTCCGATGCGCGACAGGCCGGCGCGAGCGATGACGATCGCATCGAGCTCGCCGGAGTCGACCTTGCCGATGCGCGTGTCGATATTGCCGCGCAGGGGCTCGATCTGCAGTCCGAGGCCGAGGGCCGCGAGCTGTGCCCGCCGGCGCGGTGCCGAGGTGCCGATCTTCGAGCCGGGAGGCAGCTCACCGAGGACGAGTCCGTCGCGGGCGACGAGCGCGTCGCGCGGGTCCTCCCGCTCGGGGACGGCCGCGACGACGAGGCGCGGGTCCTGGAAGGTGGGCAGGTCCTTGTAGGAGTGCACGGCGACGTCGACCTCACCGGCGAGCAGCGCCTCGCGCAGCTCGGCGGTGAACACGCCGACGCCGATGCGCTGCACCGGGCCGGGGGTGACATCGCCCTTGGTGGTGATGATGACGAGCTCTGCCGGGCGACCGGCGGCGATGAGCGCGTCGCGCACGGTGCCGGCCTGGGTCGTGGCGAGAACGCTGCCGCGGGTACCGATCCGTAGAGGACGATCCTGCCGAGCCACGTCGTCGCGGGAAACCGATGCGGCTTCGGTGCTCATGCGGTGCCGTCCTTTCGTGAGGCTTGGAGTTCGGTGGTGACAGCGGGATCCAGCGCGGCGGACAGATCCACCGCGAGAGTGGGGTCGGTCAGCGAGCTCAAGTCCTTGGTGGGAGTCACGACCGCCTCGGCCGAACCCGGGCTCAGCTCGAACAGCTCCCGCAGGGCCTCGGCGTACTGGTCGCCGCCCGGCGTCGACGCGAGCTGCTTGACGCGCACGGTCGGAGCGTGGAGGAGCTTGTCGACGACACGGCGCACCGTACGGGCGACCTCGCCGCGCTGGCCGTCGTCGAGGTCGGGCAACCGCGATTCGAGGCGCATCAGCTCGGCCTCGACCACCTCGGCGGCGCGCTGACGCAGTGCCGTCACAGTCGGGGTGACCTCCGCGAGGCGCTGTGCCGTGAGGTACTGCGACAACTCGGCGGCGACGATCGTGCGTGCGGCCTCCGCGTCGTTCGCCGCGGCGCCGGCCGACGGGTCGCGCTGCAGCGATTCCATGTCGAAGACCTGCACGCCGGGAAGACCCGCCACGGCGGGATCGACGTCGCGCGGCAGACCGAGATCGCAGATCGCGAGGGGACGTTCGCCGCGCCCGGGCTGTGCGAGCGCGCGGTGCGCGTCGGCGAGGGTGACGACGGCGCCCACGGCCCCGGTGCAGGTGACGGCGACGTCGGCGCGACTCAGTGCGGCCGCGAGCTCGTCGAACGCGACGACCTCGGCATCGACACCGGCGGCCCGCGCGGTCTCGGCGAGTCGCTCGGCGCGGTCGCGGGTGCGGTTGGCGACGACGATCGAGCCGACCTCCGCCCGGACGAGGTGCGCGACGGCGAGACCTCCCATGGCACCGGCCCCGATCACCGCGGCGGTGCGGCCCCGGAGGTCGCCACCGAGGAAATTCGCGGCCTTGTCGAGCGCGACGGACACGACGGAGGCACCGGCGGCGTCGATGCCGGTCTCCGAGTGCACCCGCTTGCCGACGCGCAGCGCCTGCTGGGCGAGTTCGTGCAGTGTGCGGCCCGCGGCCTGCTGGGCGTCGGCAGCGGCGTAGGCCGTGCGGATCTGCCCGAGGATCTGTTGCTCCCCCACGACCATCGAGTCGAGACCGCTCGCGACGGAGAAGAGGTGTTCGGCGGCCGCCTCGCTGTACCGGACGTAGGCGTGCTTGTGCAGTTCGGTGACGGGAAGACCCGAGTGCTCGGCGAGCAGTTCGCTGACCGCGGCCAGCGCGCCGTGGAAGGCGTCGACCACCGCGTAGATCTCCACCCGGTTGCAGGTGGAGACGATCATCGCTTCGGAGATCTTGTCCGACGCCAGCATCTTGTCGGTCAGCTTGGGGCGGTCGGTGTCCGTGACCGCCACCTTCTCGAGCACCGGGACCGGTGCGCTCCTATGCGATATCCCGACGAGGAGAACACTCACGGTGCGATCACCGATCCGTTTCTGGTCGCGGCCGAGCCCATAGGACCCGCCTTTCCTGTTGTGGTACGCCGAGCAGAGCTTCGGGTGGACACCCGCGGGATGCCGGCGGGTCGTACGTCGCCGGCTGCGGGACGAACATCTGCGGCCGCGGAACGGGCGGTTTCCTCGTTGCGCGTGCTGTTGAAGGACAGGACCTGCATCTCGACCGAGAGGTCGACGCGGCGGATTTCGACGTGGTCGGGCACGTCGAGTTCGACGGGGGCGAAGCTGAGGATGCTGCGCACCCCGGCGAGCACGAGCCGGTCGCACACCTGTTGCGCAGCGTCGTCGGGGGTGGCGACGACACCGATGGTCGCGCCGAGCTCGCGCGCGCCGTTCTCGAGATCGTCGACGTGCCGGACGACGAGGTCGCCCACCCGGGTGCCCACCACGGCGGAATCGGAATCGAACAGTCCGGCCATGGTGAAACCGCGGCGATCGAAACCGGGATACCGGGCGAGCGCCCGTCCGAGACTCCCCACTCCGACAAGTACGACACGGTGACCCCGGTCCAGTCCGAGGGCGGCCTCGATGCGGGACTGCAGGCGCAGGACGTCGTAGCCGACGCCGCGCACACCGTTGGGTCCGAGGAAGGACAGATCCTTGCGCAGCTTGGCGGAACCGACCCCGGCCGCGGCCGCGAGTTCCTCACTGGAGACGATGAGCGTGCCCGCTTCCGCGAACGCACCGAGGACCCGGAGGTAGGTCGCGAGACGCGTCACAGTAGCCTGTGGGATATCGCGGACCGGAGGGGTGGGAGTGGCACCCTCGCCGGACCCGGCGGTGCCGCGAGCGTCCTCGCCCTGCGGTGGGTGCAACTGCGTCACGGTACGTGGCTCCTCGTCCGGCCGGTGGATACACGCCTGGCCTCACGGTGATCCGGGAATTCGTTCACACCACGGTAACCGCTTGTGAAGCCATGCACAAAGTTGCTCGAAGCACCCCGAATGTGCTTCCCACCTGCTGTACGACGGGGACCTGTCGGGTCAGCGAGCGAGATCGGCGCGCAAGCGTGGCTCGTCGACCTCCCAGTAACTGTGCTCGCGTCCGTCGAGGAGGACGACGGGCAGACGGTCCCCGAATTCGGCCCGCAGATCGGGATCGGTTGCGGCAGCGCTATCCACATCGATGCAGGTGACCCCGACGCCGAGTTCCTCGGCGAGCGCCTCCAGCTGTTCGCGTACCGGCCCACACGCACTGCACCCGGCACGGACGAGAAGTGTCAGGTGATGACGGCTCCCGGAGCCGCCCGTTGCCGAAGACGAATGCTCACTCATGCCTCCACTGTGCGGTACGGCCTGTCGAGATGAACGTCACACCCGGTCATAGGGGCGAGGGCCTCCCCGTGACGAATGGCATCGCGGGCTAGGCTTGGCGCGGGTCGCTCGCGTACGCGCCGGGCACGACCCCGCCCGTTTCGACAGCCCCGCCCGTCACGACACCGGAGGTGCGAGTGCCAGGACGTTCGTTTCCCTACGGATGGGGCATGGGTGAGACGTGGGCACGCATCATCCGTCCCGGACGCCGGCTCTTCTCCCGCAAGTTCGGGCCCAGCGAGGAAGAGGTCCGCGCCAATCTCGCAGGTGAGGCGAGCGCCGACGCTGCCCTGGCTCTGCAGGAATCCCGCGTCGAGCCCTCGCCCGACACCACTCCCGTTCCCCGCGATCTGACCGCGGCAGCTTTCTTCGACGTCGACAACACGATGGTGCAGGGCGCCTCGATCATCCACTTCGCCCGTGGCCTCGTCGCGCGGAATTATTTCGACAAGTCCGACTTGTTCGAGTTCGCCTGGCAACAGGTCAAGTTCCGCCTGACCGGCAAGGAGAACATGACCGACGTCGCGTCCGGTCGCGACAAGGCCCTGTCGTTCGTGCAGGGCCGCTCCACCGAGGAACTGCGTCGGCTCGGCGAGGAGATCTACGACGAGATCATCGCCGACAAGATCTGGCCGGGCACCCGCGCTCTCGCGCAGATGCACCTCGACGCCGGGCAGCAGGTGTGGCTGGTGACCGCGACGCCCGTCGAACTGGCCGATGTCATCGCCGAGCGTCTCGGACTCACCGGTGCGTTGGGGACCGTCGCCGAGTCGGAGAACGGGGTGTTCACGGGCCGTCTGGTCGGTGACATCCTGCACGGTCTCGGCAAGGCGCACGCGGTACGGGCGCTCGCGATCCGTGAGGGTCTCAATCTCAAGCGGTGCACGGCCTACTCCGACAGCCACAACGACGTGCCGATGCTCTCGGTGGCGGGCACGGCCGTCGCGATCAACCCCGATCCGGATCTACGGCAGGTCGCGCGGACGCGGGGGTGGGAGATCCGCGATTTCCGGACGGCGCGCAAGGCCGCGAAGGTCGGGGTGCCGACGGCGCTCGGCCTGGGCGCCGCAGGTGGTGCGGTCGCGGTTCTCGTCGGTCGCCGCCGCGATCGCGCGGCGTAGGCCGGAGGCGGCAGGCAGAAGGGGCTCTAGCCGAGGAAGACGTTGCGGCGGCGCGTGAGCAGCTTGTAGAGGGTCTGCTGGATCGTCTCGCGCACGTGATCGGTGACCTCGAACAACACCATCGGGTCTTCCGCCGCCGCGTCGTCGTACACGTCGGTGACGATCGGTGTGCCGAACTCGATGTACCACTTGGACGGCAGCGGCACCATCCCGAGCGGCCCGAGCGCCGGGAACAGTGGGGTGATCGGGAAGTAGGGCAGGCCGAGCAGGCGTGCGAGCGAGGTGAGGTCGGCGAGGTTCGGGTAGATCTCCTCGGACCCGACGATCGAGCACGGCACGATGGGCGCCTGGGTCCGCAGCGCCGCCGACACGAATCCGCCGCGTCCGAACCGCTGCAGTTTGTAGCGTTCCTTGAACGGTTTGCCGAGGCCCTTGTAGCCCTCGGGGAAGACCGCGACCACCTGGTCCTGGGCGAGCAGGCGTTCGGCGTCCGGGTGGCACGCGAGGGTGTGGCCGGCCTTGCGCGTCACCGTTCCGACCACGGGCATGCCGAAGGCGAGGTCGGCGGCGAGCATGCGCAGCGGCCGGTTCGCGTGATCGTGCACGGCGACGGATGTCATCAGCGCGTCCACGGGAAGCGTGCCGGCGTGGTTGGCGACGACGAGCGCACGACCTTCTGCGGGGATGTTCTCGATGCCACGGACCTCGACGCGGAACCACTTGTCGAACAGGGGACGCAGCACCGGCAGGACGATGTTGTCGGTGAAGTGCGGGTCGAAGCCGAAGTCGTCGACCTCGTAGTCACCGGTCATCCGGCGGCGGACGAACTCGGCGGTGGCGGTGACCTGCTGTGCGAGGGTGCCCCGCAGGTCGTCGAGGAACCGGTCGGTGCGGCTCGTCTGTTCGGGGGTGAGCGGTGGTCCCATCGACGGATGGGGTGTGCGTGTGCCCCGTTCGCCGGGGCGGCGGTTGCCGGCGTGCAACGGGATGACCTTCGCGACCTGCGTCATCGCGTCTCCCTCGTCTCTCCGAGCACGGAAAGCGCCATCGACTCGGCCTTGTCCACCCATTCGGTCTTCACGATGCGGGTGAGGGCGAGGCCCCGGGCGAAATCGTCAAGCGCTTCTCTCGTGGTCCAGCGTGGCTCGAATCCGAACTCGTTGCGCATGCGCGTGGTGTCGAGTCCGCATCCGAAATGGAAATAGTCGAGTTCTTCCTTGGTGAAGGAGTTCATCACGGAACCCATGAGGGCGTGCCCGACGGTGCGGAACAGCGCGTAGGGCATCGGCACGGTGACACCCCCGGCCCGGCGCACCGCCTGGGTCATCATGACGATGCCCTCACCGGCGATGTTGTACGTCCCGGGCGGTCCGGCGACGACCGCATGTTCGAGTGCGCCGAGCGCGTCCTCCTCGTGCAGCAACTGCAGACGCGCGTCGCGGCCGAGCACGTTCGGAACGAGCGGTGAGGTGAGATAGCTCGACACCGAGCCGGGCAACCGGTTCCCGACGGTGGGTGCGAGCCTGAGGATGGTGGTCGCGAGGTCGCTGCGCCGCCTCGCGACTCCGCGCAGATACCCTTCGACCTCCAGCATGTCGCGGGCGAAGGCACCGGTGGGCCGGCGGCGGGCACTCATCTCCTCGGTGAACTTCGCGGGATCCTTGGCGCTCGAGCCGTAGACGACGGACGAGGACCGCAGCACGATCCTGCGCACCGACGGCGCCTTCTGGCACACCGCGAACAGCTGCATCGCGCCGAGGACGTTCATGTCCTTCATCGCCGTGCGGCTGCCCGACTTCGGGGCCTTCGTGACGGCGGACGCGTGGACGACGGTGTCGACGTCCATGTTGCGGATGATCTTGCCGATGAGTGGATTGCGGATGTCGGCGAGCACGAACTCGGCCCGGCCCATGCGTCGGAGCATGTCCTTCGACGGCGACTGCGTGTCGACGCCGATCACCCGCTCGATGTCGGGATTCTGGGCAAGCCTGGTGACGAGGAAACCACCCAGGAACCGACTTGCTCCGGTGACCAGCACGACTCGTGGACGTGCCACCTCGTGCCCCTGCGAAACCACTCGTGAACCCCCTGCTGCACCACACGCGTCATCGGTCACATTCGCCCCGACGCGGTATGCCGTCCCACAATACGGCCACTTCGCTGCCGTCGCACGACAGGTCGGTGAACTTTCCGGTGCCGGGATGCGGAGACGAACGATGCCCGCCACCATGGATGGTGACGGGCATCGGACAGGCGCAGTGCTTACTTGCCGAGTTTACGACGCTGCACGCGGGTGCGGCGGAGCAGCTTGCGGTGCTTCTTCTTCGACATGCGCTTACGGCGCTTCTTGATCACAGATCCCATGTGGGCATCCCTCACGTTCCTTGTTGCGTTCCTGCGCACGCCGGTGACGTACGCCTGATGTATGTCGACGCTGGGCCTCGTGGCGACGAGTAACAGCGCCTCACGACACCGGCTGGCCGGTACGACGACAAGCAATCCTACCGGGGCGGCACACCGGCGTGAAACCGAGGTCCGCCCCGGGACGCGACTTCCCTCGCGCACCGGATCCGTTCGTCGAACCGCCGTCCCCCGGGGACGCGCCGACCGTCCCTATCCGACGTCGAAGTACGACGTCTCCAGATAGTCGTGGACGGCCTTCGCGTGCACGCGGAACGACCGTCCCACCCGCACTGCGGGTAGTTCGCCACTGTGCACCAGCCTGTACACGGTCATCTTCGACACCCTCATGAGAGCTGCCACTTCGGCAACCGTCAGGAACTGGGTACCGGCGAGAACCGACTGTCCGTCTTGAGGTTGACCCTTCGACGGCGTGTTTCCTGAAACCATTACACACCTCCGGCACGCCCGCGCCGCCGGCTTCCCCTCCGGCGGAACAGACACGCACGTGCTGATTCGAGCTTAGCGTGACAAATGGTTCGTGTGCGACGATGCAGCTGGGGAATTTCCGGCGAGCGGGCCGTTCGTCGTCACGCTACGCCCCGCGTGGGCATCTGTCAGGAGGTGCCGGAGAGGCCTTCCCGGGCCGCGGGCGACGTCTGATCGGATGCCGCCCCGAGTTGCGCAGAACGACGCTTCGCGGCGTCGAGCGCCTCGTAGAAGGCCGTACGCAGCCCTCCACGCTCGAGTTCGCGGATCGCCGCTGCCGTGGTCCCTCCCGGCGAGGTGACCGCCGCGCGCAGATCGGGCGCGTTGTCGCCGGAGCGTGCGAGCATCGCGGCCGAACCGGTCATCGTCTGCACCACCAGATCGGTAGCGACGGCCCGCGTCAGCCCGAGCGCGACACCGGCATCGATCATCGCCTCCGCGACGAGGAAGAAGTAGGCGGGACCGGAGCCGGACACCGCGGTGACGGCGTCGATCTGCGGTTCCGGGACCACCGAGACGGTTCCGACACTCGCGAGGATCTCGCGGACCGTGTCGAGGTGCTGCTGCTTGACGTACCGGCCCGCAGACAGCACGCTCGCGCCCTCCCCGACCAGCATCGGGGTGTTCGGCATCACGCGCACGACGGGGAAGCCGGCCGGAAGCTTGTTTTCGTAGCGGACCGTCGGGATGCCGGCCGCGAGCGACACCAGGATCTGCTCGTCGTCGTTCCCGGCGTCGACCGCTGCGAGGGCGCTGACGACGGCGTCCACATCGTTGGGCTTGACGGCGACGACCACCACGTCGGCGCCTTCCGCTGCGTCGGAGGTACTGTCGGTGACCCGGATCGAGTAGGTCCGTGACAGTTCGTCACGTCGTTCTTCGAACTTCTCGGCGACCACGAGATCCTTGGTCGCGAAGCCGTTCTTCAGCAGACCCGAGACCAGCGCCTCTCCGATCCTGCCGCCACCGATCACTGCAATTCTCGTCATGGGGACAGCCTGCCACGACGGCTCGCGCGGCCCACACCACGGTCATCCGCCTACCGGGACCGATCTCTGCGGAGTGTGTCAGCGCGGCATCATGGCCAGCTGACGCGACTGCACGACGACCTGGCCGGTCGAGTCGACGACGGTGTGGTCCTCCTCGAACCAGGTGTTGCCGAGGACGCTGCTCTCGGCGATGACACGCAGCCATCCCGGAACCGGCACCCGCCGCAGATACGCGGTGAGCTGCACCGTCGGCGCCCACCCGAATCGGCCGAGGTTCATCGCGACGGGAGCCGACACGTCGCCGCACATGAGCGCGAACAGCACCGAGGTGTCGACGTCGGCCTCGTCGCCCGGCGTCGGCCGCGTCCACATCGACACGAGCGGTTCGCCCTGCTGCCCGTCGAGGAAGCGCGCGGTGGAGGCGTCGATCCGGAGCCGGGAGGTGGAGGCGAACTTCACGATCTGCCCCATGGGGTGCTCGGGGGTGACGAGCACCGATTCGGCCGGCGGGCCGGCGGGCATGGTGGTCGCGCGGTGCGGCACGGTGTGGAACGGCTCCTCGGTGTCCGGGGCGCCGAGGGTGACGCTCGCCCGCACCGCCACGCGGCCGGCCTGGGACAGTTCGACGTCCACGACACCGATCTGCTTTCCCTGCTTACGCAGGATGGTGGTGAGGTCGACGTCGCCGGGATCGGGCGCGGAGACGAACGAGGCGCTGACGGCGAGGGGTTGGGTGAGCGGGTCGACGCCGGCGTCGAGCACCGACCTGCGGGCCGCGGACGCGCAGACCGCGAGCAGGCATCCGCCGTGCACCTTGGGTCCGATGGTCCACACCGGAGCGATGTGCGCCCGCCACGCTGCGGTGCCGTCGGGGTGGTCGCCCGGCACCCGGGTGACGGAAGTCAGATCTCGGAAAGGCTGGTCGGGGATGGTCACTACTGCTCCTGGTCTTCGTGCGGGGCCTGGTCGTCGCCGGTCGTGGGGAGATCGCCGGACCCGAACTTGCGGGCGGCGAGATGCTGGTGGGCCAGTCGGCGCATGGCGGTGAGCACCGGCTCGTACAGGGCGGTCCCGAGCACGGCCGCCTCCACGGTGGCCTCCCGGGAGTCCGTCGGCAGCAGCTCGAGATCGAGCTCGGCGATGGCGCGGACGTGACGGCCGTAGGCGTCGATCCGGCGATGTCCCATCCGCAGACCGGCAGCCTCGAGGGCTGCGAGCGCATGTTCGAGTTGCGCCACGGCCGCGAACCGCGGGTCGTAGATCTGGCCGAGGTGTTCGAGCAGCCGGCGCGCCCGTGGATAGTCGGGACCGGCCGAGTCCTCGACGTAGGGCGGCAGAGCGGCGATGGCGTGGCCGAGTTCGACGAACAGGTCGTCGCGGGGGTTGTCGACGAGATCCACGACGGTCTTGATCTTCTCGAGGGGCAGGCCCTGGGCGGCGAGGGCCCGGACGAGACCGAGGCGGCGGACGTGTCGGTCGTCGTAGGTCGCCGAGGTGGCGCTCGTCGCCACTCCGGGCATGAGCAGCCCTTCCCGCAGGTAGTACTTCACCGTCGGCAGCGGCACGCCGCAGTGCTCGGCGAGTTCCGAGATACGCACAGATCACCTCCTGCCCTCGACACCGGATACTACAACTATCCAGTCAGGTGACTTCTGGCGAGGAGGGTGTGCTGATCTCAGGCGTCGCCGTGCTCGCCGCCGGAATCGCTGCCCTCCGTGACGGGGATGCGCGCGATGTCCGTGTGCCGGGGACTCTCGGGTCCGGCCGTGATCGCGTGCGTCGCCGAACGATCCAGATGCGTGCGCGCGAAGGCCAGCGACCGTGCAAGCATCCCGGCACGCTCCACGCGTGTGCGCGCACTCTGGGTGCTGATCTCGAGCACGGCGTGACCGCCGAAGTCGCTCGCCGCAAGTCGGCGGCAGACCTCCGCACACGGCTGCGTGCCCGTTCCCGGGACGAGATGCTCGTCGAGCGAGGACCCCCTGCCGTCGGCGAGGTGGAGGTGGGCCAGCCCCTCCCCCATCCGATCCGCCAGCGCGAGAGCGTCCGCACCCGCCGTCGCGGTGTGCGACAGGTCGAGCGTGTAGTGCTCGAAGCCGATGTCGGTGGGGTCGAGCGACGGGCTGTAGGCCGAGACCGCGCGGCCGGGACCCCGCCTGCGCAGACGTTCGGCGCCGCGATCGCGACCCCCGAAGACGACGTCGGCCCTCATCGGGTACATGTTCTCGACCGCGACCACCACGTGACTGTCGGCCTCGAGCGCCGCGACCTGATCGGAGAAGCCCTCCGCATAGCGGCGCTGCCACCGGAAGGGCGGATGGACCACCACGGTCTCCGCACCGAGGATCTCGGCGACACGCACCGAACGGTCGAGCTTGGCGGCGGGATCTGCTCCCCACACGCGCTGTGAGATCAACAGGCACGGCACGTGCACAGCGAGCACCGGCACCCCGTACTCGCGGACCAGACGCTCCACGGAGGTGGGGTCCTGACTCACCGGTTCCGCCCACACCATCAACTCGACCCCGTCGAAGCCGAGGTCGGCCGCGAACCGGAATGCCGCTTCGGTGTTCTCCGGGTAGACCGAAGCGGTGGACAGCCCTACTCGGATTCCTTGCGCGGTCGGCATCGAATCACCCGTCGGGAAGCAGGAACAGGAGCGGCCCGAAGGACACGAAGGCTCCCACAGCGAGTGCGATGAGCTGGCTCGTGATGTCGTCGGTGCGCCGCAGGACGCGCACGAGCGCGACCAGGCCGACGATCACCAGCAGGGCGAGCGCGAAGGCGACCCAGGGCATGAGATCCCACAACCGCTCGAAACCCTTGAACAGCAACCCACCCGCGACGATCGCCGCGACACTCTCGCCGATCAGCAACGCCCACTGCTTGAGGCTGCTGCCCTGTTCCGCGTCGCCGGAACTCTTCCGTGCCGAGTCGTCGGTCGCGGCGGCCGACGATCCCTTTCCTCGGGACTTCCGCGAACGCGTCGCCGACGGTGCTTTCTCCGCAGGCGCATCGGAGGTCTCGGCCGCAGCACCGATGGTGTCGGTCGAGTCGTCGGGGTCGGAACCGGTGCCCTGCAGGTCGCTCGCAGGACCGGACAACAGTCGCGGTTCGGCGACATCGACCCTGCGCGCCGACACCGCCGGCGCGCTCGCCTTTTCGGACTTCTTGTCGGTGACCGCCGCTCCCTCACCGGGCGGCGAACCCGTTACGGCAACCGCGCCGAGATGTGCCCGCGCGCGGCGCGGAAGCGCCTCGGGACGGATGACCTCGGTCGGCGACTCGATCTTCGGCGGAGCCGACACGGACGCCTTCGATGCGGGCGCATTCGACTCGGGGGAAGCCGGCGTCTCGGCCGGAAGCGTCTTCGCAGCAGCCTTCACCGGAGGCGTCGTCGAACCGGTCTTCGCGGGAGCCGTCTTCGATTCGACAGCGCCCCGCGGCGTCACGGTGGTCTTCTCGACATCGGACAGCGCGAAGGTCGCCGTCTTCGGTGTCGCAGGCTTCGGCGTCTCGTCCTTGCGGGGCGCCGGGGTGGCCGTCCGGGCCGCCGGTGTCGCCGGTTCGCGGGACTCCGTCTCGGCAGCCGCGGTGGGAGCAACCGAATCCGTCTGCTCGGCAGCATTTTCGGCGTCCGCCGAGGCGCGCTGCGCAGTCTTGTCGTCGGCTGCACGGGTGATCGGGATCTCGCCCGTCAGTTCGGCGACCGAGATGCCGCCGCTCGCGCCTCGTCGGCGTCGCCCCCCCGCCCGCGTTCCCACCTTCTGGCCGTTACGCGCCAACAGCTCGGCCACGGAGATCTGCCCCGTGTCGTTGCTGCGATTCTCGCTCATCCGGTTGCCACCACCAGTTCGCCACCCATATCTGTATCGAGCTTCCGAAGAATCAGGCCTTCGCGCAACGCCCACGGGCAGATCTGCAGCGTCTCGACTCCGAGGGCACGCATACTCGCCTCGGCGACGAGGGCGCCGGCGACGAGCTGCTCGGATCGGTCGGAACTGACCCCTTCGAGTTCTGCGCGGTCGGCCGTGGTCATCCGCGAGATGAAGGCGATGAGCTGACGCAGTCCGCTCGCCGTCAGGGTCCGTTGTACCCGCATGCCCGCCGACGAGGGCGCGGCGCCCGTCAGTCGGGCCAGGGTCCGGAAGGTCTTGGAGGTGCCCACGCACAGATCCGGCTCGCCCGCGCCGCTGAGAATCTTTGCCGGTTCGGCGAGTTCCGCATCGAGCCAGTCGCGCAGCGCTGCGATGCGGCGCTTTCCGGGTGGGTCCTCGAGGAACCAGTCGCGGGTGAGCCGGCCCGCACCCAACTGGAGGGAGTACGCGATCTCGGGATCCTCGTCACCCCCGAAGGTGAGTTCGAGAGAACCCCCGCCGATGTCGAGATCGAGGATCTTCCCGGCGCTCCAGCCGTACCAACGGCGCACCGCCAGGAAGGTCAGCCGCGCTTCGTCCTCACCGGACAGCACGTCCAAGGACACCCCGGCCTCCCGGCGCACTCGGGCGAGGACCTCGTCGGAGTTCCCGGCATCGCGCACCGCGGACGTCGCGAACGCCATGAGTTCTCCGCATCCCGACGTGCGGGCGATGCTGGCGAACTCGGCGGTGGTCTCGACGAGCCGGTCGGCACCACGCGGTGTGATGTCTCCGTTGTCGTCCATGTTCTCGGACAGCCGCAGGGTGGCCTTCGTCGAACTCATCGGCGTGGGGTGCCCACCACGATGGGCGTCCACCACCAACAGGTGAACGGTGTTGCTTCCGACGTCGAGTACCCCTAAGCGCACATCAATACGGTACTGGGTCTACCGTCGGGAACTGTGACAGCAGGTATGTCCCATGCCCCACACAAACTCGACCCGGCCCCCGAAGTCCCTCTCGACTTCCCTCGGGAATGGGTGGAGTTCATCGACCCCGACAACGACGAACACGTCATCGCCGCAGACATGACATGGCTGCTCTCGCGGTGGACCTGCGTGTTCGGCACTCCGGCGTGCCAAGGCATCATCGCCGACCGGCCCGACGACGGGTGCTGCTCGCACGGCGCATTCCTGTCCGACGACGACGACCGCACGAAGCTGGCGAAGGCAGTGAAACACCTCACGCCGGCCGATTGGCAGTTCATGGACAAGGGGCTCGGCAAGAAGGGTTATCTCGAAGAGGACGAGATCGACGACGAGCCCGCCCTGCGCACCCGCCGCTACAAGGGCGCGTGCATCTTCCTCAACCGTCCCGGATTCGAGGGCGGGCAGGGATGCGCCCTCCACACCATGGCGTTGCGACGCGGCATCGAACCGCTCGAGATGAAGCCCGACGTGTGCTGGCAGCTCCCGATCCGGCGCACCCAGGACTGGATCGAACGGCCCGACGGCACCGAGGTGCTGCGCACCGTCATCACCGAGTACGACCGGCGCGGCTGGGGCGAGGGCGGTCACGACCTCGACTGGTACTGCTCCGGCTCACCCGACGCACACGTCGGCGAGCGCCCGGTCTGGCAGTCGTACGCCCCCGAACTCACCGAACTCCTCGGTGCGGCGGCCTACGACGAGCTCGCGCGCCTGTGCCGGCGACGTCAGGGACTCGGTCTCATCGCGATCCATCCCGCGACGTCGGCAGCACAGGCAACGGACGCTCAGGCCTCGAACTTGTAACCGAGGCCGCGCACCGTCACGAGGTGGCGCGGCTTGGCCGGGTCCTGCTCGATCTTCGAGCGCAGTCGCTTGACGTGGACGTCGAGGGTCTTGGTGTCGCCGACGTAGTCGGCACCCCAGACCCGGTCGATGAGCTGACCTCGGGTGAGCACCCGTCCCGAATTCCGCAGGAGATATTCGAGCAGGTCGAATTCCTTGAGCGGCAGGGCGATCGGTTCGCCGTTGACGTGTACTACGTGACGGTCGACGTCCATCCGCACCGGGCCGGCCTCGAGCAGTCCGTCGGCCGGCGTGGTCTCGCTCTCGGTGTCCGCCCCGCGTCGCAGGACCGCCCGGATCCGTGCGATGAGTTCGCGGGCCGAGTACGGCTTGGTGACGTAGTCGTCGGCACCGAGTTCGAGCCCGACGACCTTGTCGATCTCGCTGTCGCGGGCCGTGACCATGATGACCGGGACACCCGAGCGGGTCCGCAGTTGCTTGCACACGTCGGTGCCGCTCATTCCGGGGAGCATCAGATCGAGCAGGACGATGTCGGCGCCCTGTCGGTCGAACTCGGCGAGGGCCGACGGACCGTCGCCGGCGATCGTCGTCTCGAACCCTTCCTTCCGCAGCAGGAAGGCGAGCGGATCCGCCAACGATTCCTCGTCCTCGACGATCAGCACACGCGTCACGAGCTGGTCCTCCGTTTGTTTCTCGATATCCGTCCGCCCGGGAACCCGGGTGGGGTCTGTGTCACGATCCGACCGCCTTCTCGGTGCATGCGACGGTCTCGTCGTCGCTGTCCTCGACATGGGCCGGAACGAGCAGGGTGAAGGTGGAGCCGGTGCCCGGCTTGCTCCACAGGGTGATCTCGCCGTGGTGGTTCGCGGCCACGTGCTTGACGATGGCCAGCCCGAGGCCGGTGCCCCCGGTGGCCCGCGACCGGGCCTTGTCGACGCGGAAGAAACGCTCGAAGACCCGTTCCTGGTCTTCCTTCGCGATACCGATCCCCCGGTCGGTGACGGCCATCGCGACCTTGCCGTCGCGCAGCGACCTGCTGATCGACACCGGTGAACCCGCCGGCGAGTAGGCGATGGCGTTCTCGATGAGATTGGTGAGGGCGCTGACGAGCAGCGCCCGGTCGCCGAGCACCTCGTACCCGCTCGGCCGGTCGGTGCTGACGGTGATGGAGGCGTTCTCGGCGGTCAGGTGTGTCCGTTCGAGGGCTTCCTCGACCACGGTGTCGACGTCGACGACTTCGAGGTCGGGCAGTTTCTCGGCGCCCTGGAGCCTGGACAGGGCGATCAGCTCGGTCACCATGTTGCCGAGGCGGGTCGCCTCGCGTTGCACCCGCTCGCCGAAGTGCCGGACGGTGTCGGGATCGTCGACCGATTCGAGCAGCGCCTCCGCGAGCAGCGCCATCGCCCCGACCGGCGTCTTGAGTTCGTGGCTGATGTTGGCGACGAAATCGCGGCGAGTGGCCTCCATCCGGACCTGCTCGGAGTCGTCGAAGGCGTAGAGCACGACGAAGCGCGGGTCGCGGTCGAGAAGCGGCCGCACCGTGCACCGCACGGCGAGGCGGTCCCGTCCGAGCGACGATTTCGTGCCGAGGTCGAGCTCGAGAGGCTTGCGGCTCTCCAGAACCTGGGTGGCCGCGATCCAGGCACGATCGTCGATGAGACGGTTACGCACGAGTCCGAGCTCTTCGGCCCTCGGATTGAACAGGACGACGTCGTGGAACTTGTCGACCACGGCGATCCCGGTCGACGACCCGTGGACGACCGCGTCGAGCACGTCGAACATCGTGAGGTCGGCTTCGTCGCTCTCGTGCGCCCGGCGCTGCGCCAGCCTCCCGACAGCGACGGTGACGATCCCGCCGAGGACCGCCGCGACCACGGCCAGCAAGACGGCCTGCGTAACACTCACACTTCGAATCGTAATGACACCGGTACCTCACCGGATACCGGGTCGTCGGCATTTCCCGCACGTCACACCGCATTTTTCGGTTGTTCGAGCGTTGTTCACCGATTGTTCGCCCAGCACGGACGAAAACCGACCCCGCCGCCTGTCGGCGACGGGGTCGGGTGTCACTCCTGCCGGAACCGTTACTTGGCGCCCTGGTTCGCGACCGCTGCCGCTCCGGCCGCCGCGGCCTCGGGATCGAGGTACGTTCCGCCCGGGTTCAGCGGGCGCAGGTTCTCGTCGAGGTCGTAGCGCAGCGGGATGCCCGTCGGAATGTTCAGGCCCGCGATGTCGTCGTCGGAGATCCCGTCGAGGTGCTTGACGAGTGCGCGCAACGAGTTGCCGTGCGCGGTGACGAGCACGGTCTTGCCCGCGAGCAGGTCCTGGGAGATCGTCGACTCCCAGTACGGGATCAAACGGGTGACGACGTCCTTCAGGCACTCCGTGAGGGGAACCTCGTCGACGTCGGCGTAGCGCGGGTCGGCGTCCTGGCTGTACTTCGAACCCGGCTCGATCGGCGGCGGCGGGGTGTCGTAGCTGCGACGCCACAGCATGAACTGCTCCTCGCCGAACTCGTCCTTGATCTCGGACTTGTTCTTGCCCTGGAGCGCACCGTAGTGGCGCTCGTTGAGACGCCAATCGCGGATGACGGGGATCCAGTGCCGGTCGGCGGCGTCGAGCGCGAAGTTGGCGGTGCTGATCGCGCGGCGCAGCAAGGAGGTGTAGGAGACGTCGGGAAGCACGTTGTGCTCGGCGAGGAGGGCACCGGCCCGCTTGCCCTCGGCGATCCCCTTGTCGGTCAGATGCACGTCCACCCAGCCGGTGAACAGGTTCATCGCATTCCATTCGCTCTCGCCGTGGCGGAGCAGAACAAGTGTTCCGATACTCATGGCCCAATCCTGACACGCGCGGATGGCGATTTCGCCACGGGCGCCCCCGATCGTCGGCTATATCTGACAACGCGCGTTGCCAGGAAGGCAGGGTTCGCAGCGCGCGCCGCGGTCCACGGTCATCGAAAAACACGGGGGTCCAATGTCCGACGCACGCATGTCCCGCCGCACCGTACTCACTGCCCTCGGGGCGCTCGGTGCTGCCGCCGCCCTTCCATCCACGGTCGCCGCGCAACCGGCCCGCCGCGCACCGGCGGTGCACTCCGGCGGGCGGCGGGTCGCGATCCTCGGCGGCGGGATGGCCGGACTGGCCGCCGCACACGAGCTGATCGAGCGCGGCTTCGACGTCACCGTCTTCGAGCCCACGGCGCTCGGCGGCAAGGCGCGCAGCATTCCCTCCCCCGGCACCGCGGCGGGTGGCCGCCTCGACCTGCCCGGGGAGCACGGCTTCCGGTTCTTCCCGGGCTTCTACCAACACATCCCCGACACGATGCGCCGAATCCCCTTCCCCGGAAACCCGAACGGCGTGTTCGACAATCTCGTTGCGGGACACGGCTTCCGGATGGCGATTCCGGGCGCCCCCGATCTCACCGCCCCGGCTTCCATCGCGCCGCTGCGATTCGACATCTACGATCCGCTGAGCCTGCAGGAGAGCCTGACCGCCGCGTTCTCACTCGGCGGTGCGATACCTCCGCAGGAGCTCGCCGTCTTCATGCGCAAGCTCGTCATGTTCCTCACCAGCAGCATGGAACGCCGCACCGGCCAGTGGGAGTACGAGACCTGGGCGCAGACCCTCGAGGCCGACGGCAAGTCGCAGGGCTACCGCGACATCCTCGTCTCCGCACTGACGCGGCAACTCGTCGCGGCACGGCCGCAGACGGTCTCGACCCGCACCATCGGCGTCATGGGTCAGGCGTTCGTGTGGAACGCCATGGGCACCGTGCCGCAGTACGGCCACCTCGACCGCCTGCTGTCGGCACCGACGAACGAGGCGTGGATCGATCCGTGGGCGCAACTCCTGCGCGGCCTCGGAGTGAAGTTCGAGATGGGCTGGGCCGCAGAGGCTCTGGAGTTCTCCGGCGGACGGATCACCGGAGCCCGGGTGGTCGACGGAGCCGGCAACCGGGCGCGGGCCGAGGCAGATTGGTTCGTCACGGCGATGCCGGTCGAACGCGCCGTGTCGTTGTGGTCACCCGAGATCCTCTCGGCCGATCCCCGCCTCGAGGGGATGAACGCCCTGGTCACCGATTGGATGGTGGGCATCCAGTACTTCCTGCGCCGGCCCACCCCGATCACGCCGGGTCACGTCGCCTATCTCGGTTCGCCGTGGGCACTCACGTCGATCAGTCAGGCACAGTTCTGGCGCGGCGACTTCGCGCAACGGTACGGCGACGGCTCGGCGCACGACTGCCTGTCGGTGGACATCTCCGACTGGGACACCCCCGGCATCCTCTACGGCAAGACCGCCAAGCAGTGCACACCGGAGGAGATCGCCCGCGAGGTGTGGGCGCAGATGGCGGCCTGCCTCGAGGACGGCACGGGTGCGATCGACGAGAACGACATCGTCTCGTGGTTCCTCGACCCCGGCGTCGAGTGGGGACCGGGTGGCGCCACCAACGACACCCCGCTGCTCATCAACACCGCGGGGTCGCTCGCGAACCGGCCCGAGCCGCACACCGCGATCCCGAACCTGTTCCTCGCGGGCGACTACGTGCGCAACGACATCGACCTCGCCACGATGGAGGGCGCGAACGAATCGGCACGGGCGGCGGTGGGTGCACTGCTGCAGACAGCCGGATCCCCCGCCGAACCTCCGGCGCTGTACACGCTGCACGAGCCACCCGAACTGGAACCGTTGCGGCGCATCGACGCCGACCGCTATCGGGCAGGCCTGCCGCACATGCTGGCCTGACGACACGGACAGGGGCGTGGTTCCGATGCCGCGGCACCCGGAACCACGCCCCGCGGGTGTCAGGCGTTCAGGGCACGCAGATCCTTGCGAAGGATCTTGCCCGCAGAGGATTTCGGTACCACGTCGATGAACTCCACCTGCCGGACCTTCTTGTGCGGCGCGACCCGCCCGGCCACGAAGTCGATGACCTCGTCCTCGGTGATCGTCGAATCCTGCTGCCGGACGACGAAGGCCTTCGGGACCTCCTCGCCCTCGTCGTCGCGGACCCCGATCACCGCGGCATCCGCGATCTGCGGATGCGTGAGCAACAGGGCTTCGAGTTCGGCAGGCGGAACCTGGTAACCCTTGTACTTGATGAGTTCCTTGAGCCTGTCGACGATCCGGACGGCACCCTTCGAGTCGACGGTGGCGATGTCTCCGGTATGGAGGAAGCCGTCCTCGTCGAGGGTGTCGGACGTGGCCTCGGGGTTGCCGAGATAGCCGACCATGACGTTCGGCCCCTTGCACCACAATTCGCCGGGCGCCGAGACACCTTCACCGGTGGGGTACTCGACCTCCTCGCCCGTCGCAGGATCGACGATCTTGCATTCCATGTTCGCGATCGTCGGGCCGACCGAATCGAGTTCGGTTTCGTTGTCGTCGAAGGGGATTGCGTGCGACACGGGCGACATCTCGGACATGCCGTATCCCTGCCGGACGTTGCAGCCGAGGCGCTCGGCGACGGCCCCGGCGAGTTCCTTGTCGAGCGGTGCGGCACCGGAGAACACCGTGTGCACACTCGACAGGTCGTACTGGTCGACGAGAGGGTGCTTGGCGAGCGCGACCGCGACGGGCGGCGCGATGAACACGTACGTGCACTTGTGTTCCGAGATGTAGGTGAGGAAGTCGACGAGATCGAACTTCGGCATCGTCACCAGCGCAGCACGGTTACGGAGGGCGGCGTTCAGCAGCACCGTCATCCCGTAGATGTGGAAGAACGGCAGCAGTGCGAGCACGCGATCGTCGACACCGATCCCCATGCGCGGGTTGATCTGGGAGACGTTGGCCACGAGGTTGCGGTGCGTGAGCATCACGCCCTTGGGCCGGCCGGTCGTGCCCGAGGAGTACGGCAACACGGCGAGATGGGTCGCCGGATCGAACTCGACGGTGGGAGCCGGTGCACCCTCGGTGAGCAGGTCGCGCAGGGAGGGATGACCCTCGGCGCCGTCGAGCACGAAGAGCAACTCGTCGGGGATGCCGGCAGCCGCGGCGGCCTCCTTCGCCTGCGGCAGGAACGGGGAGACCGTGAACAGCGCGGCCGCCCCCGAGTCGTCGAGCTGCTTCGAGATCTCACCGGCCGTGTAGAGGGCATTGATCGTGGTCGCGGTGGCGCCGGACCGCAGGATGCCGTGGAAGACCGAGGCGAAGGCCGGCACGTTCGGCGCGAGCAGTCCGACCACCTTCCCCACCCCGATGCCCCTGGCGGCCAGCGCTCCGGCCACGGCGTCGATGTGGGCCACGAGCGTGCGGTAGTCCGTCACGGCGCCGGACGCACCGTCGATCAACGCGGGTCGCGCGAGGTCGGACTCGTCGAGCGAACCGAACAGGAAGTCGTAGACACTCGATGCCGGGATGTCGACGTCGGGAAAGGGACTGCGGAAACTCATTACTCATCCTCCGAGCATTCTGCTGGCACGCCGTGCCGACTTTCGGTCGAGTCCACACTACCGCAGCGGTTGTGAAGCCCGTCACACACGCTGTGTGAGGATCGGAGGATACAGTTCCCGGCGCGATTCGCCTGCCGGAGAGCACGAACCCCGCGTGCGACGGATCGCACGCGGGGTTCGGAAGCTGCTCGAGCTGCGCTCACGATTCTGCGTGAGCTGCGCTCGTCACGCCCGAGGGCGCTGCGCTCAGAGGTACTGACCGCACACCGGCCATGCACCGGCACCCTGTCCGGCGAGCACGTTCTCGGCGACGCGGATCTGCTCCTCGCGCGAGGCGTTGTGAGCGTAGCCGGAGCCGCCGTAGCCCTCCCAGGTGCTCTGCGAGAACTGCAGCCCACCGTAATAGCCGTTGCCGGTGTTGATCGCCCAGTTTCCGCCGCTCTCGCACTGTGCGACGGCATCCCAGTTACCGGATGCGGCGTTGGCGGTACCCGCACCCAGGGCGAACGGGGTCGCGACGAGTGCAGTGGAGGCAGCGAGGGTGCCCAGGGCGCGCTTGATCGTGAACTTTGCCATGTGGATGAATCCTTTCCGGCTGCTTGCGAGGCCCCCGACGCATGGGTCCGCCACAGGAGGCTGGACGGTCGGTGCCGGCAACACGGTGCGGTGCTGACGCACGCCCGGTTGCTCTCTCGCTCCACCCCTCGGCAGGTTGTGGATCCGACAATCCCGCGGGGGTGGAACGAGCGGCTGCGGGGCCGGTGTGTAACGCCCGTCGGTATCGGGCCTACATCGAACGTACGGGTTCATCACGGCTGGGTCACGGGTCGATTTTCCGGTACGGCCGTCCGAGAATCCCGAGTCGCGTTCGGAAAAACCGCAGGTCGCTTCACGGGAACGCACCGTTTCCCGGGCATTCCCACACCACATGGATTGTGGTGATGGTCACATGATGCGCCCGTGCAGACCTCTCGAACCGGGCATGTTCACGGCGCGATAACGACGCCCGGGATGGATGTCACCCGTTCGCTTCGCGCCGATCCTCGGATTCGTCGTCGTCCACATCGGGGTCGAACGGCGTACCGGTCTCCTCCTCGATGAGGTGACGGAACGGCTCGAGATTGCGCAGCGGCTCGCCGCGCGAGACTCGCCATTCCCATTCACGCTTGATCGACGTGATGAACCCGATACCGAGAATGATGTTGAAGTCGTGGTCGGCCGCCTCGAGGACCTGCCCGAGGACCGCGTCGATCTCCTCGGGGGTCACGGCGTGTGCGGCGATGCGTCCCACCAGATAGATGTCGCCGACCTTGTCGAGCGTGTAGGCCACGCCGTAGAGGCGCCGGTTGCGGCGCAGCAGATAGCGGTACACCGAGTCGAAGTTCTCGTCCGGCTTGCGGCACACGAATGCCTCGACCCGCACACCGTGTTGTCCGACGCTGAGCAAAGTGGTCGTCGCGAGCTTCTTCTCGCCCGGAAGCTCGACGACGAAGTGCCCACCCTCCTTGACGGAGAACTCGAGTTCGCGATCACGCAGCGTCGATTCGATCAGTTCGATGAGCCGGTCGGTCATGCGGTGACTCCCCTCGTCCGTCGCAACTTCCACACTCCGCGCTGCCGCCGCAGCGAATGCTCGCCGGTACCGAAGGCCCGGTTGCGTCGCATCCCGGCCCGTCGATAGCTGTCGAGCAGTCCTTCTGCGGTGTGTTCCCACGAGAAGGACTCCGCATGCACGGGCGCGGTCGCCGCGAATCGTGCGAGACGATCGGGATCGCCCACCAGCGAACGCAGCGCGCTCGCCCAGTCGTCGATGCGGTGCCCGTCGACGAGCATGCCGGTCTCCCCGTCGCGCACCGCGACGCCGAGACCACCGACGTTCGCGGCCAGCACCGGCGTGCCGCATGCCTGCGCTTCGATCGCGACGAGACCGAAGGACTCCGAATAGCTCGGCACCGCAACGAGATCGGCGACCCGGTACACCTGGACGAGACGGTCCGGCGGTTGCGGCGGGAGGAAGGTGACCCGCGACGCGATGCCCAGCGCGGATGCGAGTTCGATGAGCGCGTCGGGTCGTTCGAGGCCGGTGCCGGACGGGCCTCCCACGACCAGCACCCGCAGCGGCATGCCGGGGTCGTCGGCGAGTGCTCGCGCGGCGGCCTCGAGCAACACGTCGGGAGCCTTGAGCGGCTGGATCCGGCCCACGAACGCCACGACGGTCTCGCGTGGGTCGAGTCCGAGTTCGGCGCGAGCGGCCATGCGGTCGCCGGGCCGGTAGCGATTGAGGTCGGCGCCCGGAGCGACGACGTCGATCTTCGCGGGATCGGCCCCGTAGATGCGTTCGAGCTGGCCCGCCTCGTCTGCGGTGTTGGCCACCAGACGATCGGATTCCGCGACGACCTGTTGCTCCCCGATCTGCCGGGCTGGGGGTTCGGGGGTGTCGCCCGCGGCGAGCGACGCGTTCTTCACCGCAGCGAGGGTGTGGGCGGTGTGCACGAGCGGCACACCCCAGCGGTCGCGCGCGAGCCAGCCGACCTGCCCGGACAACCAGTAGTGCGAGTGCACGAGGTCGTAGTAGCCCTGCGGGTGCCGCGCTTCCTCACGCAGCACGCCGGCAGCGAAGGCACACAGCTGCGTCGGCAGGTCGTGTTTGTCGAGCCCTTCGAACGGGCCGGCCTC
The DNA here is from genome assembly GCF_013602415.1 of Rhodococcus sp. B50. NCBI lineage: Bacteria > Bacillati > Actinomycetota > Actinomycetes > Mycobacteriales > Nocardiaceae > Rhodococcus > Rhodococcus sp. B50. The sequence continues at coordinate 5,075,976 of NZ_WPAG02000002.1, read as the reverse complement.
GATGTTGCGGACGAGCACCCCGGGCGCGGCCTGTTGCACGGCAGGGTCTGCCGACGAGGTCGCGCGGGTGAATATCTCGACTTCCACCCCGCGACGCGCGAGCTCGACGGCGGTCTGCAGGACGTACACGTTCATCCCGCCTGCGTCCCCGGTTCCGGGCTGCGCCAACGGCGAGGTGTGGACCGAGATCACGGCCACGCGGTGCGGGCGGCTGGGCTGGGACGTCACCCCTCCATACTGCCCTGCTGCCGATCTTCCCGTGTCGCCGCCTCCGCGCTCGCCGCGCGAGCGAACTCGCCGACCTCGGCCACGAACCGGTCGGGATCCTCGACGAACGGACCGTGGTCGACGCCCGCCCAGATCGACGTCGTGGCGTGCCGCAACAGCGACACCGCATGGTGCGCGGCGGAGACGTCGACGACCGAGTCGGCGTCGCCGTGCAGCACGAGAACCGGGACGTCCAGGCCTGCGAGCAGGTCGTCGTTGCCCACCGCGCGGTCGAACAGCGCCGCACGCACCCGCGGCGGGGTGGCCAGGCTCGCACCGAACAGCGCCTGCGACACCGCGCCCTTGCCCTCGAGGAGACCATTGCCCTCGACGGGGCCGGTGAGCGCGTTGCCGAACGAGCCGAGTGCGCGCACCGCCTCCTTGGGGTCCTCCGACATCGCAGCCGGGATCGCGGCACGCATCGAGGCACCGACGCGTCCGCCCTTCTCGCCTCGGCCGATGCTCGTGATGGCACCCACGAGAACCAGCCCTGCGACGGCTGCCTCGCCGTGCTCGGCGAGATAGTCGCAGATCACCAGGCCGCCGTACGACCAGCCGAGCAGCACCGCCGGGTTCGCCTCGGAGACGTTCTCGGCGGCGAGGACGGCGGCGAGATCACCGGCCCAGAGGGCGCGATCCGCATATCCGGTCTCGGAAGCCTGCGAGTAGCCGTGTCCGCGCAGGTCGACGGCGACCACCCGGAAGTCCCGGGCGAGCGCGTCCAGGACTCCGTCGCCCCAGCAGCGTGACGACTGCGCCCAGCCGTGGATGAGCACGAGGACCGGTGCCGTGTCGGAGCCGAATACGCGATACACGAGGGAGGTGCCGTCGATGCCGGCCACTTCACGAACTGCCATGCGCGTCACTCTAACCGTGCCCGGATGTGGATCCCGCCCGCGCACGTGACCGCGAGGATGCCCGCGGCGACCGCCACGAGATATCCGGTGCCGGCGTCGGTCCGGTCGATGACCTGACCCACCAGCGCAGAACCCGCGGCGACACCGACGCCGAGCCCCGCGACCGTCCACGTGATGCTCTCGGTGAGTCGTTCGGGCGGCACGATCTGCTGGGTCAGCGACGTCGCGACGATCATGATGGGCGAGATCGCGCATCCGGCAACGAGGTACAGCACGGTCAGCACCGACACCGAGCCGGCGAGCAGCAGCGGGCACAGCAGGACCGCGAGAATGCCGGTGGCGACGAACAACTGGAGGGTCGGGGTACTCGAGCCCGCCCGAGTACCGAAGATCAGGCCGCTCACCGCCGAACCCGTCGCGAACAACGCGAGCGTCAGGGTGGCTGATCCCGGGGCGCCCTGTTCCGCGGTGAACGCGACGGCCGCGACATCGATCACCCCGAAGATCACACCCATCGCGACCATCACGACGACGATCGACAGGAGGACGGGCATGCGCAGGATGTTCGTTCTCGCACGACCCTCGGCGTGCGGTTGCACGGGTGGCTCGGTGCCGCGCTGGGCCGCGAGGGCCACGGTGCCGACGAGCAGCAGTACCGCGCCGAGCAGGGGGCCGGCCTCGGGGAAGACCGCCACGCTCAGACCCACCGACAGCACCGGGCCGACGATGAAGCACACCTCGTCGACCACTGCTTCGAGCGCGAAGGCGGTGCGGAGCCGCGGGGTACCGCCGTAGAGCTGTGTCCACCGGGCCCGCACCATCGCACCGATCGTGGGCATGAGTCCTGCCGGGATACCGCAGACGAACAACCACATCGTGGGCACGTCGAGACGGACGCCCGCAAGCATCGCGAGGGTGGAGACCGCACTGACGACGGCGGCCGCGGGCAGGATTCGGCGCTGGCCGTACCGATCGACCGCGCGGGAGACGAGCGGGGTGAGTACGGCGTACGACAGGGCGAACACCGCGGACAATGCGCCACCTACCGCGTAGTTGCCCTCGAGTTGCGAGAACATCGTGACGATGCCGATCCCGACCATCGCGATCGGCAGACGCGCCACGAATCCCGCCAGGCAGAACGCGGCTGCGCCCGGCGCTGCGAACAACTCGCGGTACGAGCCGCTCTTCTCTCCTGTCACGTGCTTCTCGCGTTCTCTTCGATCCGATCCGGTCCGGTCAACGTTATGGCCGACCGACCGCGCCGGGCGCAGGTACCTCCCCTCCTCCGGTCGTCGATGCCCGAATCCGCACGCTCCGTGACGGGAGCGGCCATTCTGGGTACATCCGGACAACGGACAGGACGGATCGACGGAACGGAGCGGGCATGGCGGTGCACGAACGGCTGAGACGATTCTCTCCGAACGAATTCTCACCGAGGAATCTGTGGACCCGCTATCGCGCGTCGGGTGCCGATCTGCCCTTCGGGGATCCCCTCGCCGCCCACGGCGTTGCGATGGAGGGCTACTTCTGGCGCTTCACCCAGCCCGGAACCGGCCGCGTGGTCATCGCCCTGTGCGGGGTCAACCGCGCGAATGAATCGGTCGGGTCCGGCTCGCACTGGGCGACACTCGGCCTGGCCGCCCATCCGGGAGGTTTCCTCCGCACAGCCGCTCATCCGGTGGCCGCCGCCGATCCCGATCGGCTCGGCGCGTCGGCCGGTGACGTCTTCCGGGGCGACAGCGAACGCGTGTGGATGGATCTCGGCGACGACGCCCGGCTCGACGTCCGGCTGTTCGACCTGCGGCCCTGGCCGCGACGCCGGTTCGGCGCGTCGAGCGTCTTCCACTCCGTCCCGGCCCTGAACCAGTACTGGCATTCCTGGTTGCTCGGCGGCCGGGCGGAGGGCTACGCGATCCTCGGGGACGAGAAGTGGGAGCTGACCGGATCCCTGGTCTACGGTGAGAAGAACTGGGGCAAGGGTGGTTTCCCGGATTCGTGGTGGTGGGGACAGGCACAGGGATTCGCCGATCCGCAGGCATGCGTGGCCTTCGCCGGCGGGCAGGTGCACTCGGGTCCCCTGCGCACCGAGGTGACCGCGGTGGTCGTCGCGCTTCCGGACGGGCGCGTCGTACGCCTGGGCAATCCCGTCACCTCGCCGGTGCAGGCCACGGTCACCGACGAGAGCTGGCTCCTGCGGGGCCGCAGCGCCCGATGGAGTGTGGAGATCTCGGGAAGTTCGCCGATCGGAGCCGCACACGTCCTGCCGGTCCCGCTGCCCGCGGAACGACGGAACGTGGCCGGCTCGATCGAACATCTGGGCGGCCGCATGACCGTGACGGTCCGTGAGCGGGGAAAACTCGTGTGGGCCGACGAATCACATTCGGCCGCACTCGAACACGGCGGTCTCGACCGGGCCCGGGCCGAACTCGACCGGCGGGGCGCCGCCGCGGACGCGACCGACGCCCCACCGATCGTGTGACCACGACGGGAATCCGTCAGAGTTCGGTGCGTTTCATCGCCGCGATCGGATCCGAGAACAGCGAGCTGAGCGAGACGACACCCGCCGCATGGGCCTGCACCCGATTACCGAATCCGGTGATCCGGATGTCCTTGCGCGGCAGGGTGGTCGAGGCGGCGAATGCACGGGCGACGTGCGGAACCGCGGCCGGGTACTCGGTGAAGGCCTGGCCGCCGAGGATGACCCGGTCGGGGTTGAACAGGTCGCGGAGCATTCCGACGGTGCGGCCGAGCACCGTGGCGCGCTGGACGAGCAGACCGTGGGCAGCCTCGGATCCGTCCCGCGCGAGGCGGTAGAGCGACCCGATGGTGCCGTCGCCGTCGGCGAGGACGCCTTCGGACACCGCGCGCTGCACGACCGCCCGATCGCTCACGGTCGCTTCGAGGCAGCCCGTACCGCCGCACGAGCACCGCGCCGACGACCCGGTGGGGAAATGCGTCACCGAGCCCGGACCTCCGGCCGGGGTGTGCACCTTACCGTCGAAAGTTATTGCCACACCCGCGGTTTCGCGAACGTAGAAGTAGAGCCCGGTGCCCTTGACCTCGGGAGCGTCGCGGTCGGGGGTCAGGAGCAGCTCGGAGGCGGCCATCGCCTCGACGTGCGCGGCCACCGAGACCGGCAGGCCCATTCCGCCACCGACGATCGCACCGACGCGGGCGTCGACCCAGCCCAGTCGCGGATGCGTCACGACGGCGGAGTTCGAGTCCACCCGACCGCCGAGTGCGACGCCGACCCACAACGGGGTGCGACGGTGCCAACGTCCCGCGAAAGCCTTGGCGCTCGCGGTGATCGACGCGAGCGCGGTGTCCTGGTCGCCGCTCGGGGTGGGAACCTCGACGGCGCCGATGATACGACCACGCAGGTCGCTCGCGACGATGCCGGTGGTGACGGCACCGATGTGGATGCCGACCGTCAGGTAACGCTCGTGGTCGACCTCGACGGGTACGCGCGGCCGGCCGACGGCACCCGGCTCGGTCAGGTCGGCGCGCTCACGCAGCAGACCCGCCGAGAGCAGGGCCGAGACCTGACGATTGACGGTGGCGATGCTCGCCCCGGTGACCTTCGCGATTACGTCACGCGAGACCGGACCACGATTGGCGGCGACACGGAAGACCGACGCCCCGGTGCCGTCGGCGATACGCAGGTCGGGCGGAACGATCCTGACCTGGCTCGATACGCGAGAGGCCCGAGGGCGGACCACCGTCGCACGCGCGGATCCGCGGACACCGGAGGCGGTGGCGCGAGGGGCCGCTGACGGCCGGGAGGGAAGGGAAACGGACGGCGAAAGAGTGGGAACCGACACGGCGCTGATCCTTGGCTGCTGATCCGGACGTGATGACCGGAGAAGGGGCGGGAGACGATCGACGCACCGAATCCCCGGCGTGGAAGCACGATCGGAGGACGGACCCGCACGAGGAAGGGGCGGGATCGGTGCGGAGTTACTTTCCGCAGCAGCGACAACAGAGTTCGCGCGCCAGAGGCAGCCGTGATCCCAGCGCGGCGGTCACATAGGTGACCCGCGATGCGGAGGTGTGGCCGACTGACATGTCGATCAAAGTATCGTCCGAACCACCTCGTGTCCAATCCTCACCGATCCGGTGGGAAATTCCCCCGCACATCCCCGCGGGCCCGGGCGGTCTCCCCCGACACCGGCGCGAGCAGCAACCCTTCCCACGCGTCGACGAGCGCCGCCAACTCGGCGGTGGTGGGTGATGTGCCTGCGCGGTGACATCGCGCGAGGGCACCGACCGTTCCGGAATACACCAGCCGCAGACGCTGCCCGGCGATGTCGTCGGGCAACTGCCCGAGCAGGGCCCGCAGCGCGGTGTCGGACCGGCGGCCGCTCTCGGTTCCCGTCGGCCCGGTGACCCGGAAGCATTCGGCGAACCGCTCGTGGTTCGAGAGCCGGTCGAGGAAGGCGACGTAGTGGTTGTTGCGGCCGAGCGTGCCCGCCAGGGGACGGATGATCGCCCACAGCAGGTCGCGGACCGACAGCGTGTCCCGCGTCCGAAGCATCTCGGCGACGAACGCTTCACGCTGGGCGTTCAGGGCGGGCAACCGATGGGAGAAGACCGCCTCGAGCAGTCCCTCCTTGGTCCCGAAGTAGTAGCCGATCACCGACGAGTTGTGCTGTCCGGCGGCCTTGCGGATGTCGGCGAGGGTGACTCCGTCGTAACCACCGCGGGCGAAGAGCCGCTCGGCGGCTTCGACGAGCCGAATCCGGGTTTGCTCTCCCGAGCTGTATCGACCGCGGGTGGTGGTCATATGCCGCAGGGTAGCCGCACGGAAGGGACTTCGCAGGCCGGGACGTACGGCGGCATCCGGTGCCCGACACTACGATTGCCCCATGAGCATCTCTCCCGATTCCCGCGTCGCCGTCGTCACCGGAGCGTCCTCCGGCATCGGCGAGGCGACCGCCCGTACGCTCGCCGCGCAGGGCTTCCACGTCGTGGTGGGCGCACGGCGTCTCGACCGCCTGCAGAAACTCGCCGACGAGATCGGCGGCACCGCGCTCGAGCTCGACGTCACCGACGACGATTCGGTGGAGGCCTTCACCACCGTGCTGCCGCGTGTGGACGTGCTGGTCAACAACGCCGGAGGCGCCAAGGGACTCGCGCCGGTCGCCGAGGCCGTCGAGGACGACTGGCGGTGGATGTGGGAGACCAACGTCGTCGGCACCATGCGCATCACCAAGGCGCTGATCCCCAAGCTCATCGCGTCGGGCGACGGCCTGATCGTCACCATCACCTCGGTCGCGGCCTTCGAGGCCTACGACAACGGCGCCGGTTACACCTCCGCCAAGCACGCGCAGGCCGTACTGCACCGCACGCTGCGTGGCGAGCTGCTCGGACAACCCGTCCGGCTCACCGAGATCGCTCCGGGCGCGGTCGAGACCGAGTTCTCGCTCGTGCGGTTCGAAGGCGACAAGGAACGCGCCGACAAGGTGTACGAGGGCATCACCCCGCTCGTCGCCCAGGACATCGCCGACATCATCGGATTCGTCGCGTCCCGCCCGTCGCACGTCAACCTCGACCAGATCATCGTCAAGCCGCGCGACCAGGCGAACGCAGGCCGCTTCCACCGCACGGCCGACTGAGTCCGCCGCGGTGGTGGGCGAGGCGGGACCGTCACGCCCACCACCGTCGGTACTGTCACGGGATATGCGCCAACGACGCCTCGCGCCCGGCCCACTGCTCGGCGACGACGGAACACTCGCCGAGGCCGGCTGGAGCACCGCGGAGACCCGCACCTACGACCGGCAGCGGGTCGCGGCGTCGCGGTTCCGCATCAAGGAATGGGATTACTACTGCGTCCTCTCGGACGGAGAGGACGGACCGTTCGGGATCGCCCTGACCGTCGCCGACAACGGCTACGTGGGTCTGCTCGGGGTGAGCGTGCTCGATCTCGCCGGTCGTTCCGAGACCACCGAGAACGCGCTCGTTCCGTTCCCGCTCGGCCGGATGCGCCTGCCGTGGACGGCCGACCGCGGTGACGTCGTCGTGGACAATCGCGGCCTCCGGATCGAGTACCACCACGAAGGGCAGGCCCGGCGGCTGGTCGTCGACCATCCTCGCTTCGGAGGTGGGCGCGGCCTGTCCGGCGAACTGGCGCTCGCGCAGCCGCCCGACGACCGGATGGTCGTCGCGACCCCCTTCCCCCGGGCACCGAAGGCTTTCTACTACAACCAGAAGATCAACTGCCTGCCCGCGCGGGGCACGCTCACCGTCGGCGGGCGGGAGCTGGTCTTCGACCCCGCCACCGCGTTCGGCGTGTTCGACTGGGGTCGCGGCGTGTGGACCTACGACAACACCTGGTACTGGGGTTCCGCGTCGGGAATCCACGACGGGATGCGCTTCGGATTCAACATCGGCCACGGATTCGGCGACACCACCGCGGCGAGCGAGAACATGCTCTTCCACGACGGTGTGGCGCACAAACTCGACCGCGTGCACTTCCATCTGCCCCGCGACACCTACGACGGGGCGCCGTGGCGGTTCACCAGCAACGACGAGCGCTTCGAGATGGAATTCGAGCCGATCCTCGACCGCGCGGCCGACGTGAACGCCCTGCTCGTGCGGTCCACACAGCATCAGGTCTTCGGGCGGTTCACCGGCACCGCCGTGCTCGACGACGGCACCCGGCTCGGGGTCGAGAACCTGCTCGGCTTCGCGGAGGAGGTCCGCAACCGCTGGTGACCGGAACTCTGCCGGTCCGGTGTGTGCTGCCGGTCAGATCGCGCAGTTGACGGTGACGGGTTCGGGATGCAGGCGAACCCCGAAGGCGTCCTCGACACCGTCGCGCACTCTGCGCGCCAGGGCCACGAGATCCGCCGTCGACGCCGTTCCCCGGTTGGTGAGCGCCAGCGTGTGCTTCGTCGACAGCCGCGCGGGCGCGTCGGCGGCGGGGAATCCCTTCGCGAAACCCGCCCGCTCGATGAGCCACCCCGCCGACAACTTGGTTCCGCCGTCCGCCGGGAACTGCGGGATCCGCACGCCGTCGCCCACCTTCGCCGCGATGGCCGCCAGCACGTCCGGCAACCGACCGTCGGGCACGACGGGATTGGTGAAGAACGATCCGGCGCTCCAGGTGTCGGGATCGCGCGAGTCGAGCACCATGCCCTTGCTCCGGCGCAACCCGAGGACGTGTTCGCGCACCTGGGCCGTCGGCCTGCGTTCGCCTTCCACCGCGCCCAGCGCCACCGCGAGCTCGCGGTACGCCAGCGGTGCGCTGGAGCCGTCGCTCCGCACGTCCAGTTCCACCTCGAGGACCACGGCCGTGTCGGTGTGCTTGAGGACGCTGGTCCGGTAGCCGAGACCGAGAGCCTCGGGCCCGACCCACGAATCCAGTCCGGTAGTGCGGTCGAGCAGACGGACGCGGCGCAGGATCGAGCCCACCTCGACGCCGTAGGCCCCGACGTTCTGCACCGGCGTCGCGCCCGCGGAGCCCGGGATACCCGACAGGCATTCGAGCCCGCCGAGTCCGGCGTCCACGGTGGTCGCGACGACCGCGTCCCATTCGGCTCCCGCATCCACCCGGAGGTGATCGTCACGGAGGTCGACACCGGTGGTCGCGACGCGGACCACGACCCCGTCGAAGCCGTCGTCCCCGATGACGAGGTTGGAGCCGCCCGCGAGGAGCAGGAGCGGGACACGCTGCTCGTCGAGCAGCCGCACGACCGCGATCAACGACGAGGTGGACGCGCATTCGACGAGATACCGGGCGGGGCCACCGAGCCGGAGGGTCGTGAAATCCGACAGCGGCACCTGCTCGGACACGGTGGCTCCCGTTTCGGCGAGCCGGGCCCTGGTACGTGGATCAAGCACCAGCAAACGGTAGCGTGCCCCGTATGGGCAGCCCTATCGACCACACTGCGAACTACTCGTCCCCGCCTGCCGCGGTCCACGCGGCGTTCGTCGATCCGCAGTACTGGCAGACCCGGCTGCGTGAGGTCGGCGGTCCGGGCGCGGCGGTCGAGCGGGTCGACAGCGGCGACGGCACGATCGAACTCGATCTTCATCAGGCCATCCCGGCCGAGCACCTCCCGAGCATGGTCACGAGCATCCGCCCGGGCGATCTGGTCATCCGGCGCCACGAGGCGTGGGGTGCATTCGCCGCCGACCGCGCCGAAGGCAAGTTCTCGGCACACGTCGACGGGATGCCCGGTGAGGTCACCGGCGGGATGACGCTGCTGGCCGACGGCACGGGTTCGTCCGTCGTCATCGAGGGCACCGTCGAGGTGAAGATCCCGTTCCTCGGTTCCAAGATCGAGGGGATGATCGTCGACCAGCTGGTCGAGCTGTTCGACGCAGAGCGCACCTTCACCGAGCAGTGGCTGAACGGCGATCATTCCGCCTGATCACTCCCTGCCGAGTCGCCCCACGGTGACTCGCGATTTCCGGACGGGCCACCCGGCGCGGTAACCTGGCCGGTCGTGGCACGGCGTATCGACTACTCCGCCCGCTTCCCTTGTTCACCGGAGCGGGTGTACGAGGCGCTCGCCGACCCCGAGCACTGGGAAGCGCGGATGGCCGAGATGCGCAAGTACTCGGAGAACCACGTCCGCGAGTTCACGACCTCCGAATCGGGCATCGCACTGGTGCTGCATCACGTCCTCCCCCGCTCCGACCTGCCGGAGATCGCCCGCACGGTGATCAAGAAGGACATGGTCATCACGCGCACGGAGACGTACGGGCCGTTCACCGACCGCGCGACCGGCACCTACCAGGCGTCGATCCCCGGCGGCCCGGGCAGCCTGACGGGCACGATGGAACTCTTCGCCGACGACCACGGCGCCACGCTCCGCACCACCTCCGAAGCCACGGTGCACATCCCCTTCGTCGGCGGCAAGCTCGAAGAACTCATCCTCACCAATCTCGTCGACGTGTTCCGCACCGAAGCGGCCATCACCGCCGACTGGCTCGCGCGACGGTAACCGCGTGCGGAATCGAGGACCCGTCGGTGTCGTCACGCGCGGCACCACCGGCATCAACCGGCTGCGCCGCAGCGACCGCTGGGCGATGCACGACCCCCACATCGCGAAGGCGTTGACGCACGCCGTCGACCCGCTGGTGGTCGATCTGGGCTACGGCGCCATGCCGGTGACGACCCTCGAACTCGCCGCGCGACTGCGCCGGGTGCGCAGCGATCTGCGCGTCGTCGGCCTCGAGATCGATCCGGAACGGGTGGTGCCGGGCCGCGACGGCGTCGAGTTCGCCCGAGGCGGTTTCGAACTCGCGGGCCTGCGCCCGACCCTGGTGCGGGCGTTCAACGTGCTCCGGCAGTATCCGGAGGAGGCCGTCGAACCGGCATGGGCGCACTTGCGGTCCGGTCTCGCCCCCGGCGGGCTGCTCATCGACGGCACGTGCGACGAGCTGGGCCGGCGCTGCGCCTGGGTGCTGCTCGACGAGCACGGGCCCCGATCGCTGACGCTGGCGTGGAGCCCGTTCCACGTGGACAGACCGTCCGACGTCGCCGAACGGCTACCCAAGGCATTGATCCACCGGAATGTTCCGGGTGAGCCGATCCACGCGTTGCTCCGTGCGGCCGACCGGGCGTGGGCGACGAGCGCGCCGCACGCGGCGTTCGGACCGCGGATCCGCTGGATGGCGACGCTCGAACTGCTGCGGGACCAGGGCTTTCCGGTGCGTCCGCCCCGTCGCCGTCTCCGCGACTGTGTTCTGACGGTGCCGTGGGACGCGGTCGCACCCGCCGACGCACCCGTCGCACGCGAACTTGTCGCGGTCTGAGAACCTCGCCGTCCGGGTGTTCAGCCTGCGGCGAGGAGTGCCAGCTCGATCCGGTCGGCCACCGCAGCCGGCTGATTCGCCACCGCGGCATGCAGCTGGTCGGAGTCGACGCGCCCGAGCGCGAGTGCGTCGCCGACGAGTTCGTCGAGCACTTCCTGCGACACGCCGCCCGCGGCGAGGTCGACCGCGGTGCGTGCCGGCGTGGTGATCCGGAAGGCCCCGACGATCTCGCAGTCCTCGTCCGCCAGCGTCCGGTGATGGAGCGCGAGCCGGTTGCTCGGCACGGTGCGCTGGTCGGGAGTGGACAGGTGGAGGAAGCGGGGCTGCAGGTGGCCCATGCCGTGCAGGTCGGCGGCGCTCTGATGCGAGACGACGGCTTCGCCCTCGTACCAGGTGCACCACTGTGCGAACTCGTCGAACTTGGTCCGCGGGCTGTCGCCGAGGCGATACAACTCGGTCTCGACGCGGATCCACAGACCCGCCTCGATGCGTTCCGCGAAGTCGTGCGCTGCTATTCCGTGGCCGACGGCCTGGCGTGCGGTGAAGAACCCGGCTTGCGTGGCGGCGAGGCGCCGCAGCGAGTCGTCGGCATCGGCCCGCCCGGTTGCGTCGTAACCTGAATCCGTCCACCCTGTCATGGCGCCCAGCGTAGCCGAAGAATGTGGTACACCTCACATATTTTCCTCATCCTGCGGCCGTGTGCTCAGTCGATCCTCAGAGTTGTCCGGGAGAATCGACGATCATGACGCAACGGAAGCGCAACCGCACCGTCACGATCGCCGTCGTTCTCGTCGCGGCGCTGGTCGCCGTCCTGGTGGGCGCGGAGGTCTACGTCCGCAACCGCGCGACCACCTGCCTCGCCCAGTCCTTCGAGAGCGAGCTCGGCACCGGAGTCGACGTCGACCTGAGCTGGAAGCCGGTACTGCTGCAACTGCTCGACCGCCAGGTGCCTTCGGTGGCCCTCGACAGCGACGACACCGCCTTCGGCCCCGCCCAGCAGATGCAGGTGCACGCCGAGGTCAACGACGTCGACCTGCGCGATTCCGCAGAGGGAGCCGGCACCATCGGCAGCTCGAGCGCCGACGTGTCGTGGCCCGTCTCCGGGATCCTCGCCACCGTGCAGAGCCAGTCGGTGGGAGCGCTCGTCACCGACGTCACGGCCGACGAGAACGCAGGCACCCTGACGTTCACGGTCGGCGGGCAGGGTCTCGCGGAGTTCACCGCACGACCGGTGGTGAACGGCGGCCTCGTGACGGTCGAGACGACCGACGCCTCGATCCTCGGCATCGGCCTCCCGACGGCACTCGTCGACGGGGTCGTTCAGATCCTCACGTCGGGTCTGCAGCAGTATCCGCTGGGCATGCAGGCCACCGAGGTCGACGTCACCGACTCGGGCGTCGAACTCCGCCTCGAAGGTGGACGCTTCGTGCTGCCGGAGAACCCGCAGGGACAGCAGGGACAGGAACAATCGCCACAGCAGGGCAGCTGCGGCCTGCTGTCGTGACCGACAAGGTCAGCCCTGCAGACCGTCCAGCACTGCTCAGCCCTGCAGACCGTCCAGCACGGCGCGGCTGCCGGACAACCCGAGGCGTGTGGCACCGGCCTCGATCATCGCGACCGCGTCCTCGGCGGTGCGGATTCCCCCGCTGGCCTTGACGCCGAGCCGGCCACCCACCGTCTCCGCCATGAGCGCGACCGCGTGGGTGGTGGCGCCGCCCGCAGGATGGAAGCCGGTGGAGGTCTTCACGAAATTCGCCCCGGCCTTCTCCGCGGCGCGGCACACCTCCACGATCGCCTCGTCGGAGAGCACCGCGGACTCGATGATGACCTTGAGGACCGGGTCGAATCCGATCGATTCGCGCACCGTGAGGATGTCGGCGAGGACGGCGTTGTAGTCGCCGCTCACCGCAGCTCCCACGTCGATCACCATGTCGATCTCGCGTGCGCCCTCGTCGACGGCGAGTCGCGCCTCGGCGCCCTTGATGAGCGAATGATGCTTGCCCGACGGAAATCCGACGACCGTCGCGATCGTGACCCCCTCGGCCCGCAGGGGCAGCATCGACGGCGACACGCACACCGCGTACACGCCGAGCTCGACGGCTTCGTCGACGAGGGCCCGCACGTCCTGCGAGGACGCTTCGGGCTTGAGGAGGGTGTGGTCGATCATCGACGCGACCTGCGCGCGGGTCAGCGGGGTTCCGGACATGAGTGCAGCTTCCCACACGGCAGGCCCGACCGTCCGGCACCCGCATGTCGTCCGGCACCGCATCCCGGCTTCGGTAATCCACTCGCGCGGGAGTCCTTCGGCCACCCACAATGATCGCGTGCTGATCCGTCGAGAGCTTCCTGCCGACGTCCGTGCGATCGCAGACGTGCACCGGGCCGCGTTCGCTCCGTTCGCCGCGCCCGGCCACGAGCCGGTCGAGCCCGGTCTCGTCGTGTCACTGCGCGCGAGCGATGCGTGGCTGCCACCCTTGTCGCTCGTCGCCGAGGACGGCACGGGGGCGATCGTCGGGCACGTCGTCGCCACCCGAGGACACGTCGGCACCACACCTGCATTGGGTCTGGGTCCGCTCGGTGTCCGGCCCGACCTGCAGCGTTCCGGTGTGGGCGGCGCACTCATGCACGCCGTGCTCGGTGCGGCGGACGCGCTGGACGAGTCGCTCGTGCTCCTGCTCGGACATCCCGACTACTACCCCCGTTTCGGCTTCGTGCCCGCCGCCGAACTCGGGATCTCCCCGGACGTCGAAGAATGGGACTCCCACTTCCAGGCCCGGGCGCTCACGGCACACGACCCCGCGCTTCGGGGCACCTTCCGGTATGCCGAACCGTTCTACGATCTCGAGGAGCAGGGATGAACGACGAACGACGGGACGAGCCCGAGAATCCCTGGACCGACTCCACCGAGACCGCCCGCACCTTCGACGCGGCGAGTGGTGATTTCGACGACCTCACCCCGACGGTGTGGGGACCGGCCGGGCAGGCACTGGTCTTCCAGTTGGGTGTCTCGCCGGGCGAGGCGGTGCTCGACGCGTGTTGCGGAACGGGATCGTCCGCGCTTCCCGCCGCCGCGGCCGTCGGACCCGACGGACTCGTCCACGGCGTCGACATCGCCGACGAGATGCTCGAACGCGGCCGTCTGACCGCGGAACGCCGGGGCCTGAAGAACATCGAATTCGTGTGCGCGGACGCCTCGCTGTGGGAACCGCCTTCGGACGTACCCGTTCCCGGCTACGACGTGCTGGCGGTCTCCTACGGGGTGTTCTTCCTCCCGGACATGGATCGCACCTTCTGGCGCCTCGTCTCGCTCGTGCGGCAGGGCGGACGCGCCGGTGTGACGGTGTGGCGACGCGGTGCGATGGAGGAGTTCTCGTCGATCGTGTTCGACGTCGCGGCCCGCCACTCCCCCGAGCCGCGGGATCGCGGCGCTCTGCGCGATCGCATGCCCCTGCACCGGATCGACACTCCGGGGACTCTCGAGGCGTGGCTGGCGGAGGCGGGGACGGATTCCGTGGAGGTCCGCACGCTGTCCAATCTGCTTCCCGCGACGGACGAGCTGTGCTGGTCGCTCGTGACGGGCACCGGCCTGCGTGCGGCGCTGACCGGGCTCGACTCCGAGCAGGTGGCGGCGGTACGGCACCAGATCGCCGACGAGGTCACGGCACGCGGCCTGCACACGATCGACGCCACCACCCTCGTGGCGACGGCCACCGTGCGGCGCCCTCCGGTGTCGGGCTGACGACCGGCGGACGTGCCCTCGGCGACACCTGAGACAATCTGAGGCATGACGCTCGCCTCCTCCGCCGACGATCGACGTTACGTTCTGACACTGGGCTGCCCGGACACCACCGGGATCGTCGCCCGCATCTCGACTTTTCTCGCGGAGGTCGGGGGTTCGATCGTCGAAGCGGCCTACCACGCCGACCAGGACACGGGCTGGTTCTTCACCCGGCAGGCCGTCCGGGCGTCGTCGATTCCGTTCGGTCTCGACGAACTGCGCGAGAAGTTCGCGGGCGTCGCAGCCGACATCGGTCCGCAGACCGAATGGACGCTCTCCGACACCGGCAAGCGCAAGCGCATCGTGCTGCTCGTCAGCAAGGAAGCGCATTGCCTGCACGACATTCTCGGGCGGGTCGCAGCAGGCGAACTCGACGCCGAGGTGTGCGCCGTCATCGGCAACCATCGCGATCTCGAACCGGTCGCGCAGCGGCACGGCATCGAGTTCCACTACGTGTCGTTCCCGAAGGATCCCGCCGAGCGCGGCCCGGCCTTCGAACAGGTGCGCAAGCTCGTCGACGCATACGACCCGCACGCAGTGGTCCTCGCCCGGTTCATGCAGGTGCTACCGGAGGCGCTGTGCGAGCACTGGGCCGGCCGGGCGATCAACATCCATCACAGCTTCCTGCCCTCGTTCATCGGCGCGCGTCCCTACCACCAGGCGTTCACACGTGGTGTGAAACTCATCGGCGCGACCTGCCACTACGTCACCGCCGAGCTCGACGCCGGCCCGATCATCGAGCAGGACGTCGTCCGGGTCAGTCACAGCGACAGCGTGAGCGACATGGTGCGTCAGGGCCGAGACGTCGAGAAGCTGGTCCTGTCGCGCGGCCTGCGCTGGCATCTCGAGGATCGCGTGCTGGTGCACGACAGCAAGACGGTCGTCTTCCGGTAGCCCGCGGGCGAACGGGGAATCGGCTCAGCCGACGGGTACGCCCGCTCGCTCGACGAGGTGCGCGAGTTCCTCGTCGAATCTGTCGATCGCTTCGACCGAGCTCATGTGCCCGATGCCGTCGAGCACCACGAGACGTTCCAGATTGCCCGCGCGCTCGAGTTCCTCGGCGAGACGCCGAGCATGCACGGGTGGGGTCAGGCGATCCGCCGTGCCGACGAGCACCGTCGTCGGCACGGTGAGATTCTGCAGACCTTCCCGGAGGTCGATGGCGCTCAAAGCCCTGCCCCAGCCGCCCCGCGTGCGCGGCGGGCAACCGAGCACGATCCGCTCGCAGAAGGCGACCTCAGCAGTGCTCGCGCCGGGCGACAAGGCGACGTACCGCAGTGCCCGGGTCGTCACGGAGGACGACGCCAACGGCACCGTCGCGCCCATGAGCCGGCTCGCGACGGGCACCGGCACGCGCGGGAACCGCTCCGGCAGCGGCACGATCGCCGAGTCCGCGACCAGCCGGTCGGTGCCGGTGCTCGCGAGCAGCACACCCGCGACCGTGCGATCGACGTTCTCGGGATACTTCTCGGCCCACGCGATGATGCTCATGCCGCCCATGCTGTGGCCGGTGAGGACGGCTTTCGATCCGGGCCGGACGACGGCATCGAGGACCGCCTGGAGATCGTCGGCGAGCACGTCGGCTCCGAGGGGTCGCGCGCCGGCCTCGCTGTCGCCGTGTCCGCGCTGGTCGTACACCACGACGCGGTAGTTCTCCGCGAACGCGTTGATCTGCGGGGTCCAGTAGGCGGCATTGCAGGTCCAGCCGTGGCAGAACACCAGCACGGGGGCGTCCGCAGCGCCGTACGCGAGCACGTTGAGGCGGGCACCGTCGTCGGTACGCACGTCGACCGCCTCGGGTTCGATGTCCGGCTCCCGCAGCAGGGCGTGCGGCGCGAGTTCCTCGGCACGGACGACCGTCCGGCGCCGTCGGCGAACGACGACGGCGGTGGAGGCCGCGGCGGCAAGGACGATCGATCCCGCGACGATCGACGCGGTCGGGGACGGCTTTCTCACGGGTGCAGATCTCCTGTCGGTTCGGTGGAGCGGCGCGGTGTCACAGAACGTGCGCGCGACGCAGCAGCAGGGTGGACGGGCCGCCGATCAGCCCCACCTCGTCGAGGAATTCGATCGTGCGGCGGGTGCCCTGACGGAGCCTGTCGTGATAGTGCCGGTTCTCCCGCGCGGCCTTCTTCGCTTCGTCGACGTCCAGTCCGGCTGCGGCGTACACCTGATCGTTCACGAGGCTGGTGACGACGAAGTAGGCACTCACGCCGAGATGGATCCGGATCCAGGCCCGTTCGAGGCGGCTGAGCCGTGCCGACCGCCTGCGGGTCTCCTCGCGGGCGTAGCGGATGTGCCTCGACTCCTCCACGACGTGGATGTGACTCACGGTCCGGGTGATCGGCTGCACCCGTTCGTCGCGCAGGAAGTCGCGCTGCATCATGTCGAGGATCTCCTCGGCGAACAGGGTGCCGCCGTAGGCGAGGGCTCCGCGCGCGACCGCCTTGAACAGTCGCCCGGTCTCACGGATCCAGCGTTTGGGCCGGTAGGAAGGGATCCCGTACCGCTGCGCCGACCGGGCGAACATGATCGAGTGCCGGCATTCGTCGGCGATCTCGGTGAGACCGAACTGCACGTAGGGTGTCGCCGGATCATGCCGGTAGAGGTCGCGCACGAGCATCTGCATGAGGATCATCTCGAACCAGATGCCGGTGCCGGCGATGCTCGCGGCCTCGTGCTCGGTGAGAGTGATGCGCTGGTCTTCCGACATGCGTTCCCACAGATCGGTGCCGTACAGGCTGCACCACTCCGGCGTCATGCCGTACTTGCCGTCCACGAGCGGCGCGTCCCAGTCGATCTCGAGGCCGGGTTCGTAGGACAGCCGTGCCGACGAATCGAGCAGGCGTTGCGCGGTCTCCTGCCGGTTGTGCGCGAAATGCTCACCCGGCAGGTTGTCGTGCTTTCGCAGGAGCGTCATCGCCGACCACCTCGTCTCGGAAATTATCCGTTACCCGAAGTGTCATTATCTGGATCACACTTGTCAAGCGAGACGCACGCGCATGCGCTCTACCACCGAGGACGCCGAACCTCCTCGGTCACCACCGAGGACGCTGAACCTCCTCGACGCGCGGACGGACGTCCACGAGGTACACGCACACCGCCACGACGGCGATGATGCCGAGCAGGCCGACCGCACCGAAGACGACGAGGACGAGCAATGCGGCCACGAGGATGCCGAGCCAGATGGGCTTGCTCAGCTTGTCGACGGCCGGAAACGCCTCGGCGGGCTGACGCACCACGTGGAACAACGCAAATCCCGCCCCCGCAATGGCGATGATCTGCAGCGCGAGGATGATCAGACCGGCAAGAGAATCGACATTCGTCACCTCACCAGTCTACGAGAATCGGCCCCTGCGCGAGTTCGCGCAGGGGCCGATCGATCACCCCAGGTCAGGAGCCGCTGGTCTTGCGCGGCGCCGCCTTCTTGGCAGGAGTCTTCTTGGCAGGAGCCTTCGCCGCCGGCGTCTTGGCAGGAGCCTTGGCGGCGGTCTTGGCCGGAGCCTTCGCCGCGGGCGTCTTGGCGGGAGCCTTGGCCGGGGTCTTGGCCGGAGCCTTGGCGGGGGCGACCGCGACCGGCTCGACCGGCGTGGCCACCGACTCGACCTTCTCGGCAGCCTTGTCGGCCGCCTCGCGGACCTCGCCACGTGCCGACTCGACACGTCCCGCGGTCTCGGAGCCCGTCTCCTCGGCACGTTCACCGAGTTCGACGACGCGCTCGGCGGCCTTGTCACCGGCGCTCGACACGGCCTCGCCGACCTCGTCGCTCGCCTCCGAGATGCGACCGGCCGCACGACCTGCGAGCTTCGCGGCCTGCTCGCCGACCTCACGGGTCCGGCGGGCCACCGTTCCGAGGGCTTCCTCGGTGAGATCGGCGGCGTCGCCGAGCACCGCTTCGGCGCGACCGATGCCGTCCTCGAGGGCCGGCTGGGTACGCAGGCGCTCGATGGTCTCCTCGCCGCGCTCGGCGAGGGCGGTGTAGAGGTCGGATGCGACCTTCAGGTACGCCTCGGCCACCTTGCGCAGCTCCTCGGCGCTGAAACGCTCGCGCAGTTCCGCGATCTCCTCGGGCAGCTCTGCCGGAAGTTCGGCGAGACGCTCACGGAGGGACTCGACGGTCTCGGTGAGATCGGCAGGCAGGGTCGCGAAGCGGTCGCGCGCGGTCTCGACCCGCTCGGCCACCTCGTTGCGGTTGGTCTCCGCGCGACGGCGCGCCTGGGCCACGAGGTCGGCGACGGCCTGGACGACGGCGTCGCCGGCACCGACCGCGGCGTAGAGGGAGGTTCGGATGCTGGTGGGATCGGTCATGGAGATTTCTCCTCGTCGAAGTCTGTCGGATGGTCGGGCCGGGCATCGCCGGCGTCCTGCTGGTTCTCCCGGCAGAACGAGTCGTAGATGTCGAGCAGGACCTGCTTCTGCCGTTCGGTGAGAACGGTGTCGACGAGCACCGCGTCGCGCACGGCGCTTGCCGCTCGATGCTCGAGGATCCCGGCTCGTACGTAGAGAACCTCTGCCGAGAGCCGCAACCCCTTGGCGATCTGGGCGAGCACTTCCGCGGACGGCTTGCGCAGGCCGCGTTCGATCTGACTCAGGTACGGATTGCTGACACCGGCCACTTGCGACAACTGCCGGAGTGAGACCTGAGCAGCCTCGCGCTGGGACCGGATGAATGCACCGATGTCCTGGGCGGCATGGTTGACCACCCGTGCGGCGATATCCCCCGGCCCGGCACTGTCGTCCGGCGTGTCCGAGCCCTCGATCGGATCTGGTTCCGTGGACACGAGATCCACTCTACCGCCAGGTGCTAGCTACAGCAAGCACTCTGCTAGCACGCGATGGTTGTCACGCGAACAGCAGTTCGGACACCGTGTAGATCGTGAGTCCGGCGAGCGAGCCGACCACCGTACCGTTGATGCGGATGAACTGCAGGTCGCGCCCCACTGCGAGCTCGATCTTGCGGCTGGCCTCCTCCGCGTCCCAGCGTTCGACGGTCTCGCGGATCACGGAGGTGATCTCGTCGGCGTAGTTGGCCGCGACGAAGCGAACCGCGTCGAGCAGCCAGCCGTCGATCTTGGTTCGCAGTTCGGCGTCCTCGCGGACCCGGATGCCGAACGCCATCACGTTCTCCGCGATCTTCGTGCGCAAGGTGCTGTTCGGGTCGTCTACCGAGTCCAGGATCATCCGCTTCGCCGTCCGCCAGGTCGCCGCCGCGAGCCCGGTGATCTCGTCCCGACCCATGATCTCGGCCTTGACCTTTTCTGCCTTGGCGATGGTCACAGGATCGCTCTGCAGGTCGCGGGCGTAGTCGGCCAGGAACTTGTTGACCGCGAGACGCACCTCGTGGTCGGGATTCGAACGGACCTTCCACGTGAATTCCACGAGTTCACGGTGGATCTTCTCGCCGAGCAACAGGTCGACGAACTTCGGCGACCAGGACGGCGAGTCGCGGCTGATCACGCGATCGATGGTCTCCTGGCTCCCGAGCGCCCACTGGTGCGCTCGTTCCGCGAGCATGTCGACGAGCGGGAGGTGCCGGTTCTCGGCGAGGAGCTCGGTGAGGACGCGCCCGATCGGCGGTCCCCATTCCGGCTCGGCGATGCGCTTGACGATGGTGTGGTCGATGATCTGCTGGATGTCGTCCTCGCGCAGGATCCCGACCACCCCCCGCAGGACCGTCGAGGTCTCCTTGGCCACCCGGGCGGCGTTGTCGGGTTCGGCGAGCCAGGTACCGACCCGCAGCGGGATCTGCGCCGACTCGACCTTGGCGGACACCACCTCGGGTGCGAGGAAGTTACTGCCGACGAACGAGCTCAGGTTGGCTCCGAGCTGGTCCTTCTTCCGCTTGATGATCGCCGTGTGCGGGATGGGAATCCGCAAGGGGTGCCGGAACAAGGCGGTCACGGCGAACCAATCGGCGAGCGCGCCGACCATGCCGGCCTCGGACGCGGCCCGCACGTAACCCACCCACGCACCGGCGCCGCGGGTTTCCTGCCACCGGCAGAAGAGATAGATGATCGCGGCAACGACGAGGAAACCGGTCGCGACCGCCTTCATACGGCGGAGGTCTCGGCGTTTGATCTCGTCGTCGGTCGTCAGGAGCTGCACCCGATCGATTGTGCCGAAAGTCGACACTCGGCGGACGGATCGGCCTCGAGTTCTGAAGGACGGAAGGCCGGATCGTAGACTGAGCCGACGATCGACACCGAACGGATGTGCCACACAGTGTCCAGCAGACCGCAGACGACTTCGAACCCGACCTCGACCGAGGCCGCCCCGCCCGTCAAGCAGGACGGCCGCAAACGGCGCTGGCACGAGCACAAGATCGCTCGCCGGGAAGAACTCGTGGACGGCACCATCAACGCGATCCGCGCCCGCGGACACGAGATCGGCATGGATGAGATCGCCGCCGAGATCGGCGTGTCGAAGACGGTGCTCTACCGGTACTTCACCGACAAGAGCGACCTGACGACCGCCACGATGTTGCGGTACGTCGAGACGGTTCTCGCCCCCCGGATCTACGCGGCGGTGGCGGAGGATCTCGACGAGTACGAACTCACCCGGGAGGCGATCACGGCGTACGTCGAGACCGTCGCCGACGATCCCGAGGTCTACCTGTACGTGATGAGCAACAGCGCGTCGGCGGGACGCGACGTGGTGGCGGACTCCGAACGGATGATCGCCGAACTCGTCGCGACCGTGCTGGGCGAGCGACTGCGACTGCTCGAGATGGATTCGGGCGGTGCCGTGCCGTGGGCGTACGGAATCGTCGGCGGCATCCAGCTCGCGACGCACTGGTGGATCTCGAACAAGTCGATGACCACCGAAGACCTCATCGATTACCTGACGATGATGGTCTGGGGCGGCATGACCGGCATCGCCGGCGTCGCCGGATCCCCGGTGCGTTTCAAGTCGCAGTCGCACCCGCTCCTGCCGGAGTCGTCACCCACGTCCTGATCGACTCCTTTACTGTAACTCGAAGTTGCACGTATAGTGCGGGCATGAGCGACCACTCGGACGATCTGCACGACGAGGACGATCCCGGATATCGCGGTCCCGCCGAGGTCACCGTGGGAGACCGCACGGCCTCCGTCGACGTCGAGATCTCCGGCCGGTTCGACCCGCTGCTCGGCCGGCACGTATGGCGGGGCCGGCTCCGCAAGCTCACGGACACCCTCGGCGCAGACGTCTCCCCCGCGCCGGGAACCACCGTGATCATCGCGGTTCCGGGCGCATCGGAGACGGCGACAGCCCGCATCTCGGAGATCGACCTGTGGGGCAGCCACATGGTCGACGGCATCTCACGCCCGCCGTACCCGCTCCCGACCGACGCGAACGGCGTCCATTCCGTCACCGACGCGAACGGCGTCCATTCCGTCACCGACGCGAACGGCGTCCATTCCGTCACCGACGCGAACGGCGTGGATCCCGTCTGAGAGCCGCATGTGTGACACGCTTTCCGGCATGCCGAAGGACGACGTCTTCCGACCCGCCTCGATCATCGAAGCACTGCGGGCAGGGCCCGACACGCGCGTCGCCGAGATCGACACGAACGCCACGCCTGGATTCGACGGCGACAAGGCTCTCGGCGAGCGTCTGCTCGCCGAACGCGGTGCGGCTCTCTCCGGACTGCAGGAGATGCTGTTCGCGGAGGGCCGGACCGGCGGCACCCGCTCGATCCTGCTGATACTGCAGGGCATGGACACCGCCGGGAAGGGCGGCATGGTGCGTCACGTCGTCGGTCACGTCGACCCGCAGGGCGTCGACCATACGGCCTTCGGTGTCCCGACCGCGGAGGAGAAGCGGCACCACTTCCTGTGGCGGATCTCGAAGGCCCTCCCCCGCAACGGGCAACTCGGCGTCTTCGACCGCTCGCACTACGAGGACGTGCTCGTCGCCCGGGTGAGATCGCTGGTGCCGGAGAGCGTCTGGCGCGGACGCTACGACGAGATCAACCGGTTCGAACGCGAGATCGTCCGCGAGGGCACGACCATCGTGAAGGTGGCGATGTTCGTCTCGCTGGACGAACAGAAGAAACGCCTCGCCGAACGTCTCGAGCGCCGCGACAAGCATTGGAAGTACGACCCGAGCGACGTCTCGGAACGCGCACTGTGGCCGCAGTACCAGCAGGCCTACCAGGACATGCTGGACCGGACGGGTACCGACGTCGCGCCCTGGTATGTCATTCCGTGCGACCGCAAGTGGTACAGCCGCCTCGCGGTCACGGAACTGCTCATCGACGCCTTCGAACGTCTCGACCTCGACTGGCCGGAGCCCACTTTCGACATCGAAACGGAGAAACGCCGACTCGCAGAGTCATGAGGAGGTCGTGCGGGGTGAGGGACGCGAGCCGGCTCTCACCGACTCGCGTCTCGTACGACCCTCAGAACAGGTGCGGTGTGTCGTAATGCCGCTTGTGGTCGCGGCGAACGGTTCCGGCGACCATGCCGAATGCCGCTCCGAGCGCGACGACCGCAGCGATTGCCGCAATGATCGCCCAGCCCTCGAATCCGTAACCGGCCGCGACGATCGTCAGGGCGATCATCAGGACCGAAGCCAGGGCGAGCGCGTAGGCGCTCCACGCTACGAAGAGATTGAGTTTCACGACCGGCCTCCTTGGACGAGGTGTGTCCCTCTCGATGCCGACGGTACCTGCAGGTGACGCACATCACAACCGACTGGTGGCGTCCTTGAACACTTCGTAGCGCATGACGGCGAACTCCCCGCTCTGCCCGATCTCGACGAGACGCATCTCCACGTGCCGCGGGAGCAACGGCCGGCCGGATCCGATGGTCACCGGCGCGAACGAGACGACGAGTTCGTCGAGCAGGCCGTGCTCGGCGAACTGTCCGGCGAGGTCACCGCCGCCCACCATCCACAGGTCGCGGCCGTTCGCGGCCGCGGCCATCTCGGCGTAGACCTGCCGGACGTCCTTCTGTGTGAAGCGGATGTCGCCGGGTTCGTCCCCTGCCCGGGCCACGGGCAGGTCGTCGCGATGCGTGAACACCCAGCAGGGCAGGTCGTACTCCCACTTGTCCTCACCCGCGTGGTCGAGAACCCAGCGGTAGGTCGACGACCCCATCGTGATGGCGCCGATACCGGCGATGAACTCCTCGTACCCTACGGGTCCGCTGTCTCCCGTCTCGCGGGTGAGCAGCCAGTCGAGCGAATGGTCCTCGGTCGCGAGGAAGCCGTCCAGTGTGCTTGCGGTGTAGTAGATCATCCGGGTCACGGGGTGCTCCTGTTCCAGTCGAGTGGATCGCCGTGATCGACGTCGAGGCGGGCCGCCCGCATCATGTGCCGGGCGAGTTGGCGGCGGTGCGCGGCGAAGGTGAGGACATGGGTGACCACCCCTGCGAGGACGAAGCTCTCGGGAGGGTCGCACAGGGCGTCGATGAGTACGTCGCCCCAGGCCCCACGGCGATGGATGTCGCGGATCGTCTCCACCCACCGCGGCGCGACATCCTCGAAACGTGCTGCCAGCACGTCGATTCCGCCGTCCTCTTCCACCGGCTGGTCGGCACCGATCATCGAGGCCAGCCAGACCTCCTTCGCTCGCACGAGGTTGCCGAGCACCCGCGACACGGATTCCTCGGGGCCGTCCCACTCGAGCACGACGAGGCCGGGAAACCGGATCCGTTCGCGCTCGTCGTCGTCGAGTTCCGCGGCCCGGCCGAGGAGATAGCGAGTGTCCGCGAGATCGTGCTGCACCATCTGCGCCAGGACCTCGGCTGCCGGATAGTCGGGCGCCGCGGGCCGTCGCCCGTCCTCCTCGACCCACAGATTGGTGGGTGGATGGAAGTGGACGCCGTTGGGGGCGGGAAGCCAGTGGTCGCTCCCGCCCGTGCCGAGCACCCGGGCGGCCACGCTCGGTGGATATCCGTAGGCGCGGGCGAAGGCGCGTCCGAATCCTTCGACGCTGTCGTAACCGGCGGCGAACGCCGCATCCGTGACCGACCTGCCGTGACGCAGCTGCCAGGCGGCGCGTTCGAGCATCACCCGGCGCCGCAACGCCACCGGCGACTCGCCGGTACCGACCGCGACGGTGCGGCTGAAGTGCCACGGCGAGGCGTAGGCGTGCTGCGCCATCCGTTCGAGGGTTGCGTTGTTCTCGTCGAGAACGGCGTCGAGCAGTTCCCGGAGTCGGTCACGGCCGAGGGTCATGCGTTCAGTGTCGCGCGCAGACCCCGGCCGCCGCCCGACCGTTCTTGCTCTCTGCCCACCCCACCCCGGATTCAGCCCGGCATGGTCTCGCCGCCGAGCGGGGCGAGCACTTCGCCGCTGTAGTACGAGGACATCGTCTCCGACGCGAAGAATACGTAGGACGGGGCGATCTCGTCGGGCTGCGCGGCGCGCCCGAAGGGTGCCTGCTGCCCGAACTCCGACACCTTCTCGGCGTCCATGGTCGCCGGGATCAACGGGGTCCACACCGGTCCGGGCGCCACGCAGTTCACCCGGATCTGCCTGTCCTGCAGCGCCTGCGCGAGCGAGTAGGTCAGCGCGATCACGGCGCCCTTCGTCGCCGAGTAGTCGATGAGCGTCTTGTTGCCACGCAGTCCGTTGACCGACGCGGTGTTGATGACGGAGCCACCCGGCGTCAGGTGCGGCAGCGCCGCCTTGGTCACGTGGAAGAAGCTGTCGATGTTCACGGCGAAGGTGTGCCGCCACTGTTCCTCGCTCAGCTCGGCGAGGTCGTCGACAGGCTGCTGGGTGCCCACGTTGTTGACGAGGATGTCGAGTCCGCCGAGTTGCTCCACCGTCTCGGCCACTACCGACCGGCAGTGCTGCGCGTCCCCGAGGTCACCCGCGATGACGTGGCACTTCCGACCCTCGCGTCGCACGAGGTCGGCGGTGCGCTCGGCGTCGCGGTGTTCTTCGAGGTACGCAATCGCGACGTCGGCGCCCTCCTTCGCGAAGGCGACCGCGACCGCACGTCCGATTCCGGAGTCGCCGCCCGTGACGAGGGCCTTGCGGCCCGACAGCAACCCGCGTCCGACGTAGCCGCGCATCTCGTCGGCGGGACGCTCGGCCATGTCGTCGGTTTCGCCGGGATAGTCGATGGTGTGGGGTTCTCGTTCGCGGTCCTCGCTCATGGCCGCCGGATACCCACAGGCCGTTCCGGTATTCACAGCCGGCACCGCTCGCCGGGTCGTTTTTGCGAGCCTCCGAGAGGGTAATCCGCCCGCATGGCCCATGAGACCCGGATGTGCGATGTGCACGACGCTCCGCTTCCCACGCCCCGCGGACCCATCTCCGCCGAGATCGTCGAGCGACTCGGCGGCCCGGTGGACGATGCTACGTGGGACGTCGCGACCGACGGCGCGGATGCCTACGGCGAGGACGTCCAACTCGCCCTGGCCGTTCTCTACGAGCTCCACTACCGCGGCTTCGCGGGTGTCGACCCCGCATGGGAGTGGGCACCGGGCCCCCTCGGCGTCCGGACGCGGCTCGAACGCATCTTCCTCGATCGGTTGCGTGCCGACGTACCGGCCTCGGACGACCCGCAGAGCGTCCTCGAGGACCTGTGCCGCGAACCCGACGACTCGTGGGGCGTCTCCCACGAACTCGCCGCGAACGGCACGTGGGAGATGATGCGCGAGTTCTTCGTCCACCGCTCGATCTACCACCTCAAGGAGGCCGACCCGCACGCTCTCGCGATCCCCCGGCTGTCCGGTCGCGCGAAGGCTGCGCTGGTCGCCGTCGAGTTCGACGAGTACGGCGGCGGCCGCGCGGAGCGCATGCATTCGCGGTTGTTCGCCGACCTGCTGCTCGCGGCCGGCCTGAAGGACGACTATCTGGGATATCTCGATGTCGTTCCTGCTGTCACCCTCGCCACTGTCAACTTCATGTCGTTGTGCGGCCTGCACCGCGCGTACACACCGATGCTGGTCGGCATGTTCGCCGCCGCCGAGATCACCACCGCCCCGAGCGCCCGACGCATGGTCGAAGCGCTCGAACGCCTGGGTGCGGACGACGCGTGCGTCCTGTTCTACTCCGAGCACATCGAGGCGGACGCGGTCCACGAGCTCGTCCTGCGGCACGACGTGGTGGGTTACATCCTCGAACAGGATCCGGCTCGGGCGCAGGACATCTCGTTCGGCGCGCAGGCCATCGAGTTCCTGGAGGGCCGGCTCGGGAGCCATCTACTGGGCAGCTGGGCAGCGGGACGCAGCTCGCTTCTCACGCCGGCCGGGGCGCCGGTCTGAGGGGCGGACACGCGGCAGCGACGTGGAGCCTCGGGGCACTGCATCCCGAGGCTCCACGTCGTTCGTGCCGGGATCCGGCTCAGTCGAGGAGACCGGGTTCGTGTGTAGGGGTACCACCGGAGCCGCGGAGGCGGCGTCGACGGAGATTGAGAGCGGACATCACGACGCCGACGACGATGAGCACGGCCGCGGCGACGGCACCGACGAGCACCCATCCTTCGAAGCCGTCGCCCGCCGCGTAGAGGACGAGAGCGACGACGGCGATCCCCGCGAGGATGCAGGCGTATCCGATCCAGCCCGAAGCTCGGGAAGCAGTGGTGGGAGCGTGAGCTCGATTCGATGGTTTCGTCATGGTCGTGGATACCGCATCCGGCCGTCCGCGAAACCACAGGGCGACCGAACTGGACGCGGATGATTCTGCGCCGGAAAGTGTTACGACGGAATCCGACGGTCGATGGGTCCACGCTCGACGAGTGCGGCAAGGCGTTGCCGTGCGCTGCGCGGAGAAAGGACAGGACTGTCCGTGCCCGTCGCGCTGCGCATTCCGCGTACCGTCTCGGCCCAGACATCCGGACCATCGTGTTTCGGCGACCACCCGAGGTCTTCCCGAGCCCTGCCGCAGTCGAGCAGCGGGCAGGAGTACGCGAGGTCGATCCAGCCACCCTGCACCGGTTGCAGCCGGAGGCGCCAGGTCGCTTCGGCGAGCACCGACAGCCCCCATCGCGGCACCGGGGCCGTGGGGCAATCGAACGGAGCGGCGAAATCCCGCGCTCCCACCGGAGTCGGCGCCGCCAGATTGAACGGACCGGGCGCCCGACGCTCGAGCGCGGCGACCAGCGCGTCCGCGACATCGTCGGAGTGCACGGCAGGAATGGTGAGACCGTGGTCGATCGGGATCACCGGCAGGTGGTTCGTGATGCCGGCGGGCACGAACTCGGGCAGCACGTAACGTTCGAGGCCCGAGCCGGAGACCAGTTGTCCGATGAACCCCGGCCGGAAGCGCGTGAGAACGGGAACGCTCGTACCCGTCTCGTAGTCGTCGAGGAACTTCTCCGCCGCGACCTTGTCGACGCTGTACACGCAGGTGGGCACACCGTCGCGGGCCCACGACTCGTCGACTTCCCGGCCGTATGCGCCCCCGGAGTAGACGGCGGCCGAGGACATGTGGATCACGTGCCCGACACCGGTGTCGGCAGCGGCGGTCAGCACGGCGCGGGTACCGTCCACGGCGACCCGGCGGAGGTAGTCGCGGCGGTGTGAGGGCTGGAATCCCCACGCCAGGTGGACGACGGCATCGGCTCCCGCGAAGATCGGCGCCAGCACCTGTGCGGCATCGGGATCCGCGAGGTCGACGGCACACCACGTCGCCGCCGAATACGGATCGCGCGCCGGAGGAATCCGGCGCGCGATCGCGACGATATCGAGTTGTGCGGGATGAGCGGCCAGCCGGCGCAGAAGCGCCGTGCCGACGTTTCCGCTCGCTCCGGTGACGACGATGCGTCGTGGCAGTCCGGTCCGGGACGTCGAGGCCATCTGCATCGTCAGCGCCGTCCGTGTCGTCCGAGTGTCTCGGTCAGCGGGCCGATTCCGCTGCGTCCTTCTCCGTCTTCGCGTCCGCGTTCGAGAGAGCGCCGGACGCGTTCTCCAGGTGTGCACGGACGAACCACTGGAACTTCTCGAGCTGACCGGTCTGGCCGATCAGGACGTCCTCGGTGATCGGATCCAGCTTGCCGACCTCGTCGATGGCCTTACGGTTGTCGGTGATCAGCCCGTCGTAGACGAGATCGAGGGCGGCGAGGTGCGCCTGCGCAGTGTCACGGCCGACCGAGTAGTCGTCCCACGTGCGGTTCTTCTCGATGGCGCCGGGTGTGCCCTTGGGGGACGCACCGAGCGCGGCGATCCGCTCGGCGACTTCGTCCGCGTAGCCGCGTACGAGCTCGACCTGCGGGTCGATCATCTCGTGGACGCCGATGAAGTTAGGGCCGACGACGTTCCAGTGGATGTGCTTCAGCGTGAGGTGCAGGTCGTTGTAGGCACTCAGGCGCTCCTGGAGAATCTGCGCGGTGCGCGAGCCGTCGGCATCGCTCAGGCCGGGGACCGTGTAGCTCGACTTCGACATATCTTCCTCCAGAATGCTCTCGGGTGTGTCGGCAGGCGAATACCCGAGACACGGCAAGATCCAAACATTCGGGCTCGCTCGACGACCTTCGGCCGGCGCCGGAAGGACTTTCGTCCGAATTTCTCCTGTCACAAACGTTTGGAAACGGACCAACCCGGTTATTCGATCGCCGGGCTCCGAGACTTCCAGGTCTCGGACATGACATCTGAGGTGGCGACAATGATCATTCTGGGTCTGATTCTGTTGGTGGTGGGGTTCTTCACGGGCATCTCGATCCTCACCACACTCGGAGTGATACTCCTGGTGATCGGCGTGATCCTTGCGATCCTGGGCGCGACGGGCCGTGCGATCGGCGGACGCGCACACTGGTACTGACCCCTTCGATCGTCCGTGCCGGAAGGAGACGTCCGGCACGAGGCCGGAGTTCGGATCCCGGGTGCTTCCGAGCACCCGGGATCCGTCGTATCCGGACCGTCCACCGCCGGACGTGCACCCGTAGGACGCCTCGACCGGCCGACCGCACTCCCCAGGACGACATCCGGGCGGCCCCCGTGCAGGGACCGGCCCGGACTCGCGGTTCCGTCTCAGTGATGTTCGGTATCGGTGCGCGCAGCCGCCGTCTTCGGCGTCCGGAGAGCGCGATGACTGGTGTCGCAGAGGGGGTACAAGGCGCTCCGGTGACAACGGCACACAGCCACCACGAATCGGTCCGACACGGTCTCGGCGCCGTCCTCGGCGACGATCCGAACCGGGCCCTCGACGAGGGCCGGGCCACCCCGCACCTGCCGCACCACGTGTGCTTCCCGTTCACCGTCCGCGGTGAACTGCGTGATCTTCGGTGCCCTGCTCACGTTCTCAACTCCTCGTGTGGGGACGGTCGGCGCGCACGACCACCATTTCCTCGGTGAGAGCCCCTGGTTCCGCCAGCTGTGACGAGTACAGATATCCGGCGCGGCTGCGGAGTACCGGCCCGAAGGGGATCCGGCTACGGGCGACGACGGACGCCTTGAGATCCGCATCGCGCAGACGGGACACCGTCGCATCCACACCGGAGAACTCGGAGTGCACGATCAGCGCGAATCCGCCCGGAGCGAGCAACGAGGGCAGGCTGTCGCACAGCGGATCGAGAACGCAGCGTCCGTCGGCGCCGGCATCCCAGCGCGGATCACGGCTTTCGCCCTCACATGGAACATACGGCGGGTTCGACAGCACGACATCGAACGGACCGTGGCGCAACGCCTCGTCCAGGCCCCCCTGCCGGGCACGGATCGGCAGTCGACGCGCCCACGCGTTGAGGCGTGCACTGAGCACCGCGCGTGGGTTGATGTCGAAGGCCGTCACCGAGGAAGCACCGAGGATGGCAGCATTCACCGCCAGAAACCCTGTCCCGGTACAGAAGTCGAGTACCTTCGCACCTTTCGTGCCGCCTGCGTCCGCAAGCGCACCTGCGAGCAGATACGAATCCTCCTGGGGGCGGTACACACCCGGAAGGCGCCATACCCGCGGCGAATCCGATCCGTCCAGCGCCAGGGAAGCTGTCACGTCACACCACCTCGGTATCTCGAGCCCGACGGCATCTCCACCACACCGGGCCGAAGACCCGGATCCGTCCGTTCGCGGGCGGATACCCGCACGACTTCCGTGTGAAACACGCCACCGATCCGCGAGCGGCGCCCTGTGTCACGAGAACAGCACCCGACGGGCAACATTTCGCACGCGACGGGTCACCGGAGCTGTGCGTTTCCCGTCCGCGAGCGCGGCGTGTGCGGCGTTCCAGCCACCCATACCGTGGACTCCACCGCCCGGATGCGCACCCGCGCCGGCGAGATACACACCGTCGACCGGAGTTCGCGGTCCGCCGAATCCAGGAGTGGGCCGGAGGAACAACTGTTGGTGGACCTGCGCGGTTCCCCCGTTGACGGCGCCGCCGACGAGATTCGCGTCGGCCGCTTCGAGGTCACCGGGTCGCTGTACGTGTCGCCCGACCACACGTGCACCGAATCCCGGTGCGTAGGACTCGAGTTGCGCGTCGACGCGTTCGGCGAGGAGATCGGCTGCCGCGTCGTCGGTGACGCCACGCGGCAGATGTGTGTAGGCCCAGCAGCTTTCGGTTCCCTCCGGCGACCGCGTGGCGTCGGTCGTGGTCATCTGCCCGAACAACAGGAAGGGCGATTCGGGGACGACGCCGGTGGACAGATCGGCCGACCACCTGATCATCGCGTTCGTGTCGGCACCGACGTGCACGGTGCCGGCACCACTCAGCGACGGCGAACGCCACGGCACGCGGCCGTCGAGAGCGTAGTTCACCTTCACCACCGGGGTGTCCCATTCGAACTTCCGGAGGTCGTCGAGCACGCGCGAACCGACGGCGTCGGCCGGCAGGAGCTGCGTGTACAGAGCGGGAGCCGAGACGTCGGCGAGGACGGCGCGTCGCACCCTCACCCGGTCACCACCCGCGGTGCGCACGGCGGACACCTTCCCGGCCTGCACCTCCACGCCGACCACGGGCGAGTTGCATCGCAGTTCGGCACCCACCGAGCTGCCACGCCGGACCAGCGCGTCGGTGAGGGCCCCCGCGCCACCGACCGGGGCGGGGAAGCCGACGTCCTGCGCGAGCATAGTGAGCATGTACCCCATGACGCCGCTGCCGGGCGCTTCGGGCGGCGTGTCGGCGTGCATCGCATTGCCCAGGAGCAGCAGCCTCGCCGACGAACCACCGAACAGTTCGGCGGACATCCGGGTGACGGGCAACGCGAGCATGCGTGCGTAGCGCAGCAGGTCCCCCGTCTTCATGGTCCGTAGCAGGTCCACGGAGCCCCGAACCGGTGGAAAGGGTCCGAGGAGCAGTTCGAGCAGTGCGCCGCGCACCTGTTTCCACTGTTCGAACAGCGCCAGCCACGCCGCACCGTCACCGACGCAGCGGCGCTCGAGATCGGCTGCCGTGTCCGCCGGATCCGGCGAGACGACGATCGCGTCCTCGTCGTCCGGCCCGAGCGGATGACCGAATGCCTTGGGCGATCGCGCCCACCGGAGGCCGTGCGACTCCAGATCGAGGGCCTGGAAGGCAGGTGAGGCCACACCGAGGGGATAGAACGCGCTGAACAGATCGGCACGGAATCCGGGATGGAGTTCGGCGCTGCGTACCGCCCCGCCGGGCTCGGGTTGCTCTTCGAGCACGAGGACGTCCCACCCGGCGTCGGCGAGTACCGCGGCGGCCGTCAGGCCGTTCTGCCCGGCCCCGATGACGACCGCATCGACCGTCGTGTCGCTCATTCGGTGGCGCCTTCGGCGAGCAGCACCAGCCGCCGCAGACATTCCTGGTTCCGTGGCAACACCAGTTCCTCCTGAACACGATCGGGGACGTGTGCGTACGGTCCCGCGACGATGTGCTCGGCCATCGCCACGCGCGTACCGCCTTCGTGTGTAGGTTCGACGGTGATCGCTATCTCGGCTTTACCGAACAGCCAGGCGCGTGCGCGCAGCACGAGTTCTCGCTCGGGCACCATCGCGCAGACCTCGGTGTGGTCGTCGAGCAGGAACGGCCAGAGGCCCACCGAGTGGTGGATCCGTGTACCCGTTTCGGGCCACGCCTGGTCCACCGCCCGAATGCGGGACGCCCCCACGACCCATCCCGCGTACCGCCAGCCGTCCGCGAGGATCTCCCACACTCGCGCCGGCGCCACCGAAGTCTCGATCGTCGCGATCCTGGCCATGCCCGCTCCTCATCCCCTGGACGACAGCTCGCTTGCGGCTGACGCATACCCCGCCACCGCAGATGTCACACGAGATCGGGTGTCATAGCTGTTCGGAGGGGGTATACGGACCGGCATGGAAACCGAGAACCCGTCCGCGAACCCGTACGCCTTCGTCTTCGCCCCTTCCCCCCTGCTCACGGTGACGCTCGAGAAAGCACCGGACGGAAGCACCGAGCTGCACGTCCACCCGGGGGGTCAGGGCTTCTGGATCGGGCGCATGGCCGCGACTCTGGGAATGGACGTGCATCTGTGCGGGCCCTTCGGTGGTGAATCGGGTTCGATCCTCGTGGACATGATCAATCGGGAAGGCCTGACGGTGCATCCGGTGGAGACCGCGTCGGCCAACGGTTCCTACATCCACGACCGTCGCGAAGGCGAACGCAGGGAGATCGTGGAGATCGCCCCGCCGGCACTCACCCGGCATGAGACCGACGACCTGTTCAGCGCGTCACTCGCGTCCGCGATGTGTGCGAAGGTCGCGATGCTGGGTGGGCCGCACTGCGACGAAGCCGTGCCCACGGAGGTGTACGCACGGCTGTGCTCCGATCTGGGGGCGCTGGGCATACCGGTCGTGGCCGACCTGTCCGGCCCTACCCTCGGCGCTGCCCTCGAAGGCGGGGTGACCGTGCTGAAGGTGAGCCACGAGGATCTCATCGAGGACGGTCGTGCCGAGTCCGACGCGCTCGACGATCTCATCGAGGCCATGCACCAACTCCACGACGAGGGTGCCGCCTCGGTGGTCATCTCCCGGGCCGGCGACCCGGCGATCGCACTGGACGACGGGAACCTCTGGGAGGTGGAGGCCCCCTCGGTGCAGACGGTGGATCATCACGGCGCCGGCGATTCGATGACCGCAGGCATCGCGTCGGCCTATGCCGCGGGTGCGACGTTCGAGGACGCGCTGCGTCTCGGCGCTGCCGCGGGTGCGGTCAACGTCACCCGTCGTGGCCTGGCGACGGGGCATCGTTCCGCAGTCGAGAAGATGGCCGAGAAAGTACAGGTCAGGAAGTTGAAGGGGAAGCGTTCATGAGAGCACTGATCGTCAACGACGACGGCATCGACAGCCCCGGTCTCGCGTTGCTCGCCCGCATCGCCGTCGACGCGGGATTCGATGTGCAGGTGGCGGCGCCCCACGTCGAGCGCAGCGGTGCCAGTGCATCGTTGACCGCTCTCCAGGACGAAGGAAAACTCCTGTTGAGCCGCCGCCCACTCGACGGCCTGCCCGACGTGGAATCCTATGCGGTGGAAGCCTCTCCGGCGCTGATCACCTTCCTCGCCTCGTACGGCGCGTTCGGGACCGCACCCGACATCGTGTTGTCCGGGATCAACTTGGGCCCCAACACCGGTCACGCCATCCTGCACTCGGGCACCGTGGGCGCGGCCCTCACCGCGGCGAGCCACGGAGCCCGGGCGGTCGCGTTGTCCCTCAACGGAACTGCTCCGTCCCAATGGGAGACGGCCGAACTGGTGGCACGCCGGGCTCTCGAATGGGCGATCGAGCACGGCCGTCCGGGCGCGGTACTGAACGTCAACATCCCCGACATCCCGGTCTACGAACTCCGCGGACTGCGCAGTGCTCCGCTCGCCGAATTCGGTGCCGTCCAGGCAGAGATCGGGGAGGTCGAGAACGACGGCGACATCTCACGTGCCGTGCCCGTCACCTTCCGGGCGGTCGAACTCGACGAATCCCACGACAGCGACGCCGTTCTCGTGTGCCAGGGGTGGGCGACCGCCACCGTGCTGACGATGCCCTTCGAGGCGGCGGAGGCCGACCTCGGTGCCCTGGAGTTCGCCCACTCGGACAGTTCACAGCCGTAGGTCCGGATCGCTCGGTCACGGATGCCGTGACCGAGCGATCGGACCACGAAAGATATCAGGCCACCGCGGAATTCGACACGAAACCGGAGATCGGCGTCACCACGGACTTCTCCGCGCGACCGGCCGATTCCGTCACCGACCGCACGAAACTACCGGCCTCGGCGATCGCGCGCCGACTCTCGGGAAGACTGTCGGCGAAGATCGGGAACGCGTGCACCTGGTGCCGCCACAGATGCAGGTCGCAGTTCACGCCGGCCTCCCGCACGGCCCGGGCCATGGATTCGGCGTCGCTGCGCAGCAATTCGTCGTGACCGGCGTGGATCATCACCGGCGGAAGCACACTGAGGTCGTTGTCCAGTGGGCACATCAGCGGTCCGGGTTCTCCGTCGACGGTCAGCCGGGTGTGGGTGCCCTCGATGTACCGTACGAGCGACTGCACGGCCGATCCCGGGAACATGGGGCAGGCCGCCCGCATGTCGTGTTCGGCGCGCCGATCCGAATCGAGATCGATGAGCGGGGAGAGTGCGACGATCCCCGCCGGGCGGGGCAGATCGGATTCCGCGATCGCCAGGGCCGTCATGAACGCCAGATAGCCACCGGCGGAGTCCCCTGCGATGACGATGTCCTCTCCCCGGTAGCCCTTCTCGCACAACCACTCGTAACCGCGTACCGCATCGTCCACCGCGTGCGCGATGGGAGCGTTCGGCAGCATCCGGTAGTCGACGCTGAGAACCGCACCGTCCGCGCGATCCGACAGGCTCACTGCGAGCGAGCGGTGGGTGTTCAGGCCGCACATGAGAAAAGCGCCACCGTGCAGATACAGCACCGCGCGCTTGGTCGACCGTCCCTCCGCCCGAATCCACTCCGCACTACACGTACCCAGGTCGACGTTCACGTACTGCGCTCCGGAGGGCTTGGGAAGCAACGACGCAGCGCCGTCGACGACCGACAGAGGCCATGCGAGCTCCGGCCGGGCCATCCACGCCCCGACGACCGGCTTCGCGAGTGCGCGCACCGCACCCCGCACGACCCGCGAGCGCACGCTACCTCCGCGATGGGTGCGGCTGACGCCTCCACACTCACCGGCATCGTCGATCTCCGAAGACAGCACTGGAACCTCCTGTGGATCACCCCACGAAACTCGTTGATTTCTTTCGCCTTACGCAGCGTGGTACTGCGGTTTACCCACAGTTGTCCGGGATCGAAACACCCGACCCGGACGGCGAACCCGGAACGACGGACGATCCGCACTCCGACCGGGCCCGTTTACCGGCCCGGGTGGAGAGGTAACCAGCACGTATGCCAACCGAGACCACGGTGTCCCTGTGGCGGGATCGCGCCCCGCGGACCGCGACATACGACGACTGGACGGCCCGCCGGGAGCGCTACGACGTCGTGGTCGTCGGCGCCGGGATCACGGGTACCGTGACAGCCCTGCTCCTCGCGGAGCGCGGACTGCGCGTCGCGGTCGCCGAGGCCCGGGACATCGGGGCCGTGACCACCGGAAACACCACCGGCAAGGTGAGCGTCCTGCAAGGCACGCGCCTGTCGCAGATCGGCCGCAGACATTCGGATGCGATCCGTCAGGGATATGTGGACGGCACTCTCGCGGCGCAACGGTGGGTCGTCGACTTCTGCACGCAGCACGGACTCGACTTCGACCGCGCGGACGCCTACACCTACGCGCAGGACCCGTCGAACGTGAGCATGATCGACGCGGAGTACCACCACTGTCGCGCCGCGGGCCTGCCGGCAGAACGGGTCGGCGAGATCCCGCTCCCCTTCGATGTGGCCGCCGCGGTCATGATCCCCGAGCAGGTCCAGGTCGACCCCATGCCCATCCTGTTCACGGCGGTCGACCGGGCACGCACCGCCGGTGCCGAGGTGTTCGTCGGGCGTCGCGTGAAGACCGTGGACACCGACGACGCGGGATGCATCGTCCGGACCGACGACGGCGACGTCCGCGCCGATCGCGTCGTACTCGCGACCGGCATCCCCATCCTCGACCGCGGCGCGTTCTTCGCCCGCGTCGAACCCGACCGCTCGTACTCCATCGCGGTCGAGGTACCCGGCGGCCCCCCGGAGGGAATGTTCCTGTCCGCCGACAGTCCCACCAGGTCGCTCCGCACCGCTTCGGCGGCGGGCACGTCCGCGTCGGCGGATCGCCTGCTGCTCGTCGGCGGGAACGGGCACGTGGTGGGCCGGCACGATTCGGCCCGCGCCGCCTACGACGACCTGCTGCGGTGGAGCCAGCGGACGTTCCCCGGAGCCCGCGAGCTGTACCGCTGGTCGGCGCAGGACTACACGAACATGGACAGCCTCCCCGAGGTCGGGCCGATCCTGCCCGGCGCCGACCGGATCTGGGTGGCGACCGGCTTCGGCAAGTGGGGAATGACCGGCGGCGTCGCGGCGGCCCACATCATCGCGTCGCGGTTCTCGGAGTCGCCCGATCCCGAGGTCGAGGGGTGGGCCCACGCGATGGCGTCCTGGCGCACCGAACTGGTGACCGGAGCTCCCACGGCCGCACGTCTCAACGCCACCGTCGCGCTGCACATGGCGAAGGGCTGGTGGCAGGCCGTGACGTCCTCGGGATCGGAACCCGGGGAAGGACAGGGCCGGGTGGTGCGCAGCTGCGGGCGGCCCGTCGGGATCTCGACGGTCGACGGCCGGACCCACCGCGTGAGCGCGGTCTGCCCGCACCTCGGCGGAATCCTGCGGTGGAACGACGCAGAGTCGTCATGGGACTGCCCGCTGCACGGCTCCCGGTTCGCCGCCGACGGCGGCCGGCTGGAGGGTCCGGCGACCAGCGACCTCTCCCCCAGGTGACGCCGAGGGTGAAACCACGGGTGAAAGCCTCCGCGTTTCACTCCCCGGCGAGCCGGGTAGATCTGACAGCAGCCGAGAAAGGACCACACGACCATGAATTCCGCCGATGGGGCACGACTGTCCGGACTGACCGTCGCAATTCTCGCGACGAACGGGGTCGAGGAGGTCGAGCTCGTCGAGCCGCGCCGGGCTCTCGAGAACGAGGGCGCCACCGTCCGGCTCGTCTCGATCGAGCAGGGCGAGATCCAGGCCATGGAGAAGGACGTCCACGCTGCAGGGAAGTACACCGTCGATCGCCTCGTGTCCGAGGTGTCCCCCGAGGACTTCGACGGTCTGGTCCTTCCCGGCGGGACCACCAATCCCGACCACCTGCGCCAGGACGAGAAGGCCGTCTCCTTCGTGCGGGAATTCGTGACGTCCGGGCGTCCCGTCGGCGTGATCTGCCACGGACCGTGGACGCTCGTCGAGGCCGATGTGGTGCGCGACCGCACCCTCACGTCGTATCCGAGCGTTCGGACCGACATCCGCAACGCCGGCGGAAACGTCGTCG
Source organism: Rhodococcus sp. B50 (assembly GCF_013602415.1). Lineage (NCBI taxonomy): Bacteria > Bacillati > Actinomycetota > Actinomycetes > Mycobacteriales > Nocardiaceae > Rhodococcus > Rhodococcus sp. B50. The sequence goes on along the minus strand of NZ_WPAG02000002.1, from coordinate 5,038,038 downwards.
ATCAGGAGGTGGTCGTCGATCGCAACCTCGTGTCGAGCCGCAATCCTGGCGACCTGCCTGCCTTCTGCGGGGCCCTCATCGATCTCTTCGCCTCGCACCGCGCGGGCTGAACCCTCTTCCGATTTGCCGGGCTGCGACCACCGAGGTCGCAGTCGTCCCCACCTGCCTTCCGAAAGGACCTCGACGATGCTCGAGCAGAGCCCTGTTTCCGGCGTCACCACCTCTTCCTCCGCAGCCCTCCCCCAGGGTGTGCGGTTCAGCACCGCCGAGATCAAGAGGCGCATCGACGAGATGTTCGACAACTCGGCGGCACCCGTGGCGAGTGAGAGCTGACATCTCGAAAACCTGCTGTTCGAAGGATCACAGCGGCTCTCGCGGTTTGCGCTACCCAACCCACCTTGATAGCAAGAAGTAATCGATTTCGAACATGTGGGTTGGTTCGCCGTGAGGCAATTGCACGAAGGCGGGATTATGAACGAGCCGAACTCCGACGATTTCGTCGTTGTAGCCAATCGCTTGCCGGTGGATCTGGAGACGCCGGCCGACGGCAGCCCACCGGTGTGGCGACGCAGCCCCGGAGGTCTGGTGACCGCGATGGAAACGGTTCTTCGTTCCAGCGGCGGCGCCTGGGTCGGATGGCCCGGCACCCCCGATGTGGCGCTCGATCCCTTCGAAGAGGACGGGCTCTCGCTGTATCCGGTCCAGTTGTCCGCGCAGGAGGTGGAGGAGTACTACGAGGGCTTCTCGAACGACACCCTGTGGCCGCTCTACCACGACGCTCTCATCCCACCGACTTTCGATCGCCACTGGTGGCGCACGTATCGCGACGTCAACAAGCGGTTCGCGGAAGCCGCGGCCCGAGCTGCGGCCCCCGGGGCGACGGTATGGGTGCACGACTACCAGCTCCAGCTCGTCCCCAGGATGCTGCGCGATCTCCGGCCCGACCTCACCATCGGATTCTTCCTCCACATCCCCTTCCCGCCGACCGAGCTCTTCCTGCAGTTGCCGTGGCGTACGGCGATCGTCGACGGGTTGCTCGGTGCCGATCTCGTCGGCTTCCACCTTCCCGGCGGGGCACAGAACTTCATCTATCTCGCGAACCGGCTCTTCGGTCTCCCGGCACCGCGCGGAACCTCGTCCGGCGGGACCATCGATCTCGGCGACCGGAAGGTTCGTGTCGGCGCTTACCCGATCTCCATCGATTCCGCTCAACTCCGGGATCGCTCGCGTGAGAAGGCCATCCGCGACCGTGCTGCCGAGATCCGCAGGGATCTGGGCGATCCGGAGGTCATGCTGCTCGGCGTCGACCGACTCGACTACACCAAGGGGATCGACGTCCGCCTCACGGCTCTGCACGAACTCTTCGCCGAAGGCACCCTCGACCCCGAGAAGGTCGTGATGGTGCAATTGGCCACGCCGAGTCGTGAACGGTTGACGGCGTACGCGCAACTCCGTGACCAGGTGGAGCGCGAAGTGGGCCGGATCAACGGCGAGTTCGCACGTCTCGGATCGCCGGTGGTCCATTATCTCCACTCCTCGGTCGACCGCGACGAGTTGCTCGCGATGTACACCGGCGCCGACGTCATGCTGGTCACTCCCCTGCGTGACGGCATGAATCTCGTCGCGAAAGAGTTCATCGCGTGTCACGGCGACGGTAGCGGTTCGCTGGTGCTCAGCGAATTTGCCGGGGCAGCAGCGGAACTACGCCGCGCTCTCCTCGTCAACCCGCACGACCTCGAAGGGGTCAAGCGCGCGATCGTGGAGGCGATCGAGGAGGATCCCGCCGAACGTACACGGCGCATGAAGACCATGCACGCGCACGTCATGGAGCACGACGTCGCCCGATGGTCGCGCACTTTTCTCGAGGATCTGAAGGCCGCCTCGGGTGCCCGCGTCGGCGTCTCCGGCAGTTGATATGTGGTTTCCTCTCCGGTACGCACCGGAGAGGAAACCACACAGACCCGCCGGGCCCGAGACAGAGTTGCAGGCCTACTGACTCGGCTGCGGCACCTCGCACTCGACCTCGGGGTTGACGCCCGCATAGTTGAGTGGCCCGGCCACGACCGTGACCGCCACCGTCGCGAGACTGCTGCAGTTCTGGTCCGAGTCGCTGAAGTAGCCGCGCTGACCGGCCGCCACCGCACCGATGATCAACCAGACCAGGACCACGAGACTCAACAATCGCACGATCTCACCTCGATCCGTCTCACACGCCGGACCGTCCGGCCCGGTAGCGATACCCGAGACGGAAATCGAACAAACGCACCCGGAAGCACGATCCGGCCATACCGGACGCAACGATCGGATTCCGGAGCGTTCCGCGTGAATCCCGGACCGGAGATACCGCATGATCGCTCCATACACCGATTGAGCGGCCCGGTCCGGGGTACCCGAAGGTCGAGTCGCGCCGGGCGCTGCGCCGGCCGGTTGCGCGCACGCGCGCCCTTCGACATGAGGAGAGCCGAATCATGACCCAGGACGTGGAGAAACGCTGGAACGACCCCCGCACGGCACGTAAAGCGACGGGTTACGCCGTCGGCGTGATCGTGGTGGCACTCGCGCTGATGGGTGCTGCCATCCTCTGGGGTACGAATTCCGGACAGGACTGCACCGACGCGGCCTTCGCGGTCTGCACGGATCCCGCCCGCCAGATCCTGGTCTTCGGACCCGCACTCGTCCTGCTGCTCGGCGGACTCGGCGCGCTGCTGACGGCCTACCGCACCTGGAAGCGCGGAGGACGCTGGCCGATCTGGCAGGGCGCGGGATGGGCACTGCTCGTCCTGATGGTCGTCTACGCCACCATCTCCGTCCGCGCCGTCATCTGACCACCGTTCCGAACGCCGGAGACCACGACCCCGACGAAAACGAATTCGCTGGACAACAGCATATTTCGGTTCGTACCGACCCACCGTGACGGGTTTATCCCTCTTCCCCCACGGGAATACCGCTGTGGTGAAGATCGCGATGGTTGCCGGACAAGTGAATCCCCTGCTCGGTCACGGTGCGCACGCGAGCGCACCTCCTGGAGGACTGCATGTCCACCTGACCGAGTTGTCCTCCGCCCTCACCCGGGCCGGACACGAGGTCGTGGTGTACACACGCCGCGAGGACCGCACCGGCCCCGACCGGATCTCCGCCCCCGGCGGATACCAGGTGGTGCAGGTACCGGCAGGGCCGCCGTCCCCGCTGCATCCCGATGAAACGGCTTCTGCCATGGGTGAATTCGGCACCTTCCTGGATCGGGAATGGCGCGTCCGACCACCGGACATCACACACGCTCACTACTGGCTGTCGGGTCTGGCCACCCAGCTCGCCACCCGGTCACTGGGCATTCCCACGGTCCAGACGTTCCACTCGCTGGGCACGGTCGAGCAACGGATCCGCGAGAAGACCTCGACGGATACACCCTCACGCGACCGAATCCGCTTGGAGCGACTCATCGCCCGAGGTGCGACACGCATGATCGCGACGAGCTCGGACGAAGTCTTCGAACTGGCACGCATGGGACTTCCCCGCACGCGCACCACGGTGGTCCCGAGCGGAGTGGACGCCGCACACTACGGCACTGCCGTGGCTCCCGACACCACCCGGACCCGCCGGCATCGTCTCGTCACAGCCGGCCCTCTCGAACCGGGTTCCGGATTCGACACCGCCATCGAGGCTCTGGCAGGCCTTCCCGATACCGAACTGGTCATCGCCGCTCATCCGGCTCCCGCCTACGTGTCGCGCCGATCCGACGAGCAGGAGAAGTCCCGTCTCACGAAACTCGCGCGTGCGCGCGGAGTGCACGGACGCGTTCACATCCGGCGCGACGTCGGTCGGGACGAGATGCCCGCACTGCTCCGCTCCGCCGATGCCGTGGTATCCACCCCCTGGCACGACCCGTCCGGGATGCTCGCCCTGCAGGCGATGGCATGTGGTCGCCCGGTGATCGCGTCGGCCTCGGGAGGAATGCTCGACACGGTTCTCGACGACGCCACGGGCATCCTCGTGCCCACCCACTCCCCCGAGGCCGTCGCTGCAGCCGCGCGCCGACTCCTCGCCGATGCGACGACCCGCGCCACCTTCGGGATCGCAGGACGCGATCGCGTACTGGCCCGATACACCTGGGATCGCGTGGCCGAGGACACCCTTCGCGCCTACGAGCGGTGCGTGCCGGTCCGGCGCACTGCACACCGGACCGCACGGACCGGTGTGCAGTAGCGTCCGATAGGGACGCCGGAACGATCAGCGACGGTAGTCCTGATCGTTCCGGTGGGCACCTGCCCGGCCGGCGTCGTCGATGCGACCCTCACCCGTGGGCGCAGCATTCGGGACCTGGTCCGACGAACCGACCGTGCGCGGAGTCGATTCCGCGCGGTGGTCGGCGGCCTCGGCACGGTTCGCCGAACGGGGATCCAGCTCTTCTGCCCGGCGACGACGTTCGTCGAGTTCGGCCCGTGCGGCGTCGGCTGTTTGTCGCTCTTCCTCGGATCGGGCACGCAGCCGCTCCGCCTCGGCCGCCTTCGCTTCGGCTTCCGCCGCGGCGCGACGGGCTTCCGCTTCGGTACGTTCGGCCGACGCGGCTCGTTGCTCGACTCCCGGCTTGTTCTCCTCGACACTGCGACGCAGCCGCTCGGCTTCGGCGCGCCGACGCTCGGCACGTCGGTTGCGGAGCGTCCACACCACCACCGCCAGCAGCACCAACGCGACGACCACCGCTATCACCAGCAGAATCCAGTCGTTCGTGCTCATCTCGACCTCCTCAGGTTCACCAGCGGGTTCCCCGGGGCCGAAGCGACGAAACGGGCAGGTCGAGCCGGACGGCACGGGACGGGCCGGCCCAGAACAGAACCGTTGCCGCCCGGGTGTCCCGAACGGCAACGGTATGGAGAGGCGTGGCGGATTGCAGGCCACGCCGTGTGGTCGACTCTCCCGACCTCTTACGTCACAGGAGCGACCGCAGCGATCGCTGCTTCGCGTGTCGTGCAGGCCTTGGCCGCGAGGTTCGCATCGGCAATCCGGAGAAGCCGTTCCACGGGTCGCCCGCTCAGGAGAACCCAGCGGACGTTCAGAGCACGAGCACGTTCGTCGAGATCCTCGAAGACCGACAACCCGGCCGCACCGAAGAACTCCACAGCCGCGAGGTCCACCACCATGCGGATCGACTCTTCGAGCTGTCGGTGCGTGAATGCGTGCAGAGCGTGTGCGTTACGGATGTCGATCTCGCCTCGCACGCCGACCCAGACCAGATCCGGCTCGATCCTCTGGGCACTGAATTCCGCCCCGACGACCCGCTCTGCGGGGATATCGGACCTGATCGGCCTAGCCGACCATGCGGATGGGACGGAATCTACCTGTGCGGCAATTCGCTGAGGAACTGTCATAGCACTTCCCAACATCGAAAATTTCAGGAAGCGCGACCGACGAGACAGGCACAACCGGCGATCGATCGGAACCCTCCCGCTACGGGTGGCGCTTCCGCGTTCTCGGCTGTGTGCTCAACCTTCTTCCCCCGACAGTAGTCCACCAACCGTCGGCACTCAACAGGTCGATCGGGCATATCGGGCGAGTCGCGCACCCCGCGCAGGTCACGGCGGATGGATTGGATTCGCGGCATCTGGGTAATCTCTCCGACGACCAGACAGACACGACCGCCCGTACCCCAACTCCCGTACTGGAGACATCAGGCTCATGGCAAAATCCGCGTCGATCGAATCGGCACGCGACCACAATCCCCCGGTAGTCGAACTGCGAGTAGAAGCCCATCCCGATCAGCTCGCAGTGCTCCGCGCTGTAGCCGCCGCGATCGCGCTGCAGCACGACTTCGACCTCGACACCGTGGCCGATGTGAAGCTCGCCGTCGACGAAGCGGCCACGCGGCTGATCATGGGCGCTCCCGAGGACGCGATCCTGGCGTGCTCCTTCCGGGCGGCCCTCCCGCTGCTGCACATCAGTCTGTCGGCACCGACGAAGGACCCCTCCGCGATCGGACAGCCGCGATCCTTCGGATGGCACGTGCTCAACTCGTTGACCGAGTCCATCTCGGTGATCAGCAACGACTCGCGCGCCACGATCGACATGTCCATCGCCGAAGGCAGCGCCGATCGGTGACGCGCAACAACGGTAGATCGAGCGACGAATACGCCGACGTCACCGAAACCCTCAGAACACTCCTCGCGCTCGACGAGGACGATCCGGGCCGTATCCGCATTCGCGACGAAGTGGTCGCACGGTGCCTTCCGCTCGCCGAGCACATCGCCCGTCGTTTCGACGGCCGCGGTGAGGCGTTCGAGGACCTCTTGCAGGTCGCGCGTCTGGGCCTGGTCAACGCGGTCGACAGATTCGACCCCGAACGAGGTTCGGATTTCGTCTCTTTCGCGGTCCCCACGATCATGGGCGAGGTGCGTCGGCACTTCCGTGACGCCGGTTGGGCCGTTCGTGTGCCCAGGCGGATGAAGGAACTGCATCTGTCTCTGAGCAAGGCCACATCCGAGCTCTCCCAGCAGCTCGGCCGTGCGCCCACCGCATCCGAACTCGCCGAGGAACTCGGCATCGACCAGGAGGAGGTGCTGCAGGGTCTCGTGGCCGGCAACGCCTATCAGACGGTGTCGGTCGATCGTTCGTCCCCGTCCGGCGACGACGGACTCACCCTCGCCGACACCCTGGGCGACTACGACGCCGCGCTCGACGAGGTCGAGAACCACGAGGCGCTGCGACCACTGCTCGAGGCCCTTCCGGCCCGGGAGCGCACGGTCGTCCTGCTGCGCTTCTTCGGCAATATGACGCAGACGCAGATCGCCGAGCGGGTGGGTGTCTCGCAGATGCATGTGTCACGTCTGCTGACGAAGACCCTCGCCCAGCTGCGTGAGCAACTCGGCGACAATTTCTGACGGGGTCGGCGTCCCGGGCTGTGCCCGGGACGCCGACTCTCGTTCGGAACGTCGTTCAGAACGTCGAGGCGTCGATCACGAAGCGATAGCGCACGTCGCTGGCGACGACGCGGTCGTACGCCTCGTTGATCCGGTCCGCCGAGATCAGTTCGATCTCCGCACCGATGCCGTGTTCGGCGCAGAAGTCGAGCATCGCCTGCGTATCGGGAATGCCGCCGACATTCGATCCGGCCATCGCACGGTCGTTCATCGCCAGGGAGAAGGCCCGCACCGACAGTGGCTTCTCCGGCAGCCCGAGGCCGACGAAGGTGCCGTGCAGCCGCAACAACGACAGGTAACGGTCGAGGTCGAGGTTGACCGAGACGGTGTTGAGGATCAGGTCGAACTTGCCGCGGAGCTCGGAGAACGTCTCCGGGTCCTCGGTGGAGCGGTAGTCGACGGCACCGAACCGTAGGCCGTCGTCCCTCTTCGAGAGCGAGTGACCGAGCACGGTCACCTCCGCACCCATCGCCGCCGCAATCTTCACACCGACGTGCCCGAGGCCGCCCATCCCGATGATCGCGACCTTGCTCCCCGGACCCGCGTTCCACCGCTTCAACGGCGAGTACAGGGTGATCCCCGCGCACAGCAGCGGTGCTGCGGCGGCCGGGTCGAGCCCGTCCGGGATCTTCAGGACGAAGTGTTCGGTGACGACGATGTGCGTCGAGTAGCCGCCCTGGGTGACGGTGCCGTCGCGGTCGACGGAGTTGTACGTTCCCGTGGCGCGATTGGTGCAGTGCTGTTCGAAACCCGTTCGGCAGGGATCACATTCGCCGCACGAGTTCACGAAACAGCCCACGCCCACCCGGTCCCCGACGGCGTGGCGAGTGACCTCGGAACCGACCGCAGCGACGGTGCCGACGATCTCGTGCCCGGGCACGATCGGGTACTTGGTTCCGCCCCATTCGTTCCGCGCGGTGTGGATGTCCGAATGACAGATGCCGGCGAACTCGATGGCGATGAGCACGTCGAGCGGGCCGAGGGCACGTCGTTCGACGGTGGTCTTCGACAGGTGCGAATCGGGCGCGGTGGCAGCGTAGGCGGCGACGGTGGTCGTGGTGGATGAGGGCGTCATCTCTCCACAATTACTCCCCCTCACGAAGACACGCACCCGCGGGAGCCCCGCGGGTGCGTGTCTTCCGGTGAGTACTTCTATCCGGCCTGCTGTTCGGCCCGCCGGCGCAGTCGACGAGCTGCCGCGACGAGATTGCGCAGCGACGGCTCGAGCTGCCAGTAGTGACGGGTCTTGAGACCGCCGTCCGGGTTGGCCCACAACCGGTCGAGTTCCACCGATTCGGCCGCTTCGGTGAGCAGCTCGTCCAGTTCGTCGATGTCCGGGATCCGCGCGGACCGCGACTCGTAGACGCCGGGGCCGACACCGTGGGACAGTGCGCGGTCCTTGATCGCCTCGAGCACCCAGCGGATCGAGCGCGTCGCCACGATCGCCGTGACGTCGGCGTCGAGTCGCTCTATCGCGTCGACCACCGACGCCTGACCCGAGTAGGTCAGGTGCGTGTGGATCTGCGTCTCCGGCTTCGCACCCCCGGTCGCGAGACGGAAGGCGTCGACCGCCCAGTCGAGGTACTCGGCGCGTCCGTCCTGCCGCAGCGGCAGCAGTTCACGGATGGCCGGTTCGTCGACCTGGATGATCGCGATGCCCGCCCGCTCGAGATCGGCGATCTCGTCGCGGATGGCCAGCGCGAGCTGATCGGCCGTCTCGTGGAGCGGTTGATCCTGACGCACGTACGAGCGCGCCAGCATCGTCACCGGGCCGGTGAGCATGCCCTTGACCGGCTTGTCGGTCAGCGACTGCGCGAACGCGATCCACTCGACCGTCATCGGCTTCGGACGCACGATGTCGCCGTACAGGATCGGCGGACGCGTGCACCGCGAACCGTAGGCCTGCACCCAGCCGAAGTGCGTGGTGGCGAAGCCCTCCATCAGTTCGGCGAAGTACTGCACCATGTCGTTGCGTTCGTGCTCGCCGTGGACGAAGACGTCGAGACCGATGTCCTCCTGCAGACGGATGGTGGACTCGATCTCCTCCTGGATCCGCTTGACGTACTCGTCGTACGACATGCGGCCACGACCGAGTTCTGCTCGCGCCCTGCGGATCTCCGCGGTCTGCGGGAACGACCCGAGGGTCGTCGCCGGCACCGGCGGCAGATCGAGGCGCTTGCGCTGCGCGACCTGACGCTCCTCGTACGGCGCGCGCACCCGATGGGCGGGCGTGACCGCGTTGAGACGCGCACGCACGGTGTGCTTCTGCTTGAAGTGCACCGACACGGGCGGCTTGCGCCAACGCTCCTCGGCTCCGGTCGTGAGCGCCTTGGCGAGGGAGACCACCTCCCCCACCTTCTGCTTCGCGAACGCGAGACGATCGGCGACGTCGCCGGGGATGTCGTACTCGACGAGCAGGTCGTAGGGCACGTGCAGCAGCGAGCACGAGGTCGACACGACGAGATCCGGTGCGACCGCGGCAATCGACTTCAGGTATTCGAGTGTGCGGTGACGGTCGGCCTTCCACACGTTGCGGCCGTCGACGACACCGGCGTAGATGCGCTTGCGCTTCAGGCCGGGCACGGCGGCCAACTCGTCCGCCCCGATGCGTCCGTTGACCAGGTCCAGGCCGATGGCCTCGACCTTCGACGCGGCCAGGATCGGCAGCGCCTCACCGAGATGCCCGTACGGACCGGTGACGAGCAGGCGCGGCCGCAGCGGAGCGTGCGAGAGCACGTCGTAGGCACGCGCGAGAGCTGCGAGCTCCTCTTCGCTGCGGTCCTCGGTGAAGGACGGCTCGTCGAGCTGCACGCAGGTCGCGCCGGCCCGGGCGAGCTGCTCGAAGAGCTTCTCGTACTCGGGGAGCAGCGCGTCGAGCAGGTCGAGGGCGCGGAAGCCGTCCGTCGTCGAAGTCGGTGTGACCTTCGACAGCAGCAGCAGCGAGACCGGACCGAGCACCACGGGCCGCAGTTCGACACCCTCGGCCTTCGCGCGCTCGAACTCGTCGAGCAGGGCCGCCGAATTCAACTCGAAGACGGTCTTGTCGTCGAGTTCGGGCTGGCGGTAGTGGTAATTGCTTCCGAACCAGCGCACCAGCTCGAGCGGCGGGAAGTCCTCACGTCCACGGCACAGCGTGAAGTACAGATCGAGCGGGTCGAGTTCGTCGACCAGCGGGCGGAACCGCTCGGGGAGCGCCCCGAACAACAGGGCGTTGTCCAGGACGTGGTCGTAGTAGGAGAACGTGTTGCCGGGTACCTGGGTCAGACCCGTGGCGGCGAGCTCGCGCCAGGTGTTCTCCTGGAGCTCGCGCGCGACCGCGACGAGCTCGTCGCGAGTGCTTTCCCCGTGCCAGTAGGCCTCGAGGGCGAACTTGAGCTCCCGGCGGGGTCCGATACGCGGGTACCCGAGGATGCTCGATCCGTATCCGTCGGCAGGAGTTGCCATGTCGGCGTCGACCTTTCCCTCATGCACACCGCGCCCGTGCACCGATGACCAGTGTGCGGAACACTGTCGCCGGGCACGGGCGCCGTGTGCGGTGGTGCTACCTGGCTAGCCGGCCTTCTTGACCGTGCGGCCGTTGTCGGCGTACTCGTAGAAGCCGGCGCCCGACTTCTTACCGACGAGTCCCGCCTCGACCATGCGCTGCAACAGCGGCGGTGCCGAGTACAGGGGCTCCTTGAACTCCTCGTACATGGAGTCGGCGATCGACTTGACGGTGTCCAGACCGACGAGGTCGGTCAGGGCGAGCGGACCCATCGGGTGGGCACAGCCCAGGACCATCGTCTTGTCGATGTCCTCCTTGGTGGCGAAACCGGACTCGACCATCCGGATCGCCGAGAGCAGGTACGGCACCAGCAAGGCGTTGGCGATGAATCCTGCGCGATCGGAGGACCGCACGACCTGCTTGCCCAGCACGTCGGCCGCGAAGGCCTCGGCGCGCTTGGAGACGGTGGATCCGGTCTTCAGGGTGGTGACGAGCTCGACGAGCGGGAGCACCGGCACCGGGTTGAAGAAGTGCATACCGATGACACGCTCGGGAGCACGGGTCGCGATACCGAGCTTCATGATCGGGATCGACGAGGTGTTCGAGGCGAGCACCGCGTTGGGATCGGTGACGATCTTGTCGAGCTCGGCGAAGATCTCGCTCTTGACCTTCTCGTCCTCGACGACGGCCTCCACGACGAGCTGCCGATCGGCGAAGTCACCGAGATCGGAGGTGAAGCGCAGACGCCATGCGGCCTGCTCACGCTCTCGTTCGGTGATCTTCCCGCTGCTCACACCCCGGTCGAGCGACCGGAGGATGCGGGCGCGTCCGGCAGCCGCAAGTTCGCGGGTCTGCTCGAACACCAGTACGTCGACATGAGCGCGTGCGCACACCTCGGCGATACCTGCGCCCATGATGCCGGCGCCGATCACGCCGACGCGCTGAATCTTTTCGCTGGTCACGTCAGCTCCTTCTCGTTGTGGGGGTCGTGGCCGAGGCCGTAGATCGACATGCGCCGGATACGCACGCACCCCGCGGCGGGACATGGGGACCTGTGGATCCCGCCGCGGGGTGGTGGACCTCGGGGTGGCGCTTGTTCCTAGTGGAACTGGCCTTCCTCGGTGGAGCCCTTCAGGGCAGCCGTGGAGGTGTTGGGATCGACGGTGGTGGCGATGCTGTCGAAGTAGCCGGCACCGACCTCACGCTGGTGCTTGATGGCGGTGAAGCCGCGCTCCTTGGCCGCCTTGAACTCGCGCTCCTGCAGGTCGACGAAGGCCGTCATGCCCTCACGGGCGTAGCCGTGGGCCAGGTCGAACATGCCGTAGTTGAGCGAGTGGAAGCCGGCGAGGGTGATGAACTGGAACTTGAAGCCCATCGCGCCGAGCTCCTTCTGGAACTTCGCGATGGTCGCGTCGTCCAGGTGAGCCTTCCAGTTGAAGGACGGCGAGCAGTTGTAGGCGAGCAGCTGGTCCGGGAACTCGCTGCGAACGGCCTCGGCGAACTTCTTCGCGACCTCGAGGTCCGGCACGCCGGTCTCCATCCAGATGAGATCGGAGTACGGAGCGTATGCCTTCGCACGGGCGATGCAGGGCTCGATGCCGTTCTTGACGCCGAAGAAGCCCTCGGCGGTGCGGGTGCCGTCGAGGAACTCGCGGTCGCGCTCGTCCACATCGGAGGTGATGAGGGTCGCGGCCTCGGCGTCGGTACGGGCGATGACGACCGTGGGGACGTCGGCGACGTCGGCCGCGAGGCGAGCCGAGGTCAGGGTGCGGATGTGCTGCTGGGTGGGGATGAGCACCTTGCCACCGAGGTGGCCGCACTTCTTCTCCGACGCGAGCTGGTCCTCCCAGTGCGAACCGGCGACGCCGGCCGCGATCATGGCCTTCTGCAGCTCGTAGACGTTGAGGGCGCCACCGAAGCCGGCCTCACCGTCGGCGACGATCGGGGCGAGCCAGTTCTCGACGGAGGTGTCGCCCTCGACCTTGGCGATCTCGTCGGCGCGCAGCAGTGCGTTGTTGATGCGGCGAACGACCTGCGGAACCGAGTTCGCCGGGTACAGCGACTGGTCCGGGTAGGTGTGGCCGGACAGGTTGGCGTCGCCGGCGACCTGCCACCCGGAAAGGTAGATGGCCTTCAGGCCTGCGCGGACCTGCTGGACCGCCTGGTTACCGGTGAGGGCACCGAGCGAGTTGATGTAGTCCTCGTTGTTGACGAGATCCCACAGGATCTCGGAACCGCGGCGGGCGAGGGTGGCTTCCTCGACGACGGTGCCCTGCAGCTTGGCGACCTGCTCGGCGGTGTAGTTGCGGGTGACCCCCTTCCAGCGCGGATTGGTGTCCCAATCCTTCTGGATCTCTTCTGCAGTCCTCGGGGTGCCGGTGGTCGACATCAAATCTCCACTCTCTAGATCTGCCCCGCTCGGGATGAAGCAGTACGCTTGTACGACTTCACATCCTTTGCGTGCCGTTCGGATGTACAAGAACGACAATGACACAGCGCAAAAACCCCGTCTACCTGTTGCTAATGCCAATCTCGGCTATTTTCGTGGCAGGCATTGCAAATATTGCTAATCGATGGTCGGTCCAACTACCCGAATCGGGCACAGGTTTATTACCGGCGAGTAGGAACTACCTCGGGTTTTACCGCTCCGACCCTCGCGTGGATGCCGGGACGCATCGCCCCGCCGAATCACCCATCGGCGGACGGATCGGACATCCGTCTGTGACTGCCTTCACACAGGGGCGATCGTCCACTGTGAGCCCCATTGACCCCTCGACTCCCACCCGTAACATGTCTCCGGCCGGATCGGGGCCGGCATGTCGTACTGCTTCGTCCGTCCGCGCCCCGGCCGAACAGCCCCCGAACACGAGGAGTCGACATTCTCTCGAGTACGTCGCGGTCGATCGTCCAAGCGACCCTGCCGGTGGTCGGCGCCGAGATCGGCACGATCTCACGTGTCTTCTACAACCGGCTCTTCCGGGCCGTCCCGTCCCTGCGGGACACCTTCAACCGCACCAACCAGGCCAACGGCGCCCAGCAACGGGCACTCGCCGACTCGATCGCCGCTTTCGCGTCGCTTCTCGTCACCCACGCGCCGACCGACATCGACCCGATCATGGAGCGGATCGCCGCCAAACACGCCTCCCTCGGGGTGCGGTCCGCGCACTACGAGATCGTGCGGACCCACCTCTTCGCCGCGATAGCCGAGGTGCTCGGCGCGGCCGCCACCCCGCAGGTCGCCGTGGCCTGGCACGAGGTGTACACGATGATGGCGAATTCCCTGGTCGAGCAGGAGACGAAGCTGTACCGGCAGGCCGGTGTCGCACCCGGCGACATCTGGCGTCGGGTGTTCGTCACCGCACACGAATACGACGGTGCGCACGCGGCCACCCTCCACCTCCGCTCCGTCGACGGTGGACCACTGCCGGTCTTCCTTCCCGGGCAGTACATCTCGGTGCGGGTCGCGCTCCCCGACGGGACCGAGCAGATCCGCCAGTACACGGTGTTCCCAGGCCGGGCGAGCGGCGAGTGGGCGGTCACCGTCAAGCGGATTCCGGGCGGACTCGTCTCCCCGATGCTGTGCGACGGTGTGCGGGTCGGCGACCACCTCCTCGTGTCACCACCCTTCGGCAGCGTGGTGGTCGACCCGGGCAGCGAACCGCTGCTTCTCGTCTCCGCGGGGGTGGGCGTGACGATGACCATCGCCGCGCTGCGCGACCTGCAGTCCCGCCAGGACGGCCGGAGCGTCGACGTCGTCCATCTCGACCGCACCCCCTACGAGCAACCGCACCGGACCGAGATCCGGACCCTGGTCGACTCGTTGCCGAACGCCCGACTCCACGTGCGCTACACCGAATACGACGAGATCCGCAGCGGCGGACGAACTCCCCTGTCCGGCTTGATGATTCCGGGTGACGCCCGCACCTACGTGTGCGGTCCGATCCCGTTCATGCGCGCGATCCGCACCGACCTCGTCGCCTCCGGTGTCGCCCCGGCGTCGATCCGGTTCGAGGCGTTCGCACCCGGTTCGTGGTTCGGCCTCGAAACGTCACCGGACACCGTCGATTAACACGCTGCGAACGTCACCTTGCGAAGGCTGCCAGGCAGTTCTACCCTGGGCGAATGGCCAAGACCTATGTAGGCGCCCGGCTGCGGCAGCTACGCACCGAGCGAGGACTCAGCCAAGCGGCGCTCGCCAAGACCCTCGAGATCTCCGCGAGCTATCTCAATCAGATCGAGCACGACGTCCGGCCTCTGACCGTGCCCGTCCTGCTCCGCATCAGCGAGGTCTTCGGGGTGGACGCCACCTTCTTCTCCTCGCAGGACGACACGCGCCTGATCGCCGAGATGCGCGAGGTCGCACTCGACCGGGAGATGGGCATCGAAGCCGACGCTCAGGAGATCGCCGAGATGGTCGCCGCCCACCCCACCCTCGCGCGGGCGATGGTCAACCTGCACCGGCGCTTCCGTAACACCACCGCCCAGCTCGCCGTTGCCACCGAGGAGCGGTACAGCGACGGAAGCGGCAGCGGCGCGATCACCATGCCGCACGAAGAGGTGCGCGACTACTTCTACCAGCGGCAGAACTACCTGCACGATCTCGACACCGCCGCCGAGGAACTGGCCAACCGCATCCGATTCCACCGCGGCGATGTCGGCGGCGAGATCGCCCGACGCCTGACCACGGCCCACGACGTGCAGATCGTCAAGCGCATCGACCTCGGCGAGAACATCCTGCACCGCTACGACCCCGAGACCCGCGTCCTCGAGGTCGCGCCGCAACTGTCCGGCGGCCAGCAGGTGTTCAAGCTGGCCCTCGAACTCGCGTATCTGGAGTGCGGAGAGCTCATCGACCGTCTCGTCGCGGAGGGCTCGTTCACCAGCGACCCCTCGCGAGCACTGGCCCGCCTCGGGCTCGCCAATTACTGGGCAGCCGCGTTGATCCTGCCGTACACGCAGTTCCACGAGATCGCCGAGGACTTCCGGTACGACATCGAGCGCCTGTCGGCCTTCTACGGCGTCAGCTACGAGACGATTGCGCACCGGCTCTCGACCCTGCAACGCCCGAAACTGCGGGGCGTCCCGTTCTCGTTCGTTCGCGTCGACCGCGCAGGGAACATGTCGAAGCGGCAGTCCGCCACCGGTTTCCACTTCTCCACGAGCGGTGGCACGTGCCCGTTGTGGAACGTCTACGAGACCTTCGCCTATCCCGGCAAGATCATGACGCAGATCGCGCAGATGCCTGACGGTCGCCGCTATCTGTGGGTCGCGCGCACCGTGGAGCGTCGCGCCGCGCGGTACGGCCAGCCGTCGAAGACCTTCGCGATCGGGCTCGGGTGCGAACTGCGGCACGCGCATCGTCTCGTCTACGCCGACGGTCTCGACCTCGACGACTCCAACCCCGGCACACCGATCGGCTCCGGTTGTCGCGTGTGCGAGCGGATGAACTGCCCTCAGCGCGCGTTCCCGCCCCTGGGCAAGGAGATCGACATCAACGAGCACCGCTCCTCGGTCTCGCCGTATCTGGTGCGCTGAGCGTCGGTAGGCTCGTCGCATGGCACGCACCCCCGACGCGATAGGTCCGAAGGCGCTCGAGTTCCTCTCCGAGTACCACCTCGCGACGCTCACGACCCTCCGTAAGGACGGCTCGCCGCACGTCGTCGCCGTCGGGTTCACGTGGGACGGAGAGGCCGGCCTCGCACGGGTCATCACCTTCGAGGGCTCGCAGAAGACGCTCAACGTGGAGCGCGGCGGTTACGCCGTCGTCAGTCAGGTCGACGGCGGCCGCTGGCTCACCCTCGAGGGCCCGGCCCGCGTGACGCGCGAGCCGGCCGACGTCCGCGAAGGTGAGCGTCGCTACGCCGCTCGCTACCGCGAGCCCCGCCCGAACCCCCGCCGCGTCGTCATCGAGATCGCAGTCGAGCGCGTCATGGGCTCGGTCCTCGAAGCGTCCTGACCCATCCGCTACAGGTTTTGCCATCCGCTACCGCAATTGCTGTAGCGGATGACGAAAGATGTAGCGAACGCGTTGTCCACAGGGCGCCGCCTCATCCACAGATCGATCGGAATCCGTGTCGTCCGCGGCTTTTCGGCGGCGGACGTGGGGCACGGTGGTCGCCATGCAGCCCATCCTGCGCGCCGACGCCCTGACGACCGGCCTCAGCGACACCGAGATCCGCCGAGCCCTGCGCAACGGTGAACTCGAACGACTCGAACCCGGGGTGTACATCGCCGACACATCCCTCGACGACCTCGACCGTTACCGCATGCGCGTCCGGTCCGTCGGTGCACGCCTGTCCGCCGACACCGTGACCAGCCACGAGTCCGCCGCCGTCCTGCACGGACTCGCCCTGTGGAAGCCGGACCTCACGCGGGTGCACGTCAGCCGCGACAGGTGTGGTGGTGGACGCAGGACCGCAAGTCGCCACCTGCACGTCGCGCCACTCCCCACCGACGACCGCTCGGAGGTGGACGGAGTTTCCTGCACGTCGATGGCCCGGACGGTCGTCGACCTCGCCTGCACGCTCGACTTCGACGAAGCGGTGATCGCGGGTGACTCCGCCGCGGCCCGTCAGCCGGGGTTCACGGAAGCTCTCGCCCGTTGCCTCGCCGAGTCGGGCCCTCGTACGGGCATCGCCGCGGCACGGCGGTTGGCAACATTCGTCGACGGTCGCAGTGAAAGTCCTGGCGAGTCGCTCAGCCGCGTGCGCATGCAGGAGTTCGGCATGCCCTCGCCGATCCTGCAGAAGGAGATCAGAACCACTGGTGGCCTCTTCGTGGGCCGAGCCGATTTCTACTGGGAGGAGGGCGTCGTCGGCGAGTTCGACGGCATGAGCAAGTACGACGAGGGCGGTATCGAGGCGGTCCGACGAGAGAAGCGGCGCGAGGACGCGTTGCGTGATCTCGGCTTCGAGGTGATCCGCTGGACGTGGCCGGAACTGTTCCGGTTCGACGTCGTCCGCGCCCGTTTCGATCGCGCCGTCACCCGCGCCCGGAGGTAGTCGCTACCGTCTTTGCCATCCGCTGCGGTTGTTTGCCGTAGCGGATAGCAAAGGCCGGAGCGGCTATGTGTGCGCACTTCGTAACACACGCGAAATCTGCGTCACGAAACCGTGACCGGAAGATATTCCCGCGCAACAACTCCCTTCTACTGTGTGGCCTCACGGATACAGCGCTGTATACGCCGCCCGGATACACCGGGTCCTCCCGGCCACACCTTCGAAGGAAGGGCTCTACATGTCTGTTGTCAGGTCCAGGCTCGCCACCCGCGCCATCGCGGCCCCCGCCGCACTCGTCGCAGTCGGACTCGTCCTGTCCGCCTGCGGAAGCCGCGCGGGCGACGAGGGCAGCACCGCCGCCTCCGGTGCTGCGTCGTGCGTCGACACCTCGGGCGACACCGTCAAGGTGGGCTCGCTCAACTCGCTGTCGGGCACGATGGCCATCTCCGAGGTCACCGTCCGCGATTCGATCGCACTGGCCGTCGAGGAGATCAACGCCGACGGAGGAGTCCTCGGCAAGCAGATCCAGATCGTCTCCGAGGACGGCGCATCCGAGCCCACCGTGTTCGCAGAGAAGGCCGAGAAGCTCATCGGATCCGACTGTGTCGCAGCGGTGTTCGGGGGATGGACGTCGTCGAGCCGCAAGGCGATGTTGCCGGTCTTCGAGGACCGCAACGCGCTGCTGTACTACCCCGTCCAGTACGAGGGCCTCGAGTCGTCGTCGAACATCTTCTATACCGGCGCGACCACCAACCAGCAGATCGTGCCCGCCCTGGACTACCTGAAGGAACAGGGCGTGAAGTCGCTCTACCTCGTCGGTAGCGACTACGTCTTCCCGCAGACCGCCAACCGCATCATCAAGGCCTACGCCGAGGCCAACGGCATCGAGATCAAGGGCGAGGACTACACCCCGCTCGGCTCCACCGACTTCTCCACCATCGTCAACAAGGTGCGCACGGCCGACGCCGACGCCGTCTTCAACACCCTCAACGGCGATTCCAACGTCGCGTTCTTCCGCGAGTACACCAACGCCGGCCTGAACGCGAAGGACATGCCGGTCGTCTCGGTGTCGATCGCAGAGGAGGAGGTGGGCGGCATCGGTGCGCAGAACATCGAGGGCCAGCTCACCGCGTGGAACTACTACCAGACCGTCGACTCGCCCGAGAACACCTCCTTCGTCGAGGCGTACAAGGCGAAGTACGGCGCGAACAAGCCGACCTCCGATCCCATGGAGGCCGCCTACACCTCGGTCTTCCTGTGGAAGAACACGGTCGAGAAGGCCGGATCGTTCGAGGTCGACGACGTGATCGCAGCTGCCGACGGAGTGTCCTTCGAAGCACCCGAGGGCACCGTGACGATCGACGGCGACAACCACCACATCACCAAGACCGCCCGCATCGGTGAGATCCGCGGCGACGGCCTGATCTACACCGTGTGGGAGTCCGACGGTGCGATCGAGCCCGACCCCTATCTCGAGTCCTACGACTGGGCCGCGGGCCTGTCCGGTAACTGACACCCGACCGCCGAGTCGACGAGGGGAGACGACATGGATGTCCTTGTAGGACAGTTGTTCACAGGTTTGAGTATCGGATCGATCCTGCTACTGGCGGCGTTGGGGCTGTCGCTGACGTTCGGCCAGATGGGCGTGATCAACATGGCCCACGGCGAATTCATCATGGCCGGCAGTTACACCGCCTTCGTCGTGCAGCAGGTGATCTCCTCGGCCGGGGTGTCCCTGTTCGTCTCCCTGCTCGTCGGCTTCCTGGTCGGCGGCGCGATGGGGGTGTTACTCGAAGTCACCCTCATCCGCCGCATGTACCACCGCCCGCTCGACACCCTGCTGGTGACCTTCGGTGTGGGCCTGCTGCTTCAGCAGGCCGCCCGCGACATCTTCGGCGCCCCCGCCGTCAACGTCGTCGCCCCGTCCTGGCTTTCCGGCGGGGTGGAGATCTTCGGGGCCGTGGTCCCGAAGACCCGCCTGTTCATCCTCGCGCTCGCCGTGATCTGCGTGATCGCCCTGATCGCGTCGATGAAGTACACGCCGATGGGACGACGGATCCGCGCGGTGGTGCAGAACCGCGATCTCGCCGAGACCGTGGGAATCTCGTCCCGCCGCACCGATATCACCACCTTCTTCCTCGGCTCCGGCCTGGCCGGTCTCGCCGGTGTCGCCCTGACCCTGATCGGCTCGACCAGCCCGACCATCGGGCAGTCGTACCTGATCGACGCCTTCCTCGTGGTCGTCATCGGTGGTCTCGGCCGCATCGAGGGCGCGGTGCTCGCAGCCGTCGCACTGGGACTTCTCAATTCGTTCATCGAGTACTCCACGACCGCGTCGATCGCGAAGGTGATCGTGTTCGTGCTCATCGTGATCTTCCTGCAGGTCCGTCCGCAGGGCCTGTTCGCCGTCAAGACGAGGAGCCTGGTCTGATGCCCGCGACCTTCTCGACCCGCACGCTAACCCAACCCGGACCCGTACGCACCGCAGCAGGTTTCGCGCTCGCCGCACTGATCCTGTTCGGTCTCGCCCCGGCGGTGCTCTCCGATTTCCGGCTCGGTCTGCTCGGCAAGTTCCTGTGTTTCGCGATCGTCGCCGTCGGCATCGGTCTCGCCTGGGGCCGCGGCGGTATGCTCACCCTCGGCCAGGGCGTGTTCTTCGGCCTCGGCGCCTACATCATGGCGATGCACCTGAAGATCGCCGACGCGCAGCTCCGCGGCGATTCGGTCCCGGACTTCATGCAGATCGCCGGCATCCGCGAACTACCCGCCTACTGGGTGCCGTTCGCCTCGCCCGCCGTGACGCTGCTGGCGATCCTGATCGTGCCGGCCCTGATCGCCGCGCTGCTCGGCTTCGGTGTGTTCGCCCGCCGCGTCAAGGGTGCCTACTTCGCGATCCTGTCCCAGGCCCTGGCCGCTGCCTTCGCAATCCTGCTCATCGGACAGCAGTCCACCGGAGGATCGAACGGCCTCAACCGGTTCCGCACCTTCTTCGGGTACGACCTGTCGGACCCGGTCAACAAGCGGATGCTGTTCTTCATCGTCGCCGCCATCCTGCTGCTCGTCGTCGCCGCGACCCGCCAGCTCATGCAGTCCCGTTACGGCGAGCTGCTCGTCGCGGTGCGCGACCAGGAGGAGCGTGTCCGCTTCCTGGGCTACGACCCCGCCCTGATCAAGGTGGTCGCCTACACCGTCGCGGCGTTCTTCGCCGGGATCGCCGGGGCGATGTTCGTGCCCATCGTCGGCATCATCTCCCCCGCCGACGTCGGCATCGTCCCGTCCATTGCATTCCTCATCGGTGTCGCCATCGGCGGACGCAATACCCTGCTCGGCCCGGTCCTCGGTGCCGTGGGTGTGGCCTGGGCGCAGACCACCCTGTCGGAGAACTTCCCCTCCGCCTGGACCTACGCGCAAGGCCTGCTGTTCATCGTCGTCGTCGGCTTCTTCCCCGCCGGCCTCGCCGGGGTGATCACCCTGCTCCGTCGCCGACGTCGCACCACCCCGCCGGAATCCACACCTCCGGCCGAACCCGAGCCCACCGATCTTCCCGAGATGGAGCCTGTTCGATGAGCAAACCCGTCTACGGCGGCAACGCCGGAATGAGCAGCGACTACCTCGAGATCCGCGACCTGCGTGTCACCTTCGACGGTTTCACCGCCGTCGACGGCGTCGACCTGACCCTCCTCCAGGGCGACCTGCGGTTCCTCATCGGCCCCAACGGCGCCGGCAAGACGACCCTCGTCGACGCCGTCACCGGCCTGGTCCCGGCCACCGGCTCGATCACCAAATCCGGTGTCGAACTGCTCGGCAAGAAGACCCACAAGATCGCGCGACTCGGCGTCGGCCGCACCTTCCAGACCGCCTCGGTCTTCGAGGAGCTGTCGGTCCTGCAGAACCTCGACATCGCAGCCGGTGCGGGTCGCTCCCCCTGGCAGCTGTTGCGCCGCCGCAAGGACGTCCTGCCCGAGATCGAGGACGCCCTCGAGACGATCGGCCTGACCGCCCACCGCGACACGCCCGCCGGAATCCTCGCCCACGGACAGAAGCAGTGGCTCGAGATCGGCATGCTGCTCGTCCAGAATGCCGACGTGCTGCTCCTCGACGAACCGGTCGCCGGCATGAGCCACGACGAACGCGAGGAGACCGGACAGTTGCTGCGCCGCATCGGCGCCCAGCGCACGGTCGTCGTCGTCGAGCACGACATGGACTTCATGCGAGCCTTCGCCACCTCCGTCACCGTCCTCGCCCGCGGCAAGGTCATCGCCGACGGCACCGTCGACCAGGTCCAGAACGACCCGCAGGTCCAGCAGGTCTACCTCGGGACCGCCACCGCTCCTCAGGAGGCATGATGCTCGAACTCGTCGACGTCCACGCCGGTTACGGCCGCACCGAGATCCTGCACGGCATCTCCCTCACCGTCCCGTCCGGCAAGTCCGTCGCGGTCATGGGTCACAACGGCGCCGGCAAGACCACCCTGCTGCGCGCCGCGGTCGGCCTGCTGCCCGTCACCGAGGGGAAGATCCTCTTCGACGGCGACGACGTCACGTCGCTGCGACCGTCCGCCCGCGTCGCCCGTGGGCTCGCCTACGTGCCTCAGGGGCAGCAGTCCTTCGGCCAGCTCACCTGCCGCGAGAATCTGCAGGTCGTCGCGGACACCCGCCGTAACGGCCGCGCGCTCGTCGCCGACATGCTCGACCTGTTCCCCGCCCTCGTCCCGCTGCTCGATCGGCGCGCCGGGTTGCTCTCCGGCGGTCAGCGGCAACAGCTCGCCATCGCCCGCGCCCTGATCACCGAGCCGCGCATGCTCATCCTCGACGAGCCCACCGAAGGTATCCAGCCGTCGGTGGTCGCCGAGATCGAGAACACCATCGTCGAGCTCGGCCGCACGGGCGATCTCGGCGTGCTCCTCGTCGAACAGCACATCGGCTTCGCCCTCGACAACGCCCTGCACTACTACGTCCTCGAATCCGGGCGCGTCACCTCCACCGGGGACGGTGGTGTCGAGGCCGCCACCACCGTCCGCGCAGCGATGGCGATCTGATGGCCGACACCCGCCGCGAACGGGTCTACAAGGCTCTGCGTTCGCATCTCATGTCCGGCACGTCGTCCCCCGATGAGCGACTCAGCGAGGAACGGCTCGCCGAACAGTACGGGGTGTCGCGCACACCGGTTCGAGAGGCACTCGCCCGGTTGGTGTCCGACGGACTCGTCGAACGCCGCGAGCACGGACTGTATCCCTACCGGCCCCGCTTCGACGATCTCGCCGATCTCTACGAACTGCGCACCACCCTGGAATTGCGGGGCATCCGCCGTGCGCTCGACGACGAGTCGGTACGGCACGACCCCGACGTCCTCGGCCCCGAGCTGGACCGCTGGTACGAGATCCGCAGGGATCCGCCCGAACCCGACGCCGGCTTCGTCACGCTGGACGAGCGTTTCCACACGACGTTGCTCGCCGCCTCCGGCAATCGCGCCCTGTGCGACGCCCTGGCCTCGGTGAACGCCAAGGTGCGTCCGGTGCGGATGTTCGACTACCTGACACCCGATCGCATCGTCGCCACCGTCGACGAGCACATCGAGGTGGCCGAACTCGTACTCGCCGACAAGCTCCACGACGCCCACGACCTGCTGCTCGCCCACATCGACACCTCACGATCGGTGGTCGTGCGACGCGCCGAGGAGGCACGCGCCTTCGCCCGGATGGCCCGCGCCGTCCGCGACTGACCCGCATCGATAGGTCCCGGTCGTTCCGTGTGACCTGACGGGCTCGTTCGGGCACACTGACGCTCATGACACCCCGCATCCAGCCCGGACGTTTCAAGGAACTCGGCCCTCTCAACTGGGTGACATGGAAGGCACTGTCCGCTGCCGGCGGAACCTCGGACGCCCACCTGTTCAGCACCCTCGGCCGCACCGGGCGACTGTTCCGCGGATGGTTGCACTATGCGGGCATGCTCATGCCCTTCGGCCGCCTCGGCCGCTTCGAGTCGGAGATGGTCATCCTGCGGGTAGCGCATCTGCGCGAGTGCGGTTACGAGTTCGACCACCACACCCGTCTGGGCCGCCGTGCGGGGATCACCGACGAGGTGCGCGACCGTATCGTCGCCGGACCCGACGCGGCCGGCTGGCAGCCGAGGCACCGCACGCTTCTCGCCGCCGTCGACGAACTCGTGACCACGAAGCACCTGTCCGACGAGACGTGGTCGTCGCTCGCGCAGTACTACGACGACCGTAGGCTCATCGAATTATGCCTTCTGGTCACGCAATACGACGCCCTTGCCACGACCATCGGTGTCCTGCAGATCGATCGCGACTTCTGATCGGTTCGCACATGCCGGTGTCCGGCCGGAGAGGGCATCCCTAACAAGGCTGTTACACAACGTCACAGCGTCGTCATTGCTGGTCCATAACGTATACAGCCATGTCCACAAAGACGTATACAGAAGTGCCGGTCCCCCCGACCTTCGCCTTCGACAGCCTGCTCGTCGCCAATCGCGGCGAGATCGCGTGCCGCATCATGCGGTCTGCGCACAAGCTGGGTCTCAAGACCGTTGCTGTCTACTCGGACGCCGACGCAGCGGCCGCACACGTCGAACTCGCCGACATCGCAGTCCGACTCGGCCCGGCTCCCGCGGCCGAGTCCTATCTGCGGGCCGATCTCGTCATCGAGGCAGCACTGGCCACCGGCGCCGGAGCGATCCACCCGGGCTACGGATTCCTCTCGGAGAACGCCGAATTCGCCGCCGCCTGCGAAGCGGCGGGTATCGCGTTCGTCGGCCCGACTCCCGGCCAGCTGCGCGTCTTCGGCGACAAGCACACCGCCCGGGAGGCCGCCCGCGCCGTGGGCGCGCCCCTCGTCCCCGGCAGCGGTCTGCTCGATACCCTCGAGGACGCGCTCACCGCGGCCGAGACCATCGGATATCCCGTGATGCTCAAGGCCGTCGGCGGTGGCGGCGGCATCGGGATGCAGGCCTGCCGCAGCGCCGACGACCTGCGTGAGGCGTACGAACGCGTCATTCGGCTCGCCGCCGCGAACTTCTCGTCCTCCGGCGTCTTCCTCGAGCGGTTCGTCCCACGCGCCCGGCACGTGGAAGTGCAGGTCTTCGGTGACGGACACGGCCGGACGATCAGCCTCGGTACCCGCGACTGCTCGCTGCAGCGCCGGAACCAGAAGGTCGTCGAGGAGGCACCCGCACCGAACCTCCCCGATCGCATCGTCGAGCAGATGCTCTCGTGCTCACGTGCTCTCGCGTCGTCGGTGCAGTACCGATCGGCCGGTACCGTCGAGTTCGTCTACGACGTGGACCGCAACGAGGTGTCCTTCCTCGAGATGAACACCCGCCTGCAGGTGGAGCATCCGGTGACCGAGGAGGTCACGGGCGTCGACCTCGTCGAGTGGATGCTGCGCCTCGCACGCGGTGACGAGAGCATGCTCGACGGCCTGCCCGATTCCGGACCCGAGATCACCGGGCACGCGGTGGAAGCCCGTGTGTACGCGGAGGATCCCGGTCGCGACCACCGGCCGAGCGCGGGTCTGCTCACCCATGTCGAGTTCCCCGCCCACACGCGTATCGAGACCTGGGTGAACACGGGCACCGAGGTCGGTTCGTTCTACGATCCGATGCTCGCGAAGGTGATCGTGCGCGGCGAGTCGCGGCGTACGGCATTCTCCGGGTTGTCGGAGGCACTCGGCGAGACCCGGATCCACGGTGTCCAGACGAACCTGCCGCAGTTGCGCAGGATCTGCTCCGAGGAAGCGGTTCTCGATGCACGACACGTCACCACCACACTCGCGGAGATCCCCCCGGTCGGGTGTCGCATCGACGTGCTGCGTGCCGGGACGATGACGACCGTCCAGGACTTCCCGGGACGGATCGGGCTGTGGAAGGTGGGGATTCCTCCGTCCGGTCCGATGGACGACCTGTCGTTCCGCGCCGCGAACGTCGCCGTCGGCAACCCGGAGGGCACGCCCGGACTCGAATGCACCCTGCTCGGTCCGCGTCTGGAGTTCTCCGATCCGACGACCGTGTGCATCACGGGCGCCCGCGCCGAGGTCACCGTCGACGGTGCGCCGGTGCCGATGTGGGAGCCCGTCGAGGTCCCGGCCGGTTCGATCCTCGAGGTCGGCACCCCCATCGACGCCGGCCTGCGCACCTACATCGCGGTCCGCGGTGGACTCGACGTGCCGCTCTACCACGGCAGCGCATCGACGTTCACGCTCGGCGGCTTCGGTGGGCCCACCGGCAGGGCCGTCGCGACCGGCGATGTGCTCGGTCTCGCGTCCGGCGAGCCGGTCGCCGATCCTGCGCCCGTCCCCGCCGATGTCCGTCCGGAGTTCGGGCACATCTGGCATCTCGCGGTGACCGAAGGCCCGCAGCCGGCCCCGGCATACTTCACCGCCGAGGACCTGCAGCAGTTCTATGACGCGACGTGGACCGTGCAGACGCATGCCAACCGCACCGGTATCCGGCTCGACGGCCCGAAGCCGACCTGGTCGCGCTCCGACGGCGGCGATGCCGGTCTGCACCCGTCCAACCTGCACGACAACCCGTACAGCGTCGGGGCGCTCAACGTCTCCGGCGACACCCCGATCCTGCTCGGCCCGGACGGACCCAGCCTCGGTGGCTTCGCGTGCCCGCTCACCGTGGTCGCCGGGCATCGCTGGAAGCTCGGCCAGATCCGCCCCGGCGACTCGCTGCGGTTCGTGCCGGTCACCGACGAGGGCGCCGTCGAGCTGCGCACCAGTGCGGTCCGCGGCGCCGACCTGCCGCCGGTCGCCCGGCAGACCGCACCCGACGGCGGCCGACTCGGTCGTATCGAGCCGTTCCTCGACCATCCCGAGGTCGTGTACCTGCGGGGCGGTGACGACAACATCCTCGTCGAGTACGGCGAGATGGTTCTCGATCTCGGCCTACGCATGCGTGTGCACGCATTGTCGGAGGCGCTGGCCGCCACGACGCTGCCCGGGATCATCGATGTCACGCCGGGTGTGCGCTCGCTGCACATCCACTTCGATCCCGACGTGCTGCCGCAGTCCCGCCTGCTCGGGGTATTGCAGGATCTCGAGACGGAACTGCCCGCGACGCGCGATCTGGTGGTGCCGAGCCGCACCGTCCGCCTGCCGCTGTCGTTCGATGATCCGTCGATCGCCGAAGCGATCTCGCGGTACCGCAGCGGGGTGCGCGACGAGGCACCGTGGTTGCCGTCGAACACCGAGTTCATCCGACGCATCAACGGTCTCGATTCGGTCGAGCAGGTCCGCGACACCGTCTTCGACGCCGAATACCTGGTCCTCGGTCTCGGCGACGTGTATCTCGGTGCACCCCTGGCTGTTCCACTCGATCCTCGACATCGGCTCGTCACGACGAAGTACAACCCGGCCCGCACGTGGACACCGTCCGACGCGGTGGGCATCGGCGGCAAGTACCTGTGCGTGTACGGCATGGAGTCGCCGGGTGGTTATCAGCTGGTCGGCCGGACGATCCCGATCTGGTCGGGATACCGGCAGACGGGGCCCTTCGAGGAGGACAAGCCGTGGCTGTTCCGGTTCTTCGACCGCATCGTCTGGGAACCGGTGACGCCCGAGCAGTTGCTCGAATACCGGGCCGCGGCGAAGGCGGGTCGGTTCGACGCCGACATCTCGGACGGCACCTTCGCGCTCGCCGACCACCTGCGTTTCCTCGAGGACAACGCCGACTCCATCGACGCCTTCCACGCCGTGCAATCCCGTGCGTTCGAGGTGGAGAAGCAGGCCTGGCGCGACGCGGGAGAGTTCGACCGCGTCGACAGCGAACCGATCGAGGTGTCCGCCGTGGGCGACCCCCTGGACGCAATGCCGCCCGGTGCCGTCGTGGTCGAGGCACCGATGGTCGGCAACGTGTGGCGCGTGGAGGTCGCCGAGGGCGACACCGTCGCCACCGGCGACACCACGGTGATCCTCGAGGCGATGAAACTCGAGATGCCCGTGTCGTCGGAGACCACCGGCACGGTCCTGAAAGTTCTCGTGAGCCCGGGCACGAAGGTTGCACCCGGGACCCCCCTTCTCGTGATCGGAGCAGTCTGATGAGCCTCGGCAGTACCCTCGACAACCCGGACGTCGGACTCGCTGCGCCCGCCTCCTCGGTGAGGATGTCCGCCACCGATCGCGTTCGTGCCGCACTGCGCCGGATCGACGAGGCCGACCGGCCCGAAGTGTGGATCACCCTGCGCAGCGCCGAGGATCTCCTCGCCGACGCCGCCGCGGTGGATGCCCGGGTCGCCGCCGGTGAGTCGCTTCCGCTCGCCGGTCTGGTCGTCGCGGTGAAGGACAACGTGGACGTCGCCGGAATCCCCACCACCGCGGCATGTCCCGAATTCGCGTACGTCCCCGAGGAGACGGCGTCCGGTGTCGAGCGTCTGGTAGCCGCAGGCGCCGTCGTGCTCGGCAAGACCAACCTCGATCAGTTCGCCACCGGTCTCGTCGGGACGCGCAGTCCGTACGGGGCAGTGCGGTGCGCGTGGGATCCCGAGAAGGTCTCGGGCGGTTCGAGTTCGGGTTCGGCGGTCGCGGTGGCACTCGGCATCGCCGACATCGGCCTGGGCACCGACACGGCCGGTTCGGGACGTGTGCCGGCCGCACTGCACGGAATCGTCGGCGTCAAGGCCACTCTCGGAGTGATCCCGGCGCACGGTGTGGTCCCGGCGTGCATCGACTACGACTGCCTCACGGTCTTCGCGATGTCGCTCGACCTTGCGGCGACCGCGGTCCGGATCATGACCGGACCCGAGCCCCGCGACCCACGCAGCAGGACATGGCCCGCGGACGTGCGACTCGCCGCATCGAACACCCTGCGCATCGCGGTGCCACGCGGCGAGGACCTCGAGGCCCTGTCCGAGGGGTACCGCGACGCCTTCACCCGCACAGTGGCCGCGGCATGCGAGTCCGGCGTCGAGATCGTGGAGGTGGACATCTCGCCGCTGCTCGACGCTGCCCTGCTCCTGTACGACGGTGCCGTGGTGGCGCAGCGCTACGCGGCCGTCGGTGAGTTCCTGTCGACGGGGCCGGAGGGCGCCGATCCCACCGTTGCCGCGATCGTCGCCGGCGCGAAGAGGCCCGCCGCATACGAACTCGTCGAGGACCTCGACACCCTCACCCGTGTGAAGGTCAGCGCCGGCGAACTGCTCGCCGGGGTGGACGGGTTACTGCTCCCGACGACGACGGAACACCCGACGATCGCGGCGGTGCAGGACGACCCGATCGCCATCAACCGTCGGATGGGCACCTACACCAACTTCTGCAATCTGCTGGACATGGCTGCGGTAGCGGTGCCCGGTGCACCCACGACGGCTGGTGAGCCCTTCGGGGTCATGATCGTGGTGCCGGCCTTCGCCGACCAGGTGGCCGTGGACGTCGCGGCCGCACTGAACGGTGTGGACGCGCCATCGGTCGTCGAGTCCGGGGTCGAGCTCGCCGTCTTCGGTGCGCATCTGCGCGGTCAGCCGCTGCACTTCCAGCTCGAGGAACTCGGAGCGCGGTTCGTCGAGGAGGTGCACACCTCCGACGCATATCGACTGGCGGCGCTGAACACGACGCCACCGAAGCCGGGACTCGTGCGACACGGGCCGGGTGAGGGTGCCGCGATCGTCGGCGAACTGTTCCGCCTGTCGGAGGCCGGTCTGGGCCGATTCCTCGCCGCGCTGCCCGCCCCGATGACGCTGACGAGCGTCGAACTGGCCGACGGGCGGTGGGTCGTCGGTTTCGGATGCACGCAGGACGCCGCGGCGGACGCGGTGGACATCACCGAGTTCGGCGGCTGGAAGGCCTACCGGGCGTCCTGACCTCGGCTCCGATGTGCAGTTCCCGTCGAGAATGGTGCGAATCGTCGACGAGAACTGCGCATCGGCCGACGGTCAGCGGGGCGGCGGATCGACCTTCACCCCACCACCGTCGTGTTCCGGTCCGGCGTCGGGATGTTCGGCGGGCAGCCGGTTCCGGAACCGCGCGGCCTCACTGGGAATGGGCCCACCCTGGGGATCCTGTGAGCGACGGTACGGTCCGGGCTTCGGTCGGGGCTTACCGCCCGGGAAGGCGAGCCGGGCGATCGTGCGGTGCACCATGAACCACTGCTTGCCCAGCCGGCCCGAGTTGTAGGGCAGTTCGTAGCGCTCGCAGATGTCCTTGACCTTCGGCGCGACCTCCGCGTAGCGGGTGCTCGGCATGTCGGGGAACAAATGGTGTTCCACCTGGTAGCCGAGGTTGCCGCTCATGACGTGGAACAGCGGAGTGCCCTCGATGTTCGCGGCACCGACGAGTTGGCGTACGTACCATCCTCCGCGCGACTCGTTCTCCACCTCCTTCTTGGAGAAGGTGTAGGTCTGGTCGGGGAAGTGTCCGCAGAAGATGATCGCGTGTGCCCACACGTTGCGGATGATGTTGGCGGTGACGTCGGCGAGAACCGTCGCGAGGAAGGTCTTCTCGATGCCGGGCAGATACCGGTCGGCGAGATCGGCTGCGGTACCGAACTTTCCGGAACGGCCCTTACCCATAGACCGCAGTCGCCGGCCCAACCGCGAGGTCTTCGGCTGGGGTAACCGGCCCTGCAGCGCGATCTGCGCGAGGCCGAACAGTGCGGCGCTCACGAGCGGCCAGCCGACGTAGTCCTTGACGAACTGGGCGCGGGCCTTACCGGCGATACCCTTCAGTTCCCCGATGACCTGCGCGGTCGACTTCTCGCCGGCCCACAACGCTTCGAGATCGAGGTCGTGCAGCGCGACGCCCCACTCGAACAGCACGGTGAGCAGTGCGTTGTAGACGGGCTGGGCGAGGTAGACGGGGTGCCACTTCTGGTGCGGGTCGATCCGCATGATCTCGTAGCCGAGGTCCTTGTCGAGACCGCGGATGTTGGTGAACGTGTGGTGGATGTAGTTGTGCGAGTGCTTCCAGGCCTCCGCGGTGGAGGCGGTGTCCCAGTCCCAGACCGACGAGTGGATGTCCGGATCGTTCATCCAATCCCACTGGCCGTGCATGACGTTGTGGCCGATCTCCATGTTCTCGAGGATCTTCGCCAGTCCGAGACAGGTAGTCCCGGCCACCCATGCGGGCTTGGACGACGACGCGAACAGCAGCACCCGTCCGGCCACTACCAGTTGACGCTGCGCCGCGATGACGTTCTTGATGTACTGCCGGTCCTTGTCGCCGAGGCTCGAGTACACCTCGTCGTGGATGGCGTCGAACTCCTTCGCGATCTGCTCGAGATCGTCGTCGCTCAGATGCGCGAGCGGACTCTGCAGTTCCCGCGACCCGGTATCGGCCCTGTCGATGCTTCTCGTCACGACGCCCCCTGCTTCGAAGCCGGTTGCTTCACAGTTCGATTTCGATGTCACCCTCCGCGGTGTGGATGCAGGTACGCACCGCCGCCCCGGTGGGCTCGCTCACCTCGTCGGTTCGCAGGTCCCGGAGTTGTCCGGACCTCAGCGTTCCGACGCACGTGTGGCAGATGCCGATACGACAGCCGTACGGCAACTTCAGGCCGGCATTCTCACCTGCGACCAGGATGGGTGTTCCGCCGTCGCACTCCACCTCTTTCTCGCTGTCGAGGAAGTTGATGGTGCCGCCTTCGCCGCTCCCGGCATTCCCACCGATGATCGGCTGGAAACGTTCGAGGTGGAATCTTTCGGGATCGCCGTGTTCGTCCCAGTGTTCTTCGAGGGCGTCGAGCAGGTCGCGCGGCCCCGAACAGAAGGCGTCGCGCTCGCGCCAGTCGGGGCACAGCTCGTCGAGGTCGCCGGGAGTGATGCGGCCACGCTCACCGCTGAGCCACACTTCGAGGCGCATTCCGGGATGACGGTCGTCGAGGTCGTGCAGGGTCGACGAGAAGATCACCTCGTCGGGGGTGCGGGCGGAATGTACGACGACGACATCGTCGACGCGGTCGCGGTGGTCGAGACTGCGCAGCATGCTCATGATCGGCGTGATCCCGCTGCCTGCGCTGATGAACAGCATCTTTTCGGGCAGCGGGTCGGGCAGTGTGAACACGCCCTCCACCTCGCCGAGCCGGACGATGTCGCCGGGCTCGAGCTTGCGGACGAGATATGGCGAGACCACACCGTTCTCGACGAGCTTGGGCGTGACGCTGATGAGTCCGTCGACCGGATCCGGGTCGGAGGTGAGCGAATATGCCCGCCAGTGGTAGACGCCGTCGATGATCACGCCGAGCCGCACGTACTGGCCGGGCTCGTGCCCCCGCCACTCGTAGGCCGGGCGGATGAGCACCGACGCCGCGTCGCCACCCTCGGGGACCACCCGCTCGACACGGCCGCGGAGTTCGCGGGTCGTCCACAGCGGGTTGATCATCTCGAGATAGTCGTCGGGACGCAGAGGTGTGAACAGGTGCCGCACCGTGCGCAGCAACCATCTCCGAACCGGGTGCACATGTGGGCGAGCGCCGCGTTCCGCCATGGCGACACACTACGCGTGCATACACTCCGCATGTGCGGATTCGTTTCCCGCTGGAAGCGGCGACAATCGTCAACGCAGGATCGTCAG
The DNA here is from genome assembly GCF_013602415.1 of Rhodococcus sp. B50. NCBI lineage: Bacteria > Bacillati > Actinomycetota > Actinomycetes > Mycobacteriales > Nocardiaceae > Rhodococcus > Rhodococcus sp. B50. Next base: position 5,006,124 of record NZ_WPAG02000002.1, on the reverse strand, counting down.
CGACACCACCGAATCGGCGTTCGCGACGAGGCGGTGCACGATGCCCGCGTCGACGTGGACCGCGGTTCCCGGCACCAGCGAGACGGTCTCGTCTGCGGTGCTGAACGAGATGTCCCCGGTGAGGGTCTGCACGAGGATCGGGGCGCCGGCCTTGTGGTCGTCCATCGCCTGTCCGGCGGTGAAGGACAGTCGGACGACGGTCGCGCCGGTGACCGCCGCGAGCTTCTCGATCCGTGGTCCGCTCCCCTCGGCCGGGTGGAGTTCCGCCAGCCCCTCGATCCGGGTGAGCTTGCCGTCGACCTGCTGTGTACTCATCACGCGTCCTTCTTCGTGGCGACGATCTCGATCGCGACCAGATGCTTCTTGTACTTCGTGAACGTCGACCGCATCCGGAGGATCCGGCTGCGGGCATCGGAGTCTCGAAGGACGTTGCGGACGAACTTCAGGGTGCCCGGCAGTCCCTCGTCGGCGAGGATGCGTTTCGGTTCGAGCAGCGCCATGGGGGCGAAGCCGACCTTCTCGACCTCGAATCCGTTCTCCTCGAACAAGCTTCGCCATTCCGCTGCGGTGAGAGGGCGGGCGTTGACCTTGATCGAGCGGGCGAGCGATTTGCGGATCTCGGTCTTGACCTCGTCGTCGATCGCGTCGGGTTCGATCGCGAGTTCGTGGATGGCGTATCGCCCGCCCTGGCGGAGCACCCGGCGGGCCTCCTGCACGATCTCGGCCTTGTGCCTGTCGGTCTGCATGGTGAGCATCGCCTCACCGACCACGACGTCGGCGACCTCGCCGCCGAGTCCGGTCTTCGATGCCTCACCGCTGACGACCCTGCCCTTGCCCCCGATGGCCTTGCGGGTCAGTTCTGCTGCCGTCTCGTCGGATTCGACACCGGTGTAGCTACCGGGCGCGTAGGCGAGGATCTCCTGCGCCGTCCGGCCGAGTCCCGGCGCGAACTCGACGACGTCCGCGCCGCGCAACCGCGCGTCGGCGAGCACACGCGTCGTCAGCTCCTTGCCGCCCGGCCGCAGCACGCGCTTGCCCAGACGGGCGAGCAGCCAGTGCCCCGGCAGGTCGGCGGTGGCCCTGCCCGCCAGGGGCAGTGCACCTTCCGAAGCGTCGTCGTCCGGCATGGCCGTACCTGCTCTCGCTCGTCCGAGTACGGAGACGATCCGGTCGGCCGCGGCGCGGATCACGAGCCGGCTGCGGCCTTCCTTGCGACGACTATAGAGGATTCCCACCCGAAAGTAAGGCCACCCTCACCTCAGGCTCCGCAGCAGGAGTCCGGAACGACGTCAGCCCGCGACGACGGTCGGGTCGTCACGGGCTGAGCCGGTACATCCGAGCGGGGATCCGCCCGCACGGAAGAATGTCGGACGCGGGCCTGCAGGGCCCGCGGTCCTCAGAAGTTGATCATGTGTCCTGCGAGGCCGTGGATGGCCTCCTGCAGCGCCTCGCTCAGAGTCGGGTGCGTGTGGACGTTGCGCGCGAGCTCGTCGACCGTCAGGTCCCACTTCTGGGCGAGAGTCAGCTCGGGCAGCAGCTCGGAGACGTCGGGACCGATGAGGTGGCCGCCGATGAGCTCTCCGTGCGTCTTGTCGGCGATGAGCTTGACGAAACCGGTGGGATCGCCCAGGCCGTGCGCCTTGCCGTTGGCGGTGAACGGGAAGGTCGCGACCTTCACGTCGTAGCCCTCGGCCTTCGCCTGCTCCTCGGTGAGCCCGAAGGAGGCGACCTGCGGCTGGCAGAAGGTCGCGCGCGGCATCATGCGGTAGTCGCCGAGCTCGAGGGTCTCGGCACCGCCGATGGTCTCGGCCGCGACCACACCCTGCGCCTCCGCGACGTGCGCGAGCTGCAGCTTCGCGGTGACGTCGCCGATGGCGTAGATGCCCTTGACGTTGGTGCGCATGCGCTCGTCGATCGCGATGGCACCGCGATCGGTGAGCTCGACGCCGGTGTTCTCGAGGCCGTAGCCCTCCACGCGCGGCGCGAAGCCGACCGACTGCAGCACCTTGTCGACCGTGACGGTCTCGACGTTGCCGGACTTGTTGTCCTTGATCTCGACAGTGACCTTCGAGCCGTCGTCCGAGATCTTCTGGACGGCAGCGCCGGTCTTGATGGTGATGCCGAGCTTCTTGTACGCCTTGGCGATCTCCTTGGAGACGTCGGCGTCCTCGTTGGGCAGCGCGCGGTCGAGGAACTCGACGATGGTGACGTCGACCCCGTAGTTCTTCAGGACGTAGCCGAACTCCATGCCGATGGCACCTGCACCGACGATGATGATGGACTCGGGAAGGTCGCGGGTGAGGATCTGCTCCTCATAGGTGACGACGTTCTCGCTGAGCTCGGTGCCCGGCAGCAGCTTGGTGACGGAGCCGGTGGCGATGATGACGTTGTCGAAGGTCACCTGTTCGGTGCCGCCCTTGGTGAGGGCCACCTCGATGGTCTTGGCGTCGACGAACGACCCCAGACCGTCGTATTCGGTGATCTTGTTCTTCTTCATGAGGAAGTGCACGCCCTTGACGCGACCGTCCGCGACCTTGCGGCTGCGGTCGTAGGCGGCACCGAAGTCGAAGGACACGTCACCGGAGATGCCGAAGGTCTTGGCCTCTTTGTTGAAGAGATGCGCCAGCTCGGCATTGCGGAGAAGCGCCTTGGAGGGGATGCAGCCCACGTTCAGGCAGACACCGCCCCAGTACTTCTGCTCGATGATGGCGGTGCTCAATCCCAGCTGTGCCGCGCGGATAGCAGCGACGTACCCACCGGGACCGGCTCCGAGGACAACGACGTCATAGTGTGAGGTCACGGATATACAGGGTAGTCCCGCCCGATTCCGGTGTCTGCCGATGGTCCGGTTACCCGCGGGTAGCCACCGTCACGATCCACTGTCCGCCGATCGGATGACGGCGCGTGTCGTCCGGTTCGGGCATGATGTCGCCGTGCGTGTTCCCCGTCGAGATCAACCCGTGCGGCGCGAGGCCGCTCGGGTGTTCGACACGGGAGAACCCACATGGAATACAACGCGATGATCGAACTCGACGCCCACCTCGATCGCCTGACCGACGACGAGACCGTCGACCTCATCGAACCGATCGTCCCGCACCACGGGGCGGTGGGGCGCAGCGACAACGGCCGCGTCCAGCTCACCATCACCGTCGACGCCGTTGACTCGATCCACGCCCTGCGGTTCGTGCGCGACCTGATGCAGGCCTCGTACCCGTCCTACCGCGTGAACGCGGTGGACGTGTTGCCGACCAGCGCGTTCGACGCGATCTACGGATTCGGCGACTATTTCGCCTGAAATGACAGGTCGGCGCGGGTCCGCGTCGCGCGGAAACTCACTTCCGGCGCCCGAACCTCCGCATGCCGAGCAGGTACCGCGGGATCGACCGGAGCGGGACCCGCACCGGCCAGTCGTCGGGTCGGAAGTACGCCTCGGTGCCGCCGTCGACAACCACGACGCTGCCCGTCATGAAGTCCGCCGCCGGCGACAGCATGAACTCGACCCACTGCGCGATCTCCTCGGGCTTCCCGAAACCCCCGAGCGGAACGGGGAAGCTCTCCACCGCCTTCTTGAGCGGGCTGTCGAGCTGCGCGTCGAGCAGGGGGGTGGAGATCGCTCCCGGTGCGAGGACGTTGAGGCGGATGCCGGCCCCTGCCCACTCGGGGGTCACCGCAGCCCGGCGCGCCCATCGGGTCACGGCGATCTTCGACGCCGCGTAGGTGAACGGCGGACCCGCCTGCGGAATACGCGTGGCGCGGGCGACGCCCTTGTCCATATCGCCGGCGAGGAAGGCCTTCACCGCCGAGTTCGGCACGCCCGGTGTCGTGGTCGTCGAGTTGGATCCGAACACCACGACCTTGCTGTTCACGGAGGCGGCCAGAGCCGGTCGCCAGCCGACGAGCAGGTCGATCACGCCCCGCACGTTGACCTGCGCGATGATCTTCTCCTTGCCCGGGGTGGGGCCCAGCCCGGCGGCGAGCACGGCACCGTCGAGACGGCTGCCTGCCAGCTCGAGCGTTTCCCGGACGGCGTGGGAACGGCCCTCCGGAGTGGACAGGTCCGCCGTGACCTCGGTGTCCTTCAGGTCGATACCGATCACCGTGTGCCCGGCGGCCCGCAACCGCTCCGCGCTCGCCCTGCCCATTCCCGACGCGGCACCCGTCACCGCATATACCGCCATGTGACCCTCCATCATCGGATTCGGCGCACGTTACAGCGAGGCGACCGCCTCGCGCAGCAGGGTGACGTACCGAGCGAGACCGGCCGCGTCGACCACTTTCGGGGAGGTCGTGACCGACAGGGTCACCGACTCGCCTATTCCGTGCACGCCGTGCGTGAGTGCCTGCACCGGCGACAGGCCGGGGAAGCCGGAGGTGAACCGCACCCGTCCGCCACCGAGTTCCAGGTCTGCCGGCCCGCGGTCGACGCTCGACACGACGGTGTTGCCGGTGACGGTGGGTGGGACCACGGACAGGTCGAGGCGGTCGGTGCCGAACCGCAGCAGCGGCGCGGGAACGTGATCGTCGGTCCGGGCGCGCACCGCCATCGCGGGGTGACACGCACGGATCCGCTGCAACGCCAGGTCGGCGGCGATCGCCGCGGCACGCTCGTGCGGGTCGCGGATGGTGCAGTGCAGGTCGACGCCCACGTTGCGGTAGCTGTTCCGGGCAGTCGCGGCGGGGACCGCCACCGGCACCTCGGCGGACAGTTCGTCGACGCCGAGGAACTCCGACAGGGCAGCGCCGATCGCGGTGAGCGCGCCGACCGTGACCGTGCCGACGCGACGCAGGTCGGCGACGTCGAGCACGAGTGTGCGGACCGTCCGGCGCGGTCCGGGCGCGGTGTTCACGGCGACCAGCGGCCTCCCCGGCGTGGGTTGCGGCACCGACGGATCGGCGAGCCGTCGCGCCGCCTCCACCGCACGTCGCCCGTCGGCGATCACCCGCGGGATCGAGAAGGGCAGCCGCAGCGCGGCCCGCGCGAGCATCCCGGCCGGCGAGGGGGCACGCGGCGGGGTCGTGGGTGTCGCGGTGCCCGACAGCAGGTCCCGGGCCAGCGCCGAGGTGCGCACCCCGTCCGCGAAGGCGTGCGACAGCTGCAGGACGACGACGAGCGCGGGATCGCTTCCGCGCGGAGCATCGGTGACCTGCGGGAAGACGTGTAGTCGCCACGGTGAGACGGTGACGTCGACGCGGGTCGCGACGAGCCCGGACAACACATCGAGCACGTCGCCGTAGCTACCGGATTCGTGGACGAGGAGCCGATCCTCGGTGGGCGTGTGCGCTGTCCAGTAGGGATAGTCGAGACCCGCGGGTACCTCGGCCATCCGCACCTGCAGCTCCCCCATCACCGCCACCCGCGACCGCAGTTCGGCGAGCACCTCGGCGACCGGAACCGCGGGGGCGTCGAAACAGTAGAGGGCGAACAGGTCGCCCGGGATGCGGTCGCCGAGCCATTCTCGGCGCGCGTCCGACGGATGCATCTGCACGAGGTCACAGTCTGCCTGCCACTCGCGGCAGGTGCGGTGCGGGTATGAATGGGTCATGAGCGACGACACGACCGATCCGTACCTGTGGCTCGAGGACGTCACCGGCGAGAAACAACTCGACTGGGTGCGTGCCCGGAACGACCGAACGGTCGAGGCGTACACCCGCACCGACGGCTTCACCGAGCTCGAATCCCGCATCCGCGAGGTGCTCGACACCGACGCCCGCATTCCGTACGCCCGTCGGCGGGGTGAGTACCTCTACAACTACTGGCGGGACGCCGAGCACGTACGCGGCCTGTGGCGTCGCACGACGATGGAGCAGTACCTGCGCGACGAACCCGAATGGGACGTCCTGGTCGACCTCGACGCCGTCGCCGAGGAGGAGGGCGAGAACTGGGTGTGGTCGGGAGCCCAGGTGCTGAGGCCCGATCAGACCCGCGCGCTCATCAGCCTGTCGCGCGGTGGTGCCGACGCGAGCGTGATCCGCGAGTTCGACCTCCTCGAGCGACGATTCCTCTCGGGCCCGGACAGTTTCGAACTGCCCGAGGCGAAGACGGACATCGGATGGATCGACGCCGACACCGTCTACGTCGGAAGCGATTTCGGCGACGGGTCGCTCACCGACTCCGGCTACCCGCGTCTCGCGAAGAAGTGGCGTCGCGGCACGCCGATCGAGCAGGCCGAGACGGTCTTCGAGGGTGAGCGCAGCGATGTCGCCGTCTCCGCCTGGTACGACGACACTCCCGGATACGAACGCACCTTCGTCGACCGCGCGATCGACTTCTACCGGGCGCACCGGTTCGAACTCACCGCGGACGGCGAACTCGTCAGGCTCGACGTTCCCGACGACGCCCGGGTGAGCGTCTACCGCGACCACCTGCTCGTGCGTACCCGATCCGAATGGCTCGGATATCCCGCCGGCACGCTGCTCGCAGCGGACTATCCGGCATTCCTCGCCGGCTCGCGCGAGGTGACGGTGTTGTTCGCCCCGGACGAGCACACCTCGCTCGAGCAGTACGCGTGGACGAAGAACCATTTGCTCGTCGTCACACTGCGCGACGTGCAGACCCGCGTGCGGGTGCTCACGCCCGGTGACGACGGCTGGTCCGACGAGGAACTGCCCGGTGTCCCCGATGCCACGTCGACCTCGATCATCGACGTCGACCCGCGCACCGGCGACGATTTCTTCCTCAACTCCAGCGGATTCACGATCCCGGCGACCCTGTTGTCCGGGACGGTCGGCGGCGCGGTGGAGGCGATCAAGCAGGCGCCGTCGTTCTTCGACGCCGAGGGCATCACGGTCGAGCAGTACTTCGCGACGTCCGACGACGGCACACAGGTGCCCTACTTCGTGGTCGGCAGCAACACCGGAATCCCTTCGCCCACACTGTTGTACGGATACGGCGGGTTCGAGAACTCGATGGTGCCGGCCTACAGCGGCGGCGTCGGGCGGGCATGGCTCGAGAAGGGCTACACCTACGTCATCGCCAACATCCGCGGTGGTGGCGAGTACGGCCCCACCTGGCATACCCAGGCGCTGAAGGAGAACCGCTACAAGGTCTTCGAGGACTTCGCCGCGGTCGCGAAGGATCTCGTCGCACGTGGGATCACGACCGCCGCGCAGCTCGGCACCCAGGGCGGCAGCAACGGCGGGTTGCTCATGGGCGTGATGCTCACGCGCTATCCCGAATTGTTCGGGGCGATCGTGTGCCAGGTGCCGCTGCTCGACATGAAGCGCTACCACCTGCTGCTCGCGGGAGCCTCGTGGATGGCCGAGTACGGCGACCCCGACAATCCTGCCGAGTGGGAGTTCCTGTCGAAGTACTCGCCGTACCAGAACACCGATCCCGACGCCGCCTACCCGCCGATCCTCGTCACCACGTCGACGCGAGACGACCGGGTACATCCCGGGCACGCACGGAAGATGGTCGCGCGCCTGGAGGAACAGGGACACGAGGTCTCGTACTACGAGAACATCGAGGGTGGTCACGGTGGCGCGGCCGACAACGCCCAGGCCGCGTTCAAGTCGGCGCTGACGTTCACCTTCCTGGCCGACACGCTCGCGAACCGGTGAACTTCGGGGAGGTTGTGGGCGTTTTCCGTCGTTGAACACGCACACAACCTCCCTCATCTCACGGGGCCGGTGGACTCGCGGACGACCAGTTGGGTCGGAAGTACGAGTTCGTCGGCCACCGCGACGCGCTCGTAGGCCTGCCGGGCGAGCATCTCGATGGCCCGTGCCCCGGCGTCCTCGGTGCGTTCGGCGAGTGTCGTGAGCGACGGCTGACACAGGTCGGACCCGAAGATGTTGTCGAAACCGAGCACGCTCACGTGCTCGGGCACGGACACCCCGCGTTCGCGCAGCCGGCGCAACACTCCGATCGCGAGCATGTCGTTGTGACACACCACCGCGGTGGCACCGGCGGCCACCGCGGCGTCGGCCGCGGCGGCACCGCCTCCGAGCGTCGGCGAGTACGGACCGAAGCGGCGCACCACGATGTCGTGGGCCTGCGCCGCCGTCTGCAGACCGGCCCACCGTCGCGCTCCCGACCACGACTCGGGCGGGCCGCCGAGGAACAGCAGCGAGCGGTGCCCCAGCGATGCGAGGTGGTCGACGATCTGGCGCGTGCCCGTCTCGTAATCGGCGACGACGCAGGATATTCCGCGGATCGCGCGATTCACGAGGGTTACGGCGTCGAGTTCCGCGACGCGGCGGAGCTCGTCGTCGGGCATGCGCGCGGCCGCCAGGACGAAGCCGTCGACGGCCGGCCCCAACCGCCGGATGATGTGCGCTTCGGTGGCCGCGCTCTCCTGCGTGTCGGCGAGGACGAGGGTCCGCCCGGAGGCGACGGCGGCGCGCTCGGCTCCTTTGATCACGCCGGAGAAGAAGGGGTTCGTGATGTCGGGGACGAGCAGCGCCAGGGTGTTGGTGCGTCCCGATTCGAGGGCGCGGGCAGCGGGGTTGGGGGCGTAGCCGAGCCGGTCGGCGACCTCGAGGATGTGGTCGCGGGTGGCGGCATTGACCCGGCCCGGGTTGGTGAAGGCGCGAGACACCGTGGACGCTGCGACCCCCGCCTCGCGGGCCACAACGGTGATGGTGGCGCGTTTCCGTGAACGCGGAGCAGCCGACATGCGGACAGTATGGCAAAAAATGGCAAACGATTGCCGTGTGCTGCGCCACACCCCTACCGTCCCTGTATCCGATACTGAAGACCCACCCCCGAGGCATCCGATGACTGAAAACACCACCGTGCAGCGCACGCCCCGCAAGGCGGCACTCGCCGCGTGGAGCGGCAGCGCACTGGAGTACTACGACCTGGCGATCTACGGCACCGCCGCTGCGCTCGTCTTCCCCAAGATCTTCTTCCCCGAAGGGAACCAGGCGGTCGCGACCGTCGCGTCGCTCGCCACCTTCGGCGTCGCCTACGTCGCGCGCCCGTTCGGGTCCATCCTGATGGGCCACATCGGCGACCGCTTCGGCCGCAAGCTGATCCTCGTCGGCACGCTGCTGCTGATGGGTGTCTCGACATTCCTCATCGGTTGCCTGCCGACCTACGGACAGATCGGCATGCTCGCACCGATCCTGCTGGTCGTGCTGCGACTGCTCCAGGGACTGTCCGCCGCGGGTGAGCAGGCCGGCGCGAACTCCATGTCGTTCGAACATGCCCCCGACGACAGGCGTGGTTTCTTCACCAGCTGGACGCTGAGCGGCACGCAGGGCGGCCAGGTGCTCGCACCGCTGATGTTCCTGCCGGTGATCGCCCTGCTGTCCGAGGAGCAATTGCAGTCGTGGGGCTGGCGAGTGCCCTTCTGGATCAGCGCCGTGATCGTGCTGATCGGTTTCCTCATCCGCCGCAGCCTCGACGAGACCCCCGAGTTCCACGCCGAGAAGGCGCACGCCGAGGCACCCAAGGCGCCGCTGGCGGTGCTCTTCCGCCACCACTGGACCGGCGTCCTGCGGGTCTTCTTCGCGGCCTTCATCGCCATGGTGAACACGGCCTTCCAGGTGTTCGCCCTCAACTTCGCCACGGCCGACGAATACGGCATCGGCATCAGCGACACCACGATGCTGTGGCTGGCAATCGTCGCCAACATCATCGCCGTGGGCACCATCCCACTGTGGGCCATGCTGTCCGACCGCATCGGCCGCAAACCGGTCTTCGTCTCCGGCCTGATCGGCAGCGCCGTGATGGTGACGGCCTTCCTGTGGTCGATCTCGCGGGGCGACGTGCCGCTCGTCCTCGTCACCGGCATCCTCCTCGCCGGCGTGATCTACAGCATGCCGAACGCGGTGTGGCCCGCGACCTATGCCGAGTACTTCCCCACCAGCGTCCGACTGTCGGGCATGGCGATCGGCACCCAGTTCGGCTTCGCGCTCGCCGGCTTCACCCCGGCCATCGCAGGGTCGCTCATGGACGGCAACGCCGACAACTGGTACCGCGTGGCCCTGTTCTGTGTCGGCGCCGTCGTCATCTCGTTGATCGCGGTGGCCACCGGACCGTCCGGAACCCACAAGGTCCCCACCCGTGAGATCGGCCTGCTCCCCCACGACCGCAACACCACGCCGGTCCCCGCCGGGGCCGCATCGTGAGTGCGCGTCCCATCATCGCCGTGCTCAACGGGCCCAATCTGAACCTGCTCGGCAAGCGCGAACCCCGTCTCTACGGCACCGCAACACTGGCGGACATCGAGAAGTCGTGCCGCCGCACCGCCGACGACCTGGGATTCGACGTCGACTTCCGGCAGACCAACCACGAGGGCGCCCTGATCGATTCGATCCACGACCTGCGCGAATCGGCGGCCGGCTTCGTCGTCAACGCCGCGGCCTACACGCACACCTCGGTGGCGCTGCACGACGCGCTGGCCACCGTCACGGCACCGATCGTGGAAGTGCACCTGACCAACGTCCACGCCCGCGAAGAGTTCCGGCACCGCTCCTACGTCGCTCCCGTCGCGAAGGCCGTCATCGCCGGCTGCGGCCCCGACGGATACGAGTTCGCCATCCGCCACCTGGCCGCGCTCGCGACCGACGCCGGCACCGGCACGGCAATCGACACCGATACGAAGGACAGTTCCCGATGACCACCGCCGCGCCCGCACGTACGTCCTTCCTGTTGGGCCTGTTCGGCGCCGGAATCGGCGGATCGCTCACCCCGGCCATGCAGGAACGGGAGGGCTTCGCGTCGGGATTGAACCTGACCTACCGCCTCGTCGACGCCGAGCGTCTCGGCTACGGCGCCGAGAATCTGGCCGAGATGCTCGACTGGGCACAGCGATTCGGGTTCGACGGGCTCAACATCACGCATCCGTTCAAGCAGGTCGTCATCCCGCTGCTCGACGAGTTGTCCGACGACGCCCACGATCTCGGGGCCGTCAACACCGTGGTCTTCCGCGACGGACGCGCACTCGGTCGCAATACCGACTGGTCCGGCTGGGGGCGCGCGTTCCGCCGGCGCCTGCCCGACGCCGTCGCCGACCGGGCCGTGCTGGTCGGGGCCGGCGGTGCCGGGTCGGCCGTCGGCTACGCGCTGCTCGAGCAGGGCGCCGAGCACGTGTCGATCGTCGATGTCGACGTGGAGAAGGCCCAGGCCTGCGCGACCCGCCTCGCCAAACGGTTCGGCGACGACCGGGTCCGCGCGACCACCGACCTCGCCGGTGCACTGACAAGCGCACAGGGCCTGGTCAACGCGACCCCGACGGGCATGACCGGCCACCCCGGGCTCCCCGTTCCCGCCGACCTCGTCCGCGAGGATCTGTGGGTCTCCGATGTCGTGTACTTCCCGCTGGAGACCGAACTGATCCACCTCGCCCGCTCCCGCGGATGCCGCGTCGTACCCGGCGGTGGTATGGCCGTCTTCCAGGCCGTGGGGGCCTTCGAGTACTTCACGGGCGTCGAACCCGACGCCGAACGAATGGTCCGACACTTCGAGGAGCTGACCAGCTGATGCGCCGCGGAATCGCCACCGTCTCGCTCTCCGGTGTTCTCGCCGACAAACTCGACGCGATCGCCGCCGCGGGATTCGACGGAATCGAGATCTTCGACAACGACCTCATCGCGTCGCCGCTGTCCCCCACCGAGGTGGCCCGGCGCTGCGCCGATCTCGGCCTGTCGATCGATCTGTTCCAGCCGATCCGCGACATCGAGGGCGTCGACCCGCGGCGGTTCCCCGACGTCCTGCATCGCGTCCGCCGCAAGCTCGAGGTCATGAACGAGCTCGGCTCGACGACCTTCCTGGCGTGCTCGAACGCGCTGCCGAACGCGATCGACGACCCGGAGCTGTCCGCCGAGCAGCTGCGCGCCGTCGGTGAGCTCGCCGCCTCGCACGGGGTCACCTTCGCCTACGAGGCGCTGGCCTGGGGGCGTCACGTCAACCGGGTCGGGCAGGCGTGGAATCTCGTCGAACGCGCCGATCACCCGGCGGTGACGCTGGCCGTGGACACCTTCCACATGCTCGCGCGCGGCGACGACGGACGCGCCCTGGCCGGAATCCCGGGCGAGCGTATCGGTTTCCTGCAGGTCGCCGATGCCCCGGTGCTCGAGATGAACGTCCTCGAATGGAGCCGGCACTTCCGCTGCTTCCCGGGGCAGGGCATGCTCGACGTCTCCGGGGTCGTCGCGGCCGTGCTCGACTCGGGTTACGACGGCCCGCTGTCGCTCGAGGTCTTCAGCGACGTGGTGCGCGAAGCGGATCCGCATGTGACCGCGCGCGATGCGATGCGGTCGCTGTTGTTCCTCGAGGACCGGCTCGGTGCGCGGGTCACCGGTCCCGCACGCGAGAAGGTGACGGTGGCCCCGCCGGTACCGGCGCGCACCGATGCGGCGTTCGTCGAACTCGCCGCCCCCGACCGCACCGACTACCCGGCGCTGCTCACCGGACTCGGTTTCCACGTCGCCGGCCGGCACCGCAGCAAGCCGGTCGCGTGGTGGCGCAACGGAGGCGCGAACGTCGTCCTCAACGAGGAACCCGCACCGGGTCCGGCCGCGACCGCGCTGGGACTCGTCGCGCCCGACGTCGCCGCGGTAGCCGAGCGGGCCGCGAGTCTGCTGTGGCCTGCGGTCGACCGCACCCGCGGCGAGGGTGAAGCGGGTCTGCCGGGCATCACCTCCCCCTCCGGATTGCACGTCTTCGTCAGTGCCGAGCCCGGGGAGACCGACGACTGGCACAACGACTTCGTGGCGGGTGACGCCCCGGACACTCCCGCGGCGGACGAGGGATGGCTCGGTCTCGACCACGTCGACGTGACGGTGGCCGCGGACGATCTGAACCAGGAGCTGTCGTTCTTCCGCACCCTGTTCGGGCTGCGCCCGGAGGACCCCGAGGAGTACATCCAGCCGCAGGGCCGCCTCCGCATCCGTGCCCTGCGTGCGGAGAAGGGGGACCTGCGCGTCGCGTTGAACGTCTCCGAGACCGGTGCGACGCCACAGCCGCCCGGGGTGACCCAGCTGGCCTTCGCCACGGCAGACGTCGCCGACTCGGTGCGCCACGCGCGTGCGCGCGGTGTGGAGTTCCTTCGACCACCCACGAACTACTACGCCGATCTCGATGCGCGGTTCGCGCTCGACCCCGAGCTGCTCGCCGTCCTGCAGAGCAACGGCCTGCTCTACGACCGAAACGACGACGGAGGTGAATTCCTGCACGCCTACACGCTCCCGGTGCAGGGCGGATTCCAGGTCGAACTCCTCGAACGGCGTGGCGGCTACACCGGATACGGCTCCCCCAACGCCCACGTCCGGCTCGCGGCGGCCGCCCGCGCGGGCTCAGCGGTCACGTAACCACGCCACGATCGTCGCGACGGTGTCGTCGTTGTCGCGGATCCAGCCGTTGTGGCCCAGTGCCCGCGGATTGTGCCATCGGGTGATCTCGGTGGACGGCAGCTTCTCGAGCAGGTGCTGCGCGGACGCGACGGGAGTGAGTTCGTCGCCTTCGATCGTGATCGACAGGACGGGGAGCGTGAGCCGCCCGATCCGTTCCTCGTAGTCGATGTCCGCACCGGTCGGTTCGAATCGGCCGGTGCGGGCCAGTCGCGCCCAGTCGGAGATCAGCGCGCGCGACTGCCGGCCGAACCCGGCGACGTCGATCCGGTCGCCGGGCCAGAATCCGGCGACCGCGGCGGTCAGCGACATCGCCGTCGATCCGAGCCACAGTCCCGGGCCGCGGACGCCCCCGTGATGCCGGTAGTAGGGCGTGCCCGACGCGACGAGGATCAGGCCGCCGAGCCGCCCGCGGATGCGCGCGGCGTAGAGCGCGCCGAGCTGCCCACCCATGGAGTGACCGAGCAGGTAGGGCGTCGAGTCGGGGAAGCGCTCCCGCACCACCTCGAAGACGGCGGGGAAATGCGTCGCGACGATCTCGTGGTAGCCGTACGTGCTGTCCGGTCCCGGCCTCGGACGGCTGTCGCCCTGACCGGCGAGCTCACAGATCGCCGCGTCGAATCCGTGCTCGGTGAACGCCTGTGCGAACGGCTCGTAGTAACCGGCGGGGATCCCGAGACCCGGCACGACGACCACGACGGCACGGGAAGCGTCGCGGCGTGTCTCGTGTTCGTGGTCGGGTCCCGCGAAGAGGCGCACCGGCACCGTGGTGCCGCCGGGAAGCTGGATCGGTACGGTCTCCACGGCCTCAGACTAGGCCGATCCGGGCGGGGCGGTTGCCGGTTTCCTCCTCCACCCCGAGGCCGGAATTCAGGGTCGGGATGGGGGTCGTGCCCGGATGTGCTCGGGCCCGGTCGCGGCGGACGATCGAAATGTCCGGTCCAGCGACCCTTCGGAGGATCCCATGCGTACCCCTTCCACCCGTTCCCGTCTTGCGACCCTCGCCTTCGCCGGCGCCGTCCTGTCGATGGGAACCGCCGCAACCGTTCTCGGAACAGGAACTGCCGCAGCACAACCCGCTCCAGGCGTCGTGGGTATGAGCGAGCAGGCCGCAGTCGAGGTGCTCGCCGCGAACGATGTGCCGTATTCGATCGTCAACCGATCCGGTTCCGTCGGTGGCGACTGCACGGTGACCGCTCAGCGCGACCGGGGGTACCGGACCGTCGTCGAGTACGAATACGACAGCGACGACAACGAGTTCGACCGCGTCGAACGTCAGGTATGGCGAGGCGTCGGCCTGACGGTCGTGTGCCGCTGACCCGTTCCGAAGGTCATTCCAGACCGAAACCGCGCTCTCGTAGAGCATCTCGCATCCCTTCGCGACTTCCGAGCGCGCCGGGCGACGCGAAGCGCCCGAGTACACGTTCGACCCAACTCTCCGCCAGGCCCTGATCGCGGTAGAAGTCGGCAATCTCCTCCTCGTACGCGACGAGGCCGGCATCCCGCTCTTCGGTCGAGTACTGCTCGCGATGCAACACGACATCCTGACTCAGCCGCGGCTTGACCTCCGACTCCACCTCGGGATCGGGACGGCCCACCACCAGCCCGACCACAGCGAAACTGTGGTCGGGCAGAGCCAGTTCCGCGGCCACCTCGCGCGGGTGGTTACGGATGGCCCCGATGTACACGGTGCCCAGGCCGAGGGATTCCGCGGCGAGCACTGCGTTCTGCGAAGCGAGCGCGGCATCGACCACCCCGAGCAGCGCGGACTCCACGTAGTCGACATTGACGAGGGCTTTGTCGTGCTGCTCGGCGACCCTCGCCGCGCGGGCGAGGTCGGCCACCCACACGAGTAGCAACGGCGCGTCGCGCACGGCCGACTGGTGGCCGGCGAGAGTCGCGATCCGGGCCAGCCGGTGGCGGTCGGTGACGGCGACGACGCTCCACAGCTGCAAGTTGCTCGAGCTCGCGGCGGACGAGGCCGCAGCCACGATCGCGCGCAGATCGTCCTCGGAGACCGCATCGGGAAGGAATTTCCGCACCGAGCGATGTGCGAGCTGAAGAGCGAGCACGTCGTTCCAGGCTCCGGAACCACCGGCCGCCTGCACGGCCCCGCGGGTGCCGTACCGACGGCGCAGGGCGGCGAGTTGTTCGTCGAGGACGACGTCGGTCATGGTGGAAGTTCTCCTTCTGATCGAGGTACCGGCGGTCGAGTCTGCCTCGTCCGGACTCTGTCTCCGAGGGTTCCCCTCAGGATGATTCCAGCGCTTCTCCGGTGAACGTCCGGCCGACCCCGAGTCGAAGATCAGGGTGAAGATCCGGGCCGTTCCCGGATGTGGTGGGATCGTCACGGCGACAGGATGAATGCATGAACTTCGAGAACCAGGCTCCCCGCCCCTTCACCCGCTCCTCGTCCCAGCGCATGCTCGGTGGTGTGTGCGCCGGACTGGCCGAGTACTTCGGCATCGACCTCAACCTCGTGCGCGCAGGCGCAGTCCTCACCGCCTTCGTCACAGGTGGTACCGCTGTGCTGCTCTACCTCGCACTGTGGATGATCATCCCCGAGCACTGATCGACACCCGACCCCGAAGACACGCGCCCCCCGATGGACGTCCATCGGGGGGCGCGAGCTTCGCTGCGGGTGGCAGCGGGGGTGAACTACTGCTGGGTGCTGCCCAGCAGAGCGCTGCCGCTGTCGAGCAGGGTGCCCAGAAGTTCGGTGCCGCCGAGCAGTTCGAGGGCGGAGCCGATGAGTTCGATGATCTCCATGTGAATCTCCTTCGTCCGATCGCATACCGGACGGATTTCGTCCGATCGCTTTTCGCCAGCCCGGAATTCCAGGTGGATTCCGTCGGGCTCGCATAGATTCTGGTCACATTTCTCACCCTTTCGCGACCCGAGAATGCGAAAAACTGGTGTGATGACATTCACACTCATCCCAGACATCCGGGCGATCTTTCAAAACCCCAGTTCAGAGCGCTGCAAAAAGAAACCGGAACGTCCGTACCTATAATTCCGTTTCGGGATCGATATTTCCGATCGACCCGATTGATCCCGTTTCCCGATCGGAGATGGGCGAATTGCCGGGTCCACCGGAAATATGTCTACCGAACGGAAATGCCCGGTTCGACGGAGGTCGAACCGGGCATTTCGGCGCGCCGCGGAAGGACGCTACAGTCCGACCGCTCGGGACAGCACCGGCCACGAATTGCGCAGATCGTCCTCCCAGTAGTCCCACGAGTGCGTGCCCGCCGGGCGGATGTCGATGTGCGCGGGAATGTCCAGTTCCTCGAGGCGCTGGGCCATCCGTTGTGTGCAGTGGTGGACCGCCGCTTCGATGCTCCCACCGACGACCACCTGACCGACGAGACCGATCGGGTCGTTGTTCACCGACCGTGATCCGAGCCGCTCGTACTCACCGGGCAGACCCGAACCCGACGAGATGTACAGGTCGATGCCGCGAAGCTTCTCCGCGTGAATGTACGGATCGTTCTCGATCCAACCCGGATCCCCCGCCGGGCCCCACATGTTCTCGGGATCTCCGCCCTTGACCCGCACGACGGCCTGCACGTACGACTGGCCGAGCGGCGTACTCGTCTCGGCGCACCCGCTGTACGCCCCCACCGCCTCGTACAACTCGGGCGCAGCCGTGGCGAGGCCGAGCACCGACGTGCCCGACATGGACAGGCCCGCAATAGCGTTGCGGCCCGACGTCCCGAATTCCGCGTCGACGACCGGCGGGAGTTCGTGCGTCAGGAAGGTCGTCCACATGTTGCGGCCGAGCGCGGGATCGTCGTTGCGCCAATCGGTGTAGTAGCTGTAGCCACCCAACAGCGGCGTGACGACGTTGATGTTCTTGTCGGAGAAGAAGTCCTCGACATCGGTCTGCTTCTCCCAGGTGGCGGCTCCCTGCCCGCCTCCCGAGCCGTTGAGCAGATAGAGCGTGGGACGGGGTTCGCTCGCGTCGGCGGGCATCCGGACCCGCAGGGGGATCACCTTGTCCATCGACGGCGAGTAGACGTTCGCGATCACGGTGCGGTCGCTCTCGCGCTCGACTGAGGTCAACTCCCCGACCGGCCGTTCGCCGGGCTCTCCCGGTTGCGCGACGGCGCCTCCGGGAGTCGTGAAGACCATCGACGTTCCCACCGCCATCGTGAGCAGTACTCGCCGCAACCAGGACGACCGCATGTTTCTCTTCCCCTCGTGGATCCGTCTGCCTGCACACTGCCGTCCGGCGCCGGATCGGTACGAACCGCCGGAACCGGATGAAGTGACACTTTCGTGACATTCATCGTCCGCGAGGTCGGTTTCGTAACGAATGTGTCATCGTTCGGTACGAGCGGCCGGAACGATTGGGGAAGAACACGAGGCCCGACCCCACCGGAGTGGGATCGGGCCTCGTGTGGCTATCGAGGACGGATCGGAAGTCCGTTCCGTCCGTAGGGGCGGATCAGAAGTCCCTTCCGTCCGTAGGGGCGGATCAGAAGTCCATGCCGCCCATGCCGCCGGTCGGGTCGCCCACGGGAGCGGCGGCCTTCTCCGGCTTGTCGGCGACGACGGCCTCGGTCGTGAGGAACAGAGCCGCGATGGACGCAGCGTTCTGCAGCGCCGAGCGGGTGACCTTGACCGGGTCGTTGATGCCCGCTTCGAGCAGGTCCTCGTAGTCGCCGGTCGCAGCGTTGAGGCCGTGGCCGGCCTCGAGGTTGCGGACCTTCTCGGCGACGACGCCGGGCTCGAGGCCGGCGTTGAAGGCGATCTGCTTCAGCGGCGCCTCGAGGGCGACCTTGACGATGTTGGCACCCGTGGCCTCGTCGCCCTCGAGCTTGAGGTCGTCGAGAACCGGAGCGGCCTGCAGCAGGGCCACGCCACCACCGGCGACGATGCCCTCCTCGACGGCAGCCTTCGCGTTGCGGACGGCGTCCTCGATGCGGTGCTTGCGCTCCTTGAGCTCGACCTCGGTCGCGGCACCGGCCTTGATGACGGCGACGCCGCCGGCCAGCTTCGCGAGGCGCTCCTGCAGCTTCTCACGGTCGTAGTCCGAATCCGACGCCTCGATCTCGGCGCGGATCTGGTTGACGCGACCGGCGATGGCGTCGGGATCGCCCGCGCCCTCGACGATGGTGGTCTCGTCCTTGGTGACGACGACCTTGCGGGCCTGGCCGAGCAGCTCGATGCCGGCGGTCTCGAGGGAGAGGCCGACCTCTTCGCTGACGACCTCGCCACCGGTGAGGATCGCGATGTCGGCGAGCTGGGCCTTGCGGCGGTCACCGAAGCCGGGAGCCTTGACGGCAACCGACTTGAAGGTGCCACGGATCTTGTTGAGGACCAGGGTGGACAGAGCCTCGCCCTCGACGTCCTCGGCGATGATCAGCAGCGGCTTGCCCGACTGGATGACCTTCTCGAGCAGCGGCAGCAGGTCCTTGACCGTGGAGATCTTGGAGCTGACGAGCAGGATGTAGGGATCCTCGAGCACGGCCTCCTGACGCTCTGCGTCGGTGGCGAAGTAGAGGGAGATGTAGCCCTTGTCGAAGCGCATGCCCTCGGTCAGCTCGAGCTGGAGGCCGAAGGTGTTGGACTCCTCGACGGTGATGACGCCTTCCTTGCCCACCTTGTCGATGGCCTCGGCGATGAGCTCACCGATCGCGGGGTCGCCGGCGGAGATGCCTGCGGTGGCAGCGATCTGCTCCTTGGTCTCGACTTCCTTGGCGGTGTCGAGCAGCTTGGCGGTGACGGCCTCGACGGCCTTCTCGATGCCGCGCTTCAGGCCGAGGGGGTTGGCACCCGCAGCAACGTTGCGCAGACCTTCGCGGACGAGCGCCTGGGCGAGCACGGTAGCGGTGGTGGTGCCGTCACCCGCGACGTCGTCGGTCTTCTTGGCAACTTCCTTGACCAGCTCGGCGCCGATCTTCTCGTACGGATCCTCGAGCTCGATCTCCTTGGCGATGGAGACACCGTCGTTGGTGATCGTGGGGGCGCCCCACTTCTTCTCGAGAACGACGTTGCGACCCTTGGGGCCCAACGTCACCTTGACTGCGTCGGCGAGGCTGTTGAGGCCACGCTCGAGGCCGCGACGGGCCTCTTCGTCGAACGCGATGATCTTGGCCATTGCGAAGTGATCCTCCGGGTATGGGGGTGACACCGGAGCGATCGCTCGTCGGATCGCTCCATGTACGCCTTCGGCCGGAAGCGGTGCCCGCGACGGACGACCAGGGGTGTCGAAAACCCGGTCTCACCCTACCGACCTGGCACTCACGTGTTGCGAGTGCTAAGTGCATTCTTAGCACTCGGGGGTGGCGAGTGCAAGATTACCGGCACCCGCCACCCCCCGTCACGAAATCCGTGAAGGAGCTACTGCGCAGCCACTCACCGCAGCGTCGAACCGACTCCCACGGCACACCACTGCCCCGTCGCCGTGTTGACCGCGAACGACTGGGCGCCGACGCACGTGACGCCGGTGGTGTCGGCCGTCGCGCCCGAACCCCAGCCGGCCACCGAGAGGGTCGTCGCGGGACCCTGCGCCCACGAGTGGCTCAGTCCCCCGCCGAGTGCGTACGCGAACGAACGGCCGCCGTCGCGGGCAGCGCTGAGCGCCGTGCCGAAGCCCGTCGCATGGGCTTCGGCGGCGCCGGCCGACTCGGCCACCGACACCGCGGTGCCGCTGTCGGCCGCATACGCGCGAGCGAACGCGCCCTCGGCGGTGGCGCCGCAGCTGGCGGTATCGGACACGAGGATGTCGTTGGCAGACGGAGGCGACACGCAGGTCACCGGCGCGGCCGCGGCGGTACCGCCACCGAAGAGCGCGGCCGAGGCCACACCGACGGCGACGAGTACACCGGCCCGGAGCGAGCGGCGCGCGGTGAGAGCGGAACGGAAGGAACGAATGGACAAGAACGGCTCCTCTGCACTGGAGTGCCTCTACGCGAAAGGCTGCGTCTGCGCTGAACAGGGGCGAACGCCCCGGCGGTAGGGTACCGATCACATCCGTCTCACGCGAGACCGCGTGTCACAGACTGTCGAGAAGTCCGGGAAGGTCCGCGACCGAGTCGACGACGTGGTCGGGACGATCGACGGCCAGGTCCAATACCGATTGCCGAAACTTGCCGGTGCGCACCAGGATTCCCGTCATCCCGAGGCGTTGCCCCGGCACGACCTCCCCGGCGAGATCGTCCCCGACGACCACCATCCGATCGGGTTCGACGCCCATTCGCTCCGACGCCACGAGGAAACCGCGCAGCGACGGCTTGCCCACCGCCACCACCGACCGTCCGGTGAGTTCCTCGAGTCCCGCGAGGTAGACCCCGGTGTCGATCCGCAGCCCGTCCGCCGCCTGCCAGGCGAGCGCCCGGTGCATCGCGACCACCGGGACGTCCTCGAGCATCAATTCGGCGACGCGACTCATCGTCCGGTGGGTGAAGGCATCCCCCGCTCCGCCGAGGATCACCACCTCCGGATCGTCCTCGTCCAGGACGAGACCGTCGAGATCCGCGGCGATGTCGCCCTCGTTGAGGACCCAGCAGCGCAGACCCGGATAGGTCTGCCGGACATGGTCGACGGTGAGGGACACCGCCGTGACGATCTCGTCCGGCGCCACCTCCATCCCCAGATCCGTGAGCCGCTGCGCGATCTCGGCACACGTCCGCGAGGTGGTGTTGGTGAGGAAGGCGCGGCGGACACCGTCGGCACGTAGTCGTGCCAGGACGTCCGCCGCGCCCGGGACAGGCTGCCACTCGGTGACGAGCACACCTTCGATATCGAACAACACCCCGTCCACATGCGTCATGCGTCGAGCCTATCCGCCGGACTCAGACGCTTCCCGCGAGACGCTCGGCGAGCAGGCGGGTGAACCGCGCCGGATCCTCCACCTCACCGCCCTCGGCGATCAGCGCCATGCCGTGGAGCAGTTCGGCGACGTCGGCGAGCGAGGTGTCGTCCGGGCGCTGCTCCCGGGCGGTGCGCAGACCCGATACGAGCGGGTGGTCGGGGTTGAGCTCGAGGATCCTCTTGACCCGCGGCACCGGCTGACCCGACGCCTTGTACATCCGCTCGAGCGCGGGCGACATGCTGAAGGTGTCGCCGACGATGCACGCCGGGGAGGTCGTCAGGCGCGACGACAGGCGCACGTCCTTGACGTGCTCGTCGAGGGTCTCCTTCATCCACGACAGCAGGTCGCCGAACTCCTTCTCCTTCTCCTCGCGTTCGGCCTCGGCGGCCTTCTTCTCGTCCTCGGTGCCGAGATCGACGTCGCCCTTGGCGATCGACTGGAAGCGCTTGCCCTCGAACTCCGGAACCGAGGTCACCCACATCTCGTCCACGGGGTCGGTCAGGAGCAGAACCTCGATGCCCTTGTCGCGGAAGGCCTCCATGTGCGGCGAGCTCTCGAGCAGTTGCCGCGACTCGCCGGTCAGGTAGTAGATCGCGTCCTGGCCGTCCTTCATGCGCTCGACGTATCCGGCGAGCGTGGTCTGCTCCTCCTCGCTCGCGGTCGAGTCGAACGACGAGATCGCCAGCAGCGTGTCGCGGTTGTCGGTGTCGGAGATCAGGCCTTCCTTGACGACCCGGCCGAACTCGCGCCAGAACGTCGTGTACTTGTCCTGATCCTTCGCCGCCATGTCCTTGACGGTCGAGAGCACCTTCTTCGTCAGGCGCCGCCGGATCGCACGGATCTGCCGGTCCTGCTGCAGGATCTCACGTGAGACGTTGAGCGACAGGTCCTGAGCGTCGACCACACCCTTGACGAAACGCAGGTACTCGGGGACGAGATCCTCGCAGTCGTCCATGATGAACACGCGCTTGACGTACAGCTGCACACCGGTCCGCCGTTCGCGCGCGAACAGGTCGAAGGGCGCGTGTTCCGGGATGAACAGCAGCGCCTGGTATTCGAAGGTGCCCTCGGCCTTGAGCGGGATGATCTCGAGCGGCTCGTCCCAGGCGTGGGCGATGTGCTTGTAGAAGTCCTTGTACTCCTCCTCGGAGACCTCGTCCTTCGAGCGTGCCCACAACGCCTTCTGCGAGTTGAGGGTCTTGGTCTCGAAGGTGACCTCGTCGGTGCCGTCCTCCGACTTCGTGGTGCGCGAGACCTCCATGCGGATCGGCCACGCGATGAAATCCGAGTACTTCTTGACGATCTCCTCGAGCTTCCACTGCGAGGTGTAGTCGAAGAGGTGGTCCTCGGCGTCCTCGGGCTTGAGATGCAGGATCACCGAGGTGCCCTGGGGTGCGTCGTCGACCTCGGCGATGGTGTAGGTGGATTCACCGCTGGACTCCCAGCGTGTACCCGTCTTCTCCCCGGCCTTGCGGGTGACGAGGGTGACCTTGTCGGCGACCATGAACGACGAGTAGAAGCCGATACCGAACTGGCCGATCAGCTCCTCGGATGCGGCGGCGTCCTTCGCCTCGCGCAGCTTCTGACGAAGCTCCCCGGTGCCGGACTTCGCGAGGGTGCCGATGAGATCGATCACCTCGTCACGGTTCATGCCGATGCCGTTGTCGCGCACGGTCAGGGTGCGCGCGTCCTTGTCCACCTCGAGCTCGATGTGCAGGTCGGAGGTGTCGACCTCGAGGTCCTTGTCTCGGAACGACTCCAGCCGGAGCTTGTCCAGGGCGTCCGAGGCGTTGGAGATCAACTCGCGCAGGAAGGTGTCCTTGTTCGAGTAGATCGAGTGGATCATCAGATCCAGCAACTGTCGCGTCTCGGCCTGGAATTCACGCTGTTCGACGTTCGTACTCATTCCGGGTTCCCTTTCCACAAGCAGAACTTCCCCGGAAATAGTAAGCCGTTCGCAAGTCCGGCCCGTTCGCACTTCCGGGTCCATGATGGAAGTGCAGGCTTCGTCGTTCACAGGAGGTTGCGATGACGGTTCGTCGGACGGTGGTCGTCGGTGCGGGGATCGTGGGCTTGTCCACCGCGTGGTTCCTGCAGGAGCGCGGCGTCGAGGTCACGGTGCTCGACCGGATCGGGGTGGCGGGCGACTCCTCGTGGGGCAACGCCGGGTGGCTCGCGCCGGCGCTGACCTTGCCGCTGCCCGAGCCGGCGGTGCTGCGCTACGGGCTGCGGTCGATGTTCCGGCCGTCGTCGCCGGTGTACGTGCCGCCCACGACCGACCTGCGGCTGCTGCGTTTCCTCGCCGACTTCGCCCGGCACTGCACGACGCGGCGCTGGACGTCGTCGATGGAGATCTTCGCGCGCGCCAACCGCCTCGCACTGGGCGCCTACGACGATCTCGCCCGCGGCTCCGACGGCACGATCGTCACCGAGCCGACGCGGCCGGCCGATCCGTTCCTCGCGGCGTTCACCTCGGACGACGACCGTCGCGTGCTGGTCGAGGAGTTCGAACACGCGCGCACCGCCGGCAGCGAGATCGACTTCGACCTGCTCGACACCGACACGCTGCATTCGCTCGAACCGTTGCTCGGGGACGCGGTGCGGGTGGGCATCCGTATCCGGGGACAACGGTTCATCGACCCACCACGGTTCGTCGCATCGCTGGCGCACGCCGTGCACGCACGGGGCGCGGAGATCGTCACGGGCGCAGACGTCGAGGAGGTGCGTGACACCGGTCGCGGGGTGGACGTCGTCCTCGCCGGTGGGGACTGGCATTCGGCGGATGCCGTGGTGCTCGCGAACGGGGCGTGGCTGGGACCGCTCGCCCGGCCGTTCGGTGTGCGCACCCAGGTCCAGGCCGGTCGCGGTTACAGCTTCAGTGTGCGGCCTCCGAGCATTCCGAAGAATCCGGTCTACTTCCCCGCGCAGCGGGTGGCGTGCACACCCCTCCACGACAGGTTCCGCGTCGCGGGAATGATGGAGTTCCGCAGCCCTGACGCCCCGCTCGACCCGCGACGCATCCGGGCGATCGTCGACGCGACACGTCCGCTGCTGCGGGACGTCGACTGGGAGGGGCGCACCGAGGAGTGGGTGGGTTCGCGGCCGTGCACGGCGGACGGGCTCCCGCTGGTCGGCCGGACCCGCTCGGATCGGGTGTATGTCGCCGGCGGGCACGGGATGTGGGGCGTCGCGCTCGGTCCCCTCACCGGCCGGCTGCTCGCCGGATCGATGACCGGTGAGCCGGATCCCTTGCTCAGGTCGTTCGATCCGCTGCGCTGACCGGATCGGTTCCGAGCCGGTCGCGCACGCGGTCGAACCAGTCGAGGACCGCCCGTTCGTAGAGGATGCCGAAATCGAGCGTCGCCGCGGCGTGCGGCGGGAGGAGGCCCGCGGCCGCCTCCTGTTCGTAATCGGCGAGTTGCTGCTCGTGTCTCCGCCGATGGTCGGCGAGCATCGCGGCGAGGCGCTCCGGCGGGAGGTGATCGCCGAAGGCGACGGTCAGCAGCAGCGGGTGCCTGATGTTCTCGTCGCCCGGTTCGCGGTCGATCCATTCGGCGAAGGCCCGGCGTCCGGCCTCGGTCAGCAGGTAGGGCTTGCGGTCGCGAGGGCCCTTCTCTCCCGCCTCGATCAGGCCCTGCCGTTCCATCGCGGCCAGTTCCCGGTAGACCTGGCTCGTCGTCAGCGACCAGAACTTGCCGATGCGGGTCTGCGCGGTGGACACCAGGTCCCAGCCCGTCTTGGGGCCTTCGTGGAGGAAGCCGAGCAGTGACGCGGCGGTGGCGTTGAGCGGTCGTCCGGTCATGGCCGTTTCCTCTCTCGATCCGGGTACCGAAAACACTTGACATTCCACTGTGGCATATCCACCCTGGAATCAGGTGACATTCCATTGTGGAAGATCCCGGAGGGCACCATGGAACACACATCCCCCGCCGTCCCGGCCGGTTCCGGCACTGCGGCCCCACCGCTCCGCATCTCCGACGCCGAGCGCGAGACGATCGTCGACCAGCTGGGGCGCCACCTCACCGCCGGACGGTTGACGATCACCGAGTTCGACGAGCGCGTGGCCCTGGTCTACCGCGCCACGACACAGGACGACGCCGTCACCGTCCTCGCCGACCTGCCGCCCACGCCTGCTCCCACCCCGTCCCGGCCCGCCGGGACCACCTTCACTCGTCTGCGCCTGCCGCTCCACCAACGCATCGAGTGGGGCGCCTGGGCGACCGTGGGATCGATCAATCTCGCGGTGTGGGCGCTGGTGTCGCTGGGCACCACGTCGCTGATCTACTTCTGGCCGGTCTGGGTCATCGTTCCATGGGGCATCGTGCTGGCGGTGCGCACCGTGCTCGGAATCGAGGGCGGGCCCGGCCGCCGCAGCGCGGACGAACGCGTCCGGTACGCCCGGCGTCTACACCGGGAGCATCTGCGTCGCGCGGCCGTCATGCACCGGCATGCACTGCATCAGCACTGCGGGCGATCGAGTCGTACCTGGTACTGATGTTCCCGAGATAGTGCGGGTGAGTGAGGATGTACGGGGCGTCGACCGAGATTCCGCGTACGACGATCTCCCCCGCCGTCTCCGGTGCCATGCCGGCGTTGCCGCCCTTGATGTGGTCCACGCGCCGTACCTCGCCGCCGAGCCGGGCCGTGCTGTCGTCGAGTCCCGAACGCACCAGTCCCGGACACAGGACCGACACTCCGACGCCGTGCGGGGCGAGTTCGGCACGCAGCGCTTCGGACATCGCGACCACGGCAGCCTTGGCGGCGCTGTAGACGCCACGGCCCGGCACACCCGCGGTCAGTCCCATGACCGACGCGGTGTTGACGATGTGCCCGCGCCCGCGCGCTCGCATATCGCCCGCGAAGGTCGAGACACCGTTGAACACCCCGGTGACGTCGATGTCGATGACGGTGTCGAAGACGTGAGGATCGAGGTCTGCGAAGTCGGTTCCGTTGAAACCGATCCCGGCGTTGTTGACGAGGACGTCGACCGGGCCGAAGGAGTCCTCCGCCTCCTGCCGGACGGTGCGCCACGCTTCGCGGTCGCGCACGTCGAGGACGGCCCCGCGGAAGAGCCGGAAGACCCCCGACCGTTCGGCGAGCGTGGATTCGAGTGCGGCACTGTCGATGTCCGCAATCGTCACGGCCACCCCGCGACGCGCGAGGGCGTCCGCGATACCGCGGCCGATGCCGCTCGCACCCCCGGTGACGAGGGCGTGGCGCGCCGAGGCGATGTTCATGGGTGAGGCTCCGTTCGTCGAGGTCAGCGCGACCGGCGGATCTTTCCGAAGTCCCAGCTGCGCACGCTGTGCGGAGTGACCCGCAGCCATGCGTGGCGCCCGTCCGTCGTGAATTCGTCGCGACCGGCGTACTTGCGGGCGAAGGACAGTTCGACGCCGCGGAGCAGTTCGTCATCGACGGTGCGCGCCACCGCGTCGGGACGGGACCCGCGCGGCACGTCGCCGATGCTCACGGCGGTTCCGCGCACCTCGACACCGCGCAGATCCGTGAATTGTTCCCCACCGTCGACGACGACGGCGAGGCGCGAGTCCTTCTGCAGGTCGGTCCACCGGCGGCTGCGGACGAGCGAGTTGAGCCACAGGAAGGCACCGTCCCAGACGAACCACAGCGGAGCGACGTGCGGGCTCCCGTCACCGCCGAGCGTCGCGACGCGACAGGTCCTCTCGGCGGAGAGGAAGAGGTCGATCTCCTCCTTCGTCATCGAGATTCCGGTGCCGCGCGTGCGCAGCGTGCCACTTCCGCTCATCAGGCCTCCCAGCTGCACGAATCCAGGTCAAGAACTTTATTCTCTTCAATGAGAGAGATGTTCTCATCCGGCGAGCGCGAAAACAACAGTCCGACGGGTCCGACCCGTCTGCGATAGTCGGGACGAGCCGTGCCCATGCCGGGCATCCCGCACGCCGGAGACGGAGCCGCCGATGTTTCTGCTCGACGACAGGCTGATGGTCGGCGCCGGAGATCTCACCCGCGCCGCCTCGTGCGAGTTCGCACTGCTCCGCACGCTCGACTCGGCACTCGGCCGCGTTCCCCGCCCCGAGGCGGAACCCGACGCGATGCTCGAACGCGTCGCCGCGCTCGGCGGACACCACGAACGACGCGTCCTCGACCGGTTCCGCGCGCAGGTGGGCACGGACAAGGTCGTCGAGATCCCCCGGCCCGACTACACCGTGCGGGCCCTCGCGGATGCGGCGCAGGCCACCCTCGAGGCCGTTCGCGCCGGTGCACCCGTCGTCTATCAGGGCGCGTTCTTCGACACCGGCCCGGATCCGGTCGGCATGATCGGCTTCTCCGACTTCCTCGTCCGCGAGGACGACGGCTACGCCGTGTACGACAGCAAACTGTCCCGGCACGCGAAGGTCGAGGCGCTCCTGCAGCTCGCCGCCTATGCGGACGCACTCGCCCGCACCGGGACCGCGGTGTCCTCCCACGTACATCTCGTCCTCGGCGACGGTTCGATCGCTTCCTACCCGCTCGCGGAGATCCTGCCGGTCTACCGGCACCGACGCGCCTGCCTCGAAACCCTTCTCACGTCGCACCGCGCCACCACCGGACCGGTGCGGTGGGGATCGGGCGAGCACGCCGCGTGCGGTCGCTGCGACGAGTGCGCGCCGGAGATCGAGCGCAACCGCGACCTGCTGCTGGTCGCCGGGATGCGCAGCACCCAGCGGCTGCGGCTGATCGACGCAGGCGTGTCGACCATCGAGGATCTCGCCGCACGTGAGACACCCGTCGCCGGGATGGCGCGCCGCACCTTCGACACCCTGCGAGCGCAGGCACGGGCGCAGCTCGAGGAAGAAAAGCAGGGCACGCCCTATGCCGAGGTCTACGACGCCGCTGCACTCGGCCTCCTGCCCACCCCCGACGAGGGCGACATCTTCTTCGACTTCGAAGGCGACCCGCTGTGGTCCGAGGGTGGCAGTTCCGAATGGGGACTCGAGTACCTGTTCGGCGTCGTGGAGGGCACCGCCGACGCACCGGTCTTCCGACCGTTCTGGGCACACGACCGCGGGCAGGAGCGGCAGGCGCTGCTGGATTTCCTCGACTACGTCACCGACCGCCGGCGCCGGCACCCGAGGATGCACATCTACCACTACGCCCCCTACGAGAAGGCGGCTCTGCTGCGGCTGGCCGGCCGGTACGGCGTCGGAGAGGAGATCGTCGACGACCTGCTGCGCGAGGGTGTCCTCGTCGACCTGTATCCCGTGGTGCGCAACTCGATCCGCGTAGGTGCCCGGGCATACGGGCTGAAGAAGCTCGAACCGCTCTACACCGACGACGCCGAGGCGCGCGACGGAGATGTCGTCGATGCGGGCGCCTCGATCGTCGCGTACGCGGACTACTGCGCACTGCGCGACGCCGGACGTCACGAGGAGGCGGAGCGCGAACTCGCATCGATCGCCTCCTACAACGAGGACGACTGCGTCTCGACACTGCGCCTGCGCGACTGGCTGCTCACCCACGCCCGTGAACACGGCATCTCCCCGAGCGAGGTGACGCACGACGAGGCCGCCCCCGACGCGGAAGCGCACCCCGCGGAGACGAAACTGCTCGAATACGTCGGCGGGGCGCTCGCCGGCGACCGCACCCCCGAGCAGCAGGCCGCCGCCCTCCTGGCCGCGGCCATGGGCTACCACCGGCGCGAGCGGAAACCGTTCTGGTGGGCGCACTTCGATCGCCTGGCCACGGTGCCGGACGAATGGGCGGACAGGCGCGACACACTGGTCGCGGCGACGACCACCGTCGAGACCGACTGGCACAAGGCCACCCCCCGGCAACGACTGCTCCGGCGCCGGTTGCGCCTCGCGGGCGAGTTCGAGCCGGGCAGCGCGTTGCGGGCCGATCAGGACGTCTTCCTGCTGTACGACGCGCCGGGGCCGGACGGACTGCCCGACGGCGGTGCCGGGACGCGCGCGTGGTCGCGCGGCAAGGTCGTCGAACGCATCACGGGGACGGAGCATCCCGACATGCTCGTCGTGGACGAGTTGCTGCGGACGGACGAGGAGTACTCCGCACTGCCGGTCGCCGTCACGCCCGGCCCGCCGATCGCGTCGAAGAACATCGAAGCGGCGATCGCCTCCGCCGCCGAGGCGATGTGCAGCGAATTGCCGTCGCTGCCGTCGACCGCGGCGGTGGACGTACTGCGCCGCATCCCTCCTCGCCTGCGCTCCGGCACCGCGTTGCCGCCGCTCGGCGACGACACCGCGGACGCGATCGTCACGGCCGTTCTCGCCCTGGACGATTCGTATCTGGCGGTGCAGGGGCCACCCGGTACCGGCAAGACGTACACGGGGGCCCGCGTCGTGGCGTCGCTGGTGAACGAGCACGGCTGGCGGGTCGGCGTGGTCGCGCAATCGCATTCGGTGGTCGAGAACATGCTGGCCGGCATCGTCGCGGCGGGAGTGCCGGGCGAGCGGGTCGCCAAGGCGAAATGTCAGAACCCGGAACCGACGTGGACCGCCTTCCCGGACGCGAAGACCCTTGGTGCACATATCGGTACATCCACAGCCGGCTACGTGGTGGGCGGAACCGCCTGGGACTTCACGAATCCGAACTGCATCGACCCCGGTAGCCTCGACCTGCTGGTGGTCGACGAGGCCGGACAGTTCTGTCTCGCCAACACCATCGCCGTGGCCACGGCCGCGTCGAATCTGTTGCTGCTCGGCGATCCCCGGCAACTCCCCCAGGTCTCGCAGGGCACCCACCCCGAGCCGGTCGACGAATCCGCCCTCGGGTGGCTCGCCGAGGGGCACGGCGCGTTACCAGCCGACCGTGGCTATTTCCTGCCGGTGACCTGGCGGATGCACCCGGATCTGTGCGCGCGGGTGTCCGACCTGTCGTACGAGGGACGACTGCACTCGAAGTCCGAGATCACCGCACGACGCGTGCTCGACGGCGTCCCGCCCGGTGTCCGTCTGGTCGAGGTGGCCCATGAGGGCAACGCGACCTGCTCGCCCGAGGAGAGCGCCGAGATCGTGCGCGGGATCGCGTCCGTGCTCGGCTCGGCATGGAGGGACGACGCGGACTCGCCGCCGCGGCCCCTGGGCGAGGAGGACATCCTGGTGGTCGCGCCGTACAACGCTCAGGTCACCCGCCTGCGACAGGACCTCGCCGCGGCGGGTCTGCACCGGGTACAGGTGGGCACGGTCGACAAGTTCCAGGGACGCCAGGCTGCGATGGTGTTCGTGTCGATGACGGCCTCCGCCGTCGAGGACGTGCCTCGGGGGATGTCCTTCCTGCTGTCCCGCAACCGTTCGAACGTGGCGCTCTCACGCGGCAAGTGGACGGCGGTGATCGTCCGGTCCGGCGCGCTGACCGATCACCTCCCATCCACGCCCGACGGTCTGGTCGAACTCGGGGCGTTCCTGCGCCTGACGGAACCCCACCCCACCGGGACGTGACCGCACTCACATCGTCCGTTAGGATCGACGGCGATCCTGTTACCCCAGGTAGCAGATACAAGGGATCCGATCCCCCGAGAACAGGAGTACACGTGTCGAAGACCCTCGAGGCCACGATCGAGATCACCGCCTCTCCCGAGCAGGTGTGGCGCGTGGTGTCCGATCTGAAGCGGATGGGCGAGTGGAGCCCGCAGTGCCGCCGGATGATCGTGCGCGGCGGACCGGTGTCGGCCGGCACCACCACGATCAACATCAACAAGAAGGGCCTGCTGGTGTGGCCCACGACCGCGAAGGTCGTCGCCTTCGAACCCGGCCGACGACTGAGCTTCCGGATCAACGAGAACCGCACGATCTGGTCGTTCACCCTCGAACCCACCGCCACCGGCACCCGCGTCACCCAGCGGCGCGAGGCTCCCACCGGTACCAGCAAGGTCTCGCAGACCCTCGTGAAGTATGTTCTCGGCGGCACCGAGGCGTTCGACGACGAACTGGTGATGGGGATGAACGCGACTCTCGCGCGTCTCAAGAACGAGATCGAAGCGGGTGCGCGAGTCTGACCTTCGACGCTCGGCTCACGTACGCTGGAGTGCCTGTGGACCGACAGGACCCGCCCGTACGACGGGCGGGTCCACTGCGGTCGCAGCTCACCGATCGCCAGCGATAAGAGGAGCCCGTGGCACGTAAGCCGACGCCCGCCGGAACACCCCCCACCAGCGGGGTAGCCCACATGGTCGACCTGGTCAGACATGTCGTACCGCCCATGCACCCGGGTGGCATCCCCTTCGTCGCAGCTCCATTGGCCGTGGCGGCACTCGGCCGCCGCACGCCGTGGCTGCGCCGTGCCGGTCTCGCATCGGCCCTCGCGAGCGCCACCTTCTTCCGGCATCCGCACCGCGTACCCCCGAACCGCGCCGGTGTGGTCGTCGCCCCCGCCGACGGTGAGATCGCTCTCGTCGACCATGCGGTGCCGCCGGCCGAACTCGGACTCGGCAGCGAGGAACGCCCGCGGGTGAGCATCTTCCTGTCCGTCCTCGACGTGCACGTGCAGCGCAGCCCCGTCGGCGGCACGGTCCGCTCTGTGGTCCACACGCCGGGCAAGTTCCTCTCCGCCGATCTCGCCGACGCGAGCGAGGTCAACGAACGCACCAGCATGCTGATCGAGACCCGCGACGGCGCCGAGGTCGCCGTCGTCCAGATCGCCGGGCTGCTGGCCCGTCGCATCGTCAACGACGCGCAGATCGGCGACACCCTGCCGATCGGCGATACCTACGGCCTGATCCGTTTCGGTTCCCGGGTCGACACCTATCTGCCGGCCGGGAGCACCCTGCTGGTCGAACGCGGTCAGCGCACGATCGGCGCCGAGACCGTTCTCGCTCAGCTGCCCACGGTGTCGTGAGTCCGCCCATGCAGGGTGCGCGCGCGGTCGCGACCTCACGGTCCCGCAATCGACCCAACGTCGTCCGCCTGCTGCCGAGCGTCATCACGATCCTGGCGTTCTCCGCCGGACTGTCCGCGGTGAAGTTCGCGCTCGACGGGCAGCTCGGCACCGCGCTCGGCATGATCGGCGCCGCGGCCGTCCTCGACTCACTCGACGGCCGCATCGCCCGCATGCTCGACGCGACCAGCAAGATCGGCGCCGAACTCGACTCGCTGTCCGATGCTGTCGCGTTCGGTGTGGCGCCGGCGTTGGTGCTGTACGTGACGATGCTCGACGGCAGCCCCTTCGGCTGGATCGTCGCCCTGCTCTACGCGGTGAGCCTGATCCTGCGACTCGCGCGCTTCAACACCCTCCTCGAGGACGACAGCGTCCCCGCCTACGCCCGCGAGTACTTCGTCGGCGTGCCCGCCCCGGCGGCCGCTCTCGTCGCGCTCGCGCCTGTCGCGGCCTACATCCAGTGGGGCGACGGCTGGTGGACCACCTACGCGCTGGTCGCGGTGTGGATCCTCGGGACGGCCGGCCTCGCGGTCAGCCGGATCCCGACCTTCGCGATGAAGTCGGCGTCGGTGCCCGCACGACTCGCCGTAGTGCTGCTCGTGCTGGTCGCGGTGGCGGCGGCCGCGCTGGTCACCTACCCGTTCATCCTGATGCTCGTGCTGGTCGCGATCTACCTCGCGCACATCCCCTTCGCGGTGCGGTCCCGGCGCTGGGTCGCGGCCCGGCCCGAGACCTGGGACATCAAGCCCTCGGAACGACGGGCACTGCGCGCCCGCAACCGCGCCGAACGTCCGCGTCGCGTCGCGGCCCGGCGCGTCGCCACGACGGCACGATCTCAAGCGCGGCTCGGGCTGCGTCGCCCGCGAGGACGCTGACCCGCGCGGCCCGCGCGGACGCTGGTCACGTTCTAGGCTCGGCGGGGTGACGACCCCACAACTCTCACTCACCGTCCGGCTCAACACCTCCGCCGCCGACGCGCGTCGCGGTGTCGTGCGTCTGCACCCCGAAGCGCTGGCCGCGCTGGGCCTGCGGGAATGGGACGCGATCGCCCTGGTGGGAGCGCGTCGCACAGCGGTCGTGGCGGGTCTCGCACCGGCCGGCACCCCCACCGGCACGATCCTGCTCGACGACGTGGTGCTGTCGAATACGGGACTGAAGGAGGACGCGACCGTCGTCGTCGCGCCCGTGACGGTGTACGGCGCGCGCACGGTGACGGTCACCGGATCCACGCTCGCCCGGCAGTCGATCCCCGAGACCACGCTGCGTCAGGCACTGCTCGGCAAGGTCCTCACCGTCGGTGACGCGGTGTCGTTGCTGCCGCGCGATCTCGGTCCGGGCACGAGCAACGCCGAGACGACGCGGGCGCTCTCACGGACGTTCGCGATCGCATGGACCACCGAACTGCTCACCGTCTCGTCGGTCGATCCGGCCGGACCGGTGAGCGTGCAGCCGAACACCGCCGTGGTGTGGGGTGGCGGCCCAGGTGCCCTGCCGTCCGCTTCCGTGCCGTCCGTCTCCGGATTCGTCGCCTCGCCCCCCGGGACCGGCCGGCCCGAACCGGCCGCCGCACCGCCGCCTCCGGTGGAGGACCTCGTGGGTGTGCAGGCCCAGGTCGCGAAGCTGTCCGAATGGCTCACCCTCTCGCTCGACGAACCCGAACTGCTGCGCACCCTCGGGGCGTCGCCGCATCTCGGTGTGCTCGTCACCGGTCCCGCCGGGGTCGGTAAGGCGACCTTCGTGCGCTCGGTCGTCTCGGGCCGGCGTCTGGTGGAGGTCGACGGACCGGGCGTCGGTGCGCTCGCCGCCGACGAACGGCTCCGCCGGATCTCCGCCGCAGCCGAATCGGTGCGCAGCGGTGGTGTCCTGCTGCTGACCGACGTGGACGCCGTGCTGCCGGCCGACACCGAACCCGTCGCGACGTTGATCCTCGACGAGCTACGGCGGGTCGTCGACACCGAGGGTGCGGTGCTGATCGCGACCACCGCGCACCCCGACGACGTCGACTCCCGGCTGCGGGCCCCCGAGATCTGCGACCGCGAACTGTCCCTGCCGTTGCCCGACGGCGCGACCCGTCGCGCCCTGCTCGACGTGCTGCTGCGGTCGGTGCCCGCCACCGATCTCGATCTCACCGCCGTCGCGGGTCGCACTCCCGGTTTCGTGGTCGCCGACCTCGCGGCGCTGTGCCGCGAGGCCGCACTCCGCGCGGCGTCCCGGGCGAACCGCGACGACGACGAACCGTCGCTCGTCCAGGACGACCTGCTCGGTGCCCTCGAAG
The DNA here is from genome assembly GCF_013602415.1 of Rhodococcus sp. B50. Taxonomy (NCBI): domain Bacteria; kingdom Bacillati; phylum Actinomycetota; class Actinomycetes; order Mycobacteriales; family Nocardiaceae; genus Rhodococcus; species Rhodococcus sp. B50. The sequence continues at coordinate 4,971,877 of NZ_WPAG02000002.1, read as the reverse complement.
TGATCCGTCCCCTGTCGCGCTCGGGCACGGAGGAACTCGCGATCGGCAGCGTGAGCCTCGACGACGTCGGCGACATGGCCGAGACGAAACAGGCCCTGACCGAAGCCGTGCTGTGGCCCCTCCAGCACCCGGATTCGTTCGAACGTCTCGGTGTCGAGCCGCCGCGCGGGGTGCTGCTGTACGGCCCGCCCGGCTGCGGCAAGACCTATCTCGTCCGCGCTCTCGCCGGCACCGGACGCCTGAGCGTCCACGCCGTCAAGGGCGCCGAACTGATGGACAAGTGGGTGGGTGCTTCCGAGAAGGCGGTGCGTGAGCTGTTCGAGCGGGCCCGCAACTCGGCACCGGCCCTGGTGTTCCTCGACGAGATCGACGCCCTCGCGCCGCGTCGCGGGCAGAGCTCGGATTCCGGGGTGTCCGACCGGGTCGTCGCATCGCTGCTCACCGAACTCGACGGTGTGGAGCCACTGCGCGACGTCGTGGTGGTGGGAGCGACCAACCGGCCCGACCTGATCGATCCGGCGTTGCTGCGTCCCGGCCGGCTCGAACGGCTCGTGTTCGTGCCGCCGCCGGATGCCGACGCCCGCGCCGCGATCCTGAAGACCGCGGGTCGATCGGTGCCGCTCGACGACGACGTCGACCTCGACGAGCTCGCCGTCGGGCTCGACGGTTATTCGGCCGCGGATTGTTCGGCGCTGCTGCGCGAGGCGGCGCTCGCGGCGATGCGGCGCAACGTCGACGCCGCCGTCGTCACCGCGGAGGACGTCGCGGTGGCCCGGGACAAGGTGCGGCCCTCGCTCGATCCCGTGCAGGTCGCGCATCTGCAGGCCTACGCGGAGGGCCGTTGAGATGCCCGTCTCCACCGCGGTCCGCGTCGCCGGCCCCGCAGCCGTCCTCGCGGCGTTCCTCGCGGCTGCGGTCGCGATCCTCGTCCCTGCCGCGGGTGAGTCGGTACTGCCGGAGGGTGCCCGCAGCGAGTGGGCTCCCGTGGTCACCGCCGCGCTGGCCGTCCTCTCGGCGGCCGGGCTGCAACGGACCGGCTCCCGGCGCACCGCATGGATGCTGGCCGCCGCGTCGGTCGTGGTCCTCGGCTCGATCCGATACCTCGTTCCCTCCGGTATCTCGGCCGACAGCCTGACCGTCGCCGGATGGGTGATCGCGGCGATCACCGGTGTGCTGCTCGGGGCGGCGACCGCGGGCTCGTGGGGCTCGGCGACCGGCCAGTGGGCCCTGATCGCCGGCGGGTGGGCGGCCTTCCTCACCGCCGCGGCCGTCGGCTCCGCGGTTCCCGTCGACGCGATGCGCTGGACGGTGCCGCAGTGGACGCTGGCCTTCGCACTCGTGGCAACGGTCGCCGCCGCGCTGACGGTGCCCACCGGCCTGCGCGTGCAGCGGGCCGATCCGCGACTGCTCGCGATCATGGTGACCGCCGCGGTGGTGCTCTCCGTGGGGTACCGCTTGCTGGGTGAGTTCGTGGGCTCCCGCGCGACCGGCACGGGGGTGCTTCCGTGGCTGATCGCCGGCGGCGCGCTCGCGGTGGCGGTCGTCGGCGCCGAGGTCGTCGCGCGTCTCGTCCCGCCCGGCGACGACCGGTTCGTCCTCGCGGTCACCGGCGCCGTGGCCGCGGCGTACCCCGTGCTCGTGGAGTTGTGGTCGGGCATGCAGTCGGCGAGCGTGCCGTGGTGGGTGCTGCTGGTCGCGGTTGCCGCCGTGGTCGCTGGGGTCCGGCTCGCCCCCTCCATGCCGTACGCGCTTCCCGGGTTGCTGCTCGCCGCGTCGATCTCGGCGGCGACGGTGTGGTGGCCGGAGGAGATCGGCGAGGGCATTCCGCTCGCGGTGCGGGTCGCGCTCGTCGCCCTGGGCACCGGTCTCGCGCTCGGTGCGTCGTTGCCGGGTTCGGCCTCCGTCGCGGCGCTCGGACTGGCACTGCCGGTGCCGGCGACGGCCGTCGTGGGAGCGGTGTGGATGCTGCCGGCGAACCCGCAGTGGTCGGCGCTCGCATTGTTCGCCGCCGCCGTGATCTGTGCGTGGCAAGTGCGTTAGATGCTCTCACCTCCCCGATTCGCAAGCGTGCGAAGACAACCGTTAGGATAGGAACAATCCGTTTTGCCCGATGACGGCGAGCGGCGTGCATGTCGGGGCGATCCCCGTTTCGGCGGTGTGCCGTCCGCTGTGACGACAGCGAGTCCCACGACCCGCAGTCCGTTTCACCCCGCCGACAGGCCCGACCCCGACGGAGTGCCTTTTGATCGCCATACTCGTCGCCCATGCGGTTGCTGCTCTTCTGGCGCCGCTTCTGGTCAGAGTCATGGGGAGAAATGCATTCCTGCCACTCGCGCTGGTGCCTCTCGCGAGTCTCGGCTGGGTCGTCGCCAATTGGGGAACCGACCAGAAACTGCAGATCGCGTGGGCCCCGACTCTGTCGATGAACTTCGATCTGCGGTTCGACACGCTCTCGGCGATCATGTGCGTGCTCGTCCTGGCTATCGGCTCGCTGATCCTGCTCTACTGTTCGCGCTATTTCGAGGACGACGAGCCCCGCCTCGGAATCTTCGCCGCCGAGATGGTCGCCTTCGCGGGCGCGATGTTCGGCCTGGTCGTCAGCGACAACATGTTGCTGCTCTACATCTTCTGGGAACTGACGACCGTCCTGTCGTTCCTGCTCGTGGGCCATTACGCCGAGCGAGCGTCGAGTCGCCGTGCCGCCACCCAGGCTCTGCTCGTGACCACGGCCGGTGGTCTGGCGATGCTGGTCGGCATCATCATCCTCGGCGAGATGGTCGGCAGCTACAACCTCTCCGACGTAGTCGCGGCAGCACCCCACGGGTGGCTCGCCGGCGTGGCCGTGGTGCTCGTTCTCGTCGGCGCACTGTCGAAGTCCGCCGTCGTCCCGCTGCACTTCTGGCTGCCCGGCGCCATGGCCGCCCCCACCCCGGTCTCCGGATATCTTCACGCCGCTGCGATGGTCAAGGCCGGCATCTACCTCGTGGCCCGCCTCGCACCCGGCTTTGCCGACAGCGCAGCCTGGCGTCCGATCGTCATCGGTCTCGGTCTCGCGTCGATGATTCTCGCCGGCTGGCGGGCGTTCCGCGCCTTCGACCTCAAGCTGATCCTGGCCTTCGGCACTGTCAGCCAGCTCGGTTTCCTCACGGCCCTGGTGGGCACGGGCAGCCGGGAAGCGGCGCTGGCGGGCCTGGCGATGGTGATCGCCCACGCACTGTTCAAAGCGTGCCTGTTCATGGTGGTCGGCATCATCGACCACTCCACCGGCACTCGCGACATTCGCAAACTCGCGCATCTCGGCTCCGCCGCCCCCTATCTGATGGTGATCGCGATACTCGCGGCGGCGAGTATGGCCGGTCTGCCGCCGTTCATCGGTTTCGTGGCGAAGGAAGCCGCGCTGGAGTCGGCGCTGGTGGCCGAGGTGCTGCCCGACTGGGCGCGGATCGCCATGACCGCGGGCATCGTGGTGGGTTCGATCCTCACCCTCGCGTACAGCATCCGCTTCGTCTGGGGCGCCTTCGGCCGCAAGCAGCTCAAGCGGCCGAGCCCCTCGGTGCAGAACCTGCACGCCCCCGGACCGCTGCTGCTCGCCGCGCCGAGCGTCCTCGCATTCGCCGGTCTCGCCGCGGGCTTCGCGAGCTCGTGGATCGATCACCTGATCGCCCCCTACGCCGACGAGCTGCCCACCGACCTCGCGAAGCCCTACCACCTTGCGCTGTGGCACGGATTCACCCTGCCGCTCGGTCTGACCGCCGTGGTGATCGTGGGCGGCACGGCACTGTTCCTCGCCCACCGCACCATCGCGCGCCTGCGCTTCGAGCATCCCCCGCTCGGCAACGCCGACCGGATGTACGACGCGACCCTGCAGGGCATGGACACCCTGTCCCTGCGCCTGACCGCCTTCCTGCAGCGCGGTTCGCTCCCGCTGACCCAGGCGACCATCCTCGTCACGCTGGTCGCGCTCCCGACGATGCTGATGTTCTTCTTCGGGGTCAGCACCCTGCCCTCGGCGCGTGCGTGGGATTCGATCTGGCAGCTCGGTGTCGGACTGATCATGATGGCCGCCGCAATCACCGCGATGGTCCTGCGCAACCGGCTCGGCGCGGTGCTGGTCGTCGGTGTGACGGGCTACGGGCTCGGGGTGCTGTTCGCTCTCCAGGGCGCCCCCGACCTCGCGCTCACCCAGTTCCTCGTCGAGACCGTCACTCTCGTGATGTTCGTCCTGGTCCTGCGCAAGCTGCCCGCCGAGAGCGACCCGGCTGCGGCGATGGGCAGCAAGTTCGCCCGCGCCCTGCTCGGCATCGCCGTGGGCGCCGTGGTCGTCGGGATCGGTGCCTACGCGGTCGCGGCACGCACCACCGAGCCGATCTCGCTGCTGCTGCCCGATGCCGCCTACTACGGCGGTGACGGCAAGAACATCGTCAACGTCCTGCTCGTCGACATCCGCGCCTGGGACACCATGGGTGAGATCTCGGTGCTGCTGGTCGCCGCGACCGGCGTGGCCAGCCTGGTGTTCCGCACCCGCCGTTTCGGTACCGCGCCGCGTGTGGCGGACGCTCCCGCCGCGCAGCTCGACGCGGTCTCGGCCAGCAACGAGACGACCTGGCTGCTCGGCGGCGATCTGATCGATCCGCGCTACCGCTCGCTGGTCCTCGAGGTCACCACCCGGCTGGTCTTCCCCACCATGATGATCCTGTCGGTGTACTTCTTCTTCTCCGGGCACAACGCGCCCGGTGGCGGCTTCGCGGGCGGTCTCGTCGCCGGTCTCGCGCTCGTCCTGAGGTATCTGGCCGGCGGACGCTACGAGCTCGGAGAGGCGGTTCCCATCGACGCCGGCAAGATCCTCGGCCTCGGACTCACCTTCGCGGCGGGCACCGCTCTGGTGTCGATGTTCCTCGGCGCTCCGGCACTGTCGTCGGCGACCCTCGAGATGACACTGCCACTGCTCGGCGACATCAAGATCGTGACCGCGCTGTTCTTCGACCTCGGTGTGTACCTCATCGTGGTCGGCCTGATCCTGGACGTGCTGCGCAGCCTCGGCGCGCGTCTCGACGCCGAGACGGTGGGTGAGAGCCGATGACCGCGAACATCACGCTCCTCGCCATCGTCGGCGTACTCGTCGCGGCCGGCGTGTACCTGCTGCTCGAACGCAGCATCATCAAGATGCTGCTGGGCCTGTTGCTGGCCGGCAACGGCATCAACCTGCTGTTGCTCACGCTCGGCGGTCCCGCGGGCCACGCCCCCATCGTCGGCGTCGAGAGCGACCTGAACGAGGACATGGCCGATCCCCTCGCCCAGGCGATGATCCTCACCGCGATCGTGATCACGATGGGCATCGCCGCCTTCGTCCTGGCCCTGACCTACCGCTCGTACACCTACCGGGCACGGGACGAGATCGAGAACGACCCCGAGGACACCCTCGTGTCACAGCGGCGCAGTCTCGCCGACCTGCCGTCGCGCGACCGGTCCGACGACCCGCTCACCGGTATCCCGAGCAAGAGCGGCGACGCCTTCGACGCCGAGGGCAATCCCATCCCGCTCGATCAGCTCAAGAACATCGAGGACCTCGAGGCGTACGAGGACCTGCACGACGGCGACTTCGACGACCCGACCGACTCGGCCTACGCCCAGAACCAGGACGGGGCCCGTTCCGCCGAGGACGCCCGGGCGGACGACCCGGCTCCCGACAAACCCGATCCTGCCGAGAGCGACCGAGCCGAGGACGACGAGAAGAGCGGGAAGGAGGATCGCCGATGAACCTGAGCGTCGCGAACCTCGTCCCCCTTCCCGTTCTCATCCCGCTGCTCGCCGCGGCCGCCACGTTGATCGTCGGCCGGCGTCCCCGCGCCCAGCGGTGGATCACCGTCTTCGCGCTGGTCGCCTCGCTGGTCGTGTGCGTGGCGTTGCTGTACTACGCCGACGCCGACGGCATCGCCGTACTGCAGATCGGCGGGTGGGAGGCGCCGATCGGCATCGCACTGGTCGTCGATCGTCTGTCCGCGCTGATGCTGGTCGTCTCGGCGATCGTGCTGCTGTCGGTGATGCTGTACGCGGTCGGTCAGGGTATCCACGACGGCAACGAGCAACAGCCCGTCTCGATCTTCCTGCCGACCTATCTCGCGCTCACCGCGGGCGTCAACATCGCCTTCCTCGCCGGCGACCTGTTCAACCTCTTCGTCGGCTTCGAGGTGCTGCTCGCCGCATCGTTCGTCCTGCTGACGCTGGGCGCGAGCGCCGACCGCGTCCGCGCCGGCGTCTCGTACGTCATGGTCTCGATGGTGTCCTCTCTGGTGTTCCTTGTGGGCATCGGCTTCGCCTACGCCGCCACGGGCACCCTGAACCTCGCCCAGATGGCACTGCGGATGGACGACGTCTCGTCGGGCACCCGGGCGGCGATCTTCGGTGTGCTGCTCGTGGCCTTCGGCATCAAGGCCGCGGTGTTCCCGCTGTCGTCGTGGCTGCCCGACTCCTACCCCACAGCACCCGCACCGGTCACGGCCGTCTTCGCCGGCCTGCTGACGAAGGTCGGCGTGTACGCGATCATCCGGGCACACACCCTGCTGTTCCCGGGCGGGGAACTCGACGACGTCCTGCTCGTCGCCGGTCTGCTCACGATGATCGTCGGCATCCTCGGCGCGATCGCGCAGAACGACATCAAGCGTCTGCTGTCGTTCACGCTCGTCAGCCACATCGGGTACATGATCTTCGGTGTCGCCCTGTCGTCGCAGACCGGCCTGGCGGGTGCCGTCTACTACGTGGGTCACCACATCCTCGTGCAGACCACCCTGTTCCTCGTGGTGGGTCTTATCGAACGTCAGGCCGGCTCGGCGTCGCTGCGTCGCCTCGGCAGCCTCGCGGTCATGAGTCCGCTGCTCGCGGTCCTGTTCCTCATCCCGGCGCTCAACCTCGGCGGCATTCCGCCGTTCTCCGGGTTCATCGGCAAGGTCGCCCTGCTGCAAGCGGGTGCACAGAGCGGATCGGTCCTCGCCTGGGTCCTCGTGGGCGGCGGTATCGTGACCAGCCTGCTGACCCTGTACGTCGTGGCGCGTATCTGGACGAAGGCATTCTGGCGGGCACGCGCCGACGCCCCCGAGGGCGACCTCGCCGACATCGGCCCGTCGGCGCTGATCGACGAGTCCGCCACCGACATCTCGTTCGAGGAACGCCCGGACGTCGGCCGGATGCCGGCCGCGATGCTCGTCCCCACGATCTGGCTCGTGGCGATCGGTGTGTCGTTGACCGTCTTCGCCGGCCCACTGCTCGACATCAGCAACCGTGCCGCCGAGAACCTGCTCGACCGCACGGTGTACATCGAGGCCGTGTTGGGGGGTGAGCAGGAATGATGAAACGCGCCAACGTCCTGAGACTGTTCGTTCTGGGATGGACGACTCTGGTCTGGGTGCTGCTGTGGGGCACCTTCAGCATCGCCAACATCCTCGGCGGTATGGTCGTCTCGCTCGTCGTCATGTTCGTGCTGCCGCTACCGCGCGTACCCGTCGAAGGCCGCGTGCACATCTGGTCCGCGATGCGGCTCGGAGGGGTGATCTTCCTCGAGACGATCCGTTCGACGACGAACGTGGCATGGCTCGCGATCCGGCCGGCCCCGCCGCCGGTCACCGGCGTGCTGCGGTGCCGGCTCACCATCAAGTCCGACCTCGTGCTGACACTGTGGACGGACATCATGAACAACATCCCGGGCACCATGGTGCTCGAGATCGATCAGGTGCGGCGGATCATGTACGTGCACGTCCTCGACGTGAGTACCGACAAGGCCGTGGCCGACTTCTACCGTTCCGCCCGGCTGATCGAGCGTCTCCTCATCCGGACGTTCGAACGCGAGTCGGAATGGCAGGCCAGCCCCTGGCGCAGCGGAACGGAGGAACTGACGTGACCGTGACACTGGCGATCGCGGGGGCACTGTTGTTCGTCTCCGCGGTCCTGATCACCTACCGCGTGATCGCGGGACCCAACTCTCTCGACCGGCTCGTCGGCGTCGACGCCCTGCTCGCCCTCGGCATCTGCGGGATCGCGATCTGGGCCGTGTACACACGTGATACGACGGTCCTGCCGGCCACGGTGGCGTTGTCGCTGGTCGGCTTCATCGGTTCGGTGTCCGTGGCTCGATTCCGGGTGCGTGACGAACAGTGACGACGATCCTCGATACCTTCGCCCACATCCTGATCCTCATCGGAGCAGTGATCTCGTTGACCGCCGCGATCGGCGTGGTCCGGTTCCGCGACACCCTCTCGCGTATGCACCCCGCCACGAAACCCCAGGTAGTAGGTCTTCTGTTCGTGCTGGGCGGGGCCATGATCATCCTGCGCAGCTCGATCGACATCTGGATGATGGCGCTGTCGGGCATGTTCATGGTCCTCACCGCACCGGTGATCGCACACCGCGTCGGTCGCGTCGCCTACCGGGAGCAGCTGGGTCGCGACGGCCTGCTCGACGAGGACGCGCCGGGCGGAGCCTGACGCGTGTTCGGGCAGGATCCTGCCCGGCGGATCATGCGTCGAGTTCCTCGACCAGGGAGTCCACCACGGCAACGAGATCGCCGCCGGTCCGTTCCGCGAGTCGGCGCTGACGCTGATAGGACGCTCCCCGAACCGGGATGTCCGCGACCCGCGCGAGTTCGTCGGCGCATCCGAGCCGTACGGCGGTGGGAGTGATCTGTTCGAGCAGATCGTGCAGGTCGTCGGTGACGAGCCGCTCGGTGCACACCGGGTCGAGGATGACTTCGGCGTCGAGTCCGTACCGCGCCGCACGCCACTTGTTCTCCTTGACGTGCCACGGTTGCAGCACGGGCAGTTCCTCTCCCCGCTCGAGACATTCGTCGAAGTAGACGACGAGTGAATGCACGAACGCGACGAGGGCGGCCAGCTCGGCGCGGTTGGTGATGCCGTCGAAGACCCGGACCTCGAGGGTGCCCCATTTCGGTGCGGGCCTGATGTCCCAGTGCATGCCCCCGGGATGGCTGATGACGCCGGACTTGAGCTGGTCGGCAATGAATTCCGCGTACTGCGACCAGTCGGCGAAGTGATAGGGCAGGCCGGCGGTCGGCAGCTGCTGGAACATCAACGCCCGGTTGCTCGCGTAGCCGGTGTCGTAGCCCGCCCAGATCGGCGACGAGGCCGACAGGGCGAGCATGTGGGGATACTTGACGAGCATCGCGTTGAGGATGGGGATGACCTTCTCCGCCGAGGAGATCCCCACGTGGACGTGCACTCCCCAGATGAGCATCTGCCGTCCCCACCACCGGGTACGGTTGATCATCTCGTCGTAGTCCGGGGAAGGCGTCACGGTCTGGTCGGTCCACTGCGCGAACGGGTGGGTACCGGCACACATCAGGTCCACCCCGTGCGGGTCGGCGGCGCGTCGCAACAGCGACAGCGACTCGGACAGATCGTCGACCGCCTCGGAGACGGTGTCGTGCACGCCGGTGACGAGTTCGACGGTGTTGCGCAGGAATTCCTTGGTCAGTCGCGGGGTCTCCCCTGCGATCTCCTTCACCCTGTCGAAGACGACCGCCGCGCTGTTCGAGAGATCGCGGGTGGTCTTGTCCACCAGTGCGATCTCCCATTCCACACCGATCGTGGGACGAGGTGATCCCGGAAACGCGACTGCCACGTCTCGATCCAACCACAGGGCCCCGCCGACGGATGACCGTCTGCGGGGCCCTGTGTCAGGAATTACCCAGGGATCGAGCCTCGGGAGATTCGAACTCCGCTCACTCGATGACGCCGCACGCGAGGCGTGCGCCGAGGTTGTCCTGGTGCACGACCACGGAGGTGCCGTCCTCGCCCTCGAGGTCCTCGAGACCGAAGGCCGAGGTGGTGACGGTAGCGGTGGCGGCGCCGTCCTCACGCACGACGAGCGAGATCAGGTCGCCACTCTCCGGGACGGAGGTGTTGCCCCCGGCCTGCAGGTGGGCACCGGCCGACAGGAACGCGCCGGGCTCGCCGCCGTTCGGCGCGGTGGAGTCGGGCTCGCAACGACCGAACTCGTGGATGTGGACACCGTGGTAGCCGGGCTCGAGACCCTCGACCTCGATGGTCACCTGGACGTCGCCGCCGTTCTCGGCGAACGACACGGTGCCGACCGAGTCACCGTCGACCGTGGCCAGCTCAGCGGTGAGCGCCGCGGCGGAAGCTGCACCAGCACCACCGGCCGGCGACTCGTTTCCGCCCTCGGTACCGTGGTCGTCGGCGTGGGCCTCGGCAGCGGGCGCGGCGGATCCCGTCCACACCGGCGGAGTCGTCCCCGGCTCGGTGCTCGCCTCCTCGCTGTTCGAGCACGCAGTCAGGCCCACCGCGGCGATCGCGACGATCGGGGCCAGAGCACGCCAGGACATGCGACGGGTGGAACTGGAGACCATCAAACCGCTCCTTCGAAGTGCCGAAAAGTCACCCGATCATAACCGGGCGTCTCCGGCGCCCACCCGGTGGCGGACCGACACGGTTCCGACGCTAACGCGAAGTGACGATGACGATCACTCCGGGGGCAGCGTCGCGGATGCCCTCGAAGCGCGGTTGCGCGGTGACACCGAGCGACTCGGCGACGGCCGTCGCGGTCTGCTGCTCGCCGGGAGACGACCCGTAGAACACCGAGGTCTGCGGGAGCAGACCCTCGCTGTAGTTGCCGGTCTCGGTGATGGTGAAGCCCTCGTCCTCGAGGTAGGTGGCGGTCTGCGCGGCGAGGCCCGCGACCTCCGAGTTGTTGAACACGCGGACGGGTGCCGTCGCGGCCGGAGACGTGTCGGCGGCGAGCGAGGTTCCGCTCGCCGCAGGTAGTGAGGGAACCGAGGAAACGGCAGCGGAGGTGGTCGCACCGGCCGGCGCCGGGGCGGACGTAGCCCCGTTCCCGGCAGCGGGGGCGGACGGCACCGCGGCCGAGCGCGGAGAGGGCGGAGAGGGCGCGGCCGGTACGGCAGCGGTCGTCGTGGGTGCGGCCGCGGGAGCGGGCTCGTCGTCCGAATCACCCAGTGAGGCGAAACCCAGACCGGCGAACAGGATGCCCAGGGAGATCAGGACCATCGCGAACGCACGCAGAGGCGGTCCCGAGGGGGTGGGCGCGCGGCTGGGGATCTCGGGGGTTCTGCTCACGACCTCGACCATAGTTGCCCGAGCACACACAGCGCTGCCGACCGGCCGCGCGTGTCGACTTCGTCTCGCCGCGCGAAAACACTGGTGCGCGGCACGCCGAGACTCTGCTAGCGGGTGTCGAAACCGAGACGGCGGGCCGCACGCGCCTTCTGGCGGCTCGCACGCAACCGCCGCAGCCGCTTGACCAGCATGGGATCGGCGGCGAGTGCCTCGGGACGATCCACCAGGGCGTTGAGCACCTGGTAGTAGCGGGTGGCGGACAGACCGAAGAGTTCCTTGATGGCGTCCTCCTTGGCACCGGCGTACTTCCACCACTGCCGTTCGAACGCCAGGATGTCGAGATCGCGACGGCTCAGGCCGTTCGCCTCGTCGCCGGTGGGTTCCTGCGCGAGTGCGCCGTCGCCCTGCGGGGACACGAGATCGGACCGGTCGTTGCCGTGCGCTGCTGCGCCGTCCATTTCCCTCCTCGACTGACTGGATCACACCGTGACGAAGAGTCCTTGCGCCTCGGCGGAAGTCATTCAACCACGGGGTAGCGACACATACCGGTCCGAGAACACCGCGAGTCGATCCCATTATCCTGTGTCACCATGGCCATTCTTCCGATCGTCATCGTCGGCGACCCCGTCCTGCACAATCCCACCCGGCCGGTGACCGAGTCACCCGCCGAACTCGCCGAGCTGATCGCCGACATGTTCGAGACGATGGACGCGGCCAACGGCGTCGGACTCGCCGCCAACCAGGTCGGCGTCGGCAAGCGCCTGTTCGTCTACGACTGCCCCGACCGCGACGGGTCCGGCTCGGTCGTCCGGCGACGCGGCGTCGTCGTCAACCCGATCCTCGAGACCTCCGAGATCCCCGAGACCATGCCCGACCCCGAGGACGATCTCGAGGGCTGCCTGTCCGTGCCCGGCGAGAACTTCCCCACCGGACGCGCCGACTGGGCGAAGGTCACCGGCACCGACGAGAACGGAGAGCCCGTCGAGATCGAGGGCCACGGTTTCTTCGCCCGCATGCTGCAGCACGAGGTCGGGCATCTCGACGGTTTCCTGTACGTCGACGTGCTGATCGGACGCAACGCCCGCGCCGCGAAGAAGACCATCAAGCGGGCCGGCTGGGGTGTTCCGGGCCTGACCTGGCTGCCGGGTTCGGTGGAGGACCCGTTCGGTCACGACGAAGACGACGACTGACGCAGAGTCGATGACCACCGATCGATCGGCCTCGCCCGTCCCTCTCGGCACCCGGGTGGTGCTGCGGTACAGGCTTCCCGCCGGCTACAGCCACCCGATGACCGACGTCATCGGCGAGCTCGTCTCCCTCGATCCGGTGATCGCGGTGCGCACCGCCGACGGTCGTGTCGTCCAGGTGTCCCCCACCTCGGTCGTCGCGCTCAAACCGATCGCGGCGCGGCCGATCCGCGTCTCGGAGATCCGCGCGCTCGAACACGCCGCCGCGGCCGGGTGGCCCGGTCTGGAGTCGGACTGGGTGGACGGGTGGCTCGTGCGGGCCGGGCGCGGCTTCACCAGGCGTGCCAACTCGGCGACGCCGCTGGGTGAACGCGGCACCGTGGCCGATCCCGCCGACCCGGCCGTGCGGGCCCGGCTGCGCGGGTGGTTCGCGGCACGCGGGCTGCCGCTGCGGCTGCTGGTGCCCGATCGGCTCGGCCGGATCCCCGAGGGCTGGCCGACCTCCGAGCCGGTGCTCGTGATGGGAGCCGACCTCGGGAACGTGCCGCTGCCCCCGGAGCCCACACCGGTCACGATCACCGACCGACCGGACGCCGACTGGATGTCGCTCTACCGGACCGGTGACGATCCGGCGGTCGCGCAGGACGTGCTCGGTGCGGTGGCCGCCGGCGTCCTCGGGTTCGGCCGTATCGGGGCACCCGGGCAGCCGCCCCTGGCGATCTGCCGCGCGGCGATCACCGACGCCCCGGACGGACGACGCTGGGTGGGTCTGTCGGCCCTGGAGGTCGCGCCCGAGCACCGGCGCCGCGGACTCGGCACGCTCGTGTGCGGCGCCGTCCTGCGATGGGCCCGCGAGCAGGCCGCGACTCACGCATACCTGCAGGTCGAGGAGTCGAACACGGCGGCCCGCGCCCTGTACCGCGAACTCGGCTTCGTCGACCACCACCGCTACCGGTACGCCGCCGAACCCGTCGGATAGGTCGCCTACAGTGGGCGTGTGCGCCTTGCTACCTGGAATGTGAACTCCGTCCGTGCCCGTACCGACCGCATCCTCGACTGGCTGCAGCGAACCGGCACGGATGTGCTCGCGATGCAGGAAACCAAGTGCAAGGACGAGCAGTTCCCGTACGAGCGCTTCGAAGAACTCGGCTACCGGGTCGCGCACGTCGGGCTGAGCCAGTGGAACGGTGTGGCCATCGCGTCGCGCGTGGGCCTCGACGACGTGCAGATCGGCTTCGAGGACCAGCCCGGTTTCTCCAAGGACCCGGAGACCGACCCCGCGCTCGAGGCGCGGGCGATCGGCGCGACGTGCGCGGGTGTGCGCGTGTGGAGCCTGTACGTCCCCAACGGCCGCGACCTGCACGACCCGCACTACACCTACAAGCTCGACTGGCTCGCCAAGCTGCGCGCCGACGCCCACGCCTGGGCCACCGCGGCTCCCGAGCAGCCCATCGCGCTGGTCGGCGACTGGAACGTCGCCCCCACCGACGACGACGTGTGGGATCCGGCCTTCTTCGAGGGCAAGACGCACACCTCGCAACCCGAGCGCGACGCCTTCCACGCGTTCGCCGAGGTCGGCTACACCGACGTGGTCCGTCCGTACGCCCCCGGCCCCGGGGTGTACACCTACTGGGATTACACCCAGCTGCGGTTCCCCAAGAAGCAGGGTATGCGGATCGATTTCGTCCTCGGCTCGCCGTCCTTCACGGCGCGCGTGACCGGCGCCGAGATCGACCGCAACGAGCGCAAGGGCAAGGGCGCGAGCGACCACGCCCCGGTGATCGTCGACCTCGACGTCTGATCAGGCCTTGCGGGCGGGCACTTTGTGCCGCGACGCCTTGCGCTGCGGTTCGTTGCGTGGCGGCTCGAGGGGCACGACGACGTCGCGGTAGTTCTCGTGCGACGCGAGGAACCGCTGCACATAGGTGCACACCGGCCGCACCCGCCAACCCCGCCGGCGCGCGAGATCGAGCGAACCACCGACGAGGACGGCCGCGAGACCACGATGACCGAAGTCCTCGACGATCACGGTGTGCATGAAGTCGACGACCGGCGGGTTCGGCGCCGGAGCACGTTCGAAGTCGTAGTACCCCAGGATGCCGACGAGGTCACCGTTGAGGCGCAGTTCGAACCGGTTCTGGTCGGCGTTGTCCGACACGTCGAGGTCCGGCGAACTCGTGTTCATGAGCGCCTCCAAAAGGTGTTGCGTGATCGAACTGTGACCTGTGCCACTATAGAACACTGCGGAGGGGACCGCCGGTAACGCTGTCGTGTTTCGCAACGGGAGCCCGCCTCAGCGCCGCCCGGCCGTGATCGAACACACCCTCGGTAGGGTGTCTGCGTGGAACTTCTGCCCTTGTCGCCTCGAGGCGAGACCCCGGTTCGAGCCCTCACCATCGCCGGCACCGACTCCGGGGGTGGAGCCGGCATCCAGGCCGATTCGCGCACGATGGCGATGTGCGGTGTGCACGCATGCGTCGCGGTCGCGGCCGTGACGGTCCAGAACTCGGTCGGAGTCCGTGGGTTCCACGAGATCCCCGCCGAGACCGTGGCCGATCAGGTGCGCTGCGTGGTCGAGGACATCGGTGTGTCCGCGGTGAAGACGGGCATGCTCGCCTCCACACAGATCATCGAGGCCGTCGCCCAGGTGTGCTGCGAGGTAGGCATCGGCCGCGACCGGACGGTGCCGCTCGTCGTCGACCCGGTGTGCGCGTCCATGCACGGTGATCCGCTGCTGCACGCCGACGCCCTCGACGCGATCCGCGGTGTGCTCGTCCCCCTCGCCACCGTCGTCACCCCCAACCTCGACGAGGTACGGCTGATCACGAGCATCGAGGTCGTCGACGACGCCTCGGCCCGCCGCGCCGCCGAAGCTCTGCACGCGCTCGGCGCTCAGTGGGTGATCGTCAAGGGTGGCCATCTGCGCAGCTCGGAGATGAGCACCGATCTGCTGTTCGACGGCGACCGTTTCCTCGAGTTCAGCACGCCTCGCATAGACACCGGCAACGATCACGGTGGCGGCGACACGCTCGCAGCCGCGATCACGTCGGCCCTCGCCCACGGCCGGTCGGTGCCCGAAGCCGTCGAGTTCGCGAAGGAATGGATCACGAAGTGCCTCGAGTGGGCCTACGACCTCGGGCACGGCCATGGGCCGGTCAACCCGCTGTGGCGCCTGCACGAGCGCTGACGACGCCCGCCCTCATTCGGTGAACTCGGCGCGCACCTGTGCTCGCCGGTCGCCGGTGGGGACCCCGTCGGGTCCGTCGACCGAGTTCGCGTAGACGGCCGTGCCGTAGGCGACGGCGGCGGCTGCTGCCGCGAACGCGTCGCGGTCGATGCCGGCCAGGGTGTCCTCGGGGGTGTGATAGTTCGGGTCGAAGGGCTGGTCGGCGGTGCCACCCCACAGCTCGGCCTGCTCGGGGGTCTTGACGTCGTCGGCACCGGTGAACACCCCGCCCGCGGGGATGCCGAAGGCGACGAACGGACCGTAGTCGGAGCGGCCGTCGAAATCCGTTCCTCCGACGTCGATTCCGCGTTCGTCGAAGAACTGCGCGAAGGTCCGTTCGATCCCCGACGAGCCCTCCGGCCCGGGTCCTTCGCCGACGGAATCGGAGTCGTCGCCGTCGAACACCAGATATCCGGCGTTGGGTGAGCCGAGCATGTCGAAGTTCAGGTACAGCGCGATGTCGAGTCGCTCCTCCTCGGACAGCGACTCGACGTACCTGGTGGAGCCGACCAGCCCGACCTCCTCGGCACCCCAGAACGCGAACCGCACGGCGTTGGTCACTCCCGGTTCGCTGCCGAGCTGCCGCGCGGTCTCGAGGACGGCGGCGACGCCGGTGCCGTTGTCGTTGATCCCCGGCCCTTCGGGCACGCTGTCGAGGTGCGCGCCGACGACGACCACGTCGTCGGTCGAGCCGGTGCGGGTCTGGGCGATCACATTGCGTGACTTCTGATCCTCGGTGCGGGTCTCGAGCGTCATCGTCACGGTGGTCGCGGCGGAGAGGCGTTCCGCATCGGCCCCGGCTACACCCCCGACCGGGATACGAGGGTTCGACTCCGCCCCGAGACCGGCGGCATCGAGCGGCCCGTCCTCGTTGTTGGCGACGATCAGCGCGGCCGCTCCCCGGTCGGCGGCGACCTGCTCCTTGACGGCGAAGGTGCACACGCCGCGATCGACGATCACCACCGCGCCGGTCGCGTCGACGCCGTCGTAGTCGGTGGGTTCGCAGCCCGGGGTGTCGTCGGGGGCGATGCGCACGACGGGTGCGGTGAGCCCGTCCGGTCCCGTCGACGGCGACATACCGAGTGCGCTCACGCCCATCGGGTCCCCGTCGACGACGAGCTGCTCGTTCTCGACCGCGAACAACGTCGAGTCGAACTCCGGTGTCTGCACGTCGAATCCGGCGCCACGCAGAGCTCCGGCGACGTAGTCGACGCTCGCGTCGTAACCGGGAGTACCGAGCGCGCGGTTGCCGTCGTTCTCGGCGGCGATGCGTTCGAGTTCCGTCAGGTGCGCCGTGACGGCGTCGAGTTGCACGGCGTCGGCGAGCGCCGCCGGATCCACGGGCGGCGCCTCCACCTCCGCCTCCGAGCATCCCGCCGTCAGGAGCACCCCGGCGGCGATCAGCGCCGCTCCCCGCATGCCGTATCTCGTCTGCGCCCGCGCCATCGTCCGAGCGTACAAAAAAGCACTGCGCCGCACGGGGAATCCGTGCGGCGCAGTGCGGCGGTGCGGGAGTGTCAGGCGTCGCGACGGTTGACCACCACGAGCGACGCTGCGAACACCAGGAAGGAGAAGGCGGCGAAGTACACGAGCGATCCCCATGGACCCCAATGGAATTCGATTCCCTGACCGATACCCAGGAAGTTGTTCGCGTTGGCGAACGGCAGGAACGGCTGGATCTCGCGGCCCACGGAACCGAACAGCGCGAACAACGACTCGAGGAGCAGCGGCCACAGCATGAGCAGCGCGATCGTGCCCGCCGACTGCCGCAACAGGGTGCCGACGCCGACCGCGAGGAAGACGCACAGGAACGCGTAGATCGCGGTGCCGTAGACCGCACGCCACGCGGTGTCACCGCTCAGGACGAGATCACGCCCGGCGTCGGGACCGGCCAGCGCCTTCGCGAGATAGAAGGCCCCGAACGAGACCGCGACCGTCAGCAGAGCGCCCAGCACCCCGATGAGCAGGGCCTTCATCGTCAGGAGCAGACTGCGATTCGGGGTGGCCTGGAAGGTCGTGCGGATGACCCCGAAGCGGTACTCGCTCGTGACCGACAGCGCCGCGAGAACCATCAGCACCAGCACGCCGAAGCCGGTGACTCCACTGACCGCGACATCCACGGTCGGATAGAACTGCCCCATCTCGTCGTCCATCCCCGCAGACGCGCGGGAGACCGAGCCGAGGATCGCAGCGAGCCCCAACCCGAGAGCGACGATGACGACGGTGCACCACAGCGGCGACTGCACCGACGTGAGCTTGATCCGTTCGGCCCGCAGTGTGTCGAGTGCCGTACTCATCACAGTCCACCCTTCATGACGTCGTCGACTCCGGATCCGTGGTATTCGACCTCGCCACCGGTGAGTTTCATGAACGCTTCCTCGAGCGACGCGTTGCGTCCCGCGAGTTCGTGCAGCACGATCGACCGGGCCGCGGCGAGTTCGCCGATCTCCGCCGCCGGAGCTCCCGAGACGTGCAGGGCGCCGTCGTCCTCCCGGACGGTGTGCCCGCGCTCGGAGAGCGCGGAGCGCAGTTCACCGAGCTGCGGGCTGCGCACCACCACGAACGAGTCGGACGCCCGGTCGACGAACTCCTTCACCGAGGTGTCCGCGATGAGCCGGCCGCGGCCGATGACGATGAGATGTTCGGCGGTCTGCGCCATCTCGGAAAGCAGGTGACTGGACACGAGCACCGTGCGGCCTTCTGCGGCGAGAGCCTGCATGAACCGCCGGATCCACACGATGCCCTCGGGGTCGAGGCCGTTGACCGGTTCGTCGAACAGCAGGACGCGCGGGTTGCCGAGCAGCGCGGCGGCAAGGCCGAGGCGCTGTGACATCCCGAGCGAGAAACCACCCGCACGCTTGCCCGCGACCTCCGTCAACCCCACCTGGCGCAACACCTCGTCGACGCGGGAGGCGGGCAGTCCGTTCGACGCGGCCAGCCAGGCGAGATGGGACCGCGCCGATCGATTGGGATGCACCCACTTCGCGTCGAGCAGCGCCCCGACGGTGGTGAGCGGCCGCGTCAGCTCCTGGTACGGCTTCCCTTCGATCAGTGCGGTTCCCGAGGTCGGCCGGTCCAGTCCCAGGATCATGCGCATCGTGGTGGACTTCCCCGCCCCGTTGGGGCCGAGGAAGCCGGTGACGATGCCGGGACGGACCGTGAACGTCAGGTCGTCGACCGCGGTCGTGGACCCGAAGGTCTTGGTCAAGCCGGTCACTTCGATCATGCGCACCACCCTACGTGCGGCTCGGGCGAGCGCATCCGATCACACACCCCGGAGCCGTACGCGGTGCGTCAGGGGACTCGTCGAGCGGGCCGTCGAAGGCGGTTCCTGTGCAATTGTCATGCCCGGGGATCGTACAGACCGAACGGTATCCGGTCGCGGAATAATCGGAACCGTCCTGAACACCAAGGTGCTCAGGGGTTTCCCGTAGCGGTCACGGTTCCATCGGTGAAGATGCCTGGGCCCAGAAGCGTTTCGGGATCCGTCCGGCGTGCCGCGCCCGGAATCCCGCTTCGACGGCGTGCCGCATCGCCGAGGCCATCAACGCGGGATCCTTCGCGCGGGTGACGGCGGTGGCGAGCAGGACTGCGTCGCACCCGAGTTCCATCGCGAGCGCGGCGTCGGAGGCGGTTCCGATCCCTGCGTCGAGGATCACCGGCACGCCCGCCGCCTCGACGATCATCTCGATGTGGTGCGGGTTCGAGATACCGAGACCTGTGCCGATCGGCGAGCCGAGCGGCATCACCGCGGCACATCCGACGTCCTCGAGGCGTCGCGCCAGGACCGGGTCGTCGGTCGTGTACGGCAGGACGACGAAGCCGTCGTCGACGAGTTGTTCGGCCGCCGAGACGAGTTCGATGGCGTCGGGCAGCAGTGTCCGTTCGTCGGCGATGACCTCGAGTTTCACCCAGTCGGTTTCCAGTGCTTCCCGGCCGAGCTGCGCGGTCAGCACCGCTTCCTTCGCGCCGCGGCAACCGGCCGTGTTCGGCAGCGGTTCGATATCGAGGCGGCGAAGCAGATCGAGGACACCGGTTCCGGAGGCCGCGTCGACACGGCGCATCGCGACGGTGGTGAGCTCGGTGCCCGACGCGACGAGCGCCTCCTCGAGCACGGCCAGGTTCGCCGCACCGCCGGTACCGGTGATCAGCCGCGATCCGAAGGTGCGGCCGGCGATGGTCAGTTCCGGCAGGTCGGCGCCGGGATCGCGTGTGTCAGCCACCCTGGACCGCCGTGAGGATCTCGACGTTCGCACCCCGGGACACCGGCTCCGACCAGCGTCCTCGCGGGCACACGACACCGTCGACGGCGACCGCGATCCCCTTCTCGGGCAGACCGAGCTCGTTGAGCAGCTGCGACACCGTCGGCGCCGCGTCGTAGTACTTGTCCTCACCGTTGACGGTGATGCCCACGGACACCTCGTTCGTCATCCCACACTCGCTTCCGTAATTCGTCGGGGACAGGCGTGTTTCGCATCGGCCAGCGACCGCCCGCCGAGTTCGGCGAGCACCGCGTCGACGGTGAGCGGCGTGAGCAGCACACCGTTGCGACCGTGCCCGGTCGCGGCGACGACACGATCGGAGACCCGGCCGATCAGCGGCAGATTGTCGGGGGTCATCGGGCGCAGGCCCGCGCTCGCCTCGGACAGTTCGTACTCGCCGAGCGCCGGAAAGATGATCTCGGCATCGGAGATCAGATCGCGCACGCCCGCCACCGTGACCTGCGTGTCGGACGCTTCGTACTGCGTCGCCCCCACCACGAGACCGTCGTGGCGCGGAACCAGATAGGCGGGGCGCCCGTGGACACTCGCGCGCACGGTGCGCTGCGGCGGCGGGGTCGCGCCCGGCCGCACCCGCAGGCGCAGGATCTCGCCCTTGACCGGGCGGACCGGAAGGTCCGGCCACAGACGTGCCGAAGCCACCCCGGCCGCGAGCACCACCTGGTCGTCCGGCAGGTCGGCCAGGTCGTGCACGGCGGCGCCCGAGAAACGGACCCCGGCGCCGGTCGCCGCGACATGCAGGGCGTCTACGAGCGCACGGTTGTCGACCGACGACTCGGTGGGGGCGAGCAGCCCGAGACGGACCTTCGGGCCCAGGGACGGCTCGAACTCCCGGATCTCGGCGCGGGAGAGCAGTTGCATCTCGTGCCCCTGCTCCCCCACCCATTCGGCGACGGTCCGCAGGTCGGCCGCATCGGCCGCGTCGAGCGCGACGGTCAGGGACGCCTCGGCGGTGAACACGTCGACGCCGGTCTCCGTGCGCAGCGCCTCCGCGAAGCCTGGCCAGCGGTCGAGAGAGGCCGCACCCAGGGACAGGACGTGGTCCTCACCGGGCCAGCCCTCGGACAACGGTGCCAGCATTCCTCCGGCCACCCACGAGGCTCCGCTACCGGGGTTCGGGTCGTGCACGGTCACGACGTGCCCCGCGCGGGCCGCGCGCCATGCGATCGACAGCCCGATCACTCCGCCACCCACGACGGCCACAGTTGCCATTGGTCCACCTCACTCCCTGCGCCGGCATGATCCGGGTCAGGTCATAACGGTCGGGGCCGGCAGGCCCCCTCTCAGCCCCGCGATCCCCGGGACTCCCGTGTCGTCACTTTCGCCCTAGAGGCTACCGTCTTGTCCGTGACCACCTATCGCGGCAACCATCCCGACCCGCGCGGCCGACTCGCGACCGCCCGGCTGTACCTGTGCACCGACGCCCGCCGGGACACCGGCGACCTCGCACGGTTCGTCGAGGAGGCCCTCGCCGGTGGGGTCGACATCGTCCAGTTGCGCGACAAGGACTCGGCCGGCGAGAAGAAGTTCGGACGGCTCGAGGCACGCGACGAGCTCGCCGCCCTCGAGATCATCGGCGAGGCGTGCGCGCGCCACGGAGCGCTCCTCGCCGTCAACGACCGCGCCGACATCGCGCTCGCAGCGGGCGCCGACATCCTGCACCTGGGTCAGGGCGACCTGCCGGTGCGGCACGCGCGGCAGATCCTCGGCGACGAGATCGTCATCGGCCGTTCGACGTCGAGCCGGGCGCAGGCCGCGCTCGCCGACATCGAGGAGGGCGTCGACTACTTCGCGTCCGGACCGGTATGGGACACCCCGACCAAGCCGGGCCGTACCGCCGCGGGGCTGGAGGTGACGCGCGAGGTCGCACAGTCGCAGCCGGCACGACCGTGGTTCGCGATCGGCGGGATCGACCTCGAGCGGCTCCCCGAGGTGCTCGACGCCGGTGCTACGCGAGTCGCGGTGGTCCGGGCGATCACGAAGGCAGACGATCCGCGGGCAGCCGCGGCTGCACTGAAGGCGGCTCTGCCGGCCTGAGCGTCGGTACAGCAGGCGGCTCTGCCGGCCTGAGCGTCGGTACAGCAGGCAGCTCTGCCGGCCTGAGGGCTACAGCCAGCCCAGCACGGCCGAGGGTGACATCGCGATCGTGCCCTCGGGCAACCGCGCGCGCAGGCCACGATCCGCGGTGACCACGACCGTCACCCCCGGGTCGACCACAACCGTCACGCCGGGATCGACCACGGCCGTCGCGATCGCGGCGAGCCGGGCCAGTTCGTCGTCGCCGCTGCCGTCCGCGGTGTGCACCGGGATCCGGACGTCGTCGATCGTCGCGTCGCGGGCGTGCCCTTCGAGGACCGCCTCGACGCGGGGCACCCAGCCGAACGAGCCGTCGGGAAATTCGACGGTGCGGGGCAGCGCCGCGGCGAGGTCGGCGAGCAGGGCATCGGTCGCACCGGGGCGGTCGCGCCACCACCCGGTGGGGCCACTGGCCCCGAGCACGTTCGCCGTGTCGAGCAGCATGCGCACCGGTGAGGTACGCAGCAACGGCCACGCCTCGGCGAAGCCGCTGTGCAGCGGCATCGTCTCGACGTCCGGTTCCGGCACCCAGCGCAGTTCGGTGCTCTCCTGGTTGAGGCTGGTCACGAGCGTCTCGGTCGCATCGGCGACGACGGTGGTGTAGGTCCACCCACCGGCGAGACCGGAGGTGACGCGTTCGGCTCGCACCGTCACGGCCTCGACGTCGATCCCGGCCTCCTCGTGCGCCTCCCGCACGGCTGCGTCGACGGTGCTCTCGTGCGAGTCGCGGGCACCACCGGGAAGGGCCCAGGTCCCACCCTGGTGCGACCATGCCGCCCGGTGCTGCAGGAGTACCGCGGGGCGACCGTCCGCCAGCGGAGCGCGCAGCAGCAGGCCTGCGGCGCCGTGTCGTCCCCAGCGCTTCTCGCCGTCCGGGCCGACCGCCCAGCCGTCGCCGTCTCCACGCATTGCGTCCGCCTCTCCGATCCACCTCGCCCGGACCTGTGCCCGGTACCGGATCCCGCCGTCCGTGGACGGCAACAATACCGCCGGGCTGCTTATATGCTCCCCTCAGACCGCTCGACACGAAGAAGGGAGCGCCCGGTGGACGTGCGGATCACCCCTCCCTTCGCTCCCATCGAGAGCCACGTGCGCGAGACCGCGGGTACGGACGATCCGGACGCCCGTTTGAACGGCTTCCGCGCCCTGCTGCGTTCGACCCCGGTCCGGTTGCTGATACTCGGGGCGGTGCTCACGGTGTTGCTCGTGGCCTCGGCCGCGGTGTCCGCCACCACCGTCGCCGGCCGGCAGGCCACCCACGACCGTCTCCTCATGTCCGTCGAACCGCTCGCGAGCGCGGCCCAGAATCTCTACAGCGCGCTCTCGGTGGCCGACGCCGCCGCTGTGACGGGATTCATCTCGGGCGGGCTCGAACCGGAGGCGGTGCGGAGTCGCTACATCAGGGCCACCGACGAGGCGGCGGAATATCTCGTCATCGCAGCGACGGGCCTGACGGACGCCGACCGCGAGACGGCGCACAACCTCACCGAGATCGGGCGCTTGCTGCCCGTCTACACCGGGCTGATCGAGACGGCCCGCACCAACAATCGCACCGGGCATCCGGTCGGCTCCGCCTATCTGGGCGAGGCCTCGCATCTGATGCAGACCGAATTGCTCCCGGCTGCACAGGAACTGCACACGCGCGGTGTCGCCGCCGTCGAAGACACCCAGCGCGACGCGGTGCGACCACCCTGGCTCGCCATCGGACTGCTCCTGGTCACCGTCGCCGCACTGTGCGCAGCGCACGTCGTGGTGAGCCGCCGCAGTCGTCGCACCTTGAATCCCGGGCTCATCGTCGCGATCGGTGCGACCGGGGCGCTGCTGTGCTGGCTGCTCGTCGCCGGCCTGGCCTCGTCGAGCGCCACCGAACGCGCCATCGAACGGGGCGCGGCACCGCTCGCCGATCTCACCGAGGGACGGATCCTCGCCCAGCAGTCACGCACCGCCGAAACCCTGCTGATCGCCCGGCGCGACACCACCGGCGCGTACGACGACACCTTCGGGACCAATATGTCGAGACTCGGCGACATCCTCGACGTGTACGGACGCGAGTCCGTCCTGGAGGCGGGCGCCGAGGCGGTCACGGCGGCCCGGTCTGCGCACGAAGCCTGGATCAACTCGCACGCACGCATGGTCGACGCCCTCGCGCGCGGGGATTACGCGGCCGCCTCGGTCCTCGCGGTCGGGGCGGGTCCCGGCGAATCCACCGCCCGGTTCGTCGCCCTCGACGGAGCCCTGACGGAAGCGATCGACGGCACCCGCACCGAACTGCGCGACAACGAGTTCCGCGCGTCACGCACCCTCGCCGGTCTCACACCGATGTCGGTGATCCTGCTGACGGTGGCGCTCGTCGGAGTGTGGGTCGGTCTCCGGCCCCGGTTGAAGGAGTACCAGTGAGAGAGCGCGTTCTCGCCGTGGGCCTGTGCGTCGTCGCCGCACTCGCCGCCGGGTGCGCGACCGATCCCCCACCGCGCGCCCCCGGTCTCCAGGGTTCGACGACATCCGTCCCGCTCCCCGAGAACGCGCGGCTGCTGGAGTCCTCGGTGGCCACGCCGCCCGCTCCCGACTGCGGCGACCCCACCGCATCCCTGCCGCCTGATCCGGGCGCGACCGGACCCGCGATCGATCGGATCCGGGCGCGCGGCCGGCTGATCGTCGGCCTCGACACGGGCAGCAATCTCATGAGCTACCGCGATCCCGCGACGGGACGGATCACGGGCTTCGACGTCGACATCGCCCGTGAGATCGCCCGCGACCTCCTGGGCGACCCCGACCTCGTCGACTACCGCATCCTGAGCTCGGCAGAACGCGAGAAGGCGCTGCAGGATTCGACGGTCGACATCGTCGCGAAGACGATGAGCATCACGTGTGCCCGACGCGAGAAGGTGGATTTCTCCACGGAGTACTTCCGCGCCCAGCAACGAGTACTCGTCGTCAAGGGTTCCGACATCCGCGCCGCCGCCGATCTCGCCGGCCGGCGCGTCTGCATCGTGGACGGCACCACGTCGCTGCTCCGGATGCGGGAGGTGCAGCCGTCGGCGTCGATCCTCACCGTGCCGTCGTGGGCCGACTGTCTCGTCGTCCTCCAGCAACAGCAGGTCGACGCCGTGAGCACCGACGACACCATCCTCGCCGGCCTCGCCTCGCAGGACCCCTATCTCGAACTCGTCGGTCCCTCCCTGGGATCCGAGCCGTACGGTATCGGGATCCGGCTGGGCAGCGACGAGCTCGTACGGTTCGTCAATGCGACCCTCGAACGGATCCGTTCCGACGGTACGTGGACGGCGCTGTACGAGAAGTACCTGCGGGTGCTCGGTCCGACACCGCCACCCCCGACACCGAACTACCGGGAGTGACGGCCATGTCCGACGAACCCGAACCGGCCGACACCCCGTCGGTCGATTCCGGGCCCGCCACCGAACGGACAGTGGACTCCGGGCCTGCCACCGAACGAGGCCCCTCCACCGAACGCAGCCCCGCCCCCACCACGCTGCCCGAATCCACCCAGCGGTCCTCGATCTGGTCCGGTTCGTCCTCGCAACGCTCGTCGAGCCGCCGCGTGCGTCCGCGCGGAACCCAGCGTCGCCGCATCGCCGGCCTCGTCGACGTGCCGGTCCCCACCGCGAAGGACCCCGTCGAGGCAGTGCTCCGCGACCCCCACGTGTCCGAGGGAAAGCGGTTCTGCTCCAAGTGCGGACAACCGGTGGGCCGCAGTACCCCCTCGGGTCCGGGGCCCACCGAGGGCGACTGCCCGAAGTGCGGCACCCATTTCGAGTTCACGCCGGCCCTGCACCGCGGCGATCTCGTCGCAGGGCAGTACGAGGTGCAGGGCTGCCTCGCGCACGGCGGACTGGGGTGGATCTACCTGGCGATCGACCGCAACGTCAGCGACCGCTGGGTGGTCCTGAAGGGTTTGCTGCAGGGCGGCGACGCCGAAGCCCAGGCGGTCGCGGTGGCCGAACGCCAGTTCCTGGCCGAGGTCAGCCATCCGAGCATCGTGCAGATCTACAACTTCGTCGAGCATCCCTCGCCGGACGGCACCCCGATGGGATACATCGTCATGGAGTACCTGGGTGGTCACACCCTGCGTACCGTGCTCGACAACTATCCTCCACCGAACCGCATCCCCGTCGAGCAGGCCATCGCGTACATGCTCGAAGTGCTTCCGGCGCTGCAGTATCTGCACGACATCGGACTGGTCTACAACGACCTCAAGCCCGAGAACGTCATGGTCACCGACGAGCAGATCGAGCTCATCGACCTCGGCGCGGTCTCCGCGATCGAGGGATACGGCTATCTGTACGGGACGCCGGGATACCAGGCACCCGAGATCGTCCGGACCGGGCCGACGGTGGCGAGCGACATCTACACGGTCGGACGCACCCTCGCAGTGCTCACCCTCGACATGCCGTCGGACAAGGGACGTTACCGCGACGGTCTGCCCACTCCCGAGCAGGCACCCCTGCTCGCCGAGTTCGACTCCTTCCACCGACTGCTCCTACGGGCCACGAATCCCGATCCTCAGCAGCGTTTCTCGTCCGCCGACGAACTACAGGGACAGCTCACGGGTGTGCTGCGCGAGATCCTGTCGAAGAAGCTCGGCACCGAACATCCCGGCCTGTCCGGTGTGTTCAGCCCACCCCGGACGACCTTCGGTACCGACGAGGCGCTCGTGCCCACCGATGTGTACGCCGACGGAATCGAACGCGACGCCAAGCTGCGGGGACAGGATGTCGCGGCCGCGCTGCCGGTCCCTCTGCTCGATCCGAACGATCCGAGTGCCGCGCTCCTCGCCGCCGCGGTGCACAGCGAACCACAGCAGACCCTCGACTCCCTCCGGCACGCGCGCGAGAACGGTGTCGGGCGGGTCGTCGGGGCGTCCGACGTGTCGTTCTCCAGGGAGATCACATTGGCCGAGGCCCGCGCGTATCTCGATCTCGGGCAGGTCGACAGCGCCGTCGAGATCCTCACCCGCCTCGAACGCGACTTCGGCAACGACTGGCGAATGGACTGGTACGCAGGCATCGCCGAACTGCTGCAGGACGACTACGAGGCAGCGTTCGCGCGGTTCGACAAGGTGCTGCAGGCACTCCCGGGCGAGATCGCCCCGAAGATCGCGCTCGGGGCCACCGCCGAACTGACGCTCCAGCACTGGGAGAGCGACGATCCGGCCGCGTGGCGACGCTTCTGCGAGGAGTCCTACCGGGTCGTGTGGCGCACCGATCACGCCGTCGTCAGCGCCGCCTTCGGGCTCGCGCGCCAACTCACCGCCCGCGACGAGATCCGCGCCGCAGTAGACGTTCTCGACGAAGTGCCGATGACCTCCCGGCATCACAGCGCCGCGACCATGACCGCCGCTCTGGTCCTGTTGCGGGGCGGTCGTGTCGAGGAGATCTCGGAGGTCGATCTGCGCGAGGCCGCACACCGGATCGCGTCGCTGCCACCCGACGAGGGCCGCGCCCTGCAGATGCGCGCGCTCGTGCTCGGGACGGCGCTCGAATGGGTGCGCAGCGGGCGGGCGTCGAGTCGCGAATACGACCGTATCCTCGACGTGCCGTTCACCGAGAAGGGACTCCGTCTGGGCGCCGAAGCGGCCCTGCGGCAGTTGGCGCGCAACGCACCCTCCCGCACACACCGCTACACACTCGTCGATCTCGCGAACGCGATCCGGCCGCGCAGCCTGACCTGACCCAGGATCAGCGTCGAGCGAATTGCACTGCGGCTCGGGCGATGGCGAGTTCTTCGTTCGTGGGAATCACGAGCACCTCCACGTGCGACGAGTCCGCCGAGATCCGGCGTTCCCCGTTCTCGTCGGCAGTGTTGCGGACGTCGTCGACGACGATGCCGAGGCGATCGAGACCGGCGAGACTGTCGCGCCGGACATCGACGTTGTTCTCACCCACGCCGCCGGTGAAGACGATCGCGTCGACACCCCCCAGTTCGAAGGTGTAGGCGCCCAGGTACTTCCGGATGCGGTGGACGTAGACGTCGTACGCGAGTCGCGCGTCCTCGTCGCCTTCGCCGACGAGCTTCAACAGGGCCCGGAAGTCGTTGACACCCGACAGCCCCTTCAGGCCCGAGTGCCGGTTGAGCAGGTCGTCGATGGCGTCGACCTTCAGTCCGGCCGCCCGGTTGAGGTGCATGACGACACCCGGGTCGATGTCACCGCTGCGCGTACCCATGACGAGACCTTCGAGCGGGGTCAGCCCCATCGAGGTGTCGATCGGACTCCCGCCCGCGATCGCCGACGCCGACGCACCGTTGCCGAGGTGGAGCACGATCAGATTCAGGTCCGCGATGTCGCGTCCGAGGAACTCCGCGGCACGCCCCGACACGTATTCGTGCGACGTGCCGTGGAATCCGTACCGCCGGATGTCGTGCTTGCGGGCGACGTCACGGTCGATCGCGTAGGTCGAGGCGCGTGCCGGAAGACCGTGGAAGAAGGCGGTGTCGAAGACACCCACGTGGGGCACCTCGGGAAGTTCCTCCCGGGCGACCTCCATCCCGACGACGTTCGCCGGATTGTGGAGGGGCGCGAGGACCGACAATTCGTCGACGGCGCGCACCACGTCGTCGTCGATGAGTGTGGGTTCGTAGAAGACCTTGCCGCCGTGCACGAGTCGATGGCCGACCGCGACGATGCCCACCTCGTGCAGGGGCCGGCCGAGCCCTTCGAGCATCTCGAGCACCGCACGCAGTCCGGTCCGGTGATCGGGGATCGCATCGTTGCGTTCGTCCACACCTGTCGTGTGGTGGAAGACGATCCTGCCCTCCGACTCTCCGATGCGCTCGATCAGTCCGTGTGCCGACGAGTTCCCGCTCTCCGGTTCGATCAACCGGAACTTGATCGACGACGATCCGGAATTGAGGACCAGGACGGTCCCTGCGGTAGCGGGGTTCGGGCTGCTCACGCGTCTTCCTCCTGCGCCTGGATCGCGGTGATGGCGATGGTGTTGACGATGTCCTGGATCAGGGCGCCTCGAGAGAGATCGTTGACCGGTTTGTTCAGACCCTGCAGGACGGGTCCGACGGCGATGGCACCGGCACTGCGCTGCACGGCCTTGTAGGTGTTGTTGCCGGTGTTCAGGTCCGGGAAGATGAACACCGTGGCGCGGCCGGCGACGTCGGAGTCGGGGAGTTTCGCGCTCGCGACCGTCGGTTCGATCGCCGCGTCGTACTGGATCGGCCCCTCGACGAGCAGGTCGGATCGCCGCTCCCGCACGAATGTCGTAGCGGTGCGGACCTTGTCGACGTCGGCACCCGAACCCGATTCACCGGTGGAGTACGACAACATCGCGATCCGGGGATCGATCCCGAACCGGGCCGCGGTTGCGGCCGACGAGATCGCGATGTCGGCGAGCTGGTCGTCGGTCGGGTCGGGTACGACGGCACAGTCGCCGTAGGCGAGCACGCGGTCGGCGAGGCACATCAGGAAGATGCTCGACACCGTCGAGACGCCGGGCTCGGTCTTGATGATCTCGAGTGCGGGACGGATGGTGTGGGCGGTGGTGTGCGCCGCACCCGACACCATGCCGTCGGCCAGACCCAGATGCACCATCATCGTGCCGAAATACGAGATGTCGCGCATGATCTCGCGTGCGCGATCGACGGTCATGCCCTTGTGGGCACGCAGCCGCGCGTATTCCTCCGCGAAGCGGTCGGCATGCTCGGAGGTGCGTGGGTCGAGGATCTGCGCCTCCGACAGGTCGACCCCCAGTTCCGACGCCCGCTGGCGGACGGCCGCCTCGTCGCCGAGGATCGTCAGCTTCGCGATGCCGCGCTGGAGCACGCGCCCCGCCGCCCGGAGGACGCGGTCGTCCTCGCCCTCGGGCAGCACGATGTGGCGCTGCTGGGCCCGCGCCCGGTCGATGAGCTGGTACTCGAACATCTGCGGGGTGGTCACGGACGGGCGCGGCAGTCGCAGCCGGTCGAGCAGGGCGTGGGAATCGACGTGCCGTTCCATCAGCGCGAGCGCCGTGTCGATCTTGCGTTGCGCACCGAGTGCCATGCGACCGCGGGTGCGGTCGGCGGCCGACGCGGTGTCGAAGGTGCCGAGGTCGGTGGTGAGGATCGGCAACGACGGCTTCAGAGCGGCGACGAGCTGCGCGATCATCGGGTGCGGCAGCAGACCGCCGTTCATGATGATGCCGGCCAGCGTCGGAAATCCTTCGGCGGCATTGGCGTTGACGAGTGCGAGGATGACGTCGGAGCGATCTGCGGGTGCGATCACGACGATGCCGTCGGTGAGTCTCTCGAGGATCCGCTCGGCGGTCATGCCACCGACCATGATGCGCAGTGCTTCACGCTGCAGCAGGTCGGGGTCGCCGCTGTAGAGTTCCCCACCGATCGCGGTCTGCAGTTCCGCCATCGTCGGCGCGACCAGCGCCGGGACCTCCGGGAGCGTCCACACCGGTTCGGTGCGGTCGCCGAGCGCCTTCGCGATGTCGTCGAGAGCGTCGGGATCGCAGCGGTTCACCACGACCGCACCGAGATGCGCGTGCTGCGCCGCGAGTTCGTTCGCGCAGACCCCGGCGAGCTGGGCCACCTCGGCAGGCGTGCGCCGGGCGCCACGCAGGACGAGCAGCACAGGAGCGTCGAGGTTCGCCGCGATGCGGGCGTTGTACGACAGTTCGCTGGGATTGGCGATCTCGGTGTAGTCGCTGCCGACGATGACGACGGCGTCGCAGCGGTCTGCCACCGCGTGGTACTTGCCGACGATGTCGCTGAGCGCTGCGTCGGGGTCGTCGTGGACGTCGTCGTAGGTGACGCCGATGCAGTCCTCGTAACCGAGATCGACGGTGGTGTGTTCGAGCAGCAGTTCGAGGATGTAGTCGGTGTCGCTGTCGGAGCGCGCGATGGGCCGGAAGACGCCGACGCGGGCGGTGGACGCACACAGCGTCTGCAGCACGCCCAGAGCGACGGTCGATTTCCCCGTGTCCCCCTCCGGAGCTGCGATGTAGATGCTCGAGACGGACTCTGCAGCAGCACTCATGGATCCCACCCTAACGGCAAACTTTGCTCCGTCCGCTGTACCCACCCACATGCCCCGAAAGCTGATGACACGGAAGAAGGTGCCGCTTCTCCCTGCGGAGAGGCGGCACCTTCTTCCGTGGATATCAACCGAGTGCGCGCAGGCGCGGAGCGAGGTCCCGTTCGAACAACTCCAGGAACCGCTTCTGATCATGACCCGGAGCATGGAACACCAGATGATTCAACCCCGCCTCCACATACGCCGCGACCTGCTCGACCGCCTCGTCCGGATCCGACGCCACGATCCACCGCTTGGCGACCTGCTCGATCGGCAACGCATCGGCCGCCGCCTCCATCTCCACCGGATCGTCGATGCTGTGCTTCTGCTCCGCCGACAGCGACAACGGCGCCCAGAACCGCGTGTTCTCCAACGCCAGCTCCGGATCGGTGTCGTACGAGATCTTGATCTCGATCATCTTGTCGATCCCGGCGACATCCCGGTCGGCCTTGCCCGCCCCCTCCGCCACCGCCGGCAGCAGCTTGTCGGTATAGAGCTCCATGCCCTTGCCCGAGGTGCAGATGAACCCGTCCCCGGCCCGCCCGGCATAACGGGCCACCACCGGACCCCCCGCGGCGATATAGACCGGGATACCCTCCTCGGGCACGTCGTAGATCGACGCGCCCTTCGTCGAATAGAACTCCCCCTCGAAATCCACCCGATCGCCCTGCCAGAGCTCACGCATCAGCCGCACCGACTCCCGCAGCCGGGCGAAACGCTCCTTGAACTCCGGCCACTGCCCGGAATATCCGGTGGCGATCTCGTTGAGCGCCTCACCGGTGCCGACCCCGAGGAAGATCCGCCCCGGATACAGACACCCCATCGTCGCGAAGGCCTGCGCGATCACCGCCGGGTTGTACCGGAACGTCGGGGTCAGCACGCTCGTGCCCAGCTGCAAGCGTTCGGTGCGTTCCCCGACCGCGGTCATCCACGCCAACGAGAACGGCGCATGCCCCCCGTTGTGCCGCCACGGCTGGAAATGATCCGACACCGTCGCCGAATCCATCCCGTGCGCCTCGGCCAACACACCCAACTCCACCAACTCACGCGGACCGAACTGCTCCGCCGACGCCTTGTATCCCAACTTCAGACCCTGAGCCACCGATTCCTCCGACCGTTCGCGTTTTCCGATGTCCCCGAGTATGCCCACCGTCCATGCAATCGAAGGGGAGGTTGTGTGCGACTTTCGAGGGTTCGGCGCGCACAACCTCCCCCTCGCTTGGCCTCCGCGGCGTCCGGACCTGTGGATAACCAGGCGATCGCGAGCGTTCACCTGCCCAAGGCAATGCACCCTGACCTCGTGATCGACTTCGAGCAGCCGTTCGTCGGCACGCAGGCCGTCGCTGCCGGACTCACGACGAGACACGCGTTGCGGCACAGGTTCGTCCGCCTCCACCGCGACGTCTACATCGACCCGGCCGTACGTCCCACCGCTCTCCTGCGCGCGAAAGCGGCGTGGCTGTGGTCGGGTTCGCGGGGCGTGCTCGTCGGGATGTCCGCCGCAGCCGTACACGGAACGCGGTGGTTGGACTCCTGTGCCCCAGCCGAACTCGCGCGATCCCACCACGTCCGATCGGTACCCGGGATCGTGGTGCAGAAGGCGCCAGGCCTCGATTCGTGCGTGATCGACGGGATTGTGGTCACCACACCGGCACGGACAGGATTCGACCTCGCCCGACGCGACGACCGACGGGTCGAAGTCCTCGACGCCCTGTGCAATGCCACCGGTCTGAAGGTCGCCGAGATCGAAGCCGTCGCGGCTCGTAACAAGGGAGCCCGAGGACTCGCATCGATGCCCCGCGTTCTCGAGCTCGTCGACGGTGGCGCCGAGTCGCCACCGGAAACCCATACGCGGCTCCTACTGGCCCGATCCGGGCTACCGCGACCCGAGACCCAGATCGAGGTCTTCGACGGACTCGCCTTCGTGGCGCGAGCGGATATGGGCTGGAAGGAATGGCGGGTGCTGGTGGAGTACGACGGCGTCCACCACTGGGCCGACGCCGACCAACGCACCCGCGACATCGATCGCTACACGATCCTGGCCGAGTTGGGCTGGACGGTCATCCGTGTCGGCGCCGACCTGCTCTATCGACGACCGGACGTCCTTGTCGAGCGGGTTCGGCGCGCTCTCCGTCGCGCAGGAGCCCCTGCCTGACGACCGAGAGGGAGGTTGTGTGCGTCTCCGGCCAGACGAACGCACACAACCTCCCCCTCGCCGGACGATCAGGCGGCGCGGACCCGCGCCAAACCCCACTCACGGGCGAGGAGTTCGTAGGAACGCAGGCGGTCCTCATGGCCGTGGGTGACCGAGGTGACGACGAGTTCGTCGGCGTCCGTCACCCGGCGGAGGGTGTCGAGGCGCTCCGCCACCGTGCTCGGCGACCCCACGAACTGAGTGACGATGCGGTCGTCGACGAGGGCACGCTCCTCGTCGGTCAGCGGCGGGGTGGTCTTCGGGTTCGGGTACGGGATCGCACCGCGACCCGCGCGGATGCTGTGCGTCCAGTGTCCGTAGGTCGATGCCAGCTCGCGCGCGGTGACGTCGTCGCCGGCGACCACCGCATCGGCCGAGACCACGACGTACGGCTCCGACAGGATCGGTGACGGACGGAACGCCGCCCGGTACGCCTCGACCGCTTCGACCGTCGTTCCCGGGCTGACGTGGTAGTTCGCACCGAACGGCAGGCCCAGACGACCCGCGAGTTCCGCCGACGGTCCGGCGCTCGATCCGAACACCCACAGCTCGAGGTCGGCGCCCTCCCCCGGCCCGGCGTGCAGGTCGATTCCGTCCGGCGTCGTGTAGGTGCCGTTCAGGAAGGCGAGGATGTCCTCGACCTGTTGTGAGAAGTCGGGCGACTCGGCGCCGGGGTGTTGCAGGACGCCGAAGCTCGCGGCGAGCCGCGACGACGACAGCAGCTTCACCGGCGAGAAGGGCGGCGGGATGATCAGCCCGTCGCGGATCTCCGTCGCCCGCGGAGCGGGTTCGGGAGCGGCCGCACCGGCCAGCGCCTCCGCCCGCCGCTGCCCCGACCTGCCGAGACCGAGATCGATACGTCCCGGGTACAGGGCGTCGAGGGTACCGAAGGATTCGACGACGCCGATCGCGGTGTTGTGCCCGAGCTGGACCGCGGCGGCACCGACTCGGATGGTGCGGGTCGCGGCGGCGATCGCACCGATGAGGATGTCAGGTGCGGACGAGGCGACGGCTACGAAATGGTGCTCGGCGACCCAGTACCTCTTGTACCCCCACGCCTCGACGTGGCGAGCCAGGTCGATGGTGTTGCGCAGCGCTTCCGGGACCGAGGACCCCTCGCTGACCGGCGAAAGATCCAGCACGGACAGCGGAACCGGATTCACGGCGTTCACAACGACTCCCGGACACGCGGATTGCGTTCACCGGCTTCGACGGCGAACGACAGACGGTTCTCGACCGGAGCGACGGGGCACGTCGCGGCGTCCGTGAATGCAGCCGGCAGGTTCGCGGCGCGCGTGAAGTCGAGTGTGACCGTGCCGTCGATGTCCGGCGTACCGACCTGCAGGATTCGCGCCGTCGGATAGGTGGTCACGCCGCTCGTCGCGTCGGTGAACAGCACGCGCAGCGGGCCCCCGGCGTCCCCGAAGGCGACGAGTTCGTGTTCGGCGTCGCCGTACTCGAACCGGACCACACCCGCCGCCGGGTGGTGGTGCTCGAGCCCGGCGACGACCGCGCCCGTGGTCACGACCTGCTGTTCGTCGAATGCCTCGAACCGGCCGGTCAGCACCCAGGACGGGTCGGGTTCGTAGGCGGGAACACCCGTGAACGACGCAAGGGCCGGTGCCGTACGGTCGTGGATGCGGATGCCGAATCGTCCCGTGCGTCGGATGATCTCGACGAATCCGCGATCGAATTCGGCTTCGACACCGGGCGCGCCCTCGACGGGACCGTAGGTGCTGACCGAACCGTCGAGGTCGTGGATCACCGACTCCCCCTCGACATGCCACCGACCCGGTGCTTCGTCGAAGGCGGTGGGGGTCTCGTCGAGCCAGTGCAGTGCGGTCAGGCTCAGCCAGCCGAGCGGTTGTCGCAGGCCGTCGTTGCGCTCGGCGTGCCACTGCCGCCAATCGTCGACGAACTGATCGAGGGTTGCGGTCATGACGCGCGGGCTCCTTCGGTGACGGCGTGCGGGTCGCGCAGGCCGAGGTGGCCGCGCAGGATGGTGCTGTCGTATTCGGTACGGAAGCTGCCGCGTTCCTGCAGCAGCGGAACGACCGTGTCGACGAAGTCGTCGAGGCCACCGGGTGTGAGGTGCGGGACGAGGATGAAGCCGTCGCTCGCGTCGGTCTGGACATAGAGGTCGATCTCGTCTGCGACCTGCTGCGGCGTTCCGATGAACTGCTGGCGCGCGGTGACCTCGATGACGAGTTCGCGGATGCTGAGATTCTCGGCGTGCGCCTTCTCCTTCCACTGCCGGGCGACGGCCAGCGGATCCTTGGCGTGGCGCACGCGTCCGCGCGTGATGGTGACGTTGTCCTCGGGGTCGACGTCCGGCAGCGGGCCGTCCGGGTCGTACGACGAGAGGTCCTTGCCCCACACCTGCTCGAGGAAGGCGATGGCCGTCTGCGGCCCCACCTGCTGCAGGCGTATGTGGCGAGCACGTTCGTGGGCTTCTTCTTCGGTATCGCCGAGAACGAAGGTCGCGGCGGGCAGGATCTTCAACTCGTCCCAGCTACGTCCGTACTTCGTGAGGCGGTTCTTGACATCGGTGTAGAACGCTCGCCCCTCCTCGAGGGTGCCGTGGCGGCTGAAGATGGCGTCGGCCTTGGCGGCCCCGAACTCGCGGCCCTCGTCGGAGTCGCCGGCCTGCAGGAGGACCGGATGCCCCTGGGGGCTGCGCGGCACCTCGAAACGACCCGCGATGTCGAACTGGGTGGTGTGGATGTCGAACGACGCGATGTCGCCGTCGGGAGCGAAGATACCGGCTTCGCGGTCGATCACGGGGCCCCTGGCCGACCAGCCGTCCCACAGTTCGCGCACCACGTCGACCACTTCGGCGGCGCGAACGTATCGCTGTGAGTGCTCGAGGAAACCGCCGCGCCGGAAGTTCTCACCGGTGAAGGCGTCCGACGAGGTGACGAGGTTCCACGCGGCGCGACCGTCCGAGAGATGGTCGAGGGTCGCGAACTGCTTGGCCAGTTCGTAGGGTTCGTTGAAGGTCGTGTTGATGGTGCCGGCCAGGCCGAGATGTGTAGTAGCCCCGGCGAGGGCCTCGAGCACGGTGAGGGTGTCGGGGCGGCCGACGACGTCGAGGTCGTGGATACGTCCACGGTGCTCGCGGAGTCGAAGTCCTTCGGCGAGGAAGAAGAAGTCGAACTTCCCGCGCTCGGCGGTGCGGGCGAGGTGCAGGAACGACGAGAAGTCGATCTGGCTCTTCGACGCGGGGTCGGCCCACACCGTGGTGTTGTTGACACCGGGGAAATGTGCGGCGAGGTGGATCTGCTTACGAACAGTGTTGCGAGACACGATGATCGTTCCTTCAGTGAGCAGCAGCGAAGCGATTGGCGGGGCGGGGCAGACCGAGCCGGTCCCGGAGCGTTCCGGTGACGGGCGCGACCTCGGGACGGACAACGGGCAGGACGTTCTCGACGAGCCGGCGGAGAGTGGACGGCAGGGCGAGCGGCCGCAGGGTCACACCGTCCACACCCCCTGCCTCTCCGAGGAGTTCGATCAGGCTCGCGGACGTGCCGGCGTGGACGAGTGTGTCGGATCGGTAGGTTTCGCCCGCCCATTCCTCGAGCTGGGCCAGATCCGCTGCGGCATCGTCGCCGAGCAATACGTCGACGTCGAGCAGGACGAAGACGCGCCGGTCGCCGGCGGCGGCGCGGATGCGGGTGGCCAGTTCGGACGCGGTTGAGAGGTCGGTGGCGCGGATCCGCACGAGATCCGCACGCTGCGACGCGAATCCGAGGGATTCGTCACCGGTCGCCGTCACCGCGACCAGCGGTTGCCCCTGCGGAGACCGCGGCACGATCGACGATCCCTTGACCGAGAAGTACTCGCCGACGAAGTCGATGTAGTGGACCTTGTCGCGGTCGAGGAAGCGGCCGGTGGCGACGTCACGGATCTCGGCGTCGTCCTCCCAGCTGTCCCATAGTCGTGCCGCGACTTCGGCAGCCTCGTGCGCCTCGGCCCACAGCGACGCGGTGCCCTGCTCGTCCTTGCGGCCGAACGACTTCACGACGCCGGGTGTCACCGCGACCTCCCAACCGGCGCGACCGAGGGTGGTGTGGTCGATCGTCTGGATCGCCTTGGCCACGTGGAACGGTTCGGTGTGCGTGACGGTGGCCGTGGGGATCAGGCCGATACGTGCGGTGGCGGTGGTCAGGCGTGCCGCGAGGCCGACGGCTTCGAGGCGGCCGCGCACGGTGGTCGAGTCCGAGACGACGCCGAAGGTGTCGGGCAAGAACGCGAAGTCGACGCCGGCACGATCAGCGGCACCGACGAGGTCGGTCCAGTACCGGGCGGTGAACAGTTCTTCGGCGCGTGAATCGTCGCGCCGCCAGGACGAGGGGTGGATGCCGGTGCCGGCGAAGTCGACGGCCAGCAACAATTCTGAACTATCGGACATGGTGGACCTTCCCGGGGATGGCCTCGAGCAACGTCTGCGTGTACTCGTGTTGGGGGTTGTCGAAAATTTCTGTGGTGGAGCCGTATTCGACGACCCGGCCGGCGCGCATCACAGCGACGGTGTCGCTGATCTGCCGGACGACCGCGAGGTCGTGCGAGATGAACAGGTAGCTGAGCCCGAGTTCGGTCTGCAGCGAAGTGAGCAGGTCGAGGATCTGGGCCTGGACGGACACGTCGAGCGCCGAGACGGGTTCGTCGAGGACGAGCAGTTCGGGGTTCAAGGCGATAGCCCGCGCGACGGCCACGCGTTGCCGTTGCCCACCCGACAGTTCGGCGGGTTTGCGGTCCAGATGTGCCGTCGACAGCGCCACCTGATCGAGGAGGCGGGCGACGTGCTCGGCGCGTTCGGCTCTGGTGCCGATATCGAACGCCTCGAGCGGCTCGGCGACGATGTCGCGGATCCTCATTTTCGGGTCGAGCGAGGCGTACGGGTTCTGGTGCACGATCTGCACCCTGCGGCGCAGCGCCCGTAGCGCCCGGCCGCTCAGCGTGGTGATGTCGTCGCCGTCGAATCGCACGGCTCCTGCTGTGGGGGTTTCGAGCCGGATCGCGATGCGCGAGACCGTGGACTTGCCGGAGCCCGACTCCCCTACCAGCGACAGGGTTCCGCCGCGAGGAACGTCGAACGACACCTCGCGCACCGCGTGCAGTGAGGACTTCCGGTCGATGCGGAAAGTCTTCGACACCTTCGACACCGACAGGATCGGAGCGTCCTCTTTCAGGGCGGGTCGCACGGCAGGTTCCGCGAGGCTCGGCGCCGCCGCGATGAGCGACCGCGTGTACTCGTGTTGCGGGTCGGTGAGGACCTGCGCCGCCGGTCCGGTTTCGACCACGCGCCCGCCCTGCATGACGACGATGCGGTCGGCGCGATCCGCCGCGACCCCCAGATCGTGGGTGATGAGCAGCACCGCGGTGCCGGTCTCGGCGATCCGCGCGTCGAGGTGGTCGAGGATGCGGCGCTGCACGGTCACGTCCAGCGCGCTGGTCGGCTCGTCCGCGATGACGAGTTCGGGACGGCACGCGAGGGCGATACCGATGAGCACGCGTTGCCGCTGACCGCCGGACAATTCCTGCGGGTACTGCTTCGCGCGCAGCGCCGGATCGTCGAGTCCGGCCTCCTCCAGGATGCGCAGCGCCTCGATCTTCGCGGTGCGCCGGTCCGCGAGACCGTGGATACGCAACACCTCGGTGATCTGGTCGCCGATGCGGATGACGGGATTGAGCGAGGTCGTCGGGTCCTGCGGGACGAAGCCGATCCGAGCACCGCGGATTCGTTCGAAGGCACGCTCCGACAGGTCGTTCAGCCGTGTGCCGTCGAAGCTCACCGATCCGCCGGTGACGCGACCGGTTCCGGCGAGCAGCCCGATGATCGCGTGCGCCGTTGTGGACTTGCCCGATCCCGATTCGCCGACCACTGCGACGACCTCGCCGCGGGCGACGGTGAGGTCGACGCCGTCCACCGCCACGACGGGTTCACGGAGTGATCCGTATACGACCTGCAGGTCGCGGACCTCGAGCAGGGTCATCGTGCGCTCCTGTCCTCGACGGCGTGCCCGATGCGGTGGGCCGAGAGCACAACGGCGACGATGACCAGGCCCGGAAGGGTCGTCATCCACCAGGCGGCGGCGAGATAGTTGCGGCCTTCCGAGATCAGCGACCCCCATTCGGGTGTCGGCGGTACGGCACCGAAACCGAGGAAGCTCAGCGACGACACGGCCAGCACGGCCATACCGAACTCGACGGCGGCGAGAGCCGCGACGGGCGCGTACGAGTTGCGCAGCACGTGCCGGCGCAGCACGGTGTGCCACCGGACGCCGCACGCGAAGGCCGCTTCGACGTAGAGCGCCTTGCGGACCCGCAGCACTTCCGAGCGCATGACACGCGCGAAGTTCGCGACGAGGCTGACGCCGACGGCAATCGCCACGTTCATCGTGCCGAAGCCGAGGGCGGTGACCAGGGCGAGTGACAGCAGCAGCGCGGGGATGGACAGCAGGACGTCGACCAGGCGCATGAGTGCCGCGTCGAGGGCACCGCCGACCGCGCCGGACAGCAGTCCGATGAGGGAGCCCACCACCAGAGCGATCCCCACCGCGACGAGCGTCGCGGTGAGCGACAGTCCGGCGCCGTGCACGACGCGCGTGTACACGTCGCGGCCGAGATTGTCGGTGCCGAACCAATGTGTGGCGCTCGGTCCCTGCAGCTTCTCGGCGGGCACGCCCTGCAGGGGGTCGCCCGACGCGAACACCGACGGGAACAGGGCGAAACCCCCCGCGAGGAGCAGCACGATCGACGACACGATCAGCACGGCATGGCGGCGCACCACCGTCGCGGCGGACGAGATCCGGATTCTTCTGCGCGAAGGTGCTTCCGGTGACGACGTCACCGGTAGCGCTTCGCGGACGAGTGTGTCAGACACGTGCCTCGACCTCCAGGAGAGTGTCGTCGTGGGTCGGGTCGTCCTCCGTCGCCGTAGCCGTACCGCCGCGGTCGATGCCGTGGGTGATCCGCGGGTCGATGAAGGGGTAGAGCAGGTCGACGGCGAGGTTGACGAGCACGAAGACGGTGGCGGAGAACACGACGATGCCCAGCACCACCGGAATGTCCTGCGCCATCACCGACATCTGGGTCAGGCGTCCGATACCGGCCCGGGAGAAGACGGTCTCGACCACCACGGATCCCGCGAGCAGGTTGCCGACGATGACGCCGGCGATCGTGAAGGCGGGGATGCTCGACAGCTTCAGGGCGTGCCGTGTCTGGATCCGCAGGCGGGAGGCGCCTTTCGCGCGTGCCGCCTCGATGAACGGCTGCCGCCAGGTCGTCTGCAGGCTGGTCGCGAGGACCTGGGCGATCACCGCACCGGTGGGCAGGGCCAGAGTGATCGCGGGCAAGATCACGTGTTCGATGCCCTGATCACCGAAGGCCGGGAACAGTCGCAGCCGGAACGAGAAGAGCTGCAACAGGATCAGGCCCACCCAGAAGGTCGGCACCGCCACGCCCAGCGGCGGCAATGAGAACAGCAGGCTGCGAAGCCACTTGGTCCGGGTGTAGGTCGCAAGGAAGGCGACCGCCGTGCCGGACACCAGAGCGAATACCAGGGCAGTGCCCGCCAGGACGAGGGTGCTCGGCAGGGCGGTGGCGATGGCGTCGGCCACCTGCTGTCCGGTGGAGATCGACATACCGAAGTCACCTCGGACCGCGTTGCTCAGCGCGTTCCAGTACTGCACCGCGACCGGCTGATCGAGTCCGTACCGCGCCTGGAGTTGTTCGATCGCGGCGGCGTCGACCGGTGTTCCGGCGTCGGCGCCGGCGGCGATGGAGACCGGGTCGGAGGGCAGCAGGAACAGGACCGCGAACGACACCGTGAAGGCCGCCCACAGCACCCCCACGGCTTGGAGCACACGGAAACCGAGATAGCGCAGCATGATCTACTCGCTCAGCCAGGTATCGAAGAACTGCAGTCGCGCCGATGCCTCGAACTTCAGGTCGGCAACGTTCGGTCCGGCGCCGATCGCCTGCGACAGTTCGACCGTCGGGATCCACAGCCCGTTGTCGAGGACGAGCTGCTGTGCCTGCTCGATGAGCTCGGCACGTGCGGCAGGATCGGTCGTTGACAGCTGACGGTTCAGCACCTCGTCCAGCTCGGGGACGGGACCGCGCTGGTTCAGATTGCGGCCTTCCAGCCCGAAGGCGGTGCGCAGGATGTCGCCGTCGGCGCGGGTGCTGTTGTAGTAGGACGCCTCGAAGTCGCCGGCATTCTGGCGTGCGGTGTTCTCCGGGGTGGAGACGAGGTCGAGCTGCAGGTCGATTCCGACCGCACGCAGCTGCTGCTGCACCAGTTCGAGAATGGCCTGGTTACCGGCGAAGACCGAGCTGAACAGCACCGGGAAGCTCAGACGTTGCCCGTCCTTGACGCGGATCCCGTCGAGTCCGGGCACCCAGCCGGCCTCGTCGAGGATCTGCTCGGCCTTCTGCGGGTCGTAGGTGACATCGGTGAGTTCGACGTAACCGGGGGTCGCGGACGCGAGGGTGCTGGTCGCCGGGCGGAAGTCCGGTCCGAGCACCGTGTCGACGAGCTCCTGCCGGTTGATCGCCGGGACGATCGCGCTGCGGACTGCCGGGTCGGCGAGGACACCGCGGCTGAGGTTGGGCTGGAATCCGAACGGGATGCCCGGATTCGGAGTGGTGAGGATGCGGCCGCCGGCCCCGTCGATCTGCGGGGCGTCCTGCGGCAGTGCATCCGAGATGACGTCGAGCTGCCCCGAGGCGAGCGATCCGGTGCGGACACCCGATTCGGGGACGATCGTGAACTCGATCCGGTCGAGGTAGGCCTCACCGTCGTGCCCGAATACCTCCGATCCCCACGAGTAGCCCGTACGCTTGACGAGGGTGGCCGACTTGTCCTGCTGGTAGTCCTCGTAAACGAACGGACCGGTGCCCGACAGGTCGCCGGCGCAGCGCTCCTCGGCACTCTCGGCGGTGTCGGCATCGGAGAGCAATCCGAGCTGCACAGTCGCGGTCGCCTGCAGGAAGGGAGCGTTGGGAGCCGAGAAGTTCACCTGGGCCGTGCGGTCGTCGACGACCGTCGTGCCGGTGTACCCGGCGAGGTAACCGACGGCCGACGGTGCCTTCACACCCCCGAGCGTGTTCACGATCGCGTCGAAGTTCTTCTTCACGGACTCCGCGGTGAGCGGGGTGCCGTCGCTGAACGTGACGTCGTCCTTCAGACGGAAGGTGAACTGCGTGCCGTCCTCGTTCGACTCCCAGCTCTCGGCGAGCCAGGGCACGATCTCGCCGGTCGCGGGGTCCTGGTCCGTGAGCGAGTCGACGACCTGCCGGACGACGTAGATGGTCTGGTTGGTGCCGGCCTGTGCCGGATCCGCGCAGGTCGGCGCCTGCGACAGTCCGTAGCGCAGGGTGCCGCCGGGCTGCGGGTCGCCGGTGGGCTCCGAGTTCGCCGCGGCGCCGGTGCCGCACGCGGTCAGCGCTGCTCCCAGTACGGCGGTGGCAGCGGCCGTGACGACGAACCGGGACGCGGAGGAGGACGAGATGGACAACGACGGGCTCCGTGATCTGGACGGGGCTCCGGCGGCATCACCGTGCGGATGCCGCCGAGCGGGAAGTTGTGGGATGCCGTCCTTGGAAGGAACGGGGTTTCAGCGCGAATCTCGACCGCTGCGACACCTGGCGCCGCAGTGCCGGCACAGATCGACATGGAGGCGTTCCCACGCCCCCACCAGGCCTTCGCTCATCATCTTCTCCTCCATCGGTCCCGGCAGTAGCACCCTCACCTGCCCACGGCAGGGGGTTGCTGCGACGTCGTCGAGCCAGGTCTCTCGGTCGCTCTGGATGGTTCGTCACGCGAGGTTACGGAGCCGCGGGGCTCGGGCACACCGTTAATTTCACCGCGATCGAAACGGTTCCGATCCCGCCGACTCGAGCGGTGACGCCTCGCTGTGCGGGATCGTGATGGCCTCGCGGTGCGGAATGGCCGCGCGCAGCGCCGGCACGACCTCCGCTTGGAACAGTTCGAGACTCGCGCGTTGCTCCGCCACCGAGAACCCGCCGCGGTCGGCGGTCACGTGCATGACCTCGTGACCGAACCGCTCGTGATAGCGGAGCACCTTGTCTATCACCTGCTGCGGACTCCCGATGAGTGCGGAGCTGCGTTCGACGAAATCCTCGATGGACTCGAAGACGACGGGAAGGCCGTTCTCCCAGGCGAAATCGAGCCGCTGCTCGAACTGCGGCCGGTAACTTTTGATCGCTTCCTGAGAGGTGGGCGCAACATACAGCCCCGCCGTCCCCGCGCCCACCCGCGCCTCGACGGGATCGTGACCGTAGGCCGCCCAGCGTTCGCGATAGTGGTCGATGAGCTCGGCATACGGCTCGATCGGGTTGGTGACGTTGGCGGAGAAGATCGGATCACCGTACCGCGCTGCGAGATCCACGGATTCGCGACTCGTGGCGCTGCCGTGCCAGATCGCCAGACGCTGCTGCAGCGGCCGCGGCACGGTGACGGCATCGGTGAGCGACGGCCGGAACCGGCCCTCCCAGGTGACCGTCTCGTTCTCCCACAGGGCGCGGAACAGTTCGTATCCTTCGCGATTGCGATCCCACTGATCCTCGGGCGTGACGTGGAACAGGTCGGCCTGGGCGGTGCCGTTGCCTTTGCCGATCATGAGCTGCAGTC
This sequence comes from Rhodococcus sp. B50, assembly GCF_013602415.1. Lineage (NCBI taxonomy): Bacteria > Bacillati > Actinomycetota > Actinomycetes > Mycobacteriales > Nocardiaceae > Rhodococcus > Rhodococcus sp. B50. The sequence continues at coordinate 4,928,124 of NZ_WPAG02000002.1, read as the reverse complement.
GCCCGCCCGACAGGTTGTCGAGCGTGGAGTAGTCCTCGAACGCGCGGACAGGGTCGAGCAGGCTCAAGGTCGTGACGCCGGTCCACAGTTCGAGTGTGCTGGTCCGCGCAGCGATGTTTGCAAGGACGACGGGAGGTGACGACGCGAGGAACGGCCTCTCGTGCCGCTCCCCCACCGCGAATCCTTCGAAGCCGAGCTGTTCGGCGAGCACAGCGGTGTCGACGACCTCGCGGATCCGTTCGGACGGCGAGAGCCATTCCCCCGTCACGGGGTCGGGATGGTGGGTGATGAGACTGAGCAGCAGGAACTTCACGCGGAAGCCACCTTTCGGACCAGGAACTTCTCGAAGGGATGTGGTCCGATCTCCTCGGCAGGCCGCCGGGGGTCGAACAGGGCGGTATACCCGGCCGCGAGATACAACGCGACGGCCTCGGGTTGCCGCCATCCCGTCGTCAGGTAGATGCGGGTGTATCCGCGACGCAGGGCCTCGGCCTCGAGTTCGGCGACCACGATACGGCCGAGACCACGACGTCGATGGTCTTTCGACGTCCAGATCCGCTTGAGTTCGGCGGTGTTCCCGTCGTAGCGCTGGAACGCTCCGCCCGCGACCGGCGCTCCCTCCTCGACGAGGACGAGCAGCGCACCGTGGGGTGGCGCGAACCGGTCCTCCGGGTAGCCGACGAGGCTCTCGTACTGCTCCTCGAAGGAGTGCTCGTAGCGGGTGCTGTACTCGACCGCGAGTTCTTCGAGCAGCGGTGCGGCGAGGGGATCGTCCTGCCGCACCGCTCGGACCTCGAGTCCGCGGGTCCCGCTCACGAGACCACCACCGGTTCCCGCGCGCCGAACCGGAACGGTTCGGGGCTGGTGGCGGTGCCGTCGGCAAGGCCTGCGACGAGCTCCCCGATCGCCGGCGCGAATTTGAATCCGTGACCGGAAAAGCCTGCGGCGACGGTAACGGCCCCTGCGCGGTCGACGACGAAGTTCGAGTCCGGGGTCGTCGTGTACAGGCAGGTGTCCACCCGTGCGCTCTCGGCGTCGACGCCCGGGAGCCAGGCCCGCGCGTAGTCGACGAGCCGGCGGACGCCGTCCGGATCCGCCACGAAGCTACGGCTGTCCGGCTCGACCTGCGGGCCGGTGCCGTGCTCCCCGATCTTGATGCCGTCGACGGAGCCGAGGCCGTAGATGCCCTCCCCGTCGAGTTGCGCGCCGCGGTGGTGGACGAAGCTCGGCCACTGCGCGTCCGTGAGCGGGACGAAGTGCGCCGGTTGCTCCTGCGTCGTACGCAGGGCCGGCAGGCGGGGTGTCGTGCCGCTGCCCGCCCCGTCGAGGACGGCACGCGTCCATGCTCCCGCCGCGACGACGACGTGCCTCGCCGTGACCACCTCGGTGTCGAGCACGATCTCGACGCCGCGATCGGTCTCGCAGACGGTGCGGGCCGGGGTGGTGTGCCGAATGTCCGCACCGGCCTGTGCCGCAGCGTGCTGCAACGCGGCCACAGAGCGGTCGGCGTGCAGGCGCCCGGCGTCGGGGTGGTGCAGCACCGTGGTGTCGAACCTGATGCCGGGCCAGCGACGCTGTGCCTCGGTCGGCTCGAGGACGGTGTGCGCGATGCCGAGCTGGAGTAGTGTCGTCGCCTTGGTGTGGACTGCCGTCGGTAGACCGTGGTCGACGGCGCCGGTGAGTTCGAGGAGCCGGTTGCCCGTGGCCTCCTCGAGCCGCCGCCAGAGCGGCAGGGCGCGGGCGGCGAGGGTGGTGTAGAACTTCCCGTCGTAGGCCTGCCGGTAGATGCGGGAACTGCCGTGCGAGGCACCGCGATGGTGCCCGTGTTCGAACTGTTCGAGCAGGACCACCGTGCGGCCACGTGCGGCGAGTCGCCATGCCGCCGCGGAGCCGATGACACCGCCACCGACCACCACGACGTCGACGAGCTTGTTGACGCGAGTCATGCTGTCCTCCTGTCGCTTCCGGCCTAGGACGTCTTGGGCAGGCCGGGCGGGTTGATGCGCGAGACTTCGATTGCCTCGTTGCTGATGCCCCACCGCTCGAGAATCTCTGCGTAGGCGCCGTTCTCGATGAGGTGGTTGATTGCCTCGTTGATCGCCCGGATCAGCCCGTTGTCCTTCTTCGTCAGCACCGCGATCTCACCCTGCAGGTCGAGACCCGCACCCGAGAACGTGCCGGCGATCTCCGTCTCACCGGCCTGCAGGACGTGGAACGCCGAGGTCGGGTTCGGGCCGACATAGGCATCGATGCGACCGGAGCCGAGCGCGAGGTAGTAGTCGACGGCGTTCTGGTAGTAGAGAATCTCCGCGGGTTCGAGCCCGGCGGCGACGTTCTTCTCGTTCCACTCGACGAGCAGCGCCTCCTGGTTGGTCCCGGAGCCGACACCGATCGTAAGGCCCGCAATGTCCTCGGGCCCGTCGAAGGTGATGCCGCTGTCCTTGCCGACCTCGACGGCAAGGCTGTCGAGACGGTAGGTAGCGAAGTCGTACTTCTCCTTGCGTTCTTCGGTGACGGTCACGTTGGAGATGAACACGTCGGCCTCACCGGAGTCGACGCGGACGAAGTTCTGCGCCCAGTCGGCGGCGGTGAGTTCGATGTCCAGATCGAGCACGTTCCCGATGAGATGGGCGAAGTCGGTCTCGGATCCGATGATCGTCGTGTCGTCGTCGGCGTAGAAGCGCAACGGCGGTGCGGTACCGGCCGATCCGGTGACGACGAGTGTGCCGCGGTCGCGAATCTCCTGGGGAACCTTGGCGGCGATCTCCTCGACCGGGTCGGTGGTGATGCGGTTCTGGTCCGCGGTGAGGTTGTAACCGGCCGTGGTGGCGGCGTCGGTGTCGGTTCCGGCATCTGCGTCGGAACTGCAGGCCGCGACACCCAGGAGAGCGACGGCGGTCAGGATCGAGGTCAGCAGGCGGACCCGGCGGGAGGAAGCGAACATCGTTACCTTCTCGAATGCGGTGGTGGGGCGGAAAATCAGAGAACACGGGACAGGAACGACGCGGTGCGTTCCTGCTGCGGGTTGTCGAGGAGCTCGTGGGGTGGTCCCTGTTCGACGATGACGCCGCCGTCCATGAAGACGACGGTGTCGGCGACCTCACGGGCGAAACCGATCTCGTGCGTGACGATCACGAGAGTCGCGCCGTCGCCGGCAAGGTCGCGGATGACGGCGAGAACCTCGCCGACGAGTTCGGGGTCGAGAGCCGAGGTGGGCTCGTCGAAGAGGATCACGGCGGGTCGCAGGGCCAGGGCCCGCGCAATCGCGACGCGCTGTTGTTGTCCGCCGGACAGTTGTTTCGGGTAGTCGTGCAGCTTGTCGCCCACGCCGACGCGGTCGAGCAGGGCGCGGGCCTCCGCCTCGATTTCCGCTCGGTCGCGGCCCTGCGCCGACAGCGGTGCCTCGACGACGTTCTCGAGGGCGGTCAGGTGCGGGAACAGGTTGAAGTTCTGGAAGACGAAGCCTATGCGGGAACGCTGACGGAGGATGTCGCGGGCACGCAACTCGTGCAGCTTGTTTCCGCGACGCTTGTAGCCGATCAGCTCACCGTCGATGCGGACGGTGCCGCGGTCGACCTTCTCGAGGTGGTTGAGGGTGCGCAGGAGGGTGGATTTCCCGGAACCGGACGGCCCGAGGATCACAGTGACCGTGCCTTTGCGTAGTTGCAGGTCGATCCCTTTCAGCACCTCGAGTGTGCCGAACGACTTGTGGACTCCGCGCACGTCGACGACGTAGTCGACGTCGTCCCGGGTCGCGGTCACTTCGTGGCTCCCCGGGGTGCACCGATACCGCTGTCGCGGATCTCCCGGTATTTCGCGACCACGCGCTGCCACGGGGTGAACGGGAGTGCCCGTGCCGAACCGCGAGCGTAATGCCGTTCGACGTAGTACTGCCCGATCGACAGGATCGTGGTGAGGATGATGTACCAGACCGTCGCGACCATGAGCATCGGTACGACGCGTCCGGTACGGCCGAAGATCACCTGCACCTGGTAGAAGAGCTCGGCGATGGCCATGGTGGAGACGATCGAGGTTCCCTTGAAGAGGCTGATCACCTCGTTGGCGGCGTTCGGGAGGATCGCCCGCATGGCCTGCGGGAGCACGATCTTCACGAACTGCCGGTACCGCGGGATGCCGAGCGCATTGGCCGCCTCGATCTGACCGTGATCGACCGAGATGATGCCGGCCCGGATGATTTCGGCCGAGTAGGCCGCCTGGTGGAGTGCCAGGCCGATGACGGCGGCGGTGAATCCCGAGATCACCCCGGCCACACCGAACTCGAAGAAGGCGGGACCGAAGGGGATACCGATCGACAGCGTCTCGTACAGGTACGCGATGTTGAACCAGAACAGCAGTTGGACGATGAGCGGGATCGATCGGAACGCCCAGATGTACGTCCACGAGACCACTTGCAGAACAGGATTGTTCGACAGCCGGCCGATCGCGAGGAGCACACCGAGCGCGAAGCCCAGGAACGTGCCCCACAACGTCAGCTCGATCGTCATCCACAGTGCGGAGAGCACGGACGACGCAGTGAAGTATTGCGTGAAGGTGGCCCAGTCCCAACCGGGATTGGTGGCCAGGCCGTGCACGAACTGGGCGACGACGATCAGCACGCCGGCGCTGATCACCCAACGCCACGGATGCCACTTTCTGGCGACGACCAGGTTCTCGTCGTCGGCGGGTTCGGCCGGTGCGTCGGGGACGCGGATATCGGTGGACGCGCTCACGGCGACGTCCTGGTAGCGGGAGGCATCGGGAAGGCCTTTCGGGACAGCGGGGGCGGTCGGGGACGGGGACGGGATGCAGACGTGGGTCCCGGCCCGTCCCCCTGCGGACGGGCCGGGACTCACGCGGTGAAGAACGGCGGGAGGTTCCGGTGGACGATCTACGTCAGTGACGACACCGATGCGACCTCCCGCGGCACAGGTCGATGTGCCGGCGGCGCCACGAAGCGCGCTCGGTCCAGCGGGTCATGCTCGTTCCTCCATCGGTCCCGGCGGTAGCACCCGCACCCGCGCACGGGGGGTTGCTGCGACGTCGTGGAGCCAGGTCTCTCGGTCGCTCTGGATGGTCGCCGCCCAAGCTACGGAGTGCGGCGCGCTGCGGACAGCCTTTCTCTCACCGTGACGGAAATAGCGTCGCTCATCGAGACCGATGTCGATGTCGCCGTGGAGCCCCGACATCGACAACGATGTCGGTTTCGACGAGACGTAGACTCGCCTCGGTGACCCCGCTCGAACTCTTCCTCGTCGCACTTGCCGGTCTCGGAGCCGGAGCGATCAACTCCCTCGTCGGATCCGGCACCCTCATCACGTTCCCGACGCTCATCGCGTTCGGTGTACCGCCGGTGACCGCGACGATGTCCAATGCGATCGGCCTGGTCGCCGGGGGCGTCTCGGGTACCTGGGGCTATCGGCGCGAACTGCGCGGGCAATGGGAGCGGTTGCGATGGCAGATCCCGGCGTCGTTCTGCGGGGCACTGGTCGGAGCATGGCTCCTGCTCCACCTGCCGGAGACCGTCTTCGAGACGGTCGTGCCGATCCTGCTCGTCCTGGCGCTCACGCTCGTCGTACTGCAACCGAAGATCCAGGCCTGGGTGGCTCGCAGAACGGGTGGCGACGCCGACGGCCGTCTCGGACCGATACGGATGACGCTGCTCGTCGTCGGCACGTTCGCCGTCGGTGTCTACGGCGGCTATTTCACGGCGGCGCAGGGAATTCTGCTGATGGGCCTGTTCGGTGCGTTGCTGCACGACCACATCCAGCGGCAGAACGCCGCGAAGAACCTGCTGTCGCTGGTCGTGAACGTCGTGGCCGCCTGCGCCTACATCCTGGTGGCGTTCGACCGGATCGATTGGACCGTGGCCGCACTGATCGCCGTGGGTTCCCTGATCGGCGGCTACCTCGGTTCCCACTACGGCCGACGCCTGTCGCCGGTCGCGTTGCGGATCGTCATCGTCGTCGTCGGCCTGATCGGGTTGTACCGTCTGCTGTTCTGACTCGGTCGTTTCTTCCCCACGATAACGAAAGTGTCTCTTATCGCCCCAGGAGCAACATCAGTCACGGAAATACCAGATGGTTGGTATGCAGTCGGTCACAGCGGGGACCTGATGAAGGTCGGAAGCACGATCTACGCATCACCGGAAGTTCGGGGGCATGGGTGATCGCCAAGGCGTCGGGTTCGTGGGTGAAGAGTGCAGTGGTCGATCCGATCCCGGCTCCCCCGCCCGCGCCTGTTCCTTCGCCGACCGACGAGCCCGCTCCTGCACCGATTCCCGAGGAAACGCCGGCCGAACCTGCGCCGACCTCCCCGAGCGACGACGCTCCGGTGGGCGAGCCGGCCGACGACGAATCGGAAGGCTGATACGAAGATCGGAGGACCGACCGTTACTCGTCGGCGGTCGACGAGTAATCCTCCTCCGCGGTCGCCGGTCCGGATTCCGAGTCGGTCGTCTCCGCGTTGTCCGCCTGGACCGGTGGTGGAGTGGTGACGACGGGCTCCGATCGGGTTTCCGTCGCAGGTAGCGAGAAGATCCATCCCGCTGTTCCGTCCGGCCGCACCATCACGCCGGTTCCATCGTTCGTCACGTCGAAGGTGACCCAGCCCGAGTAGGTACTCTCGGGATCGAATGTCGCCGGTAGCGACGCGCCGGCGTCGCACTCCCCGCTCGGCGAGCCGACCGACGCCGTGCCACCGTCGGCGAGAACTTCCCGGAAGTCGGATTCGCGCAACCCCTTCAGATAACCCGAACCATCCGAAGTCGTCACACTCAACCGCACGGCGACGCATCCGGGAGTCCTCGATATGCGTTCCACGGTCACGGTCCCCAGGTCGCTTCCGTCCTTCGCGACGAGCGGGAACGGCGACGACATGCCGACGCGTGTCGGAATGGTAGGTCCGCTCGGGATGGGCGCCGGGGATATCGTCGGAATCGGTGCTACAGCGGGATCATCCTCGAGTGGTGCGTCATCCGGTAAAGGAGCGATCTCACCTGTCTCGACAGGAGGATCCGAGTCCGGCTCTGCAGCATTGTCGTTCTCGTGACGTTCGTCGAGGTCGCCGTCCGCGTCGACCTTCGTCCCATCCGGGTCGACGGGATCGTCACCGGGAGTCACGGGTTGCTTCTCGGCGTCACCGACGACACCTTCGTCGAACAGTGAATCGATCGGCGACGGAACGTCCTGCTGCGTCGTCGTCATTGCTGTCAGCCCGGAGATCGACGGCTTCACTTCTGCCCAGCGAACGGGCGCATCGGTTCCGATTCCACACTCCGCATACGCGAGAACCATGTCCAGTTCCCATTTTTCGTCCTTCGAGATTTTTCCGGTACTGGTCATCTCGAGGCGAAGCTCTGACGACGCGCTCGTAGAGGTCCGAGTCTTCGTCCAGGTCAATTGCGCGTCGTAGTCGTAGCCGAAGCCGCTTCGGGTCTGACGGGTGGATCCGGAATTGTTCGGGCCAGGATCGGACGGAAAGGGAAGCTTCTCGGTGTTGCCCATTCCGGCCAGCACGACACCGCCGAAGATCGAGTTGATTCCGCCTGCCACCGGCGAACCCCCGATCGGACAAGAGGCAGTTGTCGAAACCACGTCCGTCGAGCCGAATCGCGCGAGGTCGATGCCGCCGGAGGTCGTCTCCACGAGTAGGCCTCTGGCTGCCGCAGCAGCAAAGACGACCGAGGCTCCGGCGCTTCGACCATTCGTGCACGGGACAGCAACCGGGCTCGCGTAGACCGCACACGATGCACCTTCGATCTCCACCGGCAACAGGAGACCAAGGGTGCCACCTGTGCTGTTCTGGTTGCCGAATCGCACATCGGCATAGGCCGGCATCTGCCCCGGTTCACGGGTGGCCGCCAGTCCGCTGCGCACACTCGAGCCCACCGGGCGGGACATGGAGTACTTGGCAGCTACGGCACGCGCGTATCCCTTTCCATAGGCCCCTGGAACGTCGAACTTCGCCGACCCGAAGACCCGATCGTTCCAGTTCGCAAGAGTCTGACCCGCGAAGCCCGAATTGGACGCGAGCAGACCGACCACTCCGAGTACACCCACCAGAGCGACGAGCGTGCGCAGCGATCTGCTGTTCATCGTCGACCGCCACTCACGTCGTCGGGGTCATGCCCGGCCTGCCGACCGTCGTCCTCGGTCTCTCGCGGCCAGAATGCCCACAGCACGAGTGTCGCGGCGGAAAGCGTCAGGCCGCCCAGCACCCAGGGGTCGGAGAACCGCACGATCACCGCGGCAGCACCGGGGACCGACCACAGGACCTTCCGTACCTCGGTCACGCGATACGGACCCGGGTCGGGATTGGGGTTCGCGTCGCCCTGCATCTCGATGAGTGCCTCGCCGGCCCGCTGCGGGTGGACCGCGATGACGCGGTGGGTCACCGGCAGCTCCTCCTCCGCACGATCGACGGTGACGATGTCGCCCACCTCGATCTCGTCCGCCGAGATGCGTTGCACGACAGACATGGAACCTTGGGGAATCGTCGGAGACATCGAGCCCGTCTTGAACAGGATCAACGAGATGTCGAAGGCGACCGCCGCGATGACGAGGCCGATGCACACCACCCCTCCTGCTGCGAGCAGGTTGAGGAGAGCGTTCTCGACCCGGGACCACAGCGAGCGGCGGGGCTTCGTCGGTTCGTGGAGGACGTGCACAGTTTCGACCGTTTCTATGGAGAGAAGGAGACGGGACTCGTCGACCCGATGCCGGACGATCGAGTCGACGAGCCGATCCGCATCACGGGGTGGGGTTCACGGGGTCCGTGCTCGCAGCCTTGAACTCCCAGTTCACCGATGTCGAGTACTTTCCTTCGTTCGCGGTACCGAGCTGGCCGGGGGTGGTCCCGGCGGGCAGGGTCACGGCGAAGCAGAGCCAGTGCTCGTTCTTGGAGAGTATGGCGATCGGTGCGGTGATTGCGGCGCCGGCGATCTTTCCACTCGCGCGGGTGGTGCCGTTCACAGCTGCTGCATCGCACGCGGTCGACGAGCCTGCGATGGAGGCGACCTTCAGATCGAGCACGCCGGCGAGCGCCGCGTTCGTCGCATTCTGCGCAGCCGGCATGGTGATGTTCGCACCGAGGCCTTCGGACACGACCCGGAGACCCACCTTCGCGTAAACGGTGTCGCCGGGCACGAGAGCGGATGCATTCACGCCGAAGTTGAAGGATCCGGCGTCGTTCGCAGTGACGAACTCGTTCCACCCGTCCGGCGCACCGGTGAAGTTGCCCTGCACGTTCCAGCTGTTGGCGCCGGTACCGAATTCTGCCTTGCCCCACACCGAGTCGTTCCATGCGGCAAGGGTCACTGCCGCGCCCACACCGAGAACGAGACCGGATGCCAGGATCGCGCGGACCTTGCGACGCTTCTGCGCCTTGTTGTCGGCGTTGTCGGTCGTCATGACTCTCTCCTCTGGGCAGCAGCGTGCGTGCCCGATCGTGTCGCTTGTCGGCCCCGGCGCCTTCGGCCCTCCCCGAAACAGGCATGGGCTACCGCACGACCGAATATCGAATTTCGATCGAGTGGGGTTCTGCGAGTCTTGGTCTGTTTTTCTTTCGTCCGTCGAATCGGACTTACTCAGGAGTATGTTACCGAGGAGTAAGAGAACTCAATCCCATGTGACATAGATCATCCTGGACGGTCTTCTTTCTCTTCATCGCAGCTCACGGACAGTAGTTGACGTTTCACCCGGCATTTCACCCTCGAAAATCGACACTTCCGAGCATCGCAGAGGAACGACTCTTACGGATACGCCGGAAGACCATAACCGGACATTGAAGACAATAATTCCATGAGTAGAATTATGTGGTACGAGAAAATACAGAAATCAGTTTCGCTTCAGAGAAACAGGAATTCCCGCTACTACGAGAGTCGCCGATTCACTGGCCTCCGCGACGCGCGCATTGAGCCGGCCCAGCATGTCCCGGAACAATCGGCCCGAAGAAGTTGCGGGTACCACTCCACTACCGACCTCGTTGCTCACGGCGACCACCGGCACCGCACATTTCCGCCACGCGGCGATCAACTCGTCCACGTCGGAATGGACAGGGTCGAGGTCGCCACCCTCCCAGACACCGTGGCGATCCAGCCGTGCCGTCAACCACGTTCCGAGACAATCGATCAGGAGCGGTTCCGTGGCGGTGCACAGCACCTCGGCGACATCGACGGTCTCCACCGTCGACCACGAGTCGGGTCGCCGGTCCCGGTGCAGCGCAACACGTTCCGCCCACTCCGGGTCACCCTCACGCGTCCCGCCGGTGGCAACGTAGGTGACGGAGGGGTACGACGCGAGCAACTCCTCGGCATGCCGCGACTTGCCCGACCGCACTCCTCCGAGAACCAGCGTCCGATGCGGCCCGACCGGAGTCCCTGCACCCACGTAGACCACCTCACCGTCACGACCTGGACGAGCATCCAACTGCTGCAGGCGTTTCCGTAGTGCGTCGGCGGGCGGATTGTGGTGGCCCAGATGCACTGCGACTACGTCGGTGTCCGCAGTGACGGCACCGGCACCGCGCAGACCGTCCACCATCGCGCCGAATTCCGGGAGGCCGAGGTGCCCCTCGGACAGCTCGGAGCGGTCGCCGAAGGTCTCTTCGAGGAACACCGCGTCGAACTGCGCGTCGCGCACGGCTTCGAACCACTCGGTGGGCCACAGACCGGTGTCGCACGCCCACAGCAGCCGCGACCCGCCGGGACCCGACAGGTCGTACAGCACCGCATCCCCGTCCCGGAACACCGTGTGCCTCGCGGGCAGAACACGCACCGAGTACTCACCGACGGCAAGCGAATCCCCGGCCTCGACCGGCACGAAGCGCACCGGGTCGTCCGGACCCACCCACGGTCTGCACACGTCGAGAGCGTCGGCGGGACCGATCACGTCGAGCTCGTCGCCGTTCGCGACCCACGATCGGAACAGCAACGCCTGCGGCCCGAGATGATCGGCGTGCGCGTGCGTCAGGAGGATGTGCCGCACTGTCGCCAGCGACCTGCCGTGCCGCACTGCCGCACCGGGTGCCTCCGGACCGCAGTCGAGCAGCAGCACGTCGTCGACGAGCGCCGCGGTCTGCCCGCGGATCTCGCCGCGACGCGCGGCGTCTGCGCAGGATTCGCATGTGCAGAACGGATTCGGCCATCCGTCCGCCGCGCCGGTCCCCAGGAGTACGACCTCCATCAGCAGTCCTTCGAGGTGTCGCGGAGCGGAAGGACGGCACGTCCTGCCGGCCGGTCGAGGATCTCGACGCGGGCGCCGTAGACCTGCGCGATACGTTCGGCGGTGAGCACGTCGTCGGGCGTTCCGTCGGCGACGACGTGTCCGCGATCGAGGAGCACGAGTCGTTCCCCGTACTGCGCGGCGGAGGTCAGGTCGTGCATCGCGGCGATGACGGTCAGGTCCCCTTCGGTGCGCATGGAGTCGACGAGTTCGAGCACCTGCTGTTGATGTCCGATGTCGAGGGCACTGGTGGGTTCGTCGAGGAGCAGCACCCGTGGTTGCTGGGCAAGGGCGCGTGCGAGGACGACCCGCTGCAGTTCGCCGCCGGACAGTTCGGTCGCGAGTCGCGGTGCGAACGCTTCGAGCTCGAGCCGTTCGACGACCCGGTCCACCACCTCGCGGTCGTGCGCGGTCTCGGATCCGAAGCGCGGGATGTGTGGGGTGCGGCCGAGGTGGATCAGTTCCCTGACGGTGACACCTTCCGGCACGACGGGGCGTTGTGGCATCAGCGCGACCGCGCGTGCCATGTCCCGGCGTCCGGCGCGCCCCGGCACGATGCCGGAGACCTGCAGCCGACCGGTGGCCGGCACCAACCCGGCAAGGACGTGCAGCAGGGTGGTCTTGCCCGACCCGTTGGGTCCGACCAGCGACACCCAGGAGCCGGCGGTGACATTCAGGTCGACGCGGTGCAGCACCTCGATGCCGCCGCGTTCGGCGCTGAGCTGCCGGCACGACACCGTCACGGTCCCGGTGGTGAGAACATCGCTTTTCATCGGACACCTCGGCTACGTCTGAGCACGACGAGGAAGAAGGGCGCCCCGATCGCCGCGGTCACGACACCGATCGGCAGTTCGGCGGGCGACATGACGGTGCGGGCCAGGACGTCCGCAAGGACGAGGAAGGATGCGCCCACCAGCAGCGACAGCGGCAGCAGGAGCCGGTGACCGGGTCCGACGAGCAGCCGAACCGCGTGGGGCACGACGATGCCGACGAAGCCGATGAGACCGCTCGCCGAGACGACGGCGGCGGTTCCGAGCGTCGCGACGCACACGAGCAACAGCCGTACGCGCGCCGGGTTGATCCCGAGGCTCGCGGCTTCGACGTCGCCGACCGCCATGACATCGAGTGTGCGCCGGTGCAGCGCGATGACCGCGACGGTGACCACGACGTACGGCAGGACCACCACGACGTCGGACCATCCGTCGGTGGACAGGCGCCCGAGCATCCACGAGTACACCTGTCGCAGGGTGTCGTCGTGCAGTTGCATGAAGAACGTCTGGATCGCGTTGGCGAAGGCGGCGACGGCGACCCCGGCGAGGATGATGACGACTTCCGAGCGGCTTCCGCCGACCGTGCGGCCGAGCGAATAGGTCGCGCCGACGGCGAGTAGTCCGCCCGCGAACGCTGCGACGGGCACACCGGCGAACCCGGCCGCACCGCCCACGACGATGGCGAGGGTGGCGCCGAGACCGGCACCGCTGGACACCCCGAGCAGGTAGGGATCGGCGAGCGGATTGCGGAAGACACCCTGGTAGGCCGCACCGGCGATGGCCAGCATCGCGCCGACCAGCACGCCGAGCACGACGCGCGGCATGCGGATGTTCCACAGGATGGCCTGTTGACGCGTGCTCAGTCCCGAATCGACGTCGACGAACGGCAGGCGGTCGGCGATGTCGAGCATCACTCCTCCCGGGGTGAGACCGGCCGGTCCGACGAGGATCCCGACCAGCATCGCGGCGAACAGGACGAACACCGCGCCGGTCAGCACGAGCACGTTGCGCGGCAGTACCCGCGCACCACCAGGAGGCAGTGCGCGGGTACTGCGGCGCGACAGAGAGATCAAGGCGTGGGCTGGGCCGCGGGGATGGCGCCGACGATCCGGGCGATCTCGCGCATCAAGTCCACGACGCGCGGACCCCAGCGACTCGCGATGTCCTCGTCGAGGACGTAGACGTGACCGTCGCGGACGGCAGTGAGCTCGTTCCATCCCGCACGCTGCGCGACGACCTCGGGCGTGACGCCGCAGCACTGTCCGTCGGCCAGGAAGATCACGTCGGGGTTCTGTTCGAGGACGTACTCGGCGGACAGTTGCGGGTAGCCGTTGCCGCCGGTCGCGATCGAGGTCAGGCCCAGCATCGAGTAGATCTCGCCGATATAGGTGTCGTCGGTGACGGTGTAGAAGGTGTTGTCGAGCTCGTGATAGTAGGTCAACGGGATCTCCCGCTCGGGGAGACCGGCGAGGATGTCGTCGATGTCGGTCTTCATCTGCGCGACGAGTTCGGCGGTATCGCCGACGTGTCCGGTGGCGGCTCCCAGCTGCTCGATCTGAGCGTAGGTGTCGTCCAGATTCTCGGCAGCCGGGAGGATCAACGTCTCGACGCCGGCCTGTTCGAGCCCGGCGACGAGGTCTGCGGTGTCGGCGTTGGCGACGACCAGGTCGGGTTCGTAACCGAGGATCGCTTCGACGTTGGGGGTGTAGCCCGACAAGTCGGTGACAGGCGCATCGGCCGGGTAATCGGATTGGTCGTCGACCGCGATCACCTGGTCGCCGGCACCGATGGCGTAGAGCATCTCGGTGCTGGTGGGGCTCAGGGAGACGATGGCCTGCGGAGCGTCGGCGGAAGCGGTGTCGGTTTCACCGGCCGGTGACGAATCGTCGCTGCCCGAACATCCTGCGGCGAGGAGCGCGAAAGCGGTCAGTCCGGCGGCGAGCAGCCGTCGGGAGTTGTCGAGTGGCACAGCCATCCTCCGTGGTTCGGAGGACGAAAACAGCACGGCTGCAACGGGCGGTTGCGGCACGTCACCGTCCTTCGTCCGAGGACCAGTACGTACGGACCCTCCGCGCCGGCTGACCTGGCTCACCCGATATCGGGGCTCACAGTTGCGGGACAGCGCCGGATTCTCACCGACTTCACCGAAAACGCAGCGGGTGCCCTACCGGAGCGGCAGGACACCCGCAGCGTAGCTCACGGCTTCGCAGGTCAGGACAGCGCCTGCTCGAGATCTTCGAGCAGATCCTCGGGATCCTCGAGGCCGACGGACAGTCGCACCACACCGTCGGACAGACCGATCGCGGCCCGGCCGTCGGGCCCCATCGCCCGGTGGGTGGTGGTCGCCGGGTGGGTGATGAGCGATTTGGCGTCGCCGAGATTGTTCGAGATGTCGACGATGCGCAGCTTGTTCAGCAACTCGAAGGCGCGCTTCTTGCCCTCGCCCTCGGGGGCGTCGAGTTCGAACGTGATGATCGTGCCGCCACCGCTCATCTGCGACTTCGCGAGCTCGTACTGCGGGTGCGATTCGAGATAGGGGTATTTGACCCACCGCACCGCGTCCTGCGATTCGAGGAACTGCGCGATGCGCAACGTCGAATCGACCGAGGCACGCAACCGCACCGGCATGGTCTCGAGGCCCTTGAGCAGCGTCCACGCGTTGAACGGACTCAGCGACGGTCCGGTGTGGCGGATGAGCTGCTGCACCGGTCCGTCGATGTAGTCCTTGGGACCGAGGATCGCACCGCCGAGCACACGGCCCTGGCCGTCGATGTGCTTGGTGCCGGAGTACACGACGACGTCGGCGCCGAGGTCGAGGCTGCGCTGCAGCAGCGGGGTGGCGAAGACGTTGTCCAGCACCACCTTCGCGCCCGCCGCATGCGCCATCTCGGAGACGCGACGCACGTCGACGAGGGTCTGCATGGGGTTCGAGGGGGTCTCGAAGAAGACCGCGGTGGTGGGCACCGACAGCGCCTTCTCCCACTGCTCGAGATCCTCACCGTCGACGAACACCGTCTCGACGCCCCAGCGGGGCAGGATCTCGTTGCACACGACGAAGCACGAACCGAAGAGGCTGCGTGCCGCGACGAGGCGGTCGCCCTTGCCGAGCAGCGCGGCGAGCGCGGTGAACACCGCGGACATGCCGGACGCAGTGGCGTACGCCCCCTCGGCACCGTCGAGCAGGCGCAGACGTTCCTCGAACATCTTCACCGTGGGGTTGCCGTAACGGGAGTAGACGAAATGGTCGACGTCGCCGGTGAAGGCGGCTTCGGCGGCCTCGGCCGACTCGTAGACGAACCCGGAGTTGAGGTAGAGGGCCTCGGAGGTCTCCTCGAAACCGGATCGGAGGGTGCCGCCGCGCACGCCGAGCGTGGCGGGACGAACGGTGTCGGGCAGCGCCTTGCTGAACGCGCCGCCCTGGGGGATGGAACTCACGACTGCCTCCACGGCAGGCCCGCGGCCCGCCAGCCCTCGGCGCCTCGATGGCCTTCACCGTCGAGAGCGCCTTCGAATCCTTCGAGAACGTTGTAGGCGGGGGTCAGGCCCGCGGCGGTGGCGGCTTCGGCCGCACCGATCGAGCGCTGACCCGAGCGACACAGGAAGATCACCGGCCCGCCGCCGATACCCGCTGCCCGCAGATCCTCGACGAAGGTCGGGTTCGGGGCGCCGTCGGGGTAACGAACCCACTCGACGAACACGGTCCTGCGACCGAGCGACGAGGTCTCGGGGACCCCCACGTATTTCCACTCGGCTTCGGTACGCACATCGACGAGCACGGCATCCGGATCACCGTGCAGCAGGTCCCATGCCTGCCGCGGCGTTATATCACCTGCGTAGCTCACCCGGACATGTTTTCACAGGTCGGGCCGTGACGTACACGCGGGCACCGCTTCGTATACGCACGGGCACCGATTCAGAACCGGCAGATCCGCCACACGTCGTCGATGCGGACGACCTGCCACGTCTCGGTCTGTGCCTGCCCATCGACGCCGGTCCGGACGTCCACGGTGGCCCGATCGCCGTCCACGGAGATGTTCTGCGCGGCCTGCAGCTCGACACGTCCCTCGACGTCCGCGAGCGGCGCATCGTCGGGGGACAGTTCGCTGCACCGCAGCCGGTCGAGGATCGGTCCGTCGTTCTCGTTGTGAGCGGAGACGTAGTCGGTGACGGCGCGGCGCACCATCTCGTCCTCGGTGAGGTCGTCACCCGCCGGGGAGAACATCTGGGCGCCGAAGACGACGAGGACGAGCACCACCAGGACGGCGAGGGCTCCGAGGAAGGGCCCTGTGCTGCTACTGGTGGGACCGTCGGGATCCGGACCGGGATCGGGTTCGGGTTCGGGGGCTCCGCGCTTCGCCATGCGCCCGATCCTAGTGGGAGCGAGATCGTGGCCTGTCGCGACCGCATTTGCCCTATAAACCCTCTCGAGGTAGGAATTGTGGCATGGCCACCACGCAGCTCGTTCGACGCCTCGCCGTCGACCTGTGTCGTATGGGTGCCCACATGTGTTGTCGCTGAAGCGATTCGCTCGACGGCTCGATTCATCCTCCTTCGCCGTCATCCCCGCGCGACCTGCGCCCGGCCCACTGAGGGCAGCCTTAATTTAAGCTGGATATGTCCGTCCGCACACCGAAGAGGTAGTTGATCCCCTGATGACCGATCAGACTCGTCCCCTTCGCGTCGCGATCGTCGGTGCCGGCCCTGCCGGTATCTACGCCGCCGACGCACTCATGAAGTCCGACACTGCGCAGGATCCCGGGGTCAGCATCGACCTGTTCGAGCGCATGCCGGCACCGTTCGGTCTGATCCGCTACGGTGTCGCGCCCGACCATCCGCGCATCAAGGGCATCATCACCGCCCTGCACAAGGTGCTCGACAAGCCGCAGATCCGTCTGCTGGGCAATCTCGACTACGGCAGCGACTTCAACCTCGACGACCTGCAGCGTTTCTACGATGCGGTGATCTTCTCCACCGGCGCGAACGCGGACCGCGCGCTGAACATCCCCGGCATCGACCTCGACGGCAGCTACGGCGCCGCCGACTTCGTGTCCTGGTACGACGGTCACCCCGACGTGCCGCGCACCTGGCCGCTCGAGGCGGAGAAGGTCGCCGTCCTCGGTGTCGGCAATGTCGCGCTCGACGTCGCCCGCGTGCTCGCCAAGACCGGCGACGAGCTGCTGCCGACGGAGATCCCGCCGAACGTCTACGAGGGCCTGAGGAACAACAAGGCCGTCGAGGTGCACGTCTTCGGTCGCCGCGGCCCGGCGCAGGCCAAGTTCACGCCGCTCGAGCTGCGCGAACTCGACCACTCCCCGACCATCGAGGTCATCGTCGACCCCGAGGACATCGACTACGACGAGGGCTCCGAGCAGGCGCGGCGTAACTCCAAGCAGGTCGACATGGTCGCCAACACCCTGCAGGACTGGGCCATCCGCGACGTCGGCGACCGCCCGCACAAGCTGTTCCTGCACTTCTTCGAGTCCCCGCACGAGATCCTCGGCGAGGACGGCAAGGTCGTCGGCCTGCGCACCGAGCGCACCGAGCTCGACGGAACCGGCAACGTGCGCGGCACCGGCAAGTTCCGCGACTGGGACGTCCAAGCCGTCTACCGCGCGGTCGGCTACCTGTCGCAGAACATCGCCAAACTGCCCTTCGACGAGCAGGCCGGCACCGTGCCGAACGAGGCCGGGCGTGTTCTCGCCGACGAGAGCGCCGAGGGCGAGGGCCGGTTCATGCCGCACACCTACGTCACCGGCTGGATCAAGCGCGGCCCCGTGGGCCTGATCGGCCACACCAAGGGCGACGCGAACGAGACCGTCGCGAACCTGCTCGAGGATCGTGCCGCCGGCCGCCTGAACACCCCCGAGGATCCCTCCGAGGACGCGATCGTGAAGTTCCTCGAGGACAAGCAGCTGCCGTACACGACCTGGCAGGGCTGGTACCGCCTCGATGCGCACGAGCGCAGCCTCGGTGAGGCCGAGGGCCGCGAGCGTGTGAAGGTCGTCGAGCGCGAGGACATGTTCCGCGCGAGCGAGCCGCACAAGTCGTGAGCCGGACCTGACGTGACCTGCGCCTGAGCTGAACGAATGAGGAGGGGACCCATCCGCACGGATGGGTCCCCTCCTCGTATTCCGGGCTCAGGCGAACAGGACGGCTCCCAGCCACACCGAGGCCGCGACGAGTCCGCCGAGCAGTTCGACGAGGATCGACAACGCGACGGCCTTGGTGGCCGCCACGGTCGAGACCCACGCGTCGCGATGGGTGCGGTGCCGTTGCACCTCCGACAGGTACATGCCGAGCAGGAAGCCCAGGAACAGGCCGACCACGGGGACGACGAAGAACCCGACGATGCCGAGCAGCCCGGCGAGGATCAGCGACCGGTTCGGCACGCCCGCCTCCTGCAGTCGCTTCCCGGGCCAGGTGTACTTCACGATGCCGGTGACCAGCAGCGCCGCCGTCGCCACACCGAGCGCGACCCACGCGGTGGTGCCTCCCGTGACGAACGCCCACACCGCGATCGCACCGAAGATCAGCAGGACGCCGGGCAGGATCGGCAGCACGATTCCGAGCAGGCCGACGAGGATCGCCAGCCCGACGAGCAGTTCGCCTCCGGCGCTCACGGCGCGACCGGTCCGAGCGGCGCCGTGGAAGAAAGCCGAGTATCGAGACGCGGTGAGACCATGGTGGGACTATATGTGCCACCGGTCCACGGCCCCGGGAGGGACGCGATGAGCAGTGCAAAGCCTCACAGCAGCCCGAAGAGTGTGCCGGACGTCGGAAAAGGCGAGATCCGGGGCGACGTCCGCTACTTCACGACACCCGACGTCGATCCGGCCGAGACGGTCGACTGGCAGCGGCGCGACGCGCGGATCGTGCACCACGGAACCGGCTACGTCGTCTTCGAACAGACGGACGTGGAGTTCCCCGCCTTCTGGTCGCAGAACGCCACCGACATCGTCACGCAGAAGTACTTCCGCGGGCAGCTCGGGCATCCAGATCGCGAGCACTCGCTGCGCGACGTGATCGCACGGATCGTCGATACGATCACGGCGTGGGGGCATACCGACGGCCACCTGGACGATCCCGAGGCGTTCGCCGCCGAGCTGACCTATCTGCTGGTCCACCAACGGGCTTCGTTCAACAGCCCCGTCTGGTTCAACATCGGCGTGCCGAACACTCCTCAGCAGGCCAGCGCGTGCTTCATCCTCTCGGTCGACGACAGCATCGACTCGATCCTCGAGTGGTACCGCCAGGAAGCAGTGATCTTCAAGGGCGGATCGGGGGCCGGGGTGAACCTCTCCCGGATCCGCTCGTCGGCCGAACCACTGACCGGCGGCGGAAGCGCATCCGGTCCGGTCAGCTTCATGCGCGGCGCCGACGCGTCGGCCGGCACGATCAAGTCCGGTGGCAAGACCCGGCGGGCCGCCAAGATGGTGATCCTCGACGTCGACCATCCCGACGTCGAGGAGTTCGTCGACTGCAAGGCGATCGAGGAACGCAAGGCGCGGGTGCTCGCCGAGGCCGGTTTCGACATGGGCCTCGACGGCACCGACATCCATTCGGTGCAGTACCAGAACGCGAACAACTCGGTGCGCGTGACCGACGAGTTCATGCACGCGGTGACGGCCGACGCCGAGTGGCCCCTGCGCGCCGTGACGACCGGCGAGACCGTCCGCACGGTGCGCGCTCGAGAGTTGTTGGAGCGCATAGCATCCGCCACCTGGGAGTGCGCCGACCCCGGAATCCAGTACGACACGACGATCAACGCCTGGCACACCGCCTCCGCGACCGGCCGGATCAACGCGTCGAATCCCTGTTCGGAATACATGCATCTCGACGATTCGGCCTGCAACCTCGCGAGCCTGAACCTGCTCACCTTCCTCCGCGAGGACGGCACCTTCGACGTCGACGGTTTCCGTCACGCCGTGGCGGTGATGCTCACCGCGCAGGAGATCCTCGTCGGCCGCGCCGACTACCCCACCGCGAGGATCGGTGAGACGTCGCGTCGGTTCCGGCAGCTCGGACTCGGCTACGCCAATCTCGGTGCGCTGCTCATGGCTTCGGGGCTGCCCTACGACAGCGCGGCGGGCCGCGCGACCGCGGCGGCGATCACCGCCCTGATGACCGGGCACGCCTACGCCGTCTCGGCCGATCTGGCGCGGCGCCTCGGCCCGTTCGACGGGTTCGACGAGAACCGCGCACCGATGCTCGACGTGCTGGGCAAGCATCGCGGATCGCTCGACGACATCGACGCCGATCTCGCACCGGCCGACGTGCTCGAAGCCGCACGGCAGGCGTGGGATCGTGCGGTGGCCGACGGCACCGAACACGGTGTGCACAACAGCCAGGTCAGTGTCCTCGCCCCCACCGGCACCATCGGGCTCGCGATGGACTGCGACACCACCGGGATCGAACCGGATCTGGCGTTGGTGAAGACCAAGAAACTCGTCGGCGGAGGCAGTCTCACGATCGTCAATCGCAGTGTGCCGCGAGCATTGTCGCGCCTGGGTTACGGCCCGTCGGAGGTCGCCGACATCGTCGCGCATCTCGATCTGCACCATGACCTCGCGGGCGCACCGCACGTGCGTGACGAGCACGCTCCGGTCTTCGCGACGTCCATGGGCGAGAACGTCATCTCGCCGCGCGGCCACGTCGCGATGATGGCCGCGGTGCAGCCGTTCCTGTCGGGTGCGATCTCGAAGACGGTGAACCTGCCCGAGTCCGCGACGGTCGACGACATCGCCGACATGTACGTCGACGCGTGGCGTCTGGGTGTGAAGGCGCTGGCGATCTACCGCGACAACTGCAAACTGGGGCAACCGTTGTCGACGTCGTCGCGCCCGGCGGTCACGGAGTCGGCGGCACCGTCCACCGCACCTCGCCGCGAACGCCTCCCACGCACCCGCAATTCGCGGACCTTCGAGTTCCGGGTGGCCGACTGCAAGGGATTCGTGACGATCGGCGAGTACGACGACGGGCGTCCCGGCGAGATGTTTCTGCGCGTGTCCAAGCAGGGTTCGACGCTCGCCGGCATCATGGACGCCTTCTCCATGTCGGTCAGTTACGGTCTGCAGTACGGGGTTCCGTTGCGGACGTTCGTCCGGGCCTTCACGAGCACGCGGTTCGAGCCGGCCGGGATCACCGACGATCCGGATCTGCGGATCGCCACGTCGATCCTCGACTACATCTTCCGGCGCCTGGCTGTCGACTATCTCGAACCCGACGAGCGAGCCGAACTGGGCATCCTCACCGTCGCCGAGCGTTCCGTCCCGGACACTCCGACGCTCACCCCGTACACGAGCACGCCGCCGGTGCGTGTGCCCGATCCGCCGGCCACCGCACGGCGCAGCACGCGTGCGGCCTCCCCGGGTGGGCTCGCAGCTCCGTCACCGTCGAATCCGGACGCGCCGTACTGCATGCAGTGCGGGGTGAAGATGCAACGTGCCGGGTCGTGCCATGCGTGTCCGTCCTGTGGGAACACCAGCGGCTGCAGCTGACGTTCCGTCAGGTGTGTTCTTCGAGGAGCGACAGGACGTTGCCGTGCGGGTCGCGGAACCAGGCGACCCGCATGCCGTCGGGCGCGGTCCACGCGTCGTGGTCGTCCTGGTCCATGCCGTTGTAGCGCACGAATTCCACGCCGTGCTCGCGCAGTCGTTCGACGATGCCGTCGAGATCGGACACCCGCCAGCCCAGCGCTGTGTACCCGGTCTCCTCGCGCGACTGCACGAGCGTCACCCGGACCGGCGCGCCGTCGCCGCCGTCGAGGACGAGCGCGAAGGGGTCGCGGGAGATCTTCCGGAAGCGAAGGGTGTCGACGTAGAACATCTCCGAGACGTCGAGGTCGGTGCTCGGAATGAAGCTCACGAGTTGGCCGGTGATCGTCATACGTCCACTGTGCTCCGGAGCGCCCGAGCGCGGCAGTGGATTCGGCGGATTCACGCTGCTCTGCCCGTGACCGGACGACTAGGCTCTCGATCATGAGCACATCGGAGATCGCCACGGTCCTGGCCTGGCACGACGCCGTGAACAGCAACGACATCGACACGCTCGTGCAGTTGTCGAGCGACGACATCGTGCTGCCCACCCCCGACGACGATCCCGATCAGGGACTCGACGAGCTGCGCGAGTGGGCGACGACGGCCGGCGTCACCCTCGAGCCGGGCCGCATGTTCGTCCATCAGGGCATCGTGGTGGTCGAGGAGACCGCCACCTGGGCGGCGGACCCGAGTCCCCGCGAGGAGGCGATCGCCTTCCGGGTGGTCGACGACCAGGTGGTCATCGTGGTCCGCCACGCCGACCTCGCGGAGGCCTTCGAGGCGACCGGCTTGAGCGAGGCGGACCTCTACGAGGAGTGATCCGCTCGAGTGACCGGAACCATATTCTGAACGCTCGCTAAGGTACTCTCCGTTGCGACAGTCCCTACGTATCGGAGTGAGGTTCGTCGAGTGTCCGCTGAAGCTGTTGAGAAGAAGGGTCCGCTCGCGGGTGTCCGCGTCGTCGAGTTCAAGGGGCTCGGTCCCGGCCCGCACGCCGCGACCCTGCTCGCCGATCTCGGCGCCGACGTCGTCATCGTGCAGCGCCCCGGTGAGATCCCGCCGGCGGGTCAGCGCGATCCCATTCAGCGCAACCGCCGCATCGTCGAGGCCAACCTCAAGGATCCTGCGGATATCGAGAAGGTCCTGGGTCTGCTCGAGCGCGCCGACGTCCTCATCGAAGGTTTCCGTCCCGGTGTCACCGAACGGCTCGGCCTCGGACCGGACGTCGTGCTCGAGCGCAACCCCCGCATCGTCTACGGCCGCATGACCGGCTGGGGCCAGGAAGGTCCGCTCGCGAACGCGGCCGGCCACGACATCAACTACATCTCGCTCACCGGTGTCCTGCACGCGATCGGCCGTAAGGGCGAACGTCCGGTGCCGCCGCTGAACATGGTCGGCGACTTCGGCGGCGGTTCGATGTTCCTCGTGTTCGGCATCCTCTCCGCCCTCGTCGAGCGGCAGACCTCCGGCAAGGGCCAGGTCGTCGACGCGGCGATGGTCGACGGTGCCCTCGCACTCTCGCACATGATGTGGGCGTTCCGCGGTCGCGGCGTGTGGTCGGACGAGCGCGGCGTCAACCTGCTCGACACCGGCGCACCGTTCTACGACGTCTACGAGACCAAGGACGGCAAGTACATGGCCGTCGGCTCGATCGAGCCGCAGTTCTACGCCCTTCTGCTGAAGGGCCTCGAGCTCGATCCGGCCGAGCTGCCGCAGCAGCTCGACACTTCCCGCTGGGCGGAGATGAAAAAGATCTTCACCGAGAAGTTCCTGTCGAAGACCCGCGACGAGTGGAGCGAGATCTTCCTCGGCACCGACGCCTGCGTCTCCCCCGTCCTCACCTTCGCGGAAGCCGAGGAGAACGAGCACCTCGTCGCGCGCGGTTCGCTCGTCGAGATCGACGGCATCGTGCAGCATGCTCCGGCGCCGCGCTTCTCGCGCACACCCGCCGGCGAGCCGGCGGCACCGGCGGCCGAGGCCACCGACATCGACACCCTCTGGGTCTGATCCGGCAGCCCGGGCCCGGGATCGTAACGGTGTTCCACCGATACGGTTCCGGGCCTGTCCCATCGGTGGGAGAACCACCGATCCCGCCGTAACCGTTGTGCTATCAACACCCCCATGAGTGATGGGGTGGGAGCCGCGATCCATCGATCGGCGGCCACGGCACGAGCACGAGCACGCACCGCGGTCCCGGGCCGTGTCCCGGAGGTACTCGACGTCCGCAGCACGGACGGCACCCGCATCCACACCGAGGCCTACGGCCCCGCCGACGCCCCGACAATCGTCCTGGCGCACGGCATTTTGTGCGAACTCGGCTTCTGGCGCAATCAGATTCGCGCCCTGAGCGACGACTACCGGGTGGTCGCCTTCGACCACCGCGGTCACGGACGCAGCCAGGCCGCCCCCGCCCGGGCGTACACGATGGACCACCTCGCCGACGATCTCCACGCCGTGCTGGGCGCGGCCGCACCCGACGGCCGTCCCGTCGTGGTCGCCGGGCACTCCATGGGCGGGATCGCCGTGATGGCCTGGGCCGAGCGGTATCCGCGCGACGTCGACGCACGAGTGTCGGCGGTAGGTCTGGTCAACACCACGCCGGGCGAGATCTTCGACAACGTGCAGTTCCTGCGCGGACCGCAGAGCCTGACGCGGGTGCGACGGCGCGTCGCGCAGACCGTCGTTCCGCTCGCACGGATGCCGCTGCCCAAGCGGATGCCGCTCCGCAAGCACCTGTTGTCGCGCGTCGCAGTCGGGACGGGTGCGGCCGCGACGATCACCGCCGACGTCGACCGCATGCTCGGCCGCACGTCGGCGCGGGGACGCGGCGGTTACGGACGGCTGCTGGTCGACATGGTGGACACGGTGGATCCCGCCGCGATCACCGCACCGACCCTCGTGATCGCGGGCCGCCACGACCGGATCTCACCGCCGGGCCGATCCGAGTGGATCGCCGAGCGCCTGCCGAACCTGCTCGAACTGCGCACCTTCGACAGCGGGCACTGCGGCCCCCTCGAACGACCCCGTGAGGTCTCGGCGGCGCTGCGCGAACTGATCGAGATGTCCTGAGGCAGGCCGATCAGACGACGAGCCGCGCCTCGTCGGGGGTCCGGCCGGAAGCCACCTGGTCGTAGGCGGCGGCCATGGCCTCGACGGCATCGTCGAGGACCGTGATGTCCTGCGTGTACGGCAACCGCACGAAGTGCTCGAACGCGCCCTGGACACCGAATCGCGGGCCGGCGGAGAGCAGCACACCGTGGGAGGGCGCGGCCGCCGCGAGCGAGGTCGACACCGGCTCGGGCATCCGCGCCCACAGCGACATGCCGCCCTGCCCCGGCGTGTACTCCCAGGCGGGCAGGCGCCGGTCCAGGGCGTCGCACAGCGCACGACGTCGCTCCCGCAATCCGGCGCGTCGGCGTTCGAGCAGTTCGTCGACGTCCGAGAGCAGATGCGCGGCCGCGAGCTGTTCCATCACGGGTGTGCCCAGGTCGACCGCAGTACGGGCTCCGGCCAGCCGGACGATCGTGTCGCGATCGGCGCGGATCCACCCCACCCGCAGGCCGCCCCACAGTGACTTCGCCGTCGAGCCCACCGTCACCACCGAGGAGCCGGCGGGCATCGCCGCGACCGGCGGCGGTGGCGGGGCGTCGAGCCACAGATCGACCATCGACTCGTCGACGACAAGCGTCGTCCGCGTGTCGCGCATGATGCGGGCCAGTTCGGCGCGGCCGTCCTCGTCGAGGCACAGACCCGTGGGGTTGTGGAAATCGGGGACGAGGAAGGCGGTGCGTGCGGCGGTCTGCCGGACGGCGCTGTCGACACCCTCGAGATCCCAACCCCCGTGCGGGCCGTTCTCCGGACGCACCGGAACCGGAACCGGGCGCGCGCCGTAGCGGCGGATGGCTTCGAGCGCATTGGGATAGGTGGGGTGGTCGACGACGACCCGGTCGCCGGGATCGTCGAGCACGCCGAGCAGCAGTCGCATCGCGTGCTGCGCGCCGGAGGTGACCATGATCTGGTCGGGTGTGGTGGGCAGTCCGCGTTCGCGGTAGCGACGGGCGATGACCTCGCGCAGCACCGACACCCCGATGGGTTCCATGCCGTGCGAGTCCAGATAGGTCGACATCGACCGCAACGCCGCCGCATACGCCGCTTCGATCTCCGCCGCCGGTGCGGGCAGCGAGGCGTTGCTCAGATCGATCGCCGGACCGATCGGCATCCGGGAGCCGGTGTTCTCGGAACCGCGGCGGGCGGGCACGGCGACGGTGCTGCGGGCGCCCTGGCGGCTGCGCAGATAGCCCTCGTCCCGCAGGGCCGCGTAGGCGGACGCGACGGTGGTACGGCTCAGCGACAGCGCCGTGGCGAGTTCCCGCTCGCTGGGCAGGGCGACACCGAGCGGGACGCGACCGTCGTGCACGAGCAGGCGGATGCTGTCCGCGAGTGCCCGGTAGGCCGGCCTCGTGTCACGGGCCTCCTGCCAGTTGCCGAGGTCGCGGACGAGCGAGGCCGCCCCTATCGCGCGTGTGATCACCGGTCCAGTATCACGCAACCGGCCCGGCCCGGTCGGGCCGGTGGGATCAGCGGATCACGTCGCGCCGGACGATGGTCTCGTCGCGGCCCGGCCCCACACCGATGCAGGAGATGTAGGCACCGGAGAGCTCCTCGAGACGCAGCACGTAGTTCTGTGCGTTCTGCGGCAGCTCCTCGAAGGTGCGGGCATGGGAGATGTCCTCCCACCAGCCCGGCATCTCCTCGTAGATCGGCTTGGCGTGATGCACGTCGGTTTGCGTCATCGGCATCTCGTCGACACGAACACCGTCGACCTCGTAACCGACGCAGATCGGCACGGTGTCGAGCCCCGACAACACGTCGAGCTTGGTGAGGAAGTAGTCGGTGATGCCGTTGACGCGGGTCGCGTAGCGGGCGATGACGGCGTCGAACCATCCGGTGCGGCGGGCGCGACCGGTGGTGACACCGACTTCGCCGCCCTGCTTGGCAAGGTAGGCGCCGTGGTCGTCGAACAGTTCGGTCGGGAACGGACCCGAGCCGACGCGCGTGGTGTACGCCTTGAGGATGCCCAGCACCGTCGTGATCTTGGCGGGGCCGATACCCGAACCGACTGCTGCGCCACCGGCGGTGGGGTTGGACGACGTCACGTACGGGTAGGTGCCGTGGTCGACGTCGAGCAGCGTGCCCTGCGAACCCTCGAGGAGGATCGTGTCGCCGCGCTCGAGGGCCTTGTTCAGCTCGAGGCGGGTGTCGGTGATGCGGTGCTTGAAGCTCTCCGCCTGCGTGAGCACCTCGTCGACGACCTGCTGCGGGTCGAGTGCCTTGCGGTTGTAGATCTTGACGAGCACCTGGTTCTTGAATTCCAGTGCGGCCTCGACCTTCTGGGTGAGGATCTTCTCGTCGAGCACGTCGGCGACCCGCACGCCGACACGGGCGATCTTGTCCTGGTAGCAGGGGCCGATACCACGGCCGGTGGTGCCGATCTTCTTCTTGCCGAGGAAGCGTTCGGTGACCTTGTCGATGGCCACGTGGTACGGCATGATCAGGTGCGCGTCGGCCGAGAGCAGCAGACGGCTGGTGTCCACGTCGCGCTTCTCGAGGCCTTCGAGTTCGGTGAGCAGTACACCCGGATCCACCACGACACCGTTGCCGATGACGTTGTTGACGCCGGGGGTCAGGATGCCCGACGGGATCAGATGCAGGGCGAACTTGTCGCCGTTGGGCAGCACCACCGTGTGACCGGCGTTGTTGCCGCCCTGGTAGCGCACGACCCACTGCAGACGTCCGCCGAGTAGATCGGTAGCTTTGCCCTTGCCCTCGTCGCCCCACTGGGCTCCGATCAGGACGATTGCCGGCATGTCGCGCTCTCCTCAGGCAGGTGTCTACGTGCGGGCGGTCTCGCCTGCAGGGTCCTGCCCAACCGGGCAGCAGCCGGGACCACAGTGTAGTCCACCCTCCGGCGAGCGCGGATGACGGGACGGCAGAACCGCTCGGAGCTGCGGCGCGCGGCGGTGGGTCGCCGACCCACTCGGCTGCCGGCTTCCCATTACAGTGGACGCAGCCGAGAGCCCGACGAACCCGACCCCTCGAGGAGACCCGTTGACCCCGGTAGTGCTCAGATGCGGTGACGTGCCATTGCCGTTGGCGCTGACGCCCGTGACCGCACTCTCTGCGCCTGCCCTCCCCGAGAAGGACGACTTCGAGGACGTCTTCGCCCACCTCGAGTCGGTGGAGGACCCTCGTCTGGTCCTCGTGGGCGACGACGCGGCCTTCGCCGCGACCGTCACACGGCTCATGCGCACCGAACGACTCGACCTGGAGATCGCGTACGTCCCGGAGAAGCGCACCCCCGCCACCGAGGCGTACGGGCTGCGGACGGGGTCCAAGGCCGCCACCGTCGCCCTCCAGGGTGTCGCGAAACCGTTGCCGCTCATCCGCGACGACGCCGGCATCGCCCTCGTCGGCCGCGCGTTGTTGTGCGGTGAGGGTGACGACGCGCTCGTCGGAGAGGCCTACGTCGACGACACCCGCCTGTTCTCCGGCACGGTGCCCGGCATCCGCGTCGAACCCACACCGGCGATGCCCGGCCTGCGGGCCGCGATCGACCGGCCCCGCTGGTTCGGCGGATACAAGTGGCTGACGGGCCGGGCGATGCAGCTCGGTTCCCCCGCCACGGTCGTCACCCGCGACGGGGTCGCGAACCCCAGGGCCCTCAAGCGGTCGACCTTCTACCGGCACGACAAGAAGTGGAAGCTCGTCCGCTGAACCCTTCTCAGCCGATGTTCACGCCGTAGTCCCGGGCGATGCCCGCGAGGCCCGACGCGTAGCCCTGCCCGATGGCGCGGAACTTCCACTCACCACCGTGGCGGTACAACTCCCCGAAGACCATCGCGGTCTCGGTGGACGCGTCCTCGGTGAGGTCGTAGCGGGCGAGTTCGCGGTTGTCGGCACGGTCGACGACGCGGATGAACGCGTTGCGCACCTGGCCGAACGACTGGCCACGAGCGTCCGCGTCATGGATCGACACCGGGAAGACGATCGACTTGACCTCCTGCGGAACCGCAATGAGATCGACGTTCACGCTCTCGTCGTCGCCCTCTCCCTCACCGGTGAGGTTGTCGCCGGTGTGCTCGACGGAGCCGTCGGGCGAACGCAGGTTGTTGTAGAAGACGAAATGCTGGTCGGACAGGACCTTGCCGTTCTCACTCGTCAACAACGCGCTGGCGTCGAGGTCGAAATCCACGCCGGTCGTCGCCCGCACGTCCCAGCCGAGACCCACTGTCACCGCCGTCAGGTTCGGCGCCTCCTTCGACAGCGAGACGTTGCCTCCCTTGGCCAAGCTGACACCCATACCGAATCCCTTCGCTCGATGGTCCTTCTGCCGCCACCCTAGTGAAGATCGGACGAGTCGGGCAGCGACGTGTGAAGGCCCTCTCCCACGGGTATGCGCGGAGCACCGGACGGTGGCCGGGGACGGCGTTCCCGGCCATTCGGTGTGTACGGCGGATGTCGCGCGAGTGAGAAGAGGGTCGGCTGTGGTGATTCGGGTCGCGTCGGTTCCTGCATCACACGTCTACGTCCGGCACCTCGCGTGCCCGGAGGGTGACGACGTGATCCGGTTGACGGACCCGGTTCCGGCCGACGGCCGCAAGGTGCCCGGTGGGTGGTGGCCGCCGTTGATGCTCGAACCGGGCTGGGTGAACGACCACCGCAAGGAATTCGACGTCTTCCACATCCATTTCGGCTTCGACGCGATCGGCGCGGAACAGCTGCAGGACGTCGTCGCCGAACTCGCCGAGCATCACAAGCCACTCGTGTACACCGTCCACGATCTGCGCAACCCGCACCACCCGGACCCGGGCGAGCACCACAAGCAGCTCGACGTGCTGATTCCCGCAGCGGAGGAACTGATCACCCTCACGCCGGGCGCTGCCGAGCGGATCCGTGTGCGATGGGGACGGGAGGCGACGGTCCTGCCGCACCCGCACGTCGTCGAACAGCACTGGCTCGAGCGACCGCGCCGCAACGACGGGCCGTTCGTCGTGGGCGTACACGCGAAGAGCCTGCGGGCGAACATGGATCTGTTCCCCGTTCTCGACACGCTCGCCGAGACGGTGCGATCCCTGCCGGGCGCCGTACTGCAGATCGACGTGCACGACGAGATCTTCGATCCCGCCGACGCGTATTGGTACAACCCGGAAGCCGGGTCGCGCATCCTGCGGTACGGCGAGCAACCCCACGTGGATGTACAGGTGCATCCGTACTTTTCCGACGACGAACTGTGGCAGTACCTCTCGGACCTGTCGGTGTCGGTACTTCCCTACCGCTTCGGCACCCATTCGGGCTGGCTCGAGGCGTGCTACGACCTCGGCACCGCGGTGATCGCGCCGAGCTGCGGCTTCTACGGTGAACAACGCCGGTGCGGCGTGTACACCTTCGACGAGAACACCTTCGACGCCGACTCGCTCGACCGTTGCGTACGGGAGTTGTACGAGAACAGGGATTTTCCGCGAGCCGACTGGTCGCAACGCATGGACGAGCGTCGTGCACTCGCCCGTGCGCACCGCGACATCTACCTACGCGCGATGGGAGGCCGGAACGGATGACGTCGACACCGTTGCGCGTAGCCCTCATCGCGTCCAACAGGTATCCGATTCGCCAGCCCTTCGCCGGCGGACTCGAAGCACACGTGTGGCACCTCGCGCACGCGCTCGGCAAGGACGGGCACGAGGTGACACTCTTCGCCGCACCGGGATCGGACCCCACACTTCCGGCCGAGTTCCTCGAAGTGCCCTCCTTCGAGGTCAGTGAACTCGCCCGCAGCGACGTGTCGATGCCGCCGGCGGACGGTTTCCTCGGCGACCACCACGCCTACCTGTCGTTGATGCTCGATCTCGCAGGGCCGTCGGCCGACGCCTTCGACGTCGTGCACAACCACAGCCTGCACTACCTGCCGATCGCGATGGCCCGGACACTGCGCGCCCCGTTGCTGTGCACCCTGCACACGCCGCCGACGCCCTGGCTCGAGTCGGCGATGGCGGCGCCGGGTGGATGTCCGGGTACGTTCGTCGCGGTCAGCCGGCACACCGCCGCGGAGTGGGAACACGCCACCCCCGGTCCGGTCGCGGTCGTGCCCAACGGCGTCGATCTCGGCGCATGGCCCGTCGGCCCGGGCGGTGACGACCTGATCTGGTTCGGCCGCCTCGTACCGGAGAAGGGAGCGCACCTCGCGATCGAGGCCGCGCGGCGAGCCGGTTACCGATTGCGGCTCGCGGGCCCGATCAGCAATCGCGAGTACTTCTCCGAACACGTCGAACCGTTCCTCGGTCCCGGCGTGACCTATCTCGGTCACCTTTCGCAGCCCGATCTCGCTGCAGTGGTGGGTAGTTCGGCGGCAGCGCTCATCACCCCGCAGTGGGACGAGCCGTACGGGCTCGTCGTCGCCGAGTCCCTCGCGTGCGGGACACCCGTGGTCGCTTTCGCCCGCGGCGGGATCCCGGAGGTGGTGGACGAGAGCAGCGGATGCCTCGTCGCGCCGGACGACATCGACGGCTTGGCTGCGGCGGTCCCCCGCGCGGTCGGTCTGTCCCGTGCGTCCGCCCGGGCCCGCGCCGAGGCGCGCTGTTCGGAACGCACGATGGTCGACGCATACGTCTCGCTGTATCGGGAGCTCGCAGGGGCAGCATGATCGGCTACTACATCCATCACCACGGGCACGGGCATCGCACCCGTGCGAGCAGCATCTGCGCGCATCTACGGACGCGGGTGACGGCGTTGTCGTCGGCGCCGCTCGGCAGCGCTTCGGATGCCTTCGACGACGTGGTGCTGCTCCCCCGCGACGACCTCGCCGTCGACACTGCGCAGGATCCGACGGCCCACGACGTCCTGCACTGGGTTCCCACCCACGACGACGGCCTCCGCGAACGCATGCACGCACTGGGTTCGTGGATCTCCGCGACGCGCCCGAGTCTGCTCGTGGTGGACGTATCGGTCGAGGTGACACTCCTCGCCCGGTTGTACGGCATTCCCGTGGTGATACTGGCGATGCCGGGCGAACGCACCGATACCGCGCACACCCTGGCGTACCGCGTCGCCGACCACATCGTCGCGCCGTGGGCGCAGGAGGTCTACGACCCGCACTGGCTGCGCCCGTATGCCGACAGGACGTCGTATGTCGGGGGCATCAGCCGTTTCGACGGCCGCCCGTCCCCCACACCGACACAGGGTGCGAAGCCGAAGGTCCTGGTGATGAGCGGCAGCGGCGGGTCGTCTATCACCGTCGACGATCTGCACCGCTTCTCGACCCGTTTCCCGGAGTACACATGGGACGGTCTCGGCGTCACGGGTGGTCCGTGGATCGACGACCCGTGGCCCGTCCTTTCGGGGGCCGACGTCGTGATCGGGCACGCGGGACAGAACACCGTCGCCGACATCGCAGCTGCCGCACGACCTGCAGTGGTGATCGCCGAACCCCGACCGTTCGACGAACAGCACTCCACCGCGGCCGCTCTCGACCGGTCCGGCCTGGCGGTCGGCCTCGACGGCTGGCCCGATCCGTCTCGATGGCCCGAACTGATCGAACGGGCACGTGGCCTCGAGCCGATCGAGTGGAAACGCTGGCAGGTCGACGGTGCCGCGGCGCGTGCGGCCGCAATTCTGGACGAGTTCGCGGGGGCGCCGTGATCCTCTCGGTGATCACCGTCGCCGCCGGCCGAAGCACGCATCTGCGGCGGCAACTCGACGGACTCGCGCGCAGCACGCGAGTGCCCGACGAGCACATCGTCGTTGCGATGGGCGACCCGGAGGTCGCCGAGGTGGTCGCAGCTGCGGGGTCATCGGCGCGGGTGGTGGAGATCGAGGCCGACTCCGGGAAACTTCCGGTCGCCGCGGCGCGGAATCTGGGAGCGAGGACGGCATCGCCGGGCCTGCTGGTGTTCCTCGACGTCGACTGCATTCCGGCTCCCGACCTGATCGAGCGGTATGCCGAAGCGGCCGACCGTCATCCCGCCGCGCTGCTCAACGGTCCTGTCACGTACCTGCCCGAGCCCGGAGCCGACGGCTACGACCTCGAGCGGCTCGGCGATTCGATCGATCCCCATCCCGCTCGACCGTTCCCACCCGACGGCGACATCGTGCTGAACGACGCACACGAGTTGTTCTGGTCGCTCTCCTTCGCGGTCCGAAAACTCGTATGGCGCCGCATCGGTGGATTCTGCACCGTCTACCGGGGATACGGCGGTGAGGACACCGACTTCGGCCAGAAGGCCGCGAGTGCCGGGGTGCCGATGGCCTGGGTCGGCGGTGCACACGCCTTCCATCAGTACCACCCGGTGTCGAGTCCGCCGGTCGAACACCTCGACGACATCCTCGTCAACGCCGCGCTGTTCCACCGGCGGTGGGGCTGGTGGCCGATGCGCGGATGGCTCGACGAGTTCGAACGCATGGGTCTTGTCGAATACGATGCCGCCGAGGAGCGATGGATACAGGTGGCCACGCCGCGACCCTGAAAGGAAGTCCGTGTCCGAGGTCGTCGGGATGCTCGAGCGCATCGGTGCGCGGAGCCCGTTCTTCCGGGTGAGTACCGGTCCCGCCGACGACACGTGGCGTCCCACCGCCGAGCTTCGCGACCCGGCGACCCGCGATGCCCTGGTGGCCATCACCGCCGAGCGGATGGGCACCGACGAGACGCGGGTCGCGGCGTCGACGTTCTTCTTCGGCTACGTCGCGCGCCTCTGGTCGGTGGCCCTCGGTTCCGTCGTCGACTCCGGCCGCTGCGTCCGCCTCGATCGCGAGCATGTGCTGTGGCGCGACGACGCCGGGTTGCAGCTGCACATCGTCGAACCACAATTCGGCGGCGAGGCAGCGATCGAGGTGCTCGACGAGCAGGTCGAACCGCTCGTCGGCGCGTGGAGCGAGGTGGCCGCGTCCGGTCTGCTGTGGGGCAACGCGGCCTCGGCCCTGATCGGGGCCGCGCAGATGATCGGCGCCGAGGCGCGGCCCCGTGTCGACGCCCTGCTGACCGACCCGCGTCTCGCCGAGGCCCTCGATCCGGAGACCGGTCGACGCCGTAGCTGCTGTCTGTACTATCGGGTCCCGCCGGGCGGGGTGTGCGGCGATTGTTTCTTCCTCACTCCACCGACCTCGTGAACTGCGGAGCGCGAAATGGTCATGAGTGCGCGTAATTGCGTGTTCCTATGACCATTTCGCGCGGCAATCCTGCTACGCGTAGGTCGCACGAAGACGGTGGTAGCGGATGACGGGCGTCCCCCCTTCGTAGGAGACCGCGGCACGCACGCCGTACACCTGCTCGATCATCTCCTCCGTCAGTGCCTCGGCAGGAGTTCCGTGGGCGACCACCCGTCCCTTCTCGAGTACCACCACTCGATCGCAGAACATCGCGGCGAGGTTGAGATCGTGCAAGGCAACGTAACTCGTCACCGATAACGCCACAACTCGTTCGAGGATGTCGAGCTGGTGCTGGATGTCGAGGTGGTTGGTCGGTTCGTCGAGCAGCAGTTCCTCGGGCTCCTGCGCCAGGGCCCGGGCGATCTGTGCGCGTTGGCGTTCACCACCCGACATCGCGCGCCACAACCGGTCGGCGTGTTCCGTCATTCCGGTCACCTCGAGCGCACGGTCGATGGCGACGTCACCCCCGTCGTCGCGTCCGAAGACATCGGCGTGCGGAATCCTTCCCAGACGCACGACATCCCGTACCCGGATATCGACTTCGGTGTGTGCATGCTGCCCGACCATTGCGACACGGCGGGCCATCGTTCGGCGGCCGAGGCTTCGAATATCCGTGCCGTCGAGCGTCACCGCTCCTTCGTCCGGCCGGTCGACTCCGGCCAGCAACCGTAGCAACGACGACTTGCCCGACCCGTTCGGTCCGAGCAGCCCGATCGTCTCCCCGGGGACGGGATCGATCGTCACGTCGTCGACGACGAGATTCCCTGCGCGGCTCCAGCGCAACGACTTCGCGGCCAGTGTCACGGTGCACTCCTCGTACGGAAGAGGATCAGGGCAAAGGCCGGTACACCGATCAGCGCGGTCACCACACCGACCGGAACTTCCTGGGGCGCGAACACCGTTCGGGCGACCGCGTCGACCCACACCATGAAGATCGCACCCACGACCGCAGTGACCGGGACGAGACGACTGTGCCGGGGACCGACGAGGAACCGGGCAGCGTGCGGCAGGACCAGACCCACGAAACCGATCGCACCGGCCGCGCTGACCAGAACGGCCGTGATGAGCGCGGTGATCACCAGGAACATCAGCTTGATCCGTCCGACCGCGATTCCGAGGGTGGCAGCCGTGGACGAGCCGAAGGTGAACGCGTCGAGTGCGGAAGCGTTGAACAAGCACACCGCAATGCCGACGGCGCACACCGAGGCGCACAGGATGACGTCGCTCCAGTCTGCCCCGGCCAGAGAGCCCAGCAACCAGAACAACACCCCTCGGGTGCGTTCCGCGTCGGCCGAGGAGATGACGATGAAGGAGGTGAGAGCCGAGAACAGCTGTGTCCCGGCAACACCTGCGAGCACCACACGGGACGTTCCACCACCGGCGCCGGTCGCGAGCAGCAACACCAGGCCGAACGAGACGAGCGCCCCGAGGAACGCGCCGCCCGACAGGGACACGGCCCCGCCTCCCAGACCGAGAACGGCGATCATCACGGCACCCGTGGACGCACCCGACGAGATACCGAGGACGAATGGGTCCGCCAGCGGGTTGCGCAACAGCGATTGCATGATCACACCGCAGACCGCAAGGCCCGCACCGCAGACCGCCGCGAGCAGTGTTCGCGGGAGCCGCAACTCCCATACGATGCCCTCACGAATGGCACTGATCGTCGTATCGGTCAACCCCAGCCGATCGAAAATGACCGAATACACGTCCCCGACGGACAGGTCTGCGGGCCCGATCGTGACGGTGACGGCGATCGACAGCACGAGAACTGCGAGTCCCGCCGCGACCACACCGACGACCGGGACCCGGTTGCCGTGGGCGGGCAACCGGGTCTTGGTCTCGACTGTCATCAGCTTCCGAGATTCCACTCGCGCAGGGCGTCGGCAACCTTCTCGATGCCGTCGACCGTGCGGATCGAGGGATTCATGTCGGCACCGTTGACCACGATGTATCGCTTGTCCTGCACTGCGGACAGGCGTCGGGTCACCGGATTCGACTCGAGAAATTCGATCTTGCTGTCCAGTGCATCACCGGCGATGCTGCGCCGGCTCAGGTCTCCGAGGACCAACGCGGTGGGGTCACGATCGAGCACCGCTTCCCAGCTGACCTGGGGCCACTCGTTGGTGGTGTCGTCGAAGACGTTCTTCGCCCCGACGGAGTCGGTGATGATGCCGGAGGAGCCACAGCAACCGGCCACATACGGTGTACTCGTGTCCGCGAACCAGAACGCCAGCGACACGTCGGCAGCGTCGATCTCCCCGGCTGCGGCGTCGTAACGCTGTCGAAGCTCGTCGACGAATCCTTCGCCACGGTCCCGTACGTCGAAGATCGCGGCCAGCTCCCGGATCTCCTTGTAGACAGCGTCCATCGTCAGCGGCTCGGTGCGATTGCCGTCGGAGTTGACGCTGTTGTCGTCCTTGCCGTCGCAGTCCGTCGGTGACAGATAGGCGGGCACACCGAGCTGTTCGAGCTGCGCCGGTTCGGCAACCCCGCCCGGGCCGAGCGTGCCGCCGAAGGACGCCGAGACGAAGTCCGGCTCGGTATCGAGCACGACCTCCAGCGACGGCTGGTTGTCGGCCAGGCGCGGAACCTTCGCGTTCTCCTCGGCGAGGTTGTCCCGTACCGGATCGGTCCAGGTCGCGGTGCCCACCATGCGGTCGGCCAGGCCGAGCGACAGCAGGATCTCGGTGGAACCCTGATTGAGCGAGACCGCACGCTGCGGTGGCGCGTCGATCGTGAGTGTCCTGCCGCAGTTCTCGACTGTGAGCGGGTAGGCCGATGTGGCTGTGCCCTGCTCGGCTTCGGCCGTCGCCTCGTCGCTCGATGAGCACCCCGAGACGATCAAGGCTGCTGCGCCCAGTGCGACGCCGAAGCGCAGCACCGATTTCCGCCCCCAACGGGCGGTGAATATCGAATTGTTCATGTCCATCCTCGTGGTCCTGCTTCGGCCGACGCAGGTGTCCTGGCTCCCGGATCGACGCTCACCCCCGGCCTTCCAACCCGTGTGGGCCGTGACCATGAAATCGGGGGATCACTCCTCGGTGACAGTTGCGGGACAGCCACGGATTCGCACCGTTGTTCCCTACGTCGCTACGAACAGTACAAGACCCGGCGTCGGTCCCGGAACCGCGCAACCGGGCGTCCGCCACCCATCCACACCGGATGAGGCACCATGTCCGAATGGCATCCGGCCGAAGAACCCTCGTCGTCGTATCCACCGTGCTCGTGGTGCTGGTCGTTGTCGCCGTCGCGATCTTCCAGCTTTCGAACTCCCGCACCGAACTCGGCCGGGCGATCGTCGAGGCCGGCCACGAACTCGGCAACCACACCGCGACGCACCGCAGGATGATGCTCGTCGGCAGCGGCACGGTGGCCGAGGAGATCGAGCGCACCGACGCCGCGATCCGCGAGACCGGGTTCGACGGGGAGATCACCTTCCGCCCGCCCTACGGCAAGAAACTCGTCGCGCTCCCCCGCTATCTCGACCAGCACGACCGGACCACCGTGATGTGGGACGTCGAACCGGATTCCGACTCGTCCGACACCGACGCGATCGTGCAGACCGCACTCGACGAGACCCGTCCCGGCTCGATCATCCTGCTGCACGTCATGTACCCCTCCCGGACAGCGTCGCTGGACGCGATTCCCGGGATCGTCGACGGCCTGCGCGCCGGGGGCTACCGGTTCGTGACGGTGTCGGAACTGCTCGACATGCAGTCCTCGTGAACTTCGGAGCGCGACATGGTCATCGGTGCGCGCTGTTACGCGCTCCGATGACCATCTCGCGCTCTGATTCTCAGGTGAACGGGACTCCGCCGGTGACGGCGATGGTCTCCCCGGTGATGTAACTCGACTCCTGGGAAGCGAGGAAGACGTAGGCGGGCGCGAGTTCGGCGGGCTGGCCGGGACGTCCGAGCGGGGTGTCCTTACCGAACTGCTCGTACGCGTCCTTCGGCATCGTCGCGGGAATGAGGGGCGTCCAGATCGGGCCGGGTGCAACGGCGTTGACGCGGATGCCCTTGCTCGCCACGTCCGAGGCGAGACCCTTGGTGAAGTCGACGATGCCGGCCTTCGTGGTCGCGTAGTCGAGCAGACCCGATGACGGGCTCACCGCCTGGATGGACGTGGTGTTGACGATCGTCGAACCCGGCTGCATCGCGGCGACCGCGAACTTCGACAACCAGAACAGGGCGTAGAGATTCGTCTTCATCACCCGGTCGAACTGCTCGGTGGAGATGTCACCGATGCCACCGGGTTCGAGATGCTGATAGGCCGCATTGTTGACGAGGATGTCGATGCCGCCGAGTTCGGACACCGTCGTGTCCACGAGTCGCCGGCAGAACTCCTCCTCCCGGATGTCCCCGGGCATACGCACCGCACGTCGACCGGCCTGCTCGACGAGTTCGGCGGTCCGCCGCCCGTCCTCGTCCTCGTCGTCGAGGTAGGCCAGGACGACGTCGGCGCCCTCTCGGGCGAAGGCGACCGCGACCGCCCGTCCGATACCGGAATCGCCACCGGTGATCAGTGCGCGCCGACCTTCGAGTCGCCCGCTCCCCCGGTATGTCTCCTCACCGTGGTCGGGTGCGGAGACGAGATCGGCGGTCGCCCCCGGGTACGCGATCTCGGGTTGCTCCTCGAGCGGTGGGACGGGGTGCTGCTCCCCCGGATGCTGCATGCGGTATTGGTCCTTCTCCGGCATTCTCACCCTCCCTCGATCGAGTTCGTAAGGTGCGATACCCGATGCGCGGCGGGGTCACACCGGCAGCGGTCGCCCCAAGCTGTGCGGGAGCATATCTGCTGGTGGACGACATGAGCGAGGTCACACCGGCACCCGGCGCATAATGGCCACTCATGTGTCGGAACGGAAAGGCTGAGGCATGAGCGCGGACCTGTCGGCCTATCGGAACGACTTCGCACGAATCGAGAACAAGGTCGCCGGCGAGTTCGAGGCCGGTCGCCGGGGCCGGCTCCTGGCGCTCTGCATCGTCGTCCTGACGGTCTGCCTTCTGTTGCCGCAGACGTCGTCGGCGTGGTCCTGGACGGTGCTCGGCAGCTGGTTCGGCACCACCGCACCCGTGGCCGTGCCGCTGCGGATCTTCACGGTGCTGGCCCTGGTCTTCGGTGTGGTGATCTCGACGCTCGCGTTGTGGTTGCGGCGGTGGAAGCTGGCGTCGCTCGCGATGCTCGGCTCCGGCCTGTCGTCGTTCTTCGGCCTGTTGGCCTACTGGTCGCAGTCGGGAATGATCACGAACGCCCCGCATCGGCCGACGGCGGCGATGATCGTCGAATGGCTCGTGATGATCGTGATGACCTCGCAGTGGTTGCCGATCGTGCTGAGCCGCGCACCCACGGACATGCCGCCCCGGCCGCATCCGATGCGCACCGGTCGTCGGTAGGTCAGCGGTCGACGAGCGAGCCCATCTTCTTCGCCAGGAATTCGATGCTGCGGCGCGGCATGAGCCGGGCGAGCAGGTCGAGCATCGTTGCGTCCTTGCCGATGCACACGCGGAAAGTGCCCTTCTCGATCGCATCGGCGATCCGGCGGGCGGCTTCGGCCGACGAGGTGATCTTGACGGAGGCATCGGTGCTGCGGCCGGGGATCGCGGCGCCGGAGTTCTCGGCGATCCCCGTGCGGACGGCGCCGGGAAACACGAGCGTCACCGCGACCTTCGTGGTGCGGAGTTCGGCGTAGAGACCTTCGGTGAGCAGTTTGACGGCAGCCTTGCTCGCGCCGTAGACCGATTGGCCCGGGACGGGCACGAAGGCTCCCATACTCGAGACGTTGAGCAGGCTTGCTTCGGGACGGGTGAGCAGCGCGGGCAGGAACGCCTTGCACATGTGCACGACACCCCAGTAGTTGACGTCGAGGACCGTGTTCATCTCGTCGTACGGCAGCTCCACGAACGGGACGAACTTCTGGATGATGCCGGCGACGTTGGCGACGCCGTCCACCTGTCCGTGTGCGGTGGTCACCTCGGTTACCAGCGCTTCGACGGCAGCGCGATCGGAGACGTCGAGCGTGTGGGTGGTGAGACGGTCGTCGTACGCAACCGCCAGCGCACGGGTGCCGTCGAGCGCTTCGGTGCGGAGATCGACCGCCGCGACCCGCGCACCACGCACGAGTAGTTCGAGGACGACGTCGCGTCCGATCCCGTTGCCTCCCCCGGTGACGACGAAAACCTTGTCACGGATCTGCATGCTGCCTCCTCGTGTCGTTGTATCCAGTCAATCCGGTCCGCCGCACCGTCGCCACCCGAAGTGTGCGCGCCGACGTCTGGGGGTACCCCTCCGGACACGAATCGCCCCAGCGTACGGAGGTAGAAGTGACGACGTCGAAGAAGAAGGACGACGAGGTGCGCAAGGACCCGCCGGGCCCGGTCGATCACGGACGCGACGGCGGCATGGCGACCCGGGAGAACGCTCCGGACGTGGTGGAACGCTCGGACGAGAAGGACGACTGATCGACACCCGATACGACGTGAACGGCCACGAGGACGCCGTGGCGACCGATAGGTTGGGTATATGCAGTTCGCCGCACCTGCAGACCGGTACAACCGATTCATGGGCAGGTACGCCCCGACGCTCGCACCCGCCTTGGCGGATGCCGCCGGGGTGACCGCGGGTCAGCGGGTCTGCGATGTGGGCTGCGGCCCCGGTGGGCTCACCCGGGAACTGGTCTCCCGGGTGGGGGCAGCGAAGGTCGCGGCGATCGACCCGGCTCCCCAGTTCGCTGCGGCGTGCCAGGAGATCGCTCCGGAGATCGATGTCCGCGTCGGAGTGGCCGAGAACCTCCCGTGGCCGGACGGCACGTTCGACGTCACCTTGGCGTCGCTGGTCCTCGGGTTCATGAACGACCCAGAGCAGGGCGTGCGGGAGATGGCGCGCGTGACCCGCCCGGGCGGCACCGTCGCCGCGTGTATGTGGGACACCGCGGCCGGCGGCATGGCGATGCTCCGTATCTTCTGGACCGCGGTGCGAACGGTCGAGCCCGGCACGCCCGGCGAGACGAGACTGGCCGGTACCACGGAGAGCGACATCGCCGAGCGGTTCCGACACGCCGGTTTGAACGACGTGGTCGGTGGCGCCCTGTCCGCACGCGCGGATTACACCGATTTCTCCGACTTCTGGGAACCGTTCACGTTCGGGGTGGGACCGGCCGGGCGACACCTGGTGTCGATGCCCGAAAGACAACGAGGTGCAGTACGGGACGCCTGCCGGGCGGCTCTTCCGTCCGGACCGTTCTCGCTCGACGCCCGCGCCTGGTACGCGTGTGGAACCGTGCCGGCAACCCGCTGACCGCGGATTTCCTTCCGCAGCAGAGCAGCTCAGCCTTCGTGGCGCAGCAGATAGGTGTCCATCACCCAGCCGCGCGCCCGCTTCGCGCGGATTCGGGCCTCACGGATGACCGGGAGTGCTTCGGCGAGCGGACCGGCGACGAGTTCTTCGTCGCTCGTCCCGAGGTTCGCACCCCACCAGATGTTCCACGGACCCTCGAGGTCTGCGCAGGCGAGGCCACCGTCGAGCATCACCACGATGTTCGCAGCACCCGCTGCGACCTCCTGCATCAGTCTGCGGCCGGTGGTGACCGTGATCGGTCCGCCGATGGTGTTGAGCACCAGACGATGTCGGGCCGCCAGCAGCTGCACACTGCTGACTCCGGGAACGACGTCGTAGTCGAACCGCACGTTCCCCCGCCCGAGGATGCGGTCGACGACACGAATCGTGCTGTCGTACAGGCTCGGGTCTCCCCACACGAGGAAGCCGACCGTTTCGTCGTCCCGAACCTGTTCGAGCAGAACGGATTCGTAGGCTTCGGCGCGGGCGGCGTGCCAGTCGCGCACCTCGTCGCCGTACTGTTCCGGATTCCGGTCGCGGGGCGGGTCGGGCACCACGATCACCCGATGCGCACCGGAGGTGTGGAGGCGCAGGATGTCCTCGCGCATCTCGACGAGATCGTCCACGCCCCGGTTCTTGTCGGCCACGAGGAAGACGTCGACGCTCTCGAGAGCGCGCACCGCCGCCACCGTGAGATCGTCCGGTCCCCCGGGTCCGATACCGATGAGCCGCACCCTCAAGCGCGGTCCTCGAGGTCGCCTTCGACGTCGAGATAGGTCTGCTGCAGCCTGCTCACCGTCTCGGGGTCCGGTTCGGCCCACAACCCTCGATCGGCTGCCTCGGTGAGGCGTTCGATGATGCCGCGCAACGCCCACGGATTCGCTTCGCGGAGGAATTCCTGGTTCTCCGAGTCGAGTGCGTAGTTCTGTGCGAGCGACTCGTACATCCAGTCCTCGACCACGCCGGCGGTGGCGTCGTAACCGAACAGGTAGTCGACGGTGGCGGCGAGTTCGAACGCACCCTTGTAGCCGTGCCGGCGCATCGCACCGATCCACCGCGGGTTGACGACCCGCGCCCGGAATACCCGCGCCGTCTCCTCCGCCAGCGAGCGTGTCCGCACCGCATCGGGTGTGGTGGAGTCGCCGATGTACGCCTTCGGGTCGGTGCCCGTCAGTGCCCGCACGGTCGCGACCATGCCGCCGTGGTACTGGAAGTAGTCGTCCGAGTCGGCGATGTCGTGTTCACGGGTGTCGGTGTTCTTGGCCGCCACCGCGATCCGGCGGTAGTTCGTGCGCATGTCGTCGGCGGCAGCAACTCCGTGCACACCGCGCCCGTAGGCGAATCCACCCCATGCCGTGTAGACCTCGGCGAGATCCGCGTCCGTGCGCCAGTTGCCGGAGTCGATGAGCTGCAGGATGCCCGCGCCGTACGAGCCGGGTTTCGACCCGAAGATGCGGCGCACCGCACGATCGGCATCGCCGTGTTCGGCTTCGTCGCGCCGGGCATGCGCTCGCACATAGTTCTGCTCGTCGGGTTCGTCGAGGGCGGCGACCATGCGGATCGCGTCGTCGAGCATGCCGATGACGTGCGGGAACGCATCGCGGAAGAAACCGGAGATACGGACCGTCACATCGATGCGCGGCCGGTCGAGTTCCGCGAGCGGAATCACGGTCAGTTCGCGGACCCGCCGCGACTCGGCGTCCCATTCGGGACGCACACCGATGAGTGCGAGCACCTCGGCGATGTCGTCGCCGGCGGTGCGCATCGCGGACGTCCCCCACACCGACAGGCCCACCGACTGCGGATACTCCCCCGTATCGGCGAGATACCGCTCGATCAGGTTGTTCGCGAGCGCGACACCGGTGTCGTACGCGAGCCGGCTCGGGACGGCCTTCGGGTCGACGGTGTAGAAATTACGGCCCGTCGGCAGCACGTTGACCAGGCCGCGCAACGGCGACCCCGACGG
The DNA here is from genome assembly GCF_013602415.1 of Rhodococcus sp. B50. NCBI lineage: Bacteria > Bacillati > Actinomycetota > Actinomycetes > Mycobacteriales > Nocardiaceae > Rhodococcus > Rhodococcus sp. B50. The sequence continues at coordinate 4,885,100 of NZ_WPAG02000002.1, read as the reverse complement.
TCCGGCGTGGACGTACCCGCCGTCGAGTGCGTGGAGCACGGCATCGAGTTCGGCGTCGGTACCCGCGAGGCGAGGAACCACCTCCTCGGCGGCGAAGGCGAGTACGCGAGCGACCTCGGTATCGGGATGGCCGACTACGGATTCGACGATGCGCGAAGCGGACTCGGTATGCCAGCCGTCGTCCTCCATGGCCTGCACGAGAGACCGCGCCACGCTTTCGATTCCATCGACCTCGGTGAGTGGGGCGTCGGGCTTCAATCCGAGTGCGGTGCGCAGACCGGGGACGGCGTTGCTCCTGCCGCCCCACACCTGCGCGGCGCGCAGGATCGACAGCACCAGATTCACCCGTGCCTCACCGACCGGCACGGCGCCGAGGACGTGCAGGCCGTCGCGGATCTGAGCGTCCTTGACCTCGCACAACCAGCCGTCGACGTGCAACAGGAAGTCGTCGAACTCGGCGTCGTGCGGGCGATCGTCGAGCCCGAGATCGTGATCGAGTTTCGCGGCCTGGATCAGCGTCCAGATCTGAGCCCGGATCGCGGGCAGCTTGGCCGGGTCCATCGCCGCGATGTTGGAGTACTCGTCGAGTAGTTGTTCCAAACGGGCGATGTCGCCGTACGATTCGGCGCGCGCCATCGGCGGGATCAGGTGATCGACGATGATCGCGTGGGCACGACGCTTCGCCTGTGCACCTTCACCGGGATCGTTGACGAGGAACGGATAGATCAGCGGCAGATTGCCGATGGCCGCGTCGGTCGCGCACGCCGCGGACAGGCCTGCGTTCTTCCCGGGCAGCCACTCCATCGAACCGTGTTTGCCCAGGTGAACCATGGCATCGGCACCGAAGCCGTGCTCGACCCACTTGTACGCGGCGAGGTAATGGTGCGACGGCGCCATGTCGGGATCATGGTAGATCGCCACCGGGTTCTCGCCGAAGCCGCGCGGCGGCTGGATCATCAGCACCACGTTGCCGGCCTGCAGGGTCGCCAGCACGATCGCCTTGTCGTCACCGCTGCCGTCGACGAACAGCGACCCGGGTGCCGGCCCCCACGTCTCGGCCATGGCGTCGGTGAGCTCGGCCGGAAGATCGCCGGTCCACGCGAGATAGTCGGACGTGTTCACGCGCACCGGGTTTCCAGCCAGCTGGTCGGCGGTGAGCCATTCCTCGTCCTGCCCACCGGCATCGATCAGGGCGTGGATGAGGGTGTTGCCGGCCTCGGCGTCATCCTCGACGTCCATGCCGGGAAAACCGCCGCCGAGGTCGTATCCGGCATCGCGCAGAGCACGCAGCATCCGGATCGCCGACACCGGGGTGTCGAGTCCGACGGCGTTGCCGACGCGGGAATGTTTGGTGGGATAGGCGGACAGCATGATCGCGATGCGGCGCTGCGCCGGAGGTACGTGCCGCAATCGTGCGTGCGCCACCGCGATACCGGCGACACGACGGCATCGCTCCGGGTCGGTGACGTAGCGGGGCAGGCCGTCGGCGTCGAGTTCCTTGAACGAGAACGGCACCGTGATGATGCGACCGTCGAACTCGGGGACCGCGATCTGTGTGGCCGAATCGAGCGGCGACACACCGTCGTCCGACTCCGCCCAGTCGTCACGGCTCCAGGTCAGGCACAGGGCCTGCAGGATCGGGATATCCAGTGCGGCGAGTGCCCCGACGTCCCATGCCTCGTCCTCGCCGCCGGCACTCACCGTGGCGGGCTTGGTTCCACCCGCCGCCAGCACCGTCACGACGAGCGCGTCGAGGGTGCCGAGTTCGGCAAGGAGGCCGTCGGGTGCTCCGCGCAGCGACGCGCAGTGGATCACGACGCCGCGGGCCTTGCCGGTGGCGTCGATCGCGTCGGCGAGATCGTGCGCGAACTGGACGTTTCCGCTGGTGTGGTGGGCTCGATAGAACAGCACGCCCACGCGAGGCAACTCTCCGCCGGCCGGCGGCGCAGACCGATCGAGTACGCCCCATTCGGGCAGTTCGGCGGGTGGTTCGAAGCCTTCGCCGCCGAGCAGCACGGTGTCGGTCAGGAAGGCGTGCAACTGCTCGAGATTGGTGGGTCCGCCGTGCGCGAGATAGCGATGCGCTTCGGCCGCAAGGCCGATCGGAACAGTCGAGTGTTCCATGAGCTCGGCGTCCGGCGTCTGTTCACCGCCCAGGACGACGACCGGGACCCCGGCTGCCAGCACGGTGTCGAGTCCGTCCCGCCAGCTGCGCGCGGAACCCAATATCCGTACGACGACCAGGCCGGATCCGTCGAGCAGCGCGGGAAGTTCGGTGGACACGTCGAGGCGCGACGGGTTGCCGAGCACCCAGTCGGCACCGCTCGACCGTGCCGACAGCAGGTCGGTGTCGGACGTCGACAACAAAGTCAGGCGCGTCACGACGCAACCCGAAACCACAGGCGTACAGCCATGTTCAGTCTCCAAAACCCTCGTGGACCTCACGTGCCGTGGCCGGTCTCCTGGCTGACGGGTCGTCGCTGCTGCGCCGACCTTCCCGGACCGAGTTCCAGTGTTTACCGGACCGATCCAGTGGCCTCCGTACCGGCGGACCGGTACGGACGAGGACGAGCAACTATCCGCTCACAGTGGCGAGGGCCGCGCCGGTTTCTCACCGGCTTCCCGAGCACCACGGCAAACCGAGAGTAGCGCACCGAGCCGGAAAGGTGTGCAACCATGTGCGTCCGTGGATGCTCTCCCACCCTTTCTTCCTCCCGATCGGTGTCCCGGAATCCTCCGCCCGCACGTCGCTGCGGACGGGGCGCTGGTGCGTCTGCGTGTGCCCGGAGGACAGCTCCCCGACGGTGCGCTTCGAGCACTGTCGGCGGTCTCGGTTGCCTGCGCGGACGGCGACGTGCACCTGACGTCGCGCGGAAACCTGCAGCTCAGAGGTATCGAACTCGACGAGTGCGGATCCGTGCCGTCGGCCCTGTCCGAGGCCGTGGCCGCGACGGGTCTGTTGCCGTCGGCGAGTCACGAACGGGTGCGCAACATCGTCGCGTCTCCCCTCTCGGGGCTCTACGGAGGACTCGCCGATGTGCGTCCACTCGTCCGTGAACTCGACGCCGAGTTGTGTGCCGATCCGGCGCTCGCCGACCTGTCGGGACGGTTCTTGTTCGGCATCGACGACGGTCGCGGAGATATCGCCGCGATGCGCTGCGATCTGACCGCGATCCTCCGCGACCCCGACACGGCGACGATCACGATCGGTGCCCTCAGCGGACCGACGGTGCCGCTCGCGCAGGTGCCGGCGACACTCATCCGGCTGGCTCGGCACTTCGCCGGGATCCGGGATTCGGTGTGGCATGTGCGCCAACTCCCGCATGTCGGAGCCGAACTCGGGGGCCGAGATCCGGCGCCCCGTCCACCGGTCTGCACGATGCCGTACGGCAGGCTCGGCGGCGCGGTATCGGTGCTGGTCCCGCTCGGAATTCTCACCCCGGACATGGTGGCCGTCCTGCCGGATCGGGGTGTCGTCGTCACCCCCTGGCGAGGCCTGGTTCTTCCGGTGGAATCGAATCTCGTTGCGCTGCGGAATGTCGGCTTCGAGACCGCTGCCGAATCCTCATGGCAGCGGGTGACCGCGTGCACGGGAGCGCCCGGGTGTAGCCTCGCCGAAGGTGACACCCGAGCGCTGGCTCGCCGGCTCGTCGCCGGAAACACAATCGATTCCCGAATTCATGTCGTCGGCTGCGAACGCGCCTGCGGCGCGCCGCACTCACCTCACCGCCTTGTCTTCGCCAGGAGCACACCGTGACTCTTCCACCGCCGCACCTTGCGCACGCGTCCGCGCCGCCTCGCCGGTACGACTACATCACCGACGGCGCCGAGATCTACGTCCGGTCGTTCGCGACGATCCGCGCCGAATCGGACCTGACCGCGATCCCCACGACGGCGGAGAAGGTCGCGGTCCGGATGATCCACGCGAGCGGACAGACCGATCTGGCACGGGATCTCGTGATCCATCCCGATCTTGTTCCGGCCGCGCGTGATGCGCTGAACGCGGGCGCTCCGATCCTCACCGACGCGAACATGGTGGCGTCGGGTGTCACGCGCACACGACTGCCTGCCGACAACGACGTGGTGTGCCTGCTCGCCGATCCGCGTGTCCCCGAACTCGCCGCGCGCTGGGGCACGACCCGCTCCGCAGCGGCGGTGTCCCTGTGGGCCGACCGCATCGAGGGCGCGGTCGTCGCGATCGGTAATGCCCCGACGGCCTTGTTCCACCTGCTCGAGATGCTCGACGCCGGTGCTCCTCGGCCGGCCGCGATCGTCGGGGTGCCCGTCGGGTTCATCGGCGCCGCCGAATCCAAGGAAGCGCTGCTCGAACATCCGCTGCGGATACCCCATCTGGTGGTGCGGGGTCGCCGTGGCGGGTCGGCGATGGCGTCGTCCGCGATCAATGCACTCGCGCAGGAGAAGGAATGAGCGACACGGTGTCCGGCAGGTTCTACGGAGTGGGTCTCGGCCCCGGCGATCCCGAACTCATCACACGCAAGGCCGCGCGGTTGATCGCGGAGGCGGATGTCCTCGCCTACTACTCCGGCACGCACGGCCGTTCCATCGCCCGGTCGATCGCCGCCGACCTGATCCCGGACGGGATGATCGAGGAACTGCTGGTGTACCCGGTGACGACGGGCACCACCGATCACCCGGGCGGGTACGACGGCGCGATCGCCGACTTCTACGACGAGTCCGCCGCCCGGTTGGCCGCCCATCTCGACGCGGGACGCACCGTGGTGGTGCTCTGCGAGGGCGACCCGTTGTTCTACGGCTCGTACATGTACCTGCACGACCGTCTCGCGCCGCGATACCCGACCGAGGTGGTACCTGGTGTGACGTCGGTCTCCGCTGCGGCGGCAGCCGCAGCCGAACCGATGGTCCGTCGCACCGATGTACTCACCATCCTTCCGGGCACGCTTCCCACCCCGGAGCTGGCACGCCGGCTCGCCGACACCGACGGCGCAGCGATCATGAAGCTGGGCAGGACGTTCCCCGCCGTCCGGGAGGCGCTCGCCCAGTCCGGTCGACTCGACGACGCGGTCTACGTCGAACGCGCATCGATGGATCGGCAACGCATCCTGCCGGTTGCCGAGGTCGACGCGGACGCGGTGCCGTACTTCTCGGTGATCCTCACCGCCGGCGACCGTGCGCCGAAGAACCGCGAGATCGGTGACCGGTCCCGGCCGGTCGTGGTGGAGTCGCCGGAAGCGGACGTGTCGAACGAGTTGCTCGTCGTCGGGCTGGGCCCGGCCGACGAGAAGTGGCTGACGCCCGAAGCTGCGGACGCACTCACGCAGGTCGATCACGTCGTCGGATACGGACCGTACGTCGACCGCGTTCCGGTTCGCACCGGGCTGCAGCGTCATTCGAGTGGCAACACCGTGGAGGTGGACCGCGCGCGGTTCGCGCTCGATCTCGCGCTGTCCGGCGAGAAGGTCGCCGTGGTCTCCGGTGGTGACGCCGGAGTGTTCGGGATGGCGTCGGCGGTCTTCGAGGCCGCGCAGGACGAGAAGTACGCGTCGGTCCCGATCCGGGTCCTGCCCGGGATATCGGCCGTGCAGGCCGTGGCTGCGCGGGCGGGCGCCCCGATCGGTGGCGACTTCGCGGTGATGAGCCTGTCGGATCGCCTCAAGCCGTGGAACGTGATCGAGAAGCGACTCGCGGCGGTCGCCGAGGCCGATCTCGTTCTGGGCATCTACAACCCGGCGTCACGCTCGCGCACCACGCAGGTCGCCGATGCGAAAGCGCTACTGATGAAACATCGTCCGGCCGACACCGTCGTCGTGATCGGGCGCGATGTGGGACGGCCCGGCGAGTCGCTCGAGGTCACGACACTCGAGAAACTGGATCCGGTGAGCATCGACATGAAGTGCCTGATCATCGTCGGCGCTGCAGGTACATCGGTGACGTCGACCGGTGCCGTGTGGACGAAACGGTCGGTCGACGTTCAGAGTTCGGAATCGTCGACGATCGCTTGGACGAGCCGGCCGTAGGTCTCGATGAGGGTCGCGCTGGAAATCACGTCGGGCGGCAGCATCTCGAACGTCCTCAGGCTGCCTGCGAGCCCCAGCAGGAGCGTGACGACCATCTGCGAGCGCACCATCCCCGCCGACCGGTCGCCGATCAGCGCCGCGATCCGGGCGACGACCCGCTCGCTCGTGCGCGCGCGGGCTACCGCCGGATCCGCTGCTTCACGAACCAGGAAGGGTGCCACCGCCCAGAATTCGTAGTCGTCCGAATCTCGTCGTTCGACGACGGCACGCACCATCCGGTATCCGACCGGCTCGTCGTGACGGGCGGCGTCGGCGAGCCCTGGAGAATCCGGAGCCGCCGCCTGGAACAGCTCGGCCTTGCTGCCGGTCAGTTTCATCACGAGAGCCGGTGAGACACCTGCCGCTTCGGCGATGTCCCTGATCGTGGTGCCGTTGAAACCCCGCTCGGCGAACAGCGGCCGGGCGGCGTCGAGGATGACCTCGCGAGTGGATCGTTCGGTCACCTATGCCTTCGCCTCCACGGACGCGTCCGGGACGCTCGTCGTCGACGGTCGATGCCTGGGAAGGAACACGGCTGCCAGGCTAGCGGAGAACGTCGCGGCACCCGCGATCGCGAACATCACCGTGAAGGCGCTGTGGGACGGGAAGACCGTCCCGGCCACCTCCATGGTGAGACCGGCGACCAGGGCTGCGACCACCGCACTCATACTCGACGATCCGATCGTCCGGAGCAGGCTGTTGAGACCGTTGGCCGCAGCGGTCTCCGAAAGCGGGACCGCACCCATGATCAGTGCCGGCATGGTGGCGAAGGCCATCGCGTTGCCGATGCTGACGAGTACGGCACCCACGACGATGAGTGCCACCGTGTCGTCGAAGATCATCCGGAATCCGTAGGCCCCGGTCATGAGCAGGCCCGCGGCCAGGAGTGTGGTGCGGCCGCCGAAGCGTGCGGTCAGTCGGGCCGACAACGGAGAAACGACGAGCATCGTGAGTCCGCCTGGGACCATGCACAGACCCGCGGTCGCTGCGCTGAGTCCGAATCCGAAACCGGTGATCTCCGGGAGTTGCAGTTGCTGCGTGGTGGAGAGGGTGTTCGCGTACGCCGCGAAGCCGACGAAGAGTCCCGCGAGGTTGGTGAGCAGAACGGGCCGATGGGACGAGACCCGCAGGTCGACCATGGGAACGGGCACGCGCAGTTCGTAGGGCACCCAGAGTGCGAGGACGACGGCGGCCGCCCCCAGGCTGACGAGGGTCTGCGGACTCGCCCAGCCCCACACCGGGCCCTTCGAGATGCCGAGGAGCAGCGCCACCAGCGCGAGCGACAGCAACACTGCGCCGACGAGGTCGAAGCGGCCCCGGGTACCGGATGCGCTCGCCGGAACCGTGACGAGGATGCCGACGAGGAGGAGTACACCGGCAGCCGCCGAGACGAAGAAGACCGACGCCCATCCCAGGGTGTCGTAGAGAACGCCTGCTGCGGGTAGTCCCAGGGCGCCACCGATGCCCATCGTGGCGCTGGTCAGCGCCACCGCGCCGGCAACCTTCTCGCGGGGCAGCAGATCTCGCAGTACCGCCATGGCCACCGGGATGAGGGCCGAGGAGAAGCCCTGCAGGGCCCGCCCGATGAGGACTGCGAGGTAGCTCCCGCCGAACGCGGCGATCAGCGACCCCACGACCATCATCGCCAGCGACAACACCATCATCCGGCGCTTGCCGAACATGTCGGCGGAGCGGGACACGATGGGCGTGGCGACCGCTCCGGTCAACAGCGTGATGGTGACCAGCCAGGTCGCGGTGCCGGGCGAGACGTCGAGGATCTCGGGGAAGTCCGGGAGCAGCGGAATGACCAGTGTGGTCTGCAGGGCCGCGACGAGACCCGCCAGGCTCAGCAGCGTCGTGATCGTGGTGCTCGACGCCGATTTCGTTCGTGCCATGTCCCCATCTCCGTTGCCACCTGCGGGGTGAACACCGTTCACCCTGATCGAGTGAACGGTGTTCACCCCCGGCTTGTCAACAGGTTCGGATGAAGCGTTATCGGAGGCCGTCGCGTTCGCGGGCGGGGTCGTAGAGGTGCGAGCAGGCGACGTCGGCTTGCTCCCGTACCCCGAGTGCCCGTCCGACGACGATCACCGCGGTGTGCTTCAGCCCCGCTGCCTCGACACTGTCGGCGATGTCCGCGAGGGTGCCGCGCAGCACGATCTGGTTCGGGCGCGAGGCGAACGCGACCACCGCGACGGGGCAGTCGACGCCGTACTCCACCGTGAGTTCCTCGGCGAGGACGCGGATGCGCGTGATCGCCAGGTGCAGGACGAGACTCGCCCGGAGCCCGGCGACCCGCGCGAGCGCCTCGGTGTCGGGCATCGCCGTCGACCGGGCCTGGGTCCGGGTCAGCACGACCGTCTGTACGAGTTCGGGGACGGTCAGTTCGGTACCGAGCGCCGCGGCCGCCGCAGCGTAGGCCGGAACACCGGGCGTGACGTCCCAGGGCACACCCGCGGCGTCCAGTCGTCGCGTCTGTTCGGTGAGCGCGGAGTACAGCGACGGGTCGCCGGAGCACAGCCGCACTGCATCGGACCCGCGCCGGTGTGCGTCGACGAGGTGGGCGGTGATCTCGTCGAGGTCCAGATGTTGCGTGTCGATCAGTTCGGCGTCGTCACGGCAGTGCGAGAGGGTCTCGGCATCGAGATAGGTACCGGCGTACAGAACGACCGGAACCTCGCGGAGCAGGTTCACCGCTCGCAGCGTGAGCAGGTCGGCCGCTCCCGGCCCGGATCCGACGAAATGGACGGTCATCGTTCACCTTTCACTGCACTCCATTGCACCACGGGTCGTTGCGCGCGCCATCCGGTGAACGTTCCGATCGGATCGGCGTGTTCGACGGACAGGCGCACGAGTTCACCACCGTGCACCTTCCACCACTGCACCAGGACGGCCTCGGTCTCCAGGGTCACCGCGTGCGCGACGAGCCGTCCGCCGGGAGCCAGTGCGTCCCAGCATGTGTCGAGCACACCCTCACGGCTTCCTCCCCCACCGACGAAGATCGCGTCGGGTGCTTCGAGACCGGTGAGCACAGCGGGGGCGGGTCCGCGGACGACGCGCACGGTGGACGGAACGCCCAACGCGGCGGCATTGCGTTCGATCGCGTCGGCACGACCGGCGTTGCTCTCCACCGAGATCGTGCGGCAACGGGGATCGATGCGCGCCCATTCGATTCCGACGGAACCGGCGCCGGCACCGACATCCCACAGCAGCTCCCCCGGACGCGGCGCGAGGGCACACACCGCGGCGAGACGCACGGTCCGCTTGCTGAGCTGGCCGTCGTGTTCGAACAGCTCGTCGTCGAGACCGGGCACTGCCGACAATCCTGCGGAACCGTCGACGTCGATACACAGCAGACTCAACGACGGAACCGGAACATCCACGAGATCAGCGGCGGTCGAATCGATTCGCGATTCGTCCACGGCACCGAGATTCGACAGCACCGAGACACGGGAGTTGCCGAACCCGCCGTCGGCCAGCAGCGCCGCGACGTCCGGCACCCGCGCTCCGTCGACGAGGACGACGAGTCGCCGGCCGCGGGTGAGAAATCTTCGCAGTGAGTCGATCTCGCGTCCCACCACGGTGACCGTCTCGCATTCCTCCGAGGACCAGCCCATGCGGGTGCGGGCGAGCGCCACCGAGGACACTGCGGGGATCACCCGGACGGCGTCGCGGCCCAGTCGGCGGATCAGGGTGGTACCGATCCCGGAGACCAGCGGATCGCCCGACGCGAGGGCGACGACATCCCTCCCTGCGTGCCTCTCGAGGAGATCGTCGAGGCCCGGCAGCAACGGCGACGGCCACTCCTCGCGCATCGCACGGCCGGCGGGCACCAGGTCGAGGTGCCGCCGGCCGCCGAGCAGAACGTCGGCGGCGAGTATTCGTTCCCGGACGCCCGACGGCACACCCGGCCACCCGTCCGCCCCGATACCGACGACGGTGATGCGTGAACCCATGGCGGTGAACCCTAGCCCACGGGTTGGGGTTAGACTCGGCCGCAGCAAGGCAATCGAAGGTGCCCCTCACGGGGATAATCGGGAAGCCGGTGAGAATCCGGCACAGGCCCGCTGCGGTGACCCGGGAGTCGTCGATCATGCGCATACGCGCAGCCACTGGACCACACGGTCCGGGAAGGTGATCGCACGGCGTCCGACCGGGAAGTCCGAATACCGGCCTTCGAACAGCTTGCCCCGGAGAACATCCCAGCGGGAGCCTGTGGAGGTTGGAGTGCACGTGTATCCGTTCGGTGCGGTGGTCGGTTCCGACGACCTCGCGCTGGCCCTGACCCTGTGTGCGGTGTCGCCGTCGATAGGCGGTGTGCTGGTACGCGGCGAGAAGGGCACCGCGAAATCGACGACGGTGCGTGCCCACGCCGCACTGTTGCCGCAGGTCACCGTCGTGGAGGGGTGCCGATTCTCGTGCGATCCGACCGCACCCGATCCGTCCTGTCCGGACGGACCTCATCCTGCCGGTGCGGCCGCGCATATCCGGCCGGTGCGGCTCGTGGAACTACCCGTCGGTGCGGCGGAGGATCGCGTCACCGGGTCGCTGCATCTCGGCAAGGCATTGTCCGAACGCAGGGCCGAATACGAACCCGGTCTCCTGGCCCTCGCCAATCGGGGCGTGTTGTACGTCGACGAGGTCAACCTCCTGCACGACCACCTCGTGGACCTGCTGCTCGACGCCGCCGCGATGGGCCGTTCCACCGTCGAACGTGACGGTGTGTCCGTCGAACACGCTTCCCGGTTCGTGCTGGTCGGAACGATGAATCCCGAAGAAGGCGAACTGCGGCCGCAACTCCTCGACCGCTTCGGACTCGCCGTCGACGTGGCCGCGCCCCGCGACCCGCAGGTGCGTGCCGAGATCGTGCGGCGACGGATGGCCTTCGACGCCGATCCCGCCGGGTTCGCCGCCCGGTGGGCGGATCGGGACGCCGAATGGTCGCGGGGCATCGTCGCCGCGCGCGAACTCGTCCCGCAGGTCGTGCTGAGCGACGACGCACTGGTCTCGATCGCCGAGGTGTGTGCGGCCTTCGACGTGGACGGCATGCGCGCAGACCTCGTCACTGCTCGCACCGCGATCGCACACGCGGCGTGGCACGGGCGCACCGAAGTGACACGCGAGGACATCGCGGCAGCGGCGCGACTGGCACTGCCGCATCGGCGGCGGCGCAATCCCTTCGATGCACCCACGAGCAGCGACGATCTACTCGACGAATTGCTGGGTGGGGACGACACCGACCCGGATCCCGATCCCGATCCCGGCCCCGACGATCCCGGCGGCGGGAGCGCACCGGAGGAGACTGCGGGCGATGTGCCCTCCGACTCGGCCGGCCGGTCGTCCTCCACGCTGTCGTCGGCATCGGATCCGTATCGCACCAGGGTGTTCTCCGTCGACCGGGTCGGACGCGGCGCGGCCGGTCGCCGGTCGCGGGCGGTCACCACGATCGGCCGCACCGTGGGCAGCCGTCGCGGCGATTCCGGTCCCGTCCATCTGCCTGCGACGATTCGCGCCACGGCGTTCGCCGGCGAGGACGACCGGCAGGTGCGCCGCAAGATCGTCGAGGGCCGCGAGGCCAATCTGGTGCTGCTGTGCGTCGACGCCTCCGGATCGATGGCGGCACGCAATCGGATGGTCCAGGTCAAGACCGCAGTCCTGTCGTTGCTGCTCGACGCCTACCGTCGCCGCGACACCGTCGGTCTCGTGACCTTCGGCGGCACCGGGGCAACGGTTGCGCTCCCGCCGACGAATTCGGTGGACGTGGCCGCCGCGCGTCTGCAGGAACTCCCCGCCGGTGGACGCACACCGCTGGCCGAGGGTCTGATCGCGGCGGCCGAGACCGCGCGGCGCCGGTCGCTGCGGGATCCGCATCGCCGCACCCTGCTCGTCGTCGTCACCGACGGTCGCGCCACCGCCGGTCCCGATGCCGTCCGGCGTTCACTCGAGGCTGCGGACGTGATTGCCGCTCAGGGACTCTCGTCGGTCGTCGTGGACTCCGAGACCGGCCGATTCCGAATGGGGCTCGCACTGCGCCTGGCCGAACATCTCGGCGCCGAGTACGTACCCGTCGGTGAGGTGGACGCCGACGCACTCGCCGGAATCGTCAGGGAAAGGGCCGCCTGATGCCCCAGGGACAACCCACCGTCGTGCCCGACGACGGTCTCACCACCCGCCAGCGTCGCAACCGGCCCCTGCTGATGGTCAACACCGGTGACGGAAAAGGAAAGTCGACAGCAGCTTTCGGTCTCGCTCTGCGTGGATGGAATCAAGGATGGTCGGTCGCCGTCTTCCAGTTCGTCAAGTCCGCCAAGTGGCGTCTCGGTGAACAGGCGGCCTTCGAGACTCTCGCCGACCTGCACGACGAGCGGGGTACCGGCGGTCCCATCGAGTGGCACAAGATGGGGTCGGGCTGGTCGTGGTCGCGTAAGGAGGGCACCGAGGAGGATCATGCCGCCGATGCGCTCGCCGGGTGGCGCGAGATCCAGCGACGTCTCGCCGCGGAACAGCACGGGTTGTACGTGCTGGACGAGTTCACCTATCCCATCGGATGGGGTTGGATCGACATCGACGAGGTCGTCGAGACCCTGACATCGCGACCGGGGCGCCAGCACGTGATGATCACGGGCCGCCGGGCCCACCCGAAACTCGTCGAGGTCGCCGACCTCGTGACGGAGATGACGAAGGTCAAGCATCCGATGGATGCGGGGCAGAAGGGCCAGCGAGGGATCGAGTGGTGAGAGTTCCACGTGTGGTCGTCGCTGCACCCGCGTCCGGACACGGCAAGACGACTGTCGCCACCGGTCTCATGGCCGCTCTGCGACGCGCAGGACACGTCGTGTCGGGACACAAGATCGGCCCCGACTACATCGATCCCGGGTACCACTCGCTCGCCACCGGGCGACCCGGCCGCAACCTCGACCCGCACCTCGTCGGCGAGGATCTCGTCGCTCCCCTCTTCCTGCACGGCGCCGCCGGTGCGGACATCGCCGTGATCGAAGGCGTCATGGGGTTGTACGACGGGATGATCGGCACCGACGGGTACGCGTCCACCGCCCACACCGCGGCCCTGCTGTCCGCGCCGGTGATCCTCGTCGTCGACGTCTCGCACGCCTCCCGATCGGTCGCGGCGATCGTGCACGGCATGGCGTCCTACGACCGCGGCACACGGATCGCCGGGGTGATCCTGAACAAGGCCGGATCCCGGCGACATTCGGACGAGGTGATCCGCGCTCTCGAACCGACCGGCATCCCGGTCCTCGGAGTCCTCGGCCGCGACGACGGCATCACAGTCCCCTCACGGCATCTCGGACTCGTGCCGGCCGAGGAGCGCGACGAGGCGACAGCACAGGTCGATCGGCTCGCGGCGCAGATCGCCGAGCGCATCGTCCTCGATGAGATCGTCGGTATCGCCTCGGCGGCACCGGATCTTTCGGCCACGGCGTGGGAGCCGGGATCCTCCGCGGGGGACGGACCGGTGATCGCCGTCGCCGGCGGCCGGGCCTTCACCTTCCGGTACACCGAGACCGAGGAACTGCTGCGAGCCCACGGATGCCGGCCCGTGGCGTTCGACCCGCTCCGTGACGAACGGCTTCCCACCGGCACCGCAGGCATCTACCTCGGTGGCGGCTTCCCCGAGGTGCATGCCGCCGACCTCGCCGCGAACGCGCCTCTGCGCGCACACCTGCGCGACGTGATCGCAGCGGGGGTTCCGACCGTCGCCGAATGTGCCGGTCTGCTCTACCTGGGACGCGACGTCGACGGGCACGAGATGGTGGGCGCACTCGACACGTCGGCGCGGATGACACCGCGCCTGACACTCGGTTACCGCACGGCGATCGCCCCGCAGGACACTCTTCTCGCTCCTGCCGGCAGCCGCGTCACCGGTCACGAATTCCACCGCACCGTGATCGATTCCGGCTCGCCTCCGGCGTGGCTGCTCGACGGCCGTCCGGACGGTGTCGCGACCGCGACCGTGCACGCGTCGTATCTGCACACGCACTGGGCCGGCCATCCCGAACTCGCACGACGTTTCGCGGAGGCCGCGCGCACGGCCCGCCCCGCGCCCGAACCCACCTCGTCACCGGCACGGCGGCGAGCGCACGAACCCGATCTGCACCACCACGGCGACCGCGACGCAACCGAAGGCCTGGTCGACCTGGCCGTCAACGTCTCGCGCCGACCGCGACCGGCCTGGCTCGACGACGCCCTGCGTTCCTCGCTCGACCGTCTCGATCGTTATCCCGACCCGAGCGACGCCCGCGCCGCTCTCTCCGTCCGCCACGGCCGCAGCGTCGACGAGGTTCTCCCGACGGCCGGAGGCGCCGAGGCGTTCACGCTGATCGCCAGGGCGCGAGCATGGCGGAAACCGGTGGTGGTGCACCCGCAGTTCACCGAGCCGGAAGCGGCGCTGCTGGCGGCCGGGCACCGCGTCACACGGGTCGTGCTGCGCCGCGGTGACGGATTCGTTCTCGATCCGGATGCAGTGCCCGAGGACGCAGACCTGGTGGTGGTGGGTAACCCCACCAATCCCACCTCGGTGCTGCATCCGTCCGGAATGCTCCTGACACTGGTGCGGCCCGGGCGGGTCGTCGTCGTCGACGAGGCGTTCATGGACGCCGTTGCCGGTGAGTCGGAATCGCTGACGGGCCGGTCCGTTCCGGGGCTCGTGGTGTTGCGGTCGCTCACCAAGACATGGGCGATCCCGGGCCTGCGCGCCGGGTACGTCGTCGGCGACCGCGAGGTGCTCGCGGATCTCGCTGCGCAACAACCACCCTGGTCGGTGTCGACTCCCGCCGCGGCCGCGATGATCTCGTGCGCTTCCGACGAGGCGGCACGCGAGACCGCCGTGATCGCCCGGGAGCTCGCCGCCGACAGGGCGGTTCTCGTCGACGAGCTCTCCGGTCTCGGGATCCACGTGGTCCCGGCCGCTACGGCCCCGTTCGTGTTGGCGGAGGTACCCGAGGGGACTCGGGAGAAGCTGCGGGAGAAAGGTTTCGCGCTGCGTCGCGGTGACACCTTTCCCGGTCTCGGTGACGGGTGGGTGCGTATCGCGGTGCGCGATGCCGCTACCACGGCGGCGCTCGTCGAGGCGTGGAGAACGATTCTGTGAAGCAGAGGGCACTCGGACTGGCGCTCGGTTACGCCGCCGACCAGGTCTTCGGCGATCCGCAACGGTGGCATCCGGTGAGCGGCTTCGGGAAGCTGGCGCGCGTCGCCGAGGGCCGGCTCTATGCCGACAACCGTGCCGCCGGGGTGGTGTTCACCTCGGTGCTGGTGGGTTCCGTCGGAGCGGTGGGGTACGTCGCCGACCACGCGACCCGCCGTCGCCCGGTGCTGTCGATCGCGGTCACGGCGCTCGCGACCTGGATCGTGCTCGGCGGCCGCTCGCTCGGGCACGAAGCCCGGACGATCGATGCCCAGCTCCGCGAGGGTGATCTCGTCGCGGCGCGGCGGCAGGTAACCCACCTGGTGGGCCGCGACCCGTCACAGCTCGACGAGAACGGGATCGCCCGCGCCACGATCGAGTCGGTGGCCGAGAACACCTCCGACGCCGTCGTTGCGCCGCTGTGGTGGGGTGCGCTCCTCGGTCCCGCCGGTCTGCTCGGCTACCGGGCCGCGAACACCCTCGACGCGCGCGTCGGCCACCGCACGCCGCGACTCGAACGATTCGGGTGGGCGTCGGCGCGGTTCGACGACCTGCTCAACCTTGCCCCGGCGCGGCTGACGGCTCTGCTGGCCGTGGTGCTGGGTGACAATGCTCGGGGTGCGATCGGTGCGTGGCGGCGGGACGCGCACAAGCATCCGAGTCCGAACGCCGGCCCGGTCGAGGCGTCGTTCGCAGGCGCTCTCGGCATCAGGCTCGGCGGCACGAACATCTATCACGGGGTGGTCGAGGACCGCGGCACGCTCGGCGACGGAACCGCGCCGTCCCCCGGCGATATCGGCCGGACCGCTCGACTCGCTTCGAAGGTGGGAATCGGCGCCGTGGTGACGGCAGTCGCCGTCGCACTCGTGAGCCGTCGATAATTCTCCCTCTATCCTTCGCCCCGTCCCCGAATGGGGACTATCCCACCGGAGGGTGAAATTTCGGGGTGAATCCCTGGTCGTTCGGCTCGAGAACGTAACCTTGTTCACTATTCGGACGATCTCGAATTCGGAAAACGAATACGGAACCGTTGCGCAGGGGGAAGCCGACGTGGAGGTGTCGAGATTTTTCCTTACTGGCGCGATCGCCTGTTCTCGGAATTGTCCGACGCCCCACCGCTGGTGATCGTTCGTGGTCACCGATTCTCGGGGAAGACGACACTTCTGCGGACCTGGCTCATGACCGATCCCCTACCCGGTGGCGTCATCGTATATGTCGGTCCGCCCGCAGCGGATTCCGCCGCCGAACGATATTGGGGCCGGTCGTGCGATTCCGTACGCCGCTGCACCGGCCTCGAACCGCCGAGGCGCGCGAGCCGGGCATTCGACGCCCTGCGCGCGATCGTTTCGGCCGTGCACGCACCCTTCACCCTCGTCCTCGACGGTGTCCGACTCGACGACGATGTCGTCGAGGGCATCGAAACGTTGCTCGCCGACAACCCCGGGCTCCGCATCGTCGCCTCGACCCGCACCACAGGTTCGGCTGTGGCGGGCATACGATCCGACAGACGGATCCTCACCTCCGACGACCTCGCCTTCACCGTCGACGAAACGGCTGCCTACCTGCGTGAGGCCGGCGTTCCGCAGGACCCGTGGCTCGTGGAGCGGATCGTTCACCGCACCGAAGGACTACCGGCCGTGATCGGGGTCCTCCCCGCAGTCCTGTCTTCTGCTCCGGCCCACGGCGCGATGGAGCAGAAGCACCTCGACCGGCTCGTGGACGCGGCGACCGACTCGGTGACGGCTCGAACGATCAAGGACGAGCCGCTCCTCGCGCAGCTGCTCCGATCGGTTCTGATGTCGGCGATGACCGAGTCGCTGACCTGCGCCTCCGTCGCAGAGTCGGTGGTGGACGCCCCGACGTTCGTCGCCACACTCGAATCCCTCGGTCTGGTCGAACCCGTGGCAGGGTCAGGCGGCTCGGCCCGGGTGTACCCGGGCGCTGTCCGCCGGTCACTGTTGCGGCGTGCCGTGGCCGATCCGTCCGGAGAGTCGAACAGGACCTACCTGGTGGTACGGGGACACGAAACGGACGATCACGAATCGGACGGCGATCGGATGCTCGGGCAGATCGTCACCCTGCGCAAGGAGGGACGGTTCACCGAGGCCGCGTCGATCTGCGACGAACTCGCGTCGAAATCGATGTCCTCCTCCGTCGAGACGCCCGGCGCGCCGGCCGTTTCCGACGCCGCATTCTGTTTCCAGGCGGGCCTGACCTATTTCTTCGCCGTGCGTCCGCACGAGGCGATGGGGATGCTGCGCCGAGCCCGTGCGGCGGGAACGGGAACCCCCGTCGGTGACGATGCCGCTGCCGTACTCGGACTCCTCCACGCCCTGCGTGGGGAAGGGCCGGAGGCGCGCGGGGCGGTCTCCACGGATCGATCGCAGCGACGAGATCGTTCCGGCAGCGCACGACTCCCGTACACCGCCGAGCGCGTCGCGGCAGCGCTGCTGGCGCTCGACCGGCTCGAACCCGACGTCGCGCTCGACATCCTCGTCGACGTCGACGCATCCACTGCCCCCGGTGAACTCTGGGCGTTCGTCCTCTACGCCCAAGGCTCCCTCGCGTTGCTCACCCGCACCCCGGCCGACGGACTGCGACGCATCAAGGCCGAGATCCGGAAGCATCCCGAACTCCACGCCGGATACAACGCGGTGCTCGTGAACGCGATTCGGGCCGACCTCGAACTCGCCCTGGGCGACTTCGACAGAGCACAGAACCTCATCGCCGACTCGATGTATCTGTTCACCGCGCCCGTCCATGCCCGGATGCGGCTGCTGACCGGCGACCCCGCCGGTGCCGAAGCCCTCGTCCATCACTACGGGACCGACTCGAACTGCACACCCCGCCAGGCGATGGAACTGGCCGTGCTCGGCGCTGCTGCGGCGTGCGCGCTGGGACGCGACGCCGAGGCCCGTCCACATCTCGACAGGGCGATCGCACTGTCGCAGCAGACGGGGCTGTTGCGACCGTTCACGATGATCTCGCCGTTGACGGCCCGGCATCTCGGCGCACTGGGAGTCGACCTGCCGATCGCTGTCGAGGCGACGGCAGACACGGCCACCTATCCGAAGTCCAAGCCGGTGGTGCGGCTGACGCCGCGGGAACGTGTCGTCCTCGAGGGGTTGATCGCGGGCCGCTCGGCACGCACCATCGCGAAGGCCGAATTCGTCAGCGTCAACACGGTGAAGACACAGTTGCGGTCGCTGTACAGGAAGCTCGGCGTGAACTCCGGGAAGGAGGCGGTGATCGCCGCCCGGCACCTCGTCCTCGACTGAGCACCGAGACTCAGGGAGTGTGTTCGACCGTGGTCATGTGGTCGAAGCCGACGCGCACCAACTCCGACAGCACGTCGGTGTCCACGGCCGACAGCCTGGTGACGTACAGGCACGCGGCACCGCGCTTGTGCGGACCGAGGGTTGCGAGGAGTTCCTCCGCGCCGGGCGCGATCGTCAACCCGTACAGGGCGAGATTCGTCGTGCGGGGCGAGAAGCCGACGGCGAGTGCGTCTCCCTCGCGGCCGCTGGCGTACCGATAGTGGTAGCGGCCGAAACCGACCATCGACGGCCCCCACATCACCGCCGGCTGCCCCGTGACGTCGTGCATCAGGTCGTGCAGTGCCCATCCGTCGGCGCGACGCACCGGATGGTCGACGGCATCGAGGAACTCCGGCACCGGGCGGTCGGTGGGTTGCGTCTTGTTCTCGGCCATGGCCGGCATTCTGCCGGGCCGGACCGACAGATGTGTGTCACGGCATGTGACGCAGGTCGTCGATGCGATGGTCGAATTCGCCGTCGGTGTCGTCGACCGCGTCCTCGAGGCGTCCGTTCTCGAGCGGGCGGTACACGAAGACGGTGTTCAGGCCGACCTCGCGGGCGGCGCGGAGGTCGTAGGGATGCGAGGCGACCATCGCCGCACGGGACGGATCGATCCCGAGATAACGGCAGGTGCGTTCGTAGAGGAAGTGTTCGGGTTTGAAGGCGCCGAACAACTCGGCCGTGAGGATGGCGTCGGCCTCGAGGTGCTGGTCGCGGAAGAGCTTCACCATCGTGGCCATGTCGGTGTTGGACAGGGTCGCCACCACGGCCCGCGAGCGGAGTTCCTTCAGTCCGGGTCGCACGTCCGGCCACGCTTCGAGACGTTGCCATGCCCGCGCCGTCTCGATGCGCACGTCGTCCGGAAGGTCGATCCCGAACTGCTCACACACGTCGCCGAGTCCGTCGACGTAGGAGTCCTGCACGCGGTACCAGTTCTCCACCGACTGGTCGAGACGGAGGATGCGCTCGTAATAGTCGCTCCTCCAGGCCCGGACCAGGTCGCCCACGGTCGCCGGATCGGCATCCGGTCCGAGGGCGTCGGTCACCGCGCGGGTGACCGGGGTGTAGAAATCCATCAGGGTGCCCTGCACGTCGAAGATGTACGCGTCGTATCGGCTCACGCTCCGGAGCATGCCCGATCACGCCCTCCCGAAACGGGCCCGTCGAACACCCCACGCCGGCGTGACCCGCGTCGCATACTGGGACCGAAGCGTCGCCGCGTTCGGGGGTACACCATGGACGACCTGGCCGAATTCCGTCACGATCTCGATCGCATCGAACACCGCGTCGCCGGTGAGGTGACCGTCGGCCGCTCACGCGTCCGGATCCTGGCGGGATGTGTCGCACTGCTGGTGGTAGGTCTGCTGCTTCCGCAGGCCACGTCCGTGACGTCTCTGACGACCCTCGTGCGCTGGGATTCCGACTCCGTCGCCCTGCCGTTGCGGATCTTCGACGCCTTCGTAGTGGTGTTCGGCATCGTCGTACCGCTCGTCGCGCTGCTCCGTCGCCGCTGGGGTGCCGCGGCGATCGCGATGCTCGGTTCGGGCGCGGCGTCGATGGTGGGATTGTTCGCCGTCTGGTCGCAGGCCGGGATGGTCGCCCACACCCCGCACGCACCGCAGGTCGGGCTGTATCTGTGCTGGGGCGCGGTGATCGCGTCCACCGCGGTGTGGCTGCCCGTCGTACTCTCCACTGCTCCCCTGCGCAGCGCTCCTCCGATCACGGCCGGAGTTCTGACACCCCGACAGGGCCGCTGATCTCGCCTTCACCGACTCCGCAGTGGCGCGCGTCACGCTTTCGGTGCAACACTGTAATCAGTGCAACACGCACGCATCGTCGCGTCCCAGGGAGGACATCATGCGACATTCACACATCCACGGATTCGGACGACCGGGCGGCTGGCAACAGGCCGATATCCCCGACGCGAGCGACGCCGCCGAGTGGTTCGCCGGCAGGCTCCCCGACGACTGGTTCACCGGACAACCCGACATCGAGATCGACAGGGAGGAGATCTTCGTCGTCGGCACCCTCGGGGTGCCCGACGGCACGAGCGACACCGAGATCGACGGACGTATCGCTCGATTCCGCGAGACCACACGCGCCGACCGGATGCGCATCGCCGACGAGGCCGAGGCCCGTTACGGCCGCAAGGTGGCCTGGGGCGTGAAGGTCGGCGACCGGACGGTCCTGTTCACCCACCTCGCCGTCCCGGTCATGACGCGGCTGCGTCAACCCGAGCGGAAGGTGCTCGACACCCTCGTCGACGCGGGGGTCGCACGGTCCCGTTCCGACGCGCTGAAGTGGACCGTCAGGCTCGTAGGTCAGCACTCGGAGCAGTGGCTCCAGGAGCTGCGGGAAGCGATGAAGAAGGTCGACGATCTGCGTTCCGAAGGTCCGCAGGTCTGACCTCCGCGACTCGGAGAACCCAGTCCCGCGCCGTCGCCACGGAATCCACCGTGGCGACCCCGCGGGGTGCGGCAGGCCGGCGCACGACGATCACGCGTACGCCCAACTCGTCCGCGGCGTCGAGTTTGCCGCGGGTGAGCGAACCACCCGAGTCCTTCGTGACGAGGGTGTCGATGCTGTTGTCGAGCAACAGACTCCGTTCGTCGTCCCTGTCGTAGGGGCCGCGTCCGAGCAGCACGGACCAATTCGGTGGCAGTTCGATCGCGAGCGGGTCGACCACGCGCACGAGCACGTCGTGCGCAACGAGCGGTCCGACGAAGCGGTCGAGAGTCTGCCGTCCCGTACTGAGGAAGATCCGCCGGCCGGTCGCGGCGGCTTCCGCGGCGGCGTGGTGGTCGTCGGCCCATGTCCACCGGCCGTGCCGGTCGTGCCAGCCGGGTCGCTGCAGACGCAGCAACGGCACGTTTACAGCGGCGCAGGCCGCAGCGGCGTTCGCACTGATGCCGGCGGCGAACGGATGGGTGGCGTCGACGACGGCTCGGATACCGCGCTCGTTCAGGTACCGGGCGAGGCCCTCGGCACCACCGAACCCTCCGATGCGCACCGGGCCGACGGGCAGGCGCGGGTTGCGGACCCGGCCTGCGAGCGAGGACTCGAACTCGATCGCGTCGTCGTCCAGAGCAGCGGCGAGAGCGCGTGCTTCACCGGTTCCGCCCAGGATCAGGACCGTCATCGCAGAGTCCCCTTCAACACCGGCAGGGTCCGCTCGTCGGACAGCATGTCGAGCAGGGCATCCATGTCGAGGTGCTCGTCGACGAGGTCGGCGAGTGCCTCGATGCGGGACTCGCGCGCTGCCGGGAAACTCACTTCGCCGGTACGGATCTCGCGGCCGACCGCCGCAGCGACCTCGCGCAGCCATGCCCACCGCAGAGCGTCCCCTTCGAGGGCGCCGTGCCACATGGTGCCGAACACCGAACCCACACGGGCGCCACCGAGGAAATCCGTGCCGCCGTCGACGGTGATGCGTCCGTGATGGATCTCGTATCCGGAGGCAGCCGCATCCAATGCCGAACCCCTGGGTAACCGCAGAACCTTCTCCGGGCCGAATGTGGTTCGCACAGGGAGCAGTCCGAGGCCCGTCGCGTTCGCGCCGGCCACACCTTCGACACCGCACGGGTCGTCGATGTGCGTGCCGAGCATCTGGAATCCCCCACAGATACCGAGGACCGGGTATCCCCGGCTCGCGTGTTCGACGATCGCGGTGTCGAGACCCCGCGAACGAAGCCACGCGAGATCCGCCAGGGTCGCGCGGGTTCCGGGCACGATCACCACATCGGCTCCGGCGAGCGCCCGAGGATCGTCGACGAAACGGACCCGCACGTCCGGCTCCAGGCACAACGCGTCGACGTCCGTGAAATTGCTGACGCGCGGCAGCATCACGACGCCGATGGTCACAGCGCCGTCGCCGTCGTGAGCGGGACGGGAGGTGAGGGCGAGCGAGTCCTCGGAATCGAGCCACAGGTCGCGTTGCCACGGCAGCACACCCAATACCGGGCGGCCGGTGAGCTGTTCGAGCGAATCCAGCCCAGGTTTCAGGAGCGAGACGTCGCCACGGAACTTGTTGATCACGAAGCCGCGGACCAACTGTTGATCCGCAGCATCGAGCAGGGCCAGCGTCCCGTACATCGATGCGAACACACCACCGCGATCGATGTCGCCGACGACGACGGTCGGCATCGAACCATGCTGCGCCAGACCCATGTTCACGTAGTCGTGGGCACGCAGGTTGATCTCGGCCACACTACCGGCACCTTCGCACACCACCACGTCGTACCGGTCGCGGAGATCGTCGAACGCGCCGAACGCGGCCTCGGCGAGATGCCGTCGACCACCGGCGAACTCGCCTGCTTCCAGCGCACCGGCCGGCCGGCCGAGCACGACGACGTGACTGCGCCGGTCGCTGCCGGGTTTGAGCAGCACCGGGTTCATCGCGGCCTCGGGGATCGCACGCGCGGCCACCGCCTGGATCCATTGGGCACGACCGATCTCCGCACCCTCGCTCGTCACCATCGAGTTGTTCGACATGTTTTGTGCCTTGAACGGCGCGACTTTCAGGCCGCGCCGCGACAAGGATCGGCAGACGCCGGTGACGACGACAGATTTCCCTGCATCCGACGTCGTTCCGGCGACGAGCAGACCCGAACCCATGCGGTCAGGCCGGGATCGGCGCGCGACGGGAGGCGCGTTCGGTGAGGTACGCGAAGACCAGGCCCAGCGTCGCCCACAGAGTGAGCTGCACGGTGAACGACGCGACCCGGAACTCCCACAGCAGCGTCGCGGGGAAATCTGCTCCGACCTCGTCGACCCTCGGCAGCACGAGATATCCCGGACCCACTACGAGGAGGAAAGCGAGTACAGGACCGGCGATGCGGACGGTGTGCAGATCCTGGGTGGCGAGTGCCTTGGCCACCGCCACGGCAACGGCGATCGCGACGAGTCCGAGGACGACCGCGGCGAGCCACAGCAGAGTGCGCTGATCGATCGTGTCGGGATCGCCGACGGCCGGCGGGTTGGCCGGATACTTCAGGAACGGAATCGCTTCGACCGCCAGCCACGCCCCGGCCGCACCGACCAGCCCGAGCTTCCAGCCCGGCATGTCGGTGAGACGGCGCGCGAAGTGCAGCACCGACGCATAGAGGGCACCGAGTGCGAGACCTGCCAGGCCGGTCGCGAGGAACAACCCGGCCTTCTGACCGGTACGACCGACGAGCGCATCGTCGCCGTGACTGTGACCGTGGGATTCACCCGCGGCCGTCGCGTGATCATGATCGTGCGAATGTGCCTCGCCCGCAGCTTCTTCGAGTGCGATCGCCGATTCGATGTGGGGTTCGCCGACGACGAAGGCGACACCGCCCGCGAGCAGACCCGCGACGAGTCCGGCGAGCAGGCCCCTGCGCAACAACTGGATGTAGGTTCCGGGCATCGTGGTTCCCGTTCTCAATGGCACGGAAGACCGAGCAGATGCCGGCCGTCGTGCATCAGTTCGTGCATGAACATGCCGGTGCGCGAGATCGCGCCCTGATCGAATCCGACCAGATAGAGAACGAGAAATGCCGCCACGATCACTGCGGCGAGAGCGACTGCGAGTGCGGCAGCGCCGAGCGACTCGTCGGGCGTATGGACAACAGCCATGACAATCCTCCAGGGATTTCGCGTCCCATTCGATTCCGTCATGCGCCGCGGGAGTTTTCTGGCTTCCGGAGATCTCGTGTTCTCCGGTTACAGTGGCGCGACCGCTCCGGCTTCCCACCGGATTGCCTACACCTCGGCACATCTTTACCGACGAACCTTCGCACCGCTCGGTCGACGATGTCAAGCGGAAAGGACATACCTGCCGTGACCCGATTGTTTCTCGTCGCACACGCATCCACCCTTGCGACGGAGCAGGCCCGATTTCCCTGCGACGAGCCGATCTCGGAAAGAGGCCGGCGCGAATTCGAGCGCGCCTCCGCACCGGTCGTCGATCGGTGGGTGTGTGCACCGGAGCGACGCACGAACGACACCGTCCGTGCCTTCGGGTTCCCCGCCGAGATCGACCCCGCCCTACGCGAGCTCGACTACGGCACGTGGGCCGGAACCGCGATGGACGACGTACCCGAGAGCGAGCTGGAGGAATGGCTGACCGATCCGGCGGCAGCACCGCACGGCGGCGAATCCGTCGTGGACCTGCTCGGCCGGGTCCGCACCTGGCTGGCGGCACGGGACGACGGCTACGAACGCGTCGCAGCGGTGACGCACCCCGCGGTCGTCCGGGCCGCGACGGTGTGCGCTCTCGACGCTCCGGCGGCCGCCTTCTGGCGGGTCGACGTGCGGCCGCTGGACGTCGTCCGGTTGCACGGCCGGCCGGGTCGGTGGACGTTGCGTCCGAACCGATTCCCGCGGTGAGCTACCAGGTGACGTCCTTCTCGCACTGCTTCCCGTCGACGGTCGACTCGACCTGGACGGTCGCGTGCTCGAGGCCGTGCGACGACAGCGCGGTGCGCGCCGAGTCGAGGATCCACTGAGGGTCGTGGTCGCTGACGAGATGCACGGTGGCGACGTCCATACCGGTGGTCAGCGTCCACACGTGCAGGTCGTGCACGCCGCACACACCGGGCAGCGCGAGCAGGTCGGTGCGCAGGAGGTCGACGTCGAGGTGCGCGGGCGAGGTCTGGGTGAGGATCCGGAGCGACTCGGCGGCCAGTCGCAGTGCGCGCGGCACGACCCACAGGGAGATGAGCACACCGACGACGACGTCCGCGAGGCTCCAGCCGAAGATCATGACGAGTGCGCCCGCGATGAGGACGCCGACCGATCCGACGGCGTCGGCGAGTACCTCCATGTAGGCGCCGCGCACCGCGATGCTGTCCTTCGCGTCGGCCCGGAGCATGAGCATCACGACGATGTTGGCGGCGAGTCCCGCGAGGGCGGTGACGATCATGGGGAATCCGGGGAGTTCGGGGGCGTCCCCGATGCGGTCGATCGCCTCGTAGAAGACCCAGCCTGCGACGCCGAGCAGCAGTGCTGCGTTCACCATCGCGGTGAGGACCTCGGCGCGGTGCCAGCCGAAAGTGCGCGATGCGGCGGCACTTCCGCGCCGGGCCAGGATGAGGGCGACCATGCCCATGGACACCCCGACGACGTCGGTGAGCATGTGGCCCGCGTCGGCGAGGAGCGCGAGGGATCCGATCAGGAGCCCGACGAACGCCTCGAGCACGAAGAACGCGCCGAGGATGCCCAGCGCGGAGGCCATGCGTCGGATGACGCCGCGCGTGGGACCGGCGCCCCGGCCGTGACCGTGGCCGACGCCGTGTGAGTGCCCGTGACCCGAACCCATCGATCTCCCTCTCCGAACTTCGGGCCATCGTATGCATGAATGCGCATATGTTTCAACGGCCTGCCGTCCGGCCGGGCCCGAGGCCTCATTCGTCCGGTTCGTAGGCCGGGTGTTCGACTGTGGGAGGAAGGGTGGCGATCGCGGAGATCCGCTTGAGTCCGGCGGTCTGCAGCAGGTCCACGATCAACGACCTCATCTGCGCGAACACGACGGTCGCCGACACCCCCGCCCCAGCGACCAGTTCCGGACCCATCTTCTTCGCGACGCTGCGCAGCACCCGCGCGGCTTCGGCCTGGTCGGGCTGCTCCCCCGGCTCGGCCAGAACCATCTCACGAAGGACGTCCACGGCGTCGGCGACCTCGACGAAACGGTGCACCAGCCGCGAGTCGAGGATCTCGTCGTCGCGGACGAGAGTCAGGGAACGTCGCGCGAGCACGCGGATATTGCGCATCGCGTGATCGATCGGGTCGGCGGCAGCCGTCAGGACCGCGAGACGCTTGCGGCTGTTCCAGTACAGCGGCGAGATCCGGCTGATCTCCTTGCCGCCCTTGAGGTTGGATCGCATCGCGTCGATCGCGGGCTGGGTGGCGCGGGCCTGCCGCAGCGCTTCCTCGATCGGTTTCGGATTGTTCTCGACGAGGCCGGACTCCACCTTGCGCAGTACCTCGCTCGCGGTGGCGAGGATCTCGGCCGCATTGCGACGCGCCCGCCGCACCGGATGCGTGGGAATGAGCGCGACCACTGCGATCCCCGTGAGCCCACCGATGAGAGCGTCGACCATACGGTCGACACCCCCGGTGCCGCCGGGCGGCAGAAGGGTGGCGACGAGCACCGCGGAATTACCCGCCTGCATCGAGAAGATCGGGCCGCTGTTGAGCGCCACAGCGGTACCCATCGCCATCATCACGACCAGTGCGATCTGCCACGGTCCACTACCGATGAGAGAGACGATCAGGTCGCCCACACCGATGCCGACGGTGACGCCGCACACCAACTCGACGGAACGCCGCATCCGCGCCCCGAGCGACAGGCCGAGCGAGACGACCGCCGCGATCGGAGCGAAGAAGGGTTGGGGGTGGCCGACGAGATCCTTCGCCACCCACCACGCCAACCCGGCCGCCAGAGCGCACTGCACGATCGGCAGCGCGGACGAGCGCAACCGCCCGGCCGAATCCGACAGGCGTGTGCGAACCCCCTGACGAGTGGGGCGGCGCTTGTTCGCCGCAGACATTCAGCGGTGTCTATTCGACGCCCAGAGCTTCCGCTGCCCGCGGGTCGCAGTCCTCGAGCAGGTCCAGGCAGCGGGCGTGCTCGTCCGTCTCACCGATCGTCTTCGCTGCCCGGGCGAGCACGGCGACGCAACGGAGGAAACCGCGGTTGGGTTCGTGGCTGTAGGGCACGGGACCGAAGCCCTTCCAGCCGTTGCGACGCAGCTGGTCGAGACCGCGGTGGTAGCCGGTGCGTGCGTAGGCGTAGGCCTGGATCGTCTCACCACGATCGAGTGCGGCCTCGGCGAGATAAGCCCATGCGATCGAGGCTGTGGGATGGTCGGCTGCGACCTTCGCCGGGTCCTCGTTGTTCAGCAGGGCCGACTCCGCGTCGTCGTCGCCGGGGAGCAGGGTGGGCTGCGGGCCGAGAAGATCACCGAAAGACGTCATGGGGTCATTCTGCCCTCCCGTCGTGAAGGCTCGATAGAGTCCCCGGGTAACCGCAGGCCGTCGAGCGAGGTGCAGCACGTTGTCGGACCCGAAGAACGAAGAGACACCCGAGAAGACTTCGACGACCCCGGATGTCGGAACACCGGACGGGGACACGGAGAACGAGCCTGCCGACGACACCGGGAAGCCGGACTCCGACGCCACGCCCCCGGATGCGGATATGGACGAGACAGCCGACACGGACGAGCGCGACACGAACGAGAGCATCGCCACGGACGAGACCGTGGCGCTGCCCGTCGTCGAGCAGGAGGCCGTCGAGTCCCGCCCGGCGCCCGAACCCGCGCCCGACGTCGCCGATGCGCCGACGGTGCAGATCCCGGTCCGCAACCATGTGCCCAAGGCGCCACCGCAGCGCATCGCGCCGCGCGGCGAGGAACCGCCGGCGCGGCCCGAACCCGTCCGGGTGGCCGTCCAGCCCACACCCACGCGCATCCCGCCCGCACGTGACAAAGGACGCGGACGGTGGCTGGGAGCCGCCGGGGCCGCAGCCGCGCTGGTAGTCGTGGCGATCGTCGTGGCCGCGGTGGTGGTGTTCCTGCAGGAACGCGCCGACAACTCCCCCGAGAGCCGCATCCGCTCGAGCATCGACACCTTCGTCGGAGCACTCGAATCGGGCGACCTCGCGACCCTGCAGAAATCGACCTGCGGAGCGCTCTCCGACTTCTACGCGACGGTCGAACCGCAGAACTTCCGCGACATCCATCGGCTCGCCGTCGAGCAGGGCGAGATCCCGGTGGTGACGAGCGTCGATCGCATCCAGATCACCGACGGCACCGCGATCGCCCAGGTCACCGCGCACACCGCGAACAATCCGTCCGATGTCACCGACCGCACCTTCGATCTCGCCCTCGACGGCGAGCAGTGGAAGGTCTGCAGCGAATAACGGCAGCCCTGAACAACGGCAGTGCCGAACGCGCAGAAGTCGTCGAGTGCGCTCGGCGTGTCGCGACGACAACTGCACACCGACCGGACGACGAAGGGCGCCGACGAGAACGTCGGCGCCCTTCGTGTAGCGGTGGGTGCTACTTGGCCGAGACCGAGCGTCCCGCCGACTTGAGGTCGTTGCAGGCCTCGATGACACGCTGCGTCATGGACGCCTCGGCCTTCTTGAGGTAGCTGCGCGGGTCATAGACCTTCTTGTTGCCGACCTCGCCGTCGATCTTGAGCACACCGTCGTAGTTGCTGAACATGTGTGCCGCGATCGGGCGGGTGAACGCGTACTGCGTGTCGGTGTCGACGTTCATCTTCACGACGCCGTAGCTCAGCGCCTCGTCGATCTCCGACTTCAGCGAGCCCGAACCGCCGTGGAAGACGAGGTCGAACGGCTTCGAGCCCTCCGGCAGACCCAGCTTCTTCGACGCGACGGCCTGGCCTTCGGCGAGGACGGACGGCTTGAGCTTGACGTTGCCCGGCTTGTAGACGCCGTGGACGTTGCCGAAGGTCGCGGCGAGCAGGTACTGACCCTGGTCGCCGGCGCCGAGCGCGTCGACGGTCTTCTCGAAGTCCTCGACCGTGGTGTAGAGCTTGTCGTTGATGGCGTTCTCGACGCCGTCCTCTTCACCGCCGACGACACCGATCTCGATCTCGAGGATGATCTTCGCGGCCTTGGCGGCAGCGAGGAGCTCCTGCGCGATCTCGAGGTTCTCGTCGATCGGAACGGCAGAGCCGTCCCACATGTGCGACTGGAACAGCGGGTTCTGTCCGTTGTTCACGCGCTCCTGGGAGATCGCGATGAGCGGACGGACGAAGCCGTCGAGCTTGTCCTTCGGGCAGTGGTCGGTGTGGAGGGCGATGGTCACGTCGTACTTCTCGGCGACGACGTGCGCGAACTCGGCGAGCGCGACGGCACCGGTGACCATGTCCTTCACACCCAGGCCCGAGCCGAACTCGGCACCACCGGTCGAGAACTGGATGATGCCGTCGCTGCCGGCGTCCGCGAAGCCCTTGATGGCGGCGTTGATCGTTTCGGACGAGGTGCAGTTGATCGCCGGGAACGCGAAGGAGTGCTCCTTGGCGCGGGCCAGCATCTCGGCGTAGACCTCGGGAGTCGCGATAGGCACAGCGGCTGTCCTCCAGATGAGAGTCGATCGGCATCCCACCGGGATGTGGTGGGTGCCCGGGTTGTCCTTGCAGTATGTCAAGTGACACGCCTGTTCGATACTCGGGCCGTCCCGGTGGGTGTCGAGATTCGGGAAGAGATGGACGCCGCCGGTACCCTGGATCGCGTGACTGTGCTCGAAGCCTCGGAGTCCGTGACCAATCTGGCCCTGCTACCGGGGTTTCTGGATCCTGTCAATCTACTCAATTCGTTCGGTACCTGGATGCTCATCGGGCTGTTGCTCGTGGTGTTCATCGAATCCGGCCTGCTGTTCCCGCTGCTGCCCGGCGACTCGCTGCTGTTCACCGCGGGCCTGATCGCGGCGGCCAAATCGGCGGAGGTCGAACCGTTCGCCCCGCTGTGGGTGCTGATGGTGACGATCCCGATCGCGGCGGTCCTCGGCGACCAGGTCGGCTATCTCATCGGCGCGAGGGGCGGAACCAAGCTGTTCAAGCCGGATGCGAAGCTCTTCAAGCAGGCCTACATCGACGAAGCGCACCGATTCTTCCTGCGCCACGGACCCGCGATGATCTTCCTGGCACGTTTCGTGCCGATCGTGCGCACCTACGCCCCGCTCGTCGCGGGCGCCGCGAAGATGCCCTACCGCGTGTTCATCACCTACAACATCATCGGCGGCATCGTGTGGGGCGCCGGCGTGACGTTGCTCGGCTACCTGCTGGGACAGATCGGCTTCATCGCCGACAACATCGACATCATCTTCCTGGGCATCGTGTTCGTCTCGGTGATCCCGATCATCACCGAGGTCGGCAAGCGCGTGCTCAGCGCGCGTCGGGCCAAGAACGCTCAGACGCCGGCTGCCGAGGTCGACGACGCGACCATGCCGATCAACCGCATCGAGTCCAAGTAGGACGAGTCCGAGGAGCGGTCCAGCCAGGAACGCTCCCCACACCCCGGAGGGTGGATTCTCTCCCGTCGAACGAACGGGAGAGAATCCACCTTCTTCCGTATCAGGACCGGGACGCCGCGACGGCGTGGGCTGCTTCCATGAGTATCCAGCCGCCGAGCTGCACGGACATGTCGCGTTCGGGTACGGCCGACTCGCGGACCGTGCCGCCCGCGAACCGCGCGACCGAGGTGCCGAGGCCGGGCAGCCGCGCCTGCCGCGACCAATCACGTCCGAAGACGGGCAGTTCCTCGACCTGCAGTCGGTTCTCCCAGGCGGCCTCCGCCGACGCCAGCACGATGCGTGCCGCGACATTGCGGGCGCGGACGTCGTCGCCGTCCACGACGGGCAGCGTGGTGGCGACCATCGCGAGGTAGCGGGTCAGAATCCCGTTGAACAATCCCCCGTCGCCGCCTCCCCCGCCGGTGACGACGCTGCGTTCGGTGAGGTGGTCGTCGACCGCGGCGACGAGCACGTGGACCCGCCGGCGGTGGCGAGGGTCGTCGAGTTGCAGGGCCAGTTCGGTCTCGAGGCCGAGCGTCACGCCCTGGCAGTAGCTGTAGATCGCGCGTTCGTGCACGCCGTCGCGGATGCCGTCGAGAACCAGACCGGTCTCGGGGTCGAGCAGGACGTCGTGGATCCAGTCGGCCATCTCCTCCGCGCGGTAGACCTTGCCGGTGCGGGCGAGCAGCAGCGCCGCCGGACCGTTCGCGGGGGCGTTGAAGAAGGTGTCGCGCCGGCGCCACGGGATGCCGCCGCCGCCCTCGGGTTGCCAGGCGTCGACGAGTTCGTCGACGAGGGTGGCGATCGCGCCGCGGTGATCGACGTACAGGTGCCGTTCGGCACGTTCGAGCGCCAGGCCGAGCCACGCCATGTCGTCGTAGTAGTTGTTGGTCCAGCCGGTGATGTTGCGGAGGCGGTGGGTGCGCGCGAGCCGCACGACGCGGCGACGCCGGCGCGGGGTGGCGTCGCGCTCGGCGGCGTCGACGGCGGTGTCGATCAGGTGCGCCTGCCACCAGTAGTGCCAGGAGAAGAACAGTCGCTCACGACGAACGGCCGGCCATCCGACCACTCCGAGCGCTGTGCCGGGCAGGGCCCAGAGCCTACGGACGTGCCGCGACACGATCGCTCCCTCGGCGGCATCGGCCCGTTCCGACCAGAGTGCTGCTGCGGTGTTCATCACCCTCCACACTGCCCGACCTGCGGCCGCCCCGACGACGGTCCGCGCGACTTTCATCCCGGAAAGCGGGTCGGGTGTTACCAGGCGTCCGAGAAATCGGCGTGCTGCCGGATCCACGCGTGCATCGCGATGCCCGCGGCGACACCCGCATTGATGGACCGTGTGGAGCCGAACTGGGCGATCGAGACCGTCATCGACGCAACATCGCGGGCCTGCTCGGTGACACCGGGGCCTTCCTGGCCGAACAACAGCAGGCAGCGACGCGGCAGGGTCGCCGTCTCCAGCCGCACCGAACCGGGGGTGTTGTCCACGGCCACGATCTCGAGGTCCTGCTCGGCCGCCCAGGCGACGAGGGCGTCGACGTCGGCGTGGTGGAGCAGATGCTGGTAGCGGTCGGTGACCATCGCTCCGCGCCGGTTCCATCGGCGTCGTCCGACGATGTGCACGGTGCCCACGGCGAATGCGTTGGCGGTGCGGACGACCGTGCCGATGTTCGCGTCGTGGGCGAAGTTCTCGATGGCGACATGCAGCGGGTGGCGACGACGGTCGATGTCCTCCACGATCGCCTCCCGCGTCCAGTAGCGGTAGGCGTCGACGACGTTGCGCCGGTCGCCGTGGGCGAGCAGCTCGGGGTCGTATCGCGGGTCGGTGGGCGGCTCGGTGCCGAACTCCTCGATCCACGGTCCGACCCCGTGCGGGTGCTCACCCCATTCGGTGGGTCCCGCCACGTCCTCGACGGCCGGCACGGAATGCGTATCGGTCACCGTCAGAACGTTTCGTTAGAACCCGCTGCGACGCGGAAGCCGTGACCGGTGGCGTCGTTGGTACAGGTCACGTCGGCTGCGGTGGTGGCACACGTGTACCCGAGCTGTGAGAGCGACGATCCCGGTGGCAGGGCGGGGCTCGCACCGTCGGGCGAGAGGTAGACCGGCCCGCCCGAGCACACGAACTCCCCTTCGCCGGAGTCCTGCACGCGGATACCGAGTCCCCAGTTGACCATGCAGTCCTCGGGGCGCGGCGGGATCGGATCGGTGGGACCTTCACAGCCCGCCTCGGTGCGGGTGGGCAGCCGGACGATGCCGCATTCGAAGGTGCCGTCGGGGCTGCTGAAATAGTACGACTCGTTGCGCTGGTACTCGACCTGCGCGAGCGGTGCCGGTTCCTCCGGGGAGGTCTCCGGCTCAGGGGCCGCCTCGGTGGTCGACGACGGTGCCGTCTCCTCGGTCGTGCTCGGGGCGACGGTCGTGGAGGAGCTCGCTGCGGTGGTCGTCGACGTCGCTCCGGGGTCGGCGCCCGTGCCGTCCGAGGATCTTCCGCATCCTGCGACGAACAGCGCCGCACCCGTGACGACTGCGACCGGCCACATCCGAATTCTCACGCAACACCCTTCCCGACGACGTGCGGGTGTCACTCTATCGACCGGCGTCAGCGGCCCGTCAGGCGCCGGTTGACCAGCCGGTTCGCCCATCCGGGCGACACCTGGGCGAGCATGGCCAGCACGGTGGCCTGCCGGCCGACGGGCCGATGCACCCGTGCGGAGCACCGGGTGGGGCGGGTCGCGTCGAAGACCGCCCGGGCGACGTCACCGGCGCCGAGGTTCACCCCGAGGGAGCGCCGCGCGCCGATATCCAACCCGTCGACCATGTGGGTGTCGACGAACAGCGGCCACAGTGCCTGCACCCTGATGCCGTGGCGCGCCCACTCGAGTTCGAGGGCTTCGGTCAGGCCCCGCACCGCGAACTTGGTGGCGCTGTAGGTGGCGAGGTCGGGTTGTCCGTAGAGCGCCGACGCCGAGCACATGTTCACGATCTGTGCGCCGGGCGTGTCGCGCAGGTACGGGAAGGCGGCGTGGCAGCCGAGGACGACACCGGTGACGTTGACGTCGACGATCTGCCGGTGGCGGCTCGCCGGGGTGTCCTCGAACGGGCCGGACGACAGCAGGCCCGCATTGTTGACGAGGATGTCGAGCCGGCCGTCGGTGCAGAACTCCTCGAGTGCACGGGTCCACGCGGAGGTGTCGGTGACGTCCAGGACGCCGGTGACGATCTGTCCCGAGGTGATCGGGGCGGCCTCGTCGGCGAGGCTCGCGAGCCCCGCGGTGTCGACGTCGAAGGCACCGACGCGGTAACCGTGACGGGCGAAGAGCAGGGCGGTGGAGCGGCCGATTCCGGCGGCTGCTCCGGTGACGACCACGGTGGGAGCGGACATGGCATCACCCTAATCACGGGCGGGAGCCGGCGGGGCCGAGCGGGGATAGGCTGGAATCGGAGGAGTTGTGAATCGTCGTATCGTCGCTACTGTCGCATTCGTCACCGCGGGATATGTCGTCGTTCTCGCGTTGTGGCTGAACCTGTTCCTGCCGATCTCCGAACCGGGCACCGAGGGCTTCCAGGTGGTCTTCCTCGTCTGCCTGTACGGCACCGTGCTCGGCCTGTCCCTGGCGCTCGCGGGTCGGAGTTCGAAGGCCCTGCGCCGGATCGAACGCGAGGGTTACGAAGGGTGGGCGACCATACGTTCGGCAACGCCGCTGAATCTCACCTCGACCGGACAGCTGACCCGGCTCGACCTCGAACTCACGGTCCCGGGTTCGGAGTCCTATCGCGGCACCGTCGTCTACGAGGTCGACCGCCGCAACCTGCACCGCTATGCACCCGGCGAGGTCGTGAGCATCTGGGTGGACCCCTTCGACCGCGACCGGATCGTGCTCTACCCGTAGCACTCCCCGCGGCGCCTAACGCGACCGGCGGCTGAGCGCGAGCAGTCCTTCCACGAGCAGCAGCTGGGCCACGACGTAGGTGACCAGCACGAACCCTTCCGCCGCCGCGCGGGTCTTCTTGTCCTTCAGCAGGGTACGACGCACGGCGATGGAGCCGTCGGAGAGCGTGAAGATCAGCCCGCCCAGCCCGAGCCGACTCCGCCGGTCGGAACCCGGCACGGGCAGACCCGCGCGCACCTGTGCACCGGGCGCGAGGGCGGGATCGCCGGCGAGGGTGGCGGTGGTGGCGAGCAGCGCACCGTATCCGGTCAGCGGCGCGGCCACCGATCGGTTGCGGGCGGCGAGCAGACCGGCCGCACCGGCCAGCGCACCGGCGCGTTGCACCGCGACCGGCTTCGACATGCGCGCACCGTGGCGGACGAGGATCGTCGAGTAGGCCGTCTGCATGACACCGAAACAGGCTGCGCCGCTCAGGATCCGACGGTCCTCGTCGGATCGGATCATGGCGATGTCGCCGAGGGTGGCCGCTGCGAGACCCGCGACCAGCAGGGCGGTGTCGGCGCGCTCGGTGTCGCGGGATCGGCGCAGCACCCGCGCGGCGAGCGCGGGCGCGATGAGCGGTTTGGCGAGCTGCTGCAGCTTCTCGTTCCCGGACACCCCACCGATGACGGTGGCAGCCGACGCCGCGGCGAACACCGCGTGCTCGACGCCCCACTTCTTCCGATCGAACCAACCCATGCGCGCACAGTACCCGGAGATGATCAGCAGCGGCGCGCACCGCCGGACGCCGTGGCGCGCAGGAAGGTCGGTGCCGCAAGGTCGCCGCGTGCGGCGGCGGCGGCGACCGCCTGCCGCACCGGGTCGACGCGATCGTTCTCGCACAACGCGATCGCCGACCCGCCGAAGCCGCCCCCGACCATCCGGGCGCCCAGAGCACCCGCTGCGAGGGCCGCGTCGACGGCGGTGTCGAGTTCGAGGCAGCTGACCTCGAAGTCGTCGCGCAGCGAGCGGTGCGACGCGTCGAGCAGCGGACCGAGGTCCCGGATCCGCCCAGCCCGCAACAACTCCGCGGCCTCACGGACCCGGGCGATCTCGTCGATCACGTGCCGGGCGCGGCGACGCAGGACGGGATCGCCGAGCGGGTCCGCCGACGGCGCGTCGCGCAGGGATTCCACGCCGAGGAGCCGGGTGGCGTCCTCGACCTGACGACGACGCTCTCCGTACTGCCCGTCGGCGAGCCGGTGCCCGGTGCCGGTGTCGACGACCAGCACGGTCAGTCCCTGCGCTTCCGCGTCGAACGGGATGTGTTCGCTGCTGCCGTCGGCGAAGTCGAGCAGCAGCGCGTGTCCGGGGCGGGCGTGCAGCGCGATCCGCTGGTCGAGCCCGCCGGTGGGTGCCCCGGCGTAGTCGTTCTCCGCGCGCACGCATGCCGCGGCGAGCCGATCACGGCCGTCCTCGTCGAGGGGCAGCCCGCACAGGTCGGCGAGTGCCACCGCAACCGATGTCTCGAGCGCGGCGGACGACGAGAGTCCCGCTCCGACCGGCACGTCCGACGCGACCGCGATATCGGCGCCGGTGAATCCCGGCGGATCGAGCGTCCAGATCACCCCGGCGACGTAGGCGGCCCAGCCGTCGACGTGCCGGTCGCGCAGATCGAGGTCTACGGCGTCGAATCCGGCGCTGCGCACGCGCAGCAGATGATCGGAGCGGCGGCGCACCGCCACGGCGGTGACCTGAGGGAGAGCCATCGGCAGGCACAGGCCACCGGCGTAGTCGACGTGCTCACCGATGAGATTGACGCGCCCCGGAGCACACCAGGAGCCCTCGGGTTCGACGCCGAATTCCGCTTCGAACAGCGCCCGGATGTTCATGTCGCGACCTCCCGAAGGCGTGCCGCGATTCGTTCGGGGGTGGTATCGCTGATCCACGCGCCCATCGCCGATTCCGATCCCGCGAGATATTTCAGCTTGTCCGGGGCCCGTCGCAACGAGAAGATCTGGCAGAACAACCGCACTTCCTCGCGCCCCGCACCGACCGGTGCCTGATGCCAGGCGGCGATATAGGGGGCGCGGTCGACGCCGGGGAAGAACCGGTCGACGCGGCCGAGGAGATCGCGATGGACCACGGCGAGTTCGTCGCGTTCGCACTCGTCGAGGGCTGCGAGGTCCGGGACGTCGCGGTGCGGGACGAGATGCACCTCGACGGGCCAGCGGGCCGCGGCAGGGACGTAGGCCGACCACGTGTCGCCGGACCACACGAGTCGGGTGCCCGCCCCACGTTCGGCGTCGAGGATGTCGCCCTGCAACGACCTGCCGGTCCGCAGGCGATGCTCGCGGGCACGATCCAGCAGAGTCTGCGATCGCGGCGGGACGAACGGATAGGCGTAGATCTGACCGTGCGGATGCTGCAGCGTCACACCGATTTCCACACCGCGGTTCTCGAAGCAGAAGACCTGCCGCACGTCCGGCAGGCGCGACAGCGCGGCGGTGCGGGCGGCGAGCGCATCGATGACGGTGCGCGCCCGGGGCAGGGAGAGGTCCGCGAACCAGGCGTCGTGGTCGGGGGTGAACGCGACGACCTCGCAGCGGCCGGTCGCCGGTCGGCGCGGCCACAGCCCGTCGCCGTCGACGAGATCCTCACCGGTCGACGGTGCCCCGAGCGACGGGAACCGGTTCTCGAACACGACGACGTCGTAGTCGTCGGCCGGGATCTCGGTGCACGCGCCCGCCCTGCTCGGGCACAACGGGCAGTCGACGGCCGACGGCAGGAAGGTGCGGTCCATTCGGTGCGCCGCGAAGGTCACCCACTCCCCCGTCAGCGGGTCGCGGCGCATCTCGGAGGTCGCCGCGACGGGCGGCAGGTCGCGGCGGTCGTGGAGGTGGCGGGTCGCGGCACCGGAGACGAACGGTTCGGTGTCGTCGAAGTAGATCAGTTCCCGGCCGTCCGCGAGATGCGTGACGGTCTGCCGGACCCGCGCCCCCACGCGACTACTCGTCGTCGTCCAGACCCAGGTCGGCCAGGCCGAGCAGGGAGCGGTACTCGACGCCCTCCGCCGCAATGACCTCGTCGGCGCCGGTCG
Source organism: Rhodococcus sp. B50 (assembly GCF_013602415.1). Lineage (NCBI taxonomy): Bacteria > Bacillati > Actinomycetota > Actinomycetes > Mycobacteriales > Nocardiaceae > Rhodococcus > Rhodococcus sp. B50. The sequence goes on along the minus strand of NZ_WPAG02000002.1, from coordinate 4,847,626 downwards.
CGCGGTCGACGACGGTCGCGACACCCACGACGATCGCACCGGCCTCACGCAGCGCCTTGACGGCGGTGAGCGGCGAATTGCCGGTGGTGGTTGTGTCCTCCACGACGAGCACCCGCTTGCCGGTCACGTCCGGTCCCTCGATCTGCCGCTGCATGCCGTGGGCCTTGGCGGCCTTACGGACGACGAAGGCATCGATGGGCCGGCCGGCGGCGTGCATGACGGCGAGGGCGACCGGGTCGGCACCCATGGTGAGGCCACCGACGGCGTCGAAGTCCCAGTCGGAGACGAGTTCGCGCAGGAGCGTGCCGATCAGCGGTCCGGCCTTGTGGTGCAGGGTCGCGCGACGCAGGTCGACGTAGTAGTCGGCTTCCTTCCCGGACGACAGGGTCACGCGGCCGTGCACCACCGCCAGCTCGCGTACCAGTGCTGCCAGTTCGTCGCGGTCACTCATTGCGTCCTCACCCGTCGTTCGTGGGCGCGACGCCGGTGCGGTCGCGCTCGTGTCGGGGAACGAGCCTAGTCGCTGCGACCTGCCGGTCAGGCAGCGACGGTGTCGGATGCCGGCTCGGGCTGCCGGACCTCGGTCTCGGTCGACGCGGAGGTCTCGGTGGTCCGGGCCGGTGCGGCGACGGGCGCGGGCGCCTCGAACAGCGCGACCGGTCCGACCGCTGCGAGCTTCGCGAACAGGGAGGTGGGGAATCGGCCGATCGCGGTGTCGAGTGCCCTGCCGAGGTCGTTGTGCACGCGGACCGCTCCGGCGATGCGCTGCTCGCGGGTCTGCAGTTCGCGGGCGACCCGGATGAACGGCCAGTGATTGACACCCTCGAGTCCGCTGATGAGCTCGTGCAGCGTCGCGGACAGTGCGTTCTCGGCGCCGGCGCGTTCGGTCAGGCCCAGACGCTGGTCGCGCACACCGATGGCGAGCGAGCGGGCGCCGACGACCGGCCGGATGCGTTCGCGTTCGACGCCGGCACCGGCCGACGCCGCGATGAGCGCGGGCACGAGATCGTAGCGGTCGTCGAGTTCGTGGAGGAGCAGCCGAAGGCTCTCCCGATGGCGTTGCTGCAGCGTCCGCAGACGGCGCACGCCTGCGCGCAACCACAGCACCACCGCAACCACGACAGCAACACAGAGCACCACAGCCACAGACGTCACGCGCAGAAATGTACCCAGCGTATGAATCGCGCCGAATACCGCACCCGGCGTGTCCGTCGCGGTGTATCCGTACTGTGATCTTCGAACGCGCGCCGTCAGTGCATCTGCCGCGGATCAGGTGCGGCCGCGGCCGCTGCCGAAGGTGTTGGTCAGCTTCCGCACGAGGTTCTGCGGCACCAGCCGTCCGGCCGTCGCGAGCACTTTGTACTGCAGCCCCGGGATGCTGCGGACCTTGCCCTTGTCGAGGTCGGCGAGCGAGGTGCGCACTACCTGATCGACGTCCAGCCACATCGGCTTCGGGGTGGACGACATGTCGATCCCGGCGCGCTGGTGGAACTCGGTGCGCACGAATCCGGGACACAGCGCCTGTACGCGCACGCCCGTGCCGGCGAGTCCACCGGCCAGCCCCTCGGTGAACGACACGACGTAGGCCTTGCTGCCCGAATAGGTCGAACCGCGCCCGGGAAGCAGACCGGCGACGCTGGCGACGTTGACGATGTCGCCCTTACCCGCCTCGATCATCGACGGGAGCGCGGCGCGGGTGAACGCGACCACCGAGGTGACGTTGACGTCGAGCTGCGCCTGCAGCAGAGCCGGGTCGGCGGTCCAGAACTCGCCGGTCGTGCCGAAGCCGGCGTTGTTGACCAGCATGTCGACCCCGCGCCCGAGCCGCTCGACGACCTGGTCGCGGCCCTCGGAGGTCGCCAGATCCGCGACGATGATCTCCGACGACGCGCCGAACTTCTGCTTCAGTTCGGTGGCAAGTTCGTCGAGGGCGGGACGGGTGCGGGCGACGAGCACGAGGTCGTAACCACGACCGGCGAGGGTGCGGGCGAAACCCGCACCGATTCCCGAGGTGGGTCCGGTCACGAGCGCAACGGGTCGGGCGGAAGTCATGGCCGTCACACTAATGACACGCAGCGTGCGCGACTACCTCTCGGCGATGTCTCTCAGCGATACGCGGACGGGCGTCCCGGATCCTGCGTGCCGCGATCGAGTTCGTCGGGTTCGACGACGGGCGGCAGCACGTGGAGGATGCCGGAGAGCCGGGCCACCGTCTCGATGGCCGAGTCCCACTCGCGGCCGGTGCTGCCGACGGGGATCGATCCGAGGGTCCATTCGCCTTCGCTCCACAGCATCTGCACGTGGTCCGGGATGGATTCGGTGAACGCGACCATCCGCTGATCGCACACGCGGCGCGCGATCTCGAGGTCGGTGGCGAAGACGATGCGCGGCCCGATGGAGCCGAGCAGGTTCATGTCCGGGTCCTTCGGCGGCGGTGTCGACTTCAGTCGCAGGTCGATGTCGACGTCGGAGCCGACCTTGCGCCGGACCGCGATGACCGTCGCGGTCTCCTCGATGTCGAACAGGACGAACTCCTCGCCGCGGCGGACCCCGCGGACGATGTCGATCGCGCCCAGATACTCCTGCTTGGCGAGCGCCGCGCGGTGCCAGCTGGACGGCAGGTTGTCCTCGGCGGAGGTGTACTTGTAGCCCTGTGCCTTGGCCCAGATCTCCCGGATACGACCCGACTGCTCTCGCCGTGTCCGGTCGACATAGAGCAGCGCGACCGCACCCAGGAGTGCGACCGCGGCCAGAGAGAACCACATGACAGTCATCGTCGAGTCAGCCTAGCGGGTCAGCGGCCCGAACCACCGAAGGATGGGAGGGACGCGCTGACGACGGTCTCGGCGGTCATGCGCCCCTGGTCGACGGCGCTGCCGGTCGCCACGGCGGTCGCTCCGACCTCGAGACTGTCGGCGGTGTCACCGGTGAGGGTGATGATCTCGGTGTCGGGTGTGAGGACGACGGTGACGGTCGAACCGCCGATGACGCCGAGCGTGATGCTGCCGCCGTCGTTCGCGGTGATCGTGCCCACGACCGCGCCCGCATCACCCATGACCTCGCCGAGTCCGCCCGGGAGCCGGTCCAGGGGCAGCCCCGGGGTGGTCGGCTCGGCCGGCGGCGGAAGGGTCGCCGTGGGCGGTGGCGCGACGGTCGCCGGCGCGCGATCCGACGCGACCCGCGAGGTGGAGTCGTCGGGCCGGCTGAGCAGGAAACCGATGGTGCCGCCGAGCGCGACGAGGACCACCGCGGCGAGTGCGATCAGTCCCCAGCGCGGCCCGCGCGGCGACTTCCCGGGATCCGTGCCGGGCACCGGGCCCGTGGGTGGCTGCCCCTGGGCGGGAAACACCTGCGTGGACCGATAGCCGTGCGGGGGCGGATACGGCTGTTGCGACGGATAAGCCTGTTGCGGCGAATAGGGCTGTTGCGACGGATGAGACTGGGACGAGGGATAGGCCTGCGTGGGCTGGTACTCGCTCCCCGGTGCGCCCCACTGCTCGTAGCGGGTGTACGCCACCGTCGGGTTGGTCACCGGTCGCCCGTACGCTTCGGTCGGGTCGTCGGTGTGCAGCACGCGCGTCGAGTCGTCGTCCGTCCCGTTCGACGACTCGTCGAGTGCGTAGGCCCGTTCCTGTGGGGTGCGCGGATCCTGGGGATTCGTCATAACGCCTTCCAGAGTAGGCCGTGCGCGTTTCCGGTAGCCGGAGCTGCCGGAAACGCGCACGGGTGCCGTCAGGCGCTGATCACGAGGTGATCGCCGTCCTCGCTCACGCCCACATGGACGGTGTCGCCGTCCTTGATCTCACCGCCGAGCAGCTTCTTGGCGAGCTGGTCGCCGACCGCCTGCTGGATGAGGCGACGCAGCGGACGCGCACCGTACTGCGGGTCGTAGCCGCGCACCGCCAACCAGAACCGCGCGGTGCTCGAGACGTCCAGTGTCAGTCGCCGCGCCGACATGCGTGCGGCGAACTGATCGAGCTGGATGTCGACGATCTTCTCGAGCTGCTCCTCCGAGAGCGGGTCGAAGACCACGACGTCGTCGAGCCGGTTGATGAATTCCGGCTTGAACGCCGCCCGCACCGCCGCCATGATGTGCTCCCGATCGCCACCCGCACCGAGGTTCGAGGTGAGGATCAGGATGGTGTTGCGGAAGTCGACGGTACGGCCCTGACCGTCGGTGAGGCGACCGTCGTCGAGCACCTGCAGCAGCGTGTCGAAGACGTCGGGATGCGCCTTCTCGACCTCGTCGAACAGCACCACCGTGTAGGGGCGGCGCCGCACGGCCTCGGTGAGCTGACCGCCGGCCTCGTAGCCGACGTAGCCCGGAGGCGCACCGACGAGGCGGGCCACCGAGTGCTTCTCGCTGTACTCGGACATGTCGATCCGCACCATGGCGCGTTCGTCGTCGAACAGGAAGTCCGCGAGGGCCTTGGCCAGTTCCGTCTTACCCACACCGGTCGGGCCGAGGAACAGGAACGAGCCGGTCGGACGGTTCGGATCGGCGACGCCTGCGCGGGCTCGCCGCACGGCGTCGGAGACGGCCTGCACCGCGGCGTCCTGGCCCACGACCCGACGACGCAGTTCGTCTTCCATCCGCAGCAGTTTCGCCGTCTCGCCTTCGAGCATGCGACCGGCCGGGATGCCCGTCCACGCCGCGACGACGTCGGCGACGTCGTCGGGCCCGACTTCTTCCTTGAGCATCACGTCGCCGTCGGCCGACGCACCGGTCGCCTCGGCAGCAGCATCGAGCCTCTTCTGCAGTTCGGGGATACGGCCGTAGCGGAGTTCGGCGACCTTACCGAGATCACCGTCGCGTTCGGCGCGTTCCTCCTCACCACGCAGCGCTTCGAGCTGTTCCTTGACCTCCCGCACGGAGTCGATCGCGGTCTTCTCGTTCTGCCAGCGCGTCGTGAGCTGGCTGAGCTTCTCGCGTTCGTCGGCGAGTTCGGAACGGAGCTTGTCGAGGCGTTCCTTCGATGCCTCGTCGGTCTCCTTCTCCAGCGCCATCTCCTCGATCTCGAGGCGCCGGACGATGCGTTCGACGGTGTCGATCTCCTCGGGACGCGAGTCGATCTCCATGCGCAGACGCGACGCCGCCTCGTCGACGAGGTCGATGGCCTTGTCGGGCAGGAACCGCGACGTGATGTAGCGGTCGGACAGCGTCGCCGCGGCGACCAGCGCGGAGTCGGTGATCCGCACCCCGTGGTGCACCTCGTAGCGCTCCTTGAGACCACGCAGGATGCCGACGGTGTCCTCGACGCTCGGCTCCCCGACGAGGACCTGCTGGAAGCGGCGCTCGAGGGCAGCGTCCTTCTCGATGTACTTGCGGTACTCGTCGAGAGTCGTGGCACCGACGAGCCGCAGCTCACCGCGGGCGAGCATCGGCTTGATCATGTTGCCGGCGTCCATCGCCGACTCGCCGGTCGCGCCGGCACCGACGATGGTGTGGAGTTCGTCGATGAACGTGATGATCTGCCCGGCGGATTCCTTGATCTCGTCGAGCACGGCCTTGAGTCGTTCCTCGAATTCGCCGCGGTACTTCGCGCCCGCGACCATCGAGCCGAGATCGAGCGAGATGACGGTCTTGCCACGCAGCGATTCGGGGACGTCGCCGGCGACCACGCGCTGCGCGAGGCCCTCGACGATCGCCGTCTTGCCGACGCCCGGTTCACCGATGAGAACCGGGTTGTTCTTGGTACGCCGCGACAGCACCTGCACGACGCGACGGATCTCGTTGTCGCGGCCGATGACCGGGTCGAGCTTGCCTTCACGCGCCCGCGCGGTCAGATCGGTGGAGTACTTCTCGAGCGCCTGGTAGCTGGCCTCCGGATCGGCGCTGGTCACACGACGGTTGCCCCGGACGGTGGTGAACGCGTCACGGAGTGCGGTCGGCGTCGCGCCGTGTCCGGCGAGCAGTTTCGCGACGTCCGAGTCGCCGCTCGCAAGACCGACGAGGACGTGCTCGGTGGAGACGAATTCGTCCGTGAGTTCGGTGGCGAGTTTCTGCGCCGTCGTCATGGCCGCGATCGCTTCGCGGCCGAGTTGTGGTGTGGTGGTCGCCCCACTGGTCTGCGGAAGACGGCGGACGAGGTCCTCGGCTTCCCTGCGGACCGCGGCGGGATCGACACCCACTGCTTCGAGCAACGGGCCGGCGATGCCGTCGGCCTGGTCGAGCAGCGCCACGAGCAGGTGGGCCGGACGGATCTCCGGGTTGCCCGCAGCGGACGCCGACTGAAGTGCAGCGGTGAGTGCGGCCTGGGTCTTGGTCGTCGGATTGAACGAGTCCACTGCGCGCCCCTTTCTTTCTCGGTGCACTCCACGCGCGTCGAGTGCTCCATGTCGATTCTGCAACCGATCCCCTCTGGCAGACAGGTCTCGGCGGTGTCGAACTATCCAACTGATCGTAAGTTGAGTTTGTTCCGCTCAACTTTCCTAAGTGTAGTGACTCTGGTCACACACCGTCGGTAGGTTGTGACGAACCTGGTGGTCGGTGGCCCGGCGCCCTCCGAACGACTACAGTGGCGGCGTTCGCGCAGCACGGATACAGGGAGGATGGCGTGGAGGCTTTCGCCATCGCCCGGGTTCAGCTCAGCTTCGCATCGATCATCGCCACCCCGACCGGGGCCGAACGATTCGCGACGGCGTTCTACACCGCCATGTGGGCCGAATCCACCGGCATCCGCTCACTGTTCCCCGCCGGTATGGAATCGATGCGGCAGCGTTTCGCGACCGCGGTGGGCTGGGTCGTCGCCCGTCTCCACGAACCCGACACCGTCGACAGGTTCCTCGCCCAGCTCGCCCGCGACCACCGGAAGTACGGTGTCGAACCGGTGCACTACCGGGTCGCCGGCAATGCGCTGCTCGCCGCGGTCCGCGAATGCACCCCGCTGATCCTGTGGACGGCCGCGCTCGAGCGCACCTGGGCAGAGGTGATCGACCGGCTCGTCGAGACGATGGCGACCGCCGCGGCCACCGACGACCTGCCCGCATCGTGGGGTGCCACAGTCGTCGGCCACGAACGCGTGCTCCCCGACCTGGCGATCATCCGGCTCGAGTCCGACAGTCCCATCCCCTATTACGCGGGTCAGTACATGAGCGTGCAGATCCCGCAGCGTCCGCACATGTGGCGGTACCTGTCCGCAGCCATTCCTCCGAATCCACACGGGCAGATCGAATTCCACGTGCGACGGGTCTCCACCGGCTGGGTGAGCCCCGCGCTCGTCGGCGAGACCGCCGTGGGCGACCGGTGGACGATCGGCCCGCCGCTCGGCGGCCTGCACGTCGACCGCGAGAGCGGCCGGGACGTCCTGATGATCGCCTCCGGAACCGGCCTCGCACCCATGCGCGCGCAGATCATGGAGATGGCGATGCGCGGCGACAACCCGCGCGTCCACCTGTTCTACGGCGGCAAGTATCCGTGCGACCTGTACGACCTCGAGACCCTGTGGCAGATCGCCATGACCAACCCGTGGCTGACCATCGTGCCCGTACTCGAGGAGAAGGAAAACCCTTGGTGGCACCCGGTTCCCGTGAAGGAACCACCCAGCGGCCTCAACCGGCCGGTGTACGGCAAACTCGGCAAGGTCGCCGGGCAGTTCGGTACGTGGGCCGACCGTCAGATCCAGATCGCCGGGTCGCCGTCGATGATCCGGACCACGCTGTACGCGCTGTCGGCGGCAGGCACCCCGCGTCAGAACATCAGCTTCGATCCGCTCTGATCCGTTTGCGCAGTTTCCGTGCTGCGAGGATGTTCCGCACCAACGACACCGGGTTCGGCGGCACCCAGCCCGCCTGCGTCGCCATACCCAGATCGTCGCGCACGGCCCAGTGCTCGACCACCTTTCCGCCGGTCACCCGCAACCAATGGGCCTGACGCACCGAAAAACTCTTTCCCGTGGGCGCGAACACCTGATCGACGCGCCCGTATTCGTCGTAGGTGGCGAACAGGCCTTCGTGCCGCCCCGACATGACGGCCTCGACGACGACGAGACCGTCCTGCTCCACGACGTTCGAGACCTCGAACTTCAGGTCGGCGAACGCATCGCGCAACCACAGTGCGGTCGCGAAGAAGCCTTCGGGTCCGTGCACTCTGGCGGCGGGCGGTTCGCTCTTGGCTTCGTGATTGACGGCGTCCTCCGCCACTACCTCGTCGAACGCGGCGCGATCACCGTTCGCCATGATCATCACGGCCCGCACGGCAAGGGATTTCTTCTCCTCGGATCCGAGTTCCGGGACGGACGCCGGAGTGGAATGTTCGATGTTCACGGCACTTCTCCTGCCTGTGAAACGAGACGATCGACCCCCCGCTCCGAGTATGAGCCGACGCTTCCGGAAGTCAACGCCGCAGGAGAACCGACCGGCAGCTACATCCGCTGCGCCGCAACCGCCCGTGCGAATTCCGGGTGCGCCTGCGACACGACGAGTTCCGAACCGTCCTCCGCCACCGACATTCCCAGGGCTCCCCGCTTCGGTTCGAGCACCCGCAGGGCGACGTAGATCGGCAGGAACGACAGGCCGAAGACGCTGAGCAGCGCGAGACCGTAGATCTTCGGGGCACCCTGTACGAGTGCGAACACCAGTGCGAGGAAGATGACGCCGAGGACCGTGCAGGTCGCGGCGGCGGCGATCTGCCACCGCGTGCGGACGGCGACGCATCGGGCACACACCGGCCAATCGACTGCGGCGACCTGCACGGTGTAGGCGGCTTCGAGCGCCGAGCCGATCCGGTTCGACCCACCGCGGGGCTCCGACGCCTCGGCCGCGACCGTCACTCGGACACGACCGGTTTCGGGTTCGCCGTGCCGCGGACAGATCGGAGGAATGGGATCGGTCGGTCGAATCGAACCGTCTCCGTGCGTGTTCGTCGCTCCGGAACCCGGATACTCGACCGCCAACCGCACTTCGACCCGCTGGGCGTCCCCGTTCACCATGCGAGGGAGTATGTCAGCACGCCGCCGGCAGTGAAAGACCGCCCGCGTCGGAACGGTTTCTCCCCGCGGTCGACTGCGTCGATCAGTGCTCGTACGGTTGCGCGGGGACGGGAGGGCTCCCCGCCCGTCCGCTCTCGAAAGCACGCACGAAGTTGGGGTGCGCATCGGCGACGACCAGCACGGAGGCGTCGATGGGGGCTTCGAGCCCCAGCCAACCCTGCCGGATGTACGAGACTCCGAGGCCGAGGGCGGGCGACCACAGACCCCCGAAGAATGCCATCGTGAACAGCGCCGCGTTGTCGGGTGCCGCCCCGACTGCGCCGATGATCACCGCCACGAGCAGGAGCAGTGCCGAGAGTCCGAGGAAGAACGACATGAACCCTCGCGCCACCCGATTCACCACGACGCAGCGCCGGCACAGCGGCATCCGGACGGTGATGTGCCGCGAACAGTGCTTCGAGCGGGAACGGAAGGTGTGTGCCTTCGCAGCCGTTTCGGCCCCGAGGATGCGGATCTGACCACGGGTGTGGCGGGTCTTCCGTTTCGTCGTCACCCAGGTGCGCAGAGTCCGGACCTCGGGCTCCCCGTGAAGGGGGCAGACCGGTGGGAGCGGGTCACGCACTGTGAGGAAGACATCCACTCCCCCTTCCGGTGCCGGCTTCACATCGTCGCGGCGCTTCAGTTCCAGATGCACATGCGCGCGACCGTCTTTCGTGATCCCCCCGAATCTCATGGGCGGGGAGTGTAGCGGGCGGTCGCGACAGGCGTGTCGATGCCCTACACTCTCGTCCGATCACGACTCGGGGGGTGTCTTGACGGAACCGACGTTGCACGTGCAACCGGACGACCTACGTGCCGGAGCACATCATCTGCGCGAACTGGCCGAACAGGCCGCGAGTGCTCGCAGGTATGCCGAGACCTGGCTGACGGCACCGGAGACCGGCGGGTTCGTCTTCCTCGACGTCGTGGAGCGGGTGAACGGGGTGCGCTCCCGGTTGTCGGCCCTCTACCAGGAGATGGCCGGGGCCACCGACACCACTTCGGTGGCCTTGAGCGAATCGGCACGGATCTACGAGGAGGAACTTCTCGCGGCGTCCGAACGGCTCGCCCGGACGAACCCGGACGCGGCCCGATGAACGTCCACCCGATCGAGGCGCTGACCCAGCCGACCGCCTCGGACCCGGTGCCCGACCTGCTCGAACGCACCCTGGGTTTGTACTACGTGAGCCCCAGCTTCTGGGTCGCCGAACTGTGCAAGTACGTCCTGGACCTCGACCCGTACGCATGGGCCGCCGAACATTACGCGGGCGATTGGGCGGCCGTGCTGCAGGCGAGCGACGGAGTCGCCAGGCTCGCCGACTTCCATCGTGCCTACTCGACTGCCGCCGGGGACGTCCGCAGCTCGATCGCGTCGTGGACCGGACCCTCGGGCGACGCCGCCGGACACCACCTCGACACGCTGGCGGATGCACTGCGCGAGCAGGCCTGGTCCGTACACGAAATCGGGAAGCAACTCGAAGGGGTCGCGCTCGGCATGTACGAAGCAGGTCAGGCTTTTGCCGAGATCCTCTCGGCGATAACCGATGCCGCCCTCATCGCGGCGATCAAATGGGCGGCGGTCACCGTCTCGAGCGCCACCGGGGTCGGTCTCGCGGGCTCGGTGATCGTGGGCGGAACGTCCGTGGCCGAGCTGAAGAAGATCCTGGATCTGTGGTCCGAGGCGATGACGATCCACACCACGACGTGGACGGCCGTGCAGGGCCTGATGGGTCTGCTCACCGGGCATCTCTCGACGATCGAGAACGTCGAGATCCCTCGCCTTCCCTCGCCGTGAACGACATACCCGTCCGTACAGGAACAGAGATTCGATGAACGAACCAGAGATCGTCGTCGACGTCGCCCGCGGCGACACGGAACTGTCCCGCGACGTCGTCACCGCGCTGCAGTCGATCGCGGGCGCCGTCGACGACCCGGCCCTGAAGAGCCTCGTCGAGCAGGTCGCCACCGGCCGGCTCGGCGTGCGGGAACTCGCCCGGACCGAGGCGTTCTCCAGGATGCTCGACAATGTCGTCGCTCCGGTGTTCGCCACGCTGGAAGGGACGCCCTGCGACGACCTCATCCGACGGCAGAGCAGAGAAGCATGATGTAACGCAGATCACACTCCTCGCGATAGCCCATCATCAGCCACACACAGAGGAACGGACATGAGCAGGATTCACGTGTGGCTCGCGATGGTCGTCGCCATCGCGGGGATCGGACTGATCGGCCCGACCGCGTCCGCCGCAACGCCCTATTGCGGCATCACCTGGGGTTCGCTCGACAAATCGAACCCGACGATGGTCACCTCCCCGTTCACCGCCGTGCGATCGGGACGGCACGAGTGCTTCGACCGGATCGTCGTCGATCTCGCCGGGCCCGCGGCGGGCTACCGCGTCGGCTACGTCCCCGCCGTCTACGAGGACGGTTCCGGGTTCGAGGTGCCACTGCGCGGAGGCGCCTACCTCCAGGTGGTGATTCTCGCTCCCGCGTACTACGTGCCGGCGAACCGCCGCGAGGTCGTCGACGTCAGCGGTTACCGCACTCTGCGACAGGTGGCGTGGGCCAACAGCTTCGAAGGCCAGACGACCCTCGGAGTCGGAGTGCGCGCCCGGCTGCCGTTCCGGGTGTTCACCCTCGACGGCCCCGGTAGCGGTTCACGGGTGGTGCTGGACGTCGCGCACCAGTGGTGAGACAGAAAACAATTGAAACGCAACAGGTCTCGGCGACCGCGATCGGTCGCCGAGACCTGTTTCAGGATCCGGGACTACACAACGAGCGAAGACGGTCAGCGATAGGACGCCCGCAACGTCTTCTTGTCGAGTTTGCCCAGCGGCGTCAGCGGCAGCGAGTCGAGGAAATCGACCGACTTGGGTGCGTGCACCGAACCCTTTGCGGCACGGACTTTCTCGATCAGTTCCTCTGCCGGTACCGACTGCCCCTCACGCACCACGACACACGCCTTGACGGCCTCGCCCCACTTGACGTCGGGCACACCGACGACGGCCACGGACGCGACCGCCGGGTGCGACGAGATGACGTCCTCGATCTCGCGGGGGAAGACGTTGAACCCACCGGTGACGATCATGTCCTTCTTGCGGTCGACGATCGTCATGAAGCCGTTCTTGTCGGCGCGCGCGACGTCGCCGGTGTGCAGCCATCCGCCGCGCAACGCGTCGGCGGTCTCCTCCGGCTTGTTCAGGTAGCCCTTCATCACCAGCGGGCCGCGCACGCAGATCTCGCCGAGTTCACCCTGCGGCACCTCGTTCAGGTCGTCGTCGAGCAGGCGGACGTCGAGCCACGGCACGGGTCGACCGCACGACGCGAGGCGACCCGGATCGTCGGCCAGGTGCTCTTCCTTGCGCAGCACCGAGATCGTCATGCCGCATTCGGACTGTCCGTAGAACTGGAAGAAGATCGGGCCGAGCCGCTCGATCCCTTCGCGTAGGCGGGACGGCGACATGGCCGAGGCGCCGTAGAACAGGGTCTCGAGACTCGACAGGTCGCGGCTGTCGAAGTCGGGATGGTCGAGCAGCATGTAGATCATCGTCGGCACGAGCATGGTCGCGTTGATGCGGTGCTTCTCGATCACTTCGAGCACGAGCGCGGGGTCGAAGTGGGGCAGCACGTAGAGGCATCCGCCGCGCAGGAGCGTCGGGACGAAGAAGGCCGCACCGGCGTGCGAGAGCGGGGTGCAGACGAGGAAGCGGGGTTGCTCGGGCCACTGCCACTCGGCCATCTGGATCTGATTGAGGGCCGCGCCAGAGCGGAACGAGCCCATCACGCCCTTCGGCTTCCCGGTGGTGCCGCCGGTGTAGACGATCGACGAGGTGTCCTCGATGTCGACGGGCGCGGACACGAGCCGCTGCTCGGTGAACCGCTCCGACAAGGCGAGGATGTCGGTGCCGACCGAGGAGGGACCGAGAGAGAACAAGTTCTTCAAGGTCGGCACCTGCTCGCGCAGCTCCGCGGCACGCTCTTCGAAGTGGCGGGGGTCGAAGATCAGAGTCTCGATTTCGGCGTCGGTCGAGATGTACAGGTGGTCGGAGAGCGAACCCATGGGGTTCAGCGCGGTGTTGCGGCAGCCGGCGACCATCGTGGCGCCCATCGAGATGAGCACCTCGGGCCGGTTCTTGGACAGCATCGCCACGGCCGATCCCTGCCCGACCTCCACCGAGGCGAGCGCCTGCTGGAACCGGCTGATGGCGGCGCGCATCTCGGCTCCGGTGAGGACGACGTCACCGAGGTGCAACGCGGGCCGGTCGGCGCTGCGATCGAGTGCGGTGATGAGGAGATCGGGCGTGAATGCGGGACGGTAGAGGTCGGCGTACTCCTCGGGCATGGTCGTCCTTCCGGTGTGCTGTGACGGTCCGATATGTGACGTCACCGGTCGGCGTTCTCCGCTGTGGTGACCATCACCTGCCGATGGTCACGATAACCGTTCCGGCCGAAAACTGAAACACGTTCCACTCTGCCTTTCCGGCGATTTCTCGCCTAGAGTCTTGGGCACATCCGGCGACGGCGCCGATTCGTTGCCACAGCACACCCGGGGGATCACGCATGCAGTCGGCCACGCCGTCACCGAGCGAGACCGAGACGGCAGTCACCGCAACCGTCGTCGAACATCATCGTCTCCGGCACGACCTCGCCGTCGTCCGTCTCGAATGCGACGACGCGATCGTCGATTTCCGCCCCGGCCAGTACGTCGACGTCGCCGTGCCCCAGCGTCCCACACTGCCGCGTCGCCTCTCACCCGCTCTGCCGCCGTCGTTGGACGGCAAGCTCGAGTTCCACGTGCGCACGGTCCCGGGAGGCTGGGTGAGCGGCGCGATCGTCGCCGACACACAGCCGGGCGACGTGTGGCAGATCGGCGCGGCCCGCGGCGGCGACCTCCACATCGACGACACCGGCCGCATCGTCATCATGGTGGCCGGCGGGACGGGCCTCGCACCGCTGCGGTCGTTGATCCTCGACGCGGCGCGCCGGCCGGAACCGCCCCGCACCTTCTTGTTCACCGGCGCCCGCAACCCGCGCGACCTGTACGCCGCCGACATGCTCACCCTCCTGTCGGAGGCGCTGCCATGGCTGACGGTGGTGCCGGTCGTGGAAACCCTCGAGATTCCGGACGTCCCCGACCCGTGGTTCGACCGCATCGCGCCGCGCATCGACGAGTTCGGCCCCGACCCCGAAGAACTGCTCGAAGGCAGCATCGACGAGGTCGTCACGTCCTACGGCGCGTTCGGCGACCACCAGGTGCTCGTGTGCGGGCCGGCGGCCATGGTGCGCACCACCGCTCAGCGTCTGATCGAGACCGGAACCCCGATCGAGAACATCCGCTACGACCCGTACTGAGCCGCGTCGCGGGCTGCGATGTACCCGAACACCAGGCCCTGTCCGATCGTGGCGCCGGCGCCGGGATAACGGTGTCCGAAGGCGTTGGCGGCAGTGTTGCCGATCGCGTAGAGACCGGCGATCGGACTACCGTCCTCCCGGAGGACCCGCGCGCGCTCGTCGGCGCGCACGCCACCGCAGGTGCCGAGATCGCTCAAGGTCATCTTCACGGCGTAGAGCGGTCCGTGGGTCAGGGGCCGCATGTTCGGGTTGGGTTGCACCGTGGGATCGCCGTAGTAGCGGTCGTAGGCGCTGCGTCCACGGCCGAACTCGGAATCCGTTCCCGCTGCGGCATCGTCGTTGAACTTTCCGAAGGTTGCTGCGAAGGTGTCGACCGGTACCCCCATCGACGCCGCGAGTTCTTCGGCGGTGGAGGCACGGTGGGCGATGCCCGCCTTGTACCAGGCTTCCGGCAGCGGCTGACGCGGGAACACCCCGGCCGCGAACACGTAGCTGTTGCGGTACTTCTGGTCGAAGACGATCCACATCGACTCGACCGGATCGCCGGCACGTTCGCGTTCGAGAACGAGCTGTCCGAACGACATGTAGTCGGACGACTCGTTCGTGAATCGCCGCCCGGTCTGGTCGACGATGAACGAGCCCGGCAGCGAACGCTCCGCGAGCATGACCATCGGAGGTCTGCCCGGTCGGGTCGGCGCGACGGCGGGGAACCACCAGGCCTGATCCATGAGGTCGAGAGCCGCGCCGGCCTCCTGTGCCGCCTTGATCGCATCGCCGGTATTGGTCTCCGCGCCGAGGCTCTCGTGGTCGAGCAGACTCTCGGACTGGAACTTGTGCCGCATCGCCATGTCGTGGTCGAAACCGCCGGCGGCGAGCACCACACCGCGACGCGCGGTCACGGTGACCTCCCGCCCGTTCTGTACGAGGACGGCACCGGTTACCCGATCACCCTCGGTGACCAGACGCACCAGTGAGGTCTCGGTCCACACGGGCACACCGGCATTCAGCACACCCGCGAACAGCCCCGCGGCGATCGCCTGCCCACCGGCGACGTACTCACGTTTCATCGCGAGTCCGGCGACACCTTGCGCCAGTCGCTTGAAGATGCGCGGAAAACCCTTGTGCGGCACGCGCAGCATGAGGTTCATCCACTTGTAATCGGCGCCCGTGGTGGGCATCGGCAGGCCCGCCTCCATGAGGCCGGGACGCAGGCGGCCGCGCTCCTCACCGAGCACCGACAGGTCGAAGGGCAGGCACTCACAGCTGCGTCCGACGGCCGAGCCACCGGGCAGTTCGGGGTGGTAGTCGGCGTAGCCCTTCGCCCAGAACAGCTTCATGGGCGTGGTGCGGCGGAGCATCTCGACGGTCTCGGCACCGTGGTCGACGAACGCCTCACCCCGCTCGACCGGAGCGGTACCGTCCACGACCGACCGGACGTAGGTGTGGCCGCGTTCGACGGTGTCTCCCGAACCCGACTCCACGAGAACGGGATTGGCCGGCACCCAGAAGGCACCACCCGAACGCGCGGTGGATCCGCCGACGTATTCCGACTTCTCCACGATGAGGGTGGACAGCCCCGCTTCGTGTGCAGTGAGTGCGGCAGCCAGGCCGGTACCGGACCCGATCACGAGCAGGTCCACAGTGGTGTCGCGGGCGGGGGTCGCGGCCGGTACGGGTGTCGTGGCCATCGGTTGTCTCCTTCACATCGTTGTCTGCGGGACGGTAGGGCAGTTCCTCAGGACCGGAGGCGGATCGTCCCGTTCACCGGGAGATCCGGTCGTCGAGCAGAGGGCGCATCATCTTCCACACCTCCTGCCGCGCCGGCTCGGTGAGCGACATCGCGGGGAAGGTCAGGAATCCGTGGAACAGACCGTCGAATCTCCGGTGCTGCACGTGCACCCCGGCGGCGGCGAGACGGTCGGCGTAGTCGTCGCCGGACGAACACGGCGGATCGAGCTCGGCGGCGACGACGACCGCCGACGGCAGTCCGTCGAGCGACTCGGCGCGGGTCGGGATCAGGCGGGGATCGTCAGTGCCGTCGGGTGCGTATTGCTCCCAGTACCACCGCATCGCCGCAGCGGAGTTGTAGTAGCCCGTCCCGTACTTCCGGTACGACTCGGTGTCGAAGTCGTCGTCGATCACCGGGTAGAACAACGCCTGGCCGAGCACCGTCGGCCCGCCCCTGTCGCGGGCGGCCAAGGCGACGGTCGCGGCGAGATTCCCGCCTGCACTGTCGCCGGCGAGCACGATGCGCGCCGGGTCTCCCCCGTACGACGCGATATTCGCAGCCGTCCATTCGAGCGCCGCGAACATGTCGTCGTGCGCGGCCGGCGCCGGATGTTCGGGGGCCAGGCGGTAGTCGACGGACACGACGACGGCCCTCACCCCCTCCGCCATCGACCGGCAGAACTCGTCGTGACTGTCGAGGTCGCAGAAGACGAATCCCCCACCGTGCGCGAACACCACCACCGGAAGCACGACCTCAGATGACCCTGGATGGTAGAGCCGCAGAGTAAGACCGCCTCCTGGTCCGTCGACGACGAGATCGTGCACCTCCCGCATGGCGGGCAGGTGCTCGAGCGGCGCCCGGCCGCTGCGGATGATCTCCCGAAGTTCCCTCGGCGGAATCGCCGTGACGTCCGGAAAGCCCGCCTCCAAGGCCTCCAGCATGGACGCCACTTCGGGATGCATCGGCATGTCGGTCTCCTCGGCAGTCGATAGGTGAGGCCACGCTAGGTCGAGGGCCGAACGCCCAGGAAGGCGATGTCCCGTCCAGCGGGCCGTGTATCGGCGAGCGGGACCGGACGTGCTCCGCGGGCCCATCCGAGCGCACACTCCCACTCGGACCGATCTATGAAGGAGTGCGATGAGCGACGGATCGAACCGCAACGCGGCGGTACGCATCGGAATCACCAGCCCGATCGTCACCCGGGTCCCCGGGGTCTCCGCGGAATGGGAGGCCGATGCGGGTATCCAGGAACTGTCGCAGATTGCGGTCGTCGCCGATCGTGCAGGATTCCACCACCTCACCTGCAGCGAGCACGTCGCCGTACCGGTGCCGGTAGCCGAGACGCGGGGCGGGACGTACTGGGATCCGCTGGCGACCCTCGGCTTCCTGGCGGCCCGCACGGAACGGATCCGGCTCGTGACCCAGGTCCTCGTCCTCGGCTACCACCATCCGCTGGAGATCGCCAAACGCTACGGCACACTCGACGCCGTCAGCGCGGGACGTCTGGTCCTCGGGCTCGGTGTCGGTTCGCTCGAGGAGGAGTTCGCCCTGCTCGACGTCCCCTTCACGGAGCGCGGCGCCCGGGCCGACGACGCCCTCTCGGCTCTGCGCGAATCCTTGTCGAAGCGCGAACCCTCCTATCGTGGAGAGTATTTCGAGTATGCGGATGTGGTCGTCGAACCGTGCGCCGTGCAACCGCGGGTTCCGATGTGGATCGGCGGCCGCACCCCGCGTTCCCTGCGACGCGCATACGAGTTCGGAGACGGCTGGGTGCCTTTCGGTCTGGCGTTCGACGAGGTGAAGACGATGCTCGCGAAGAGGCAACCGCCGCCCAGCTTCGATGTCGTGCTGTCGGCCGCACGACTCGACCCGCTCGGCGATCCCGACACGACGCGGAGGCGGCTCGACCGGGCGATTGCAGCGGGTGCGACGATTGTCGGCGCCGGTGTGGACGCCGGATCCGCCGACCACTACTGCGACCAGCTCCTCGCCCTCGCCGAACTGTTCGGCAGGGAATTCGGCCATCTCGAGAAGCGGTGACCCCGACATCTCCCGCTGGCCGGGAGAGCATCGATGCCGGGCGCCGAGAGGTCGCTAGCGTCGGCGCGACACCTTTCGTCCCGCACCACACAGGAGCGACCGTGACCGTTTCCGACGCCGACGCCCGTACACAGCGCATCCGCGCCACCGTGCACGCCTATCTCGACGCCGTCGCCGCCGGTGTTGCCGCCGACATCGCCGCACTGTACGTCGAGGACGCCACCCTGGAAGATCCTGCCGGCAGCGAACCCCGCGTCGGCAAGGCAGCCATCGCCGAGTTCTACAAGGGTGTCGAGGCCACGGAGAACACCACCGAACTGCTCACGCTGAGGATCAGCGGGTCGACCGCGGCCTTCCACTTCCGAGTGGTTACGAAGGCGGGCGGGCAGACCTACGAAGTCGAACCGATCGACGTCATGACCTTCGACGACGAGGGACGCATCACCAGCATGCGGGCCGTCTGGGCTCCCGGCGACATGCGTGTTCGCTGACCGGTCGGCGGGACACGGTTCGCACACTGTGCCGTCGGTGACGGACACTGGAACGAACGCCGACCGATAGGAGATTTCTCGATGACAGCCGAGCATGCGGTGCTGGATCCTCGACGGATCCGCGACGTGATGAGCAATTTCTGCACGGGAGTCACCGTGATCACGGCTCTCGACGGCGACGAACCTCTCGGGTTCGCATGCCAGTCGTTCGTGTCCGTATCGCTGGATCCGCCGCTCATCTCGTTCTGCCCCGCACGCACGTCGACGACCTGGCCGAAGATCCGTGAGGTGGGCACCCTGGCCGTCAACGTCCTGTCCGAGAGCCAACGCACGCTGTGTGGTGCGTTCGCGGTGAGCGGTGGGAACAAGTTCCGCGGCGTGCACTGGGAGCCGGGCGACAACGGTGCGCCTGCCATCAAGGGAGCTCTCGCGCGGGTCGAGGCGACCGTCGAGACCGAGTACGACGCCGGCGACCACACGATCGTGCTGGCCCGGGTCACCGGCCTGACATCGCTGCACACCAACGGCCCTCTGTTGTTCTTCCAGGGAACCTACGGCGGTTTCGAACGGAGGTGACGGGAATAGACGGTCACCGGCCGAGGTTGCTCCGAAGGTGTGCCCGGCGGCCGATACCGGGCCCCGACGCGAAGGACTACCGGTGACCGTTCCCCTCTCCATCCTCGACCTCGCCCACATCGGCAAGGGCGAGACCGCCCGCGAGAGCTTCGACGCCAGCGTGAAGATGGCCCAGCTCGCCGAGCAGTGGGGCTACAAGCGGATCTGGTACGCCGAGCACCACAACATGCCGACGATCGCCTCGTCGGCGACGAGCGTGCTCATCGCGCACGTCGCCGCGCACACCTCGTCGATCCGCCTCGGCGCGGGCGGCATCATGCTGCCCAACCATTCGCCGCTGACCATCGCCGAACAATTCGGCACCCTCGCCACGCTGCACCCCGGCCGCATCGATCTCGGTCTCGGGCGCGCGCCGGGCAGCGATCAGAAGACGATGCGCGCGCTGCGACGCGACCCGACGTCGGCCGACAGCTTCCCGCAGGACGTCCTCGAACTACAGGCCTACCTGAAGGGCGAGTCGCGGATACCGGGAGTCGACGCGATTCCCGGTAAGGGCACCGACGTGCCGCTGTACATCCTGGGGTCGTCGCTGTTCGGGGCAAAACTCGCTGCGCTGCTCGGGCTTCCGTATGCGTTCGCGTCGCATTTCGCGCCGCAGGCACTCGAGGACGCGGTGCGACTGTACCGCCGCGAGTTCCAGCCCTCCCCCGACCATCCGGAGCCGCACGTGATCGCGGGAGTCGGTGTGATCGCCGCCGACACCACCGAAGAAGCACAGTCCCTGCTCGAGGCGACCAAGCGCGCACGGGTCGTGCAGATGGTCGGACGCGGACGCACCTTCACCGAGGAGGAGATCGACATGCTGCTCGACTCCCCCGCCGGCATGCAGGTGCTCGAGATGCTCCGGTACACCGCCGTGGGTACGCCGGAGGAGGTACGCGAGTACCTCGACCGGTTCACCGAACGCGCGCAGGCCGACGAACTGATCGTCGTGTCGTCGGCACCCGGACGCGAGGCGTGGCTGCGCTCGCTCGAACTACTTGCCCAGGTCAGCGACCTGGTCCCGGCGTGATCGTCGAAGACTGACGCGTCAGGCTACCGGCGGGTACACTTTGGCGGCCGGCCAGGCACGGCTGTGAACCACGAGTCGTCAACCGCCAGGAGCACGATGATGTACCGCACCCGCGCTGTCGCCGCAGCAGTTCTCGCCGCTGCGGCGGCACTCACCGCACCGGCCACCGCGACCGCCGATTCGCTACCCACCGACGGACCCACCATCTCGGTGACGATCCACAACGACACCGACGCACCGATGGTCCTCACGTCGAAGGACAATCCCTACGGCACGTGGGTGGACGAACCGGCCACCGTGGTTCCGGCCCGCTCCACCGAGACGGTGTCGGCGAGCAGTGCCGACCGGCGCGGGTTCGGAATCCAGATCGACTACACGATGCCCGGCGACGCGACCGTGGCGCTCATGGCCAACAACTACGGCACAGGCGTCGCGAACGGCGACGGCACCCACATCGAAGGCGTCAACCGGCACGGATTCGCGGTCGCGACGACCGTGGAGGACGGATATCCGTTCATGACAGCGGACTTCGCCGTCACCCGTCCCTGACACGACCCCGGCCCGGAGGGATACCTGCGTATCCCTCCGGGCCCGGTCGTATATGCGTCAGCGCGTCGCCGCGTCCATCACGGACAGGTGTGCGAACAACGCGCTCGCGCCGATGGGATTGCCGCCGCCGGGGTAGACGGTGCCGCTCGGTGCGGCCATCGTGTTGCCCGCCGCGTACAGCCCGGGGATCGGTTCGCCGTTGCCGTCGAGCACACGGCCGACCGTGTCGGTCCGCAACCCGCCCTTGGTGCCGAGGTCCGAGATGCCGAACTGCGCCGCGTGGAACGGTCCCTGTTCGATCGGAACCAGTGCGGACCCGCCGCCGGTGAAGGCCAGATCGTACGGCTCGTCACCGCGGCCGAAGTCCTCGTCGACGCCCTTCGCGGCCAACTCGTTCCATCGCGCCACGGACGCCTGCAGGGTCTCGGCAGGCACTCCGATCTTCTCGGCGAGTTCCTCCAGGCTGTCGGCGGTCTTCCACAGCCCCGCGTCGATGTACTTCTCGGTCTCGACGAGAGGCACATTCGTCGCCCCGACCGGCGGAACCGCGCCGCGCCGGTCGTCGTAGATCATCCAGAACGGCAAGGTCATCTCACCGCGCTCCATGCGGGCGATGACATCACGGCCCAGTCGGTCGTAGGGCGCGTACTCGTTGGTGAACCGCTTGCCGTCCTGGTCGACGAAGATGCCGCCGGTGAAGCACAGTGCGAACGCCGAGCGTCCGTCCGGATGGGTCAGACCCGGCGACCACCAGGCCTCGCCCATCAGATCCACATCGGCGCCCACGGCGATACCCGCCTGGTGTGCTTTGCCGAGATTCGACCACGGACCCATGGAGTCCCGCGCAGCGCCCGGCACGCCGTACTTACTGCGCATCTCGTCGTTCTGATCGAAACCGCCGGCGGCGAGGACGACACCCTTGCGAGCGCGGATCGCCCGCCGCTCACCGTCGTTCTCGACGATCGCGCCCACCACCACACCGTCCTCGACGATCAGTTCCTCGAGCGGGGTGTTCCGGTGCAGCTCCACATTCGGGTACTTGCGCATGGCGATGATGAATCGGCCGACGAGGGCGCGACCACCGATGAGCACATCGGGCAGAGCCTCACCGTTGCGTTCGCGGCCGAGCGGGCCACGGATCGACTCGTTGAGTTCGAGATCGTCGGCGACGGGCATCGGCGACGGAACGATATGACGGCCCTGGGCACGGGCCTTCGGGGCCTTGCCGAAGTAGTCGGGCCACGGATAGACCATGAATTCGAGGTCGTCGTCGGATTCCAGGTAGTCGATCAATGGGGCGCCGCCGCGGACATAGGCTTCCTGCAGCTCGCGCGGGGTGCGGTCGCCGACGACCGCGTGGTAGTAGGTCAGCGCGTCCTCGATGGTGTCGTCGTCACCGGCACGCTGCAGGACCGCGTTGGTGGGAAACCAGACACCCCCGCCACCGGAATACGCCGTGGTGCCGCCGAAGTACTCGGACGCCTCGACGAGGATCACCGAGAGTCCTTCACGTGCAGCGGTGTACGCACCGCAGCACCCTCCGGCTCCCGACCCCACCACGAGGACGTCGCATTCTTCCGCCCACTCCGCCATGACTGCTGCCTTCCGTCGACCGTTCGTGTGGAACACGCCACACTAGGCAGGAGGCGAAGGGTCGCGACACGCTCGTCTCGCTGTGCGGGAGAAAATCGTCCGATCAGTCCCGCTCGACCGCGGTGCGGTCGGTCCCGCTCGACCGCGGTGCGGTCGGTCCCGCTCGACCGCGGTGCGGTCAGTCCCGTCTGTTGCGCGGCTTCCAGACCACGAGGGCGTTGCTGCGCGCCACCGGCACCAGATCGCCGCGCGTCGAACGCAACTGCACGACCTCGGCGTTGAGTTCGGCGACGCGATGCTGCAGCGCCTCGACCTGGTTGGTCAATTCGATGATCCGCTTGATCCCGGCGAGGTTGACACCTTCGTCCTGGGAGAGGCGCTGCACCTCGCGCAGCAGTTCGACGTCGCGCGGCGAATACCGGCGGCCGCCGCCGCTGGTGCGGTGCGGGGTGACGAGTCCGAGTCGGTCGTAGTTACGCAGCGTCTGCGCGTGCATCCCGGCGAGTTCTGCTGCCACCGAGATGACGTAGACGCGCGCATCGGGGTCCGGTGACAGATCCCGCGGCATTCTCGTCTCGCTCATCACGCACCTGCCCATCCCTCTCGAGGATCGAAACCGCCTGCCTCTTCTGCACGAAGATAGTTGTGAAGTGCTTCTGTCGCCTTCTCGTCGAGATTCTGCGGGATCGCGACCTTCACGGTCACGAGCAGATCTCCGGCGCCGCCACCGCGCTTGGGAACGCCACGGCCACGCACGCGCAGCACCCGACCGTCTGCCGTTCCCGCGGGAATCTTCAGTCCGACCCGGCCGTCGAGCGTCGGCACCGAGACGGTCGCGCCCAGGACGAGTTCGCCGTAACTGACGGGCAGCACGAGGGTGAGGTCGTCGCCCTCACGGCCGAACACGCGGTCCGGTCGCACGTGCACCGTCACGAACAGATCGCCCGACGGGGCACCGCGCAATCCGGCCTCACCCTGGCCGGCGAGACGGATACGCGAACCGTCCTTGATGCCGGCGGGCACGCGCACGGTGATGGTGCGAGTGCGGTTCTGGACACCGGTGCCGCGGCAGTCGGTGCAGGGATTGTCGATGATCGATCCGCTGCCCCGGCAGTCGTCGCAGGGCTCGGAGAAACCGAACGCCCCCTGGTTGCGGGATACGACACCGCTTCCGTTGCAGTTCGGGCACACCCGCGGACTCGTCCCCGGCTGGGCACCGCTGCCGTGGCAGGTGGTGCACGGCGCCGGGCTGGTCATCCGCAGGGGAACAGTGACGCCTCGAACGGCGTCGCGGAAGTCGAGGGTCGTCTCGGTCTCGACATCGGACCCGCGGCGCGGACGCGAACGGCCGGCGGTGGAAGCGGTGCCACCACCGGCGCGGTTGAACAGTCCGCCGAACAGGTCGCCGAGCCCGCCGTCGCCGCCGCCACCGCCGAACAGGTCGCCGATGTCGAAGGTCGCTCCGGTGCCGCCGGAGAAACCACCGGTGCCGGCATGGAAGCCACCGCCGCCGGGGAAACCACCGGAGGCGAACATGCGCCGGGTCTCGTCGTATTCCTTGCGCTTGGCCGGATCCGACAGGACGGCGTTGGCCTCGCTGACGGCCTTGAAGCGCTCTTCGGCCTTCGCGTCACCGTGGTTGGCATCGGGATGCAGATCCCGTGCCAGTTTCCGGTAGGCCTTCTTGATCTCGTCCTGCGTCGCGTCGGGGGAGACGCCCAGGTCCTTGTAGAAGTCCTTCTCGATCCACTCCCGCTGGCTCACCGGGCGTCTCCTCCTCTCGCGTCTTCTTGTTCTTACTCTGTGCCGGACCCGCCCGACGGCGTATCCACCGGATCGCCGTCGGTCACCGTCACCATCGCGTGCCGCAGGATGCGGTCGCCGAAGCGGTAGCCCTTACGGAGCACCGCCCCGAGTACCGGATGGTTGCCGTCGCCTTCCATCTGGACGGCCTCGTGCAGTTCGGGATCGAAGGCATCGCCCTCGACACCGAATGCAGCCAGCCCGAGGGAGTCGAACACGCCGGTGAGCTTGTCGGACAATGCCTTCAACGGACCCGACTCGAGGTCGCCGTGGGCACGGGCCCGGTCGAGGTCGTCGAGGACGTCGAGGAACTTCGCTGCGACGGAGGCCTTGGCCTCCTCCGCGACGGCCGTGCGCTGCGCCTCGGCGCGGCGCCGGTAGTTCGCGAACTCCGCGCTCACCCGTTGCAGGTCGGCGGTGCGCTCGGCGAGTTCCTTCGCCTCCTGCGACTGTCCCTCGGTCTGCTCGGCCTTCTCGGCCTCACCCTCCGCAGGAACCGACTCGATCACCTCACCCTCCTCGGCGCGCGGCTCGTCGGCCGGGTCGCGCACCTCGAAGGTCTCGGGGTCGATCCGTCGCTTGTCGGTGACGGTCACCGGTTCCTGCTCGGGCTTGTCGGCAGTCACTTCTTCTCCGAATCGCTCGGCTCGTCGACGACCTCGGCGTCGACGACGTCGTCGGCACCTGCAGCTGCGCCGTCACCGGCAGCGGCACCGTCGGCGGCCTGCGACTCGTAGATGGCCTGGCCGAGGGCCTGCGACTCGGTCGCGAGCTTCTCGACGGCGGCCTTGACCGCGTTGATGTCCGAGCCGGAGAGGGCGTCGTTGGCTTCCTTGACGGCAGCCTCGACCTTCTCCTTGACGTCGGCCGGCACCTTGTCCTCGTTCTCCTTGATGAACTTCTCGGTCTGGTGCACGAGCGACTCGGCCTGGTTGCGGACCTCGGCCTCCTCGCGACGCTTGCGGTCTTCCTCGGCGTGGGCCTCGGCGTCCTTGACCATCCGGTCGATCTCCTCCTGGGACAGGCCGGAGCCTTCCTGGATCTTGATCGTGTTCTCCTTGCCGGTGCCCTTGTCGCGGGCGGTGACGTGGACGATGCCGTTGGCGTCGATGTCGAAGGTCACCTCGATCTGCGGGACACCGCGCGGAGCCGGGGCGATGCCGCCGAGCTCGAAGGAGCCGAGCAGCTTGTTGTGCGCCGCGATCTCACGCTCACCCTGGAAGACCTGGATCTGCACGGACGGCTGGTTGTCGTCGGCCGTGGTGAAGGTCTCCGAGCGCTTGGTCGGGATCGTGGTGTTGCGCTCGATGAGCTTGGTCATCACGCCGCCCTTGGTCTCGATACCGAGCGACAGCGGGGTGACGTCCAGCAGGAGCACGTCCTTGACCTCGCCCTTGAGGACACCGGCCTGCAGGGCGGCACCCACGGCGACGACCTCGTCGGGGTTCACACCCTTGTTGGGCTCGCGGCCACCGGTGAGCTCGCGCACCAGGTCGGTGACGGCGGGCATACGGGTCGAGCCGCCGACCAGCACGACGTGGTCGATGTCGCCGACAGAGATGCCGGCGTCCTTGACGACCTGCTGGAACGGAGCGCGGGTGCGCTCGAGGAGGTCGCCGGTGATCTTCTGGAACTCCGAGCGGGACAACTGCTCGTCGAGGAACAGCGGGTTCTTGTCGGCGTCCACCGTGATGTACGGCAGGTTGATCGAGGTCGACTGCGAGGACGACAGCTCGATCTTCGCCTTCTCGGCGGCCTCACGCAGACGCTGCAGCGCCATCTTGTCCTTGGTGAGGTCGACGCCGTGCTGCGCCTTGAACTTGTCGACGAGCCAGCTCACGACGCGCTCGTCCCAGTCGTCGCCACCGAGGTGGTTGTCGCCGGAGGTCGCGCGGACCTCGACGACGCCGTCGCCGATCTCGAGGAGGGACACGTCGAAGGTGCCGCCACCGAGGTCGAAGACGAGGATCGTCTGTTCCTTCTCACCCTTGTCGAGGCCGTAGGCGAGCGCGGCCGCGGTGGGCTCGTTGACGATGCGCAGGACGTTGAGGCCGGCGATGGTGCCGGCTTCCTTCGTCGCCTGACGCTGGGCGTCGTTGAAGTACGCCGGGACGGTGATGACCGCGTCGGTGATGTCCTCACCGAGGTACGCCTCGGCGTCGCGCTTGAGCTTCATCAGCGTGCGGGCGCTGATCTCCTGCGGCGTGTACTTCTTGTCGTCGATGGCCACGGTCCAGTCCGTGCCGATGTGGCGCTTGACCGAACGGATGGTGCGGTCGACGTTGGTGACCGCCTGGTTCTTGGCGGGCTGGCCCACCAGAACCTCACCGTTCTTCGCGAATGCGACGACGGACGGGGTGGTGCGGGACCCCTCGGCGTTGGCGACCACAACGGGCTCGCCGCCTTCCAGAACGGAAACGACCGAGTTGGTGGTTCCGAGGTCGATGCCGACCGCACGAGCCATAATTTTCCTCCAATGTTCCTGCCGCGGCGCATGTGCACCGCGAAAACGTTCCATGCCCGACCTGAGCCTGTTCGACTCAGGTGAGCGCGGTCGACTCAAGCCTGCACCCGAGCGACTCTCGTCGTCAAGTGAAGTTGAGCCTGTTGCGCTCAAGTTGTCTGACCCGTCCAACGGCAGGTCGTGGGGATTTGTTCCGGCAGTGATGCACATCACTTCAAGCGGCCGCATTTGCTCGATCCGCGGACAGATACACCGGCTCGGAAGTGGTGTAGATGTCTCCTGCGTTGGCAACTATCGCCGACGGGCACGGGTGGCCGCCGCAACGAGACGGTCACGCACAGCCTCGAAGTGGAACAGATCCCGCCATGTCCACCGCACCACCTCGAGACCCAACGTCCGGATCGCATCCTCTCGAAGCTTTTCCCGGTGAACCGTTTCTGCCGTCACACCCGGCTCCCCGAAGCCGTACTTCCCTCTACCGTCGAACTCCCCCACCACCCCGGCGCCCTTCCAGTAGAAGTCGGGACGAGCGACGAAGGCACCCGACGCAGTCCGCAACTCGTACTGCAGCACCGGGGCCGGTAACCCTGCAGTACTGATCCGCAGGCGGCTGAGCGACTCTCCCACGCTCTCACTGCGTCCGTCGAGGAACTGCGCGATACGACGTGCTGCTGCGATCCCGTTCCGGTTGCACGCAGATGCCAGCGCATCAGGGATCGATGCCGCCGCCTCGGGGTACATCCGAAGCGCCGAGTCACCTGACGCCACGGCCTGATCAGGAGGCAACGTTCGTGCAAGATCGACGACGGTCCGCGCGACGGACGTCACCGACACGTCCGCGATACGACAGACCTCGTCGGAGCGAAAGGACGTCGTGTGGAGGTGCAGACTCCCCGTTCTGCGTCCCCCCGACGCCCACTCGCGACTGATGTGGACGCGAGAGAGATCGACGTCCCAGAGATCGAAGCCGTGCATCACGGCAGCGGAGACGTGACTGATCACCGCCGCACCCGTCTCCGCCCCGTGAATCGCTCGCGCGCGGACTCGGTGGTGCTCGATCGGATCGAGTTCGAGCGTGCCGTCGATGTAGACGCCTCTGGTGACAAGTCGTAACCTTCCGGCCCGCAGTGCGTGCCGAATCTCGTCGGCGGTGGTTCCGGACGCCAGCAGGTCGGATCGGAAGAGAAGTGTCGGTTCGTTCATGGCCGGCAGCCTCACCCGCCGGTGGGACCGGATCCGCGCTTCCGTGCACCTGGTACCCGGATCTGTGGAGCAATCGGCAGTCTGTGGATAAGCGGGCTCGCTGACGTAACGGACACATACACCGTTACGGAGCTGGTGTATGTGTCCGCGCCACGCGCAGACCTCTCAACTCACCCCCGCGACCAGCCCTTCCGCGCTTCGCGCCGCCACCGTAGCCGCGCGGGTGGTGAACGGATCGAGGAGCGGGTGTTCGGCCCGCGACCGCCAGTGCCGCACAGCATCCACGGCCGCCGCGCGGATCTCGGCGGGCGAGGCATCGTCGACGAGACCGAGGCGACGGGTGGCGCCGATCCCGAATCCACCGACCATGCGCTGCAACGCGAGAACCTCCTCGTCGGGCAACGACATCGACGACGACCGCAACCTGCCCAGCAGGCGGAGCTCGGCGAAGCCGTGGTCGTCGGCCAGTTCTCGTCGCACCGCTCCCAGCAGGTCGCGGTCGCCACACGCGTCCAGCACCCGTTCCAGTGCCAGCAGCGCCGAGTGGGTCTTGAGCTGATCGGCACGCTGACCGAACTGCACGTCGATCACCTGACGCAGCTCGTCGAGCCCACTGCGCGCGACGAGTTCGGCGGCGAGAGAAGGCGAATCGCGCGCCCCGAGCTGCACGAGCAGAACCGCCGTGCGGATGCCGAACAGACCGAACCGGTCGACCAGACGCGCGCGCATCCCGGGATCGACGGGCAGGTCGACGTCCGGTCGCGCGAAGCGGTCGGCCGACAACATCGCGACCTGCAGTTGTTCCGCCGGCACCTGCGCGAGCGCTTCGAACGCCGCGAACTCGTTCTGCCGCAGCGTCCGTGCGGCGAGCGCGAGCAATCCGGCGACCGGCACGACGGCCTGGCACAGTCCGGTGCGTTCGAGTTCATCGGTGAATCTCACCGCGACCTGCTTCGCCGACATCATCGCGTCGGCGCGACCGGCACCGACCTCGTCGGCACGCGACACCACCCCGACGATGCCGAGCGGACCCGACCCCCCGCCGACGTGCCGGCCGATCCGTTCGAGGAACTCGACGTCGGCGGCGCCGAGCGAACGCATCAGGTAGACGACAGCGTCGGCACCGGAGGCCGATTCCTCCGGAGTGAGCAGCGCGAGGGTCCGCGCCGACACGTCCTGCGACAGCGACGACGTGCCCGGTGTGTCGATGATGGTGGTCTGGGCCAAGGCACTGGCCGGCCATTCGACGTCGATGAAATCGACGCGGTCGGCGGTGAGGTCGCCGAGGTCGAAGGTCAGCCTCCCGTCGGGGCGGTGCACGGGCACCGGCATGTGACGATCCCCGTCGTACCAGGCGTTCACCGACGGTACGGGCCCGTTGCGGTACCAGGTGACGACGCGCGTGCATTCCGTCGCGTCGGTGGGCGCGATGTCCTGTCCCACGAGTGCGTTGAGCAGGGTCGACTTGCCGGCCTTGAGGGATCCGGCGAGCGCGACCCGCAGCGGCTGGTCGAGTCGCGCGGCACACTCGTCGAGCCGGTCTGCGACAGCCGGGTTCCCGCCGTACGACGCGCGGGCCCGGTCGAGCAGATCGCGGGCGCGCGTGAGAGCCGGGGTCACGCCTGCACTCCCGCGAGCTCCGCCGCGCGGGTGCGCAATCGGCCCAGTTCCGCGACCTGCGTGTCGAGTTCACCGATCCGACGTCGGCGTTCCTGCTCCTGCACCGTCGCGGCCTGCCGCGCCGCGTCGAGCGACTCGTCGAGCGAACGCAGTGTCTGTTCGGCGATCTCGGTGAAATGATCGCGGAGCTGACGCTGGATGAGACGCAGCCGGTCCTTCGATTCCTTGCCCACCTGGAAGCTCACGTCGTCGGTGAACTTGCGGATCGCGTTCTTCGCGTCGGCGCGACGCTTGGTGAGCCGTACCTGCTTGTCGTCTCGGTATGCCTTGGTGCCCAGCACGACTCCGGCTCCCACCGAGATCGGGTTCACGAGGGCCATGCCCATCAGGGTGGTGACGAGACCGAACATGAGCACGCCACCGTAGGAGCCCTTCATGCCGACGAGCACCTTCTGACCGATCCCGATCCGGCCGGATTCGAGATCGGACAGGTTCTCGACGGGTTCGAGCAGTCTCGACAGGTCTTCGAGATGCAACGACGGCAAGGAGGCGTCGTCGAGCGCGAAGTGCTCGGCGACCTTGCCTGCGAGCGTCTCGGCGCGTTCGTGCGCCCACACGAAGTTGTCGCCGACGGATTCGGCGACCTGCTCGGCCAGCCACTGCCCGAGGCGCGGCCATTCCTTGCCGGGATCGCATTCGTCCACGGACGCTTCGGCGTCGCGGGTGACCGTGCGCAGCCGGTCGCGCAGGTCGTGGTCGATGTCGGCCGCGAGGTCGGCGATGCCGTCCGACAACGTGATCTGCCACCGCGCCGCCCGCGTGCGCAACGCTTCGGTCGCGGCGCGCGCCCGGTTCAGGTCCTCGATCGCGGCACTGCCGGATTCGGGATCGCGCAGAGCCGCGAGTTCGCTCTCGCACCCGAGCGCGAGATGGTCGACGACGGTCTTCACATCGTGTGCGACCGACAGTCGCGCCGAATCGGCGTTCCGCGCGACCACCTGTTCGCGCAGGAAGTCGTAGATCGCGTCGAAGCCGGATTCCTGCTGCAGCGAGGCGTCTTCGGTGCGCAGAGCGTATTCGCGCAGCAGGGACGAGACGGGCAGCAGCGGCAGGTCGAGCCCGGCTCGCTGCAGGTGTTCACGGTCGGCGTCGACGATCGCACGCCAGTGCGGATAGACGTCGGTCTTGGTGACGAGCACCGCCGAGGCCGGGCACAGCGTCTGCACCTGCCGCAGGAACGACATCTCCGGTGCGGTGAACTCCTGGCTCGCGTCCGACACGACGAAGACCGCGTCCGCTGTGGCGAGCAGAGTCAATGTGGCTGCGGTGTGCGGATTTCCGTGTCCGCCCACGCCCGGGGTGTCGACGAACACGAGTCCGTCGGCGAGCAGCGGACTCGGCACACTCACCTCGAGCCGTTCGATGTCCCGACCGGCGCTGCTCGGCGCGACCTGCTGCAGGTCGTCGAAGGGAACAGGGATGCGCGGGGCCGAGCCCGACGGGACGAGTTCGGCGGACGGTTCGTGTCCGTGCTGCACGAGCGTGGAGACCGCGGTGGTCTCGTCGTCGCCGACGGAACACACCTCGACGCCGAGCAGTGCGTTCACGAAGCGGCTCTTGCCCTGGTTCAGTCCCCCGACGACGACCACCCGCAGTCGCGGGTCGGAGACCTTCGTGCGGGCGGCCGTGAGCCTGTCGGTGAGATCGTTGCGTCCGGCGCTGCAGGAGCGCTCGATCGCGGAGTCGATCAGGTCGAGGAGCGCTCGGCGTCTCGAGGGATCGGATGAACGCTGCGTATCCGGTGAATGCTGCATGGGCTGCGTCGACTCGCCTTCCGTCGGTGCGGGCTCCGGACATTATGTCCCGGAGCCCGCACCGCTGCGGGTCAGGGCAGCAGTTCGTCGACGTCGGTGGAGTCGGTGGCGCCGAGCGACGAGTCGCCACCGGCACCGGCGAACAGGCCGCCGCCGAGACCGGAGGTCGCGGTGAGGCTGCCCTCGCCGAACAGGCCTGCCTCGCCCGATGCGGATCCGAAGACGTCCTCGCCGACCGACGCCCAGCCCTCCGCACCGCCGGACAGAGCTGTATCGACCTGCCCCGACAGGGCCGTCCCGACCTGTGTCGAGAGTTCCGCACCCAGGTCGGCCGCGCTCTCCAGGCCGCCGGCGACACCGAGATCTGCTGCTGCGCCCAGGTCGGCCGCTGTCCCCAGATCCAACGCGCTCTCGAAGTCGGTCGCGGCACCGAGGTCGACCGACGTACCCAGCCCACCGGCCGCCCCGATTCCCGAGTCGATCGCCGCGCCGAGATCCGCTCCCAGGTTCGCCCCGGCCCCGAGTTCCGCTGCCGCGTCCAGTGCGCCGTCGAGGGCATACCCGAGCTGACCGGTGGCTTCGGCGCCTGCGCCGAGGCTGCCACCGATCGTCGTAGCGAGCTGCGTGCCGAGATCGGCACCCGCGTCGAGGGACACCGACCCCGCGGCCGTGTCGAGTGCGCTGCCGAGTTGCAGGCCGAGCTCGGCGCCGGCCGAACCGCCGGTCGCGAAGGTCGAGCCGAGGACGGAGGACAGATCCGATCCGAGGCTCGTCCCCACCTGCACGGTCGAATCGACGGTCGTACCGACGCCCGCGGCCGAACCGATGGCGATGTTCAAGGCCGACGACAGTTCGGTGGTCGCGGTGGTCTCGAGACCGAGCGCGCCGCCGAGCACCCCACCGACCAGCGTGCCGAGTTCGATGCCCGCCCCGGCATCCGCATCGATCTCGCCGCCACCCGCGAGCACCGCGTCGAGGTCGACGCCGCCGAGCAGACCGCCCTGCGCGCTGCTCTCGATGACGGTCCCCAGCGCGGCGCCGAGATCGGCCGCAGCTCCGCCGCCCGCTCCGAGCAGGGCCGAGAGGGAGGCACCGAGACCGAGGGTCGCGCCCACGCCGGCGTCGAGACCGGCGGAAAGGTCGGTTCCCAGTCCGGCACCGAGATCGGCCACCCCGCCGAGGACACCGCCGAGGCTCGTGCCGAGCGCGCCGGTCAGTTCCGTCCCCACACCGAGTACACCGCCGAGGCTCGTGCCGAGCGCAGCGCCGAGTTCGGCGCCGCTTTCGAGAGCCAGATTCAGCTCGGTCGAGAATGCGCCGCCGGCTTCGACGGCCGATTCCAGCAGTCCGCCGAGGGCGAGCCCGATGTCGACACCGAGCGTGCCTCCGATACCCAGGGCTCCTTCGAGGGTGGTCGCGAGGTCGGCGCCGAGCCCACCCGAAGCCTCGACGGCCGCATCGATCGCGGCGGCGAGATCGGCAGCGGCGCCGACACCGAGGCCGAGTCCGCCTTCGAGAGCACCGGCCACAGCACCCCCGACGTCGAGGGCTCCACCGAGTTCGAGGCCCGCGCCGAGTGCACCACCGAGCGCCGCACCCAGGGAAGCGCCGAGCTCGCCACCGGCTTCGAGCGCTGCGCCGAGTTGTGCACCGAGATCGGCGACGATCCCCGTCTGCGCTCCGACGGCCCCGCCGATATCCAGACCCCCACCGAGACCGAGGCCACCGCCGAGACCCAGTCCCCCGCCGAGTCCTGCGCCGACACCGAGTCCCAGGCCGGCGGCACCCCCGAGGCCCACTGCTCCACCCAGGCCCGCTGCCCCGCCCAAGCCCGCTGCGGCGGTACCGGCGATCGACGCTCCGACGTTCGCCGCGCCGTTCAGCGCTGCGGTCAGTTCCGCCGCGGTTCCGGCGAACAGACCGCTGTCGGCGACCAGTGGAGCGACGGCGACGATGTCGGCGTGGCACACGTCGTCCAGTCCCGCTTCGGCGAGGACGGCGGCGGGATTGCTGCAGTACCGGGCGAGTTCGTTCTCGTCACGGAACAGGCTGAGGATGAAGTCGAGTACGGCGTTGGTGGCCATCGCGTGTCTCCTGAGTCGTCGGGATCTACGAACGAAGCTACGAAACCGCCGGTCACGGGCACAGGGGGTGCGGCCCCCTGTCTGTCGCCGGCCGTTAGGGGATCCGGGTCGGGGGGTACCGGGGGCGTTAGGGGATCATCCCCCCGATCGGGTCGGCGGACGGCGTGGGAGCTAACGGGCCCCGCGGTGGGAACGACAGGCTCATCGAGACCGAACGGTGGAATGAGATCGCGGACCGACGTCCGCCCTGAACCCTGGAGCGTGCATGTACACAGGACTCGGCGTCATGATCGGGACGGCCAATTCGGTGGCTGTCACCGTGCTCGACCAGCCGGGAGCCGGTGATCCCGGTGCCCTGTCGACCCCCACCGAACTCCATCTCCCCGCCGAGGGTGCCCCCGTCCTCGGTGCCGGCTCCCCTGCTCCCGGCATGCAGGTGTTCTCCGGCTACGCCTCGCGGGTCGGCGATCCGGTCGGCATCCTCGCCGACGACGGCTCCACCTACCTCGGTGAGGATCTCGTCGCGGCGACCGTGGGCTGCCTGCAGTACCGAACGGGCACGACCGAGGTGCCGACGATGCTGGCGCATCCCGCCACGTGGTCGGCTCACACCGTCGAAGCCCTGCGCGCCGCGCTCGTCCGCGCAGGCGTCGCTGCCCGGACGATCCCCGAACCGATCGCGGCCGTGCGCTGGCTCGACGCCACCCACGGACCGCTGGGTGACGACGTGACGGTGGTCTACGACCTCGGTGCGTGCAGCCTCGACGTCGCCGTCGTGCAGGGCGGGACGAATCCGAGGCTGTTGGGCCGTGCCCTGAGCAGCGACGACGTCTCCGGCAACCACCTCGACCATCTGGTCACGACCTATCTGCTGGGAACCCTCGGCGAGAACGCGGCCGGCCTCGACCCGTTCGATTCCGCGACCGTCGCGGCGCTCGCGGACTTCCGTGCCCGGTGCCGTGCGGCGAAGGAGGCCCTGTCCAGCGACACCGAGACGGTGGTGCCGGTCGCGTTGCCCGGCCTGCACCGCGACCTGCGTCTGGTACGCAGCGAGTTCGAGGAGCTCGCCCGGGAACCGCTCGAGGCATCGCTGGCGGTGGTGCAGGACGCGATCCGCGGGGCCGGCCTCGACCGTTCGGACATCGGTCGCGTGCTCCTGACCGGTGGCGGCTCGTCCACCCCGCTCGTCGCCGAACTGATCTCGTCGCAGCTGGGTCTGCCGATCGTCTCGTCGCCGCGACCCGCCTACACCGCAGCCCACGGAGCCGCGTTCGCAGCCGCTGCGGCCGAGGCCGCGACTGCTGCTGCCCCGCCGGCACCCACCGTCGACGACGAACCCGAGACCGTCGCGCTGCCGGTGGTGCCTGCCGCCGAGACACCGCAGGCCACCACAGCACATCGGCCGGCAGTCGTCGATACCGCGACGGGCACACCCGTCCGCGCCCGTGCCCGCTCCTTCGCTCTCGTGGGTGCCGCTGTCGCCGCCGTCGTCGTCCTCGCCGGTGGCGGACTTGCGATCGGCACCATGTCGTCGGAAGCCGATACCACCGGCTCGGACCCACGCACGACGAGCGAAGCCGTCGCCGGGAATCCGACGACCGCGACCACGACCGGTTCGGCCGTCCCCGGCACGACCGGCGCACAACCGACCGACGCGGGATCCGTCGTCCCGGTCCGGGTGCAGGGACCGGACGGCTCCGTAACCGTTGTCCCGGCCGCCGCGACGCCCGCTGCCGGCGCCGCGCCCACCGGGGCCGTGCCCGCACCGGATCCCACCGCCCCCGCCCCGGCGGCACCCGGGGAGACCACGCAGGTTCCCCAGCCGGCACCGCAACCAGCCCCGGCCCCGGCCCCTGCCCCGGCACCCGCTCCTCAGCCCGCGCCGCAGCCGACCGCGCCGAGCACGGGTGGCAGCGGCGCCGGCGATGCCCTGTCGGGCGCCGGCCAGGGTGCGGGCGCAGTCGTCGAGGGTGTCGGCAACGGTGTCGGCCGGGTGCTCGACGGCACCGGCAACGTGGTCGGCGGTGTCCTCGACGGCACGGGACAGGTCGTCGGCGGGCTGCTCGGAACCGGACGCTGACCGATCGCGATGACGTCCGCCCCCGCTCCCCCGCAACGACCGGTGCCCCGGGAGGTCACGCGTGCCCTGACCACGTCCGTTCCCCCGCGACTGCTGCTCGTCGGCGGCACCGGAACCGGGAAGTCCGCCGTACTCGCGTCGCTCCGGGACGATCTCGGTGACGTGCGCATCGTCGACGACGCGCACCGCATGACCGCCGCGGAACTGCAGGACCTGGCCGACCACGTCCGCGATGCGCCGACGGGAATCGTCGTGTCCACCGAACCGCGTCCACATCGTACCGAGATGCGTTCGCTGACAGCAGCATTCGCGGGGAAGGGCACGGTGGTGGAACTGGGCTGGTGGACAGCTCGCGAAACCGCCGGTCGCGCGGCGTCGTTCGAACTGCGGCTCGCACCGCCCCAGGTGCGTGCGCTGCACCGCCTCACGGGTGGAGTACCGAAACTCGTCGACACCGCTCTCGAGGCCCTGCGGAGGGACGGCGACGTCCGGCACGCCGTCGGAGAGGCGATCCGCCGCCAGCTCCTCGCCGACCTCGATCTCACCGCAGCTCTGGCGCTCGTCGATCTCGGCGCGACGCTCGATCCCGGCGAGCTCGCGGCCGTCCTCGAGGTACCCGTCGAGCGGGCCCTCGATCTTGTCGACGCCGCCCGCGCGAGCGGTCTGCTCGGGACCGATGCAGCGAGTCTCACAGCGGGAGCGAGCGGTGTGCCCGCCGCGGTCCTCGGGAGACACAACCTGTTCGCCGTCGCCCGTCGCCTCCTCGCGACACGCATCGACGCCGGAACGCTCACGCCGCACCTCGCCCGGGGCCTCGCCACGATCGGCCTCACCGATCCGCACCTCGCCCATCGGCTCGTGGAGTTCGCGGCCGATGCAACGCCGCGCGAGGCCGCCGATCTCCTCGACGCCGCGGTACCGGCGGGAGCCGATCCCGATGCCCTCGCAGTGCGACGAGCCGAAGTTGCCTTCGCGGCAGGGGATCTCGAGAAGGCCGAACAGATCACCGACCGGCTGCTCGACCGCGCCGATACGACCGACGTCGACGACGTGCGCGCCGCCACCCGGATCTCGGCGAGTATCGCCGCGCATCGCGGCATGCTCGACCGCAGCGCGGACCTGTTCGAATGGCTCGGACCCGAACGGGTCGGTACGGACGCCCCTCTCGCCGCCACGGTGCTGCTCGCCGCCGGACGGCCCTCTGCCGCAGAACATCTCCGCGGTGCCGCCGCCTCGGGTGCGCCCACCTCGTCGGCCTCCGCCGCGCGACTGCTCGAGGAAGGCCTGCGCGAATCCGTCGGCGGCGACGGCCGTATCGCGATGAACCGCCTCGCCCGCGCACTGACGAGCCTCGGATCCGACGGTTCGCTGCGCGCCTGGCCCGACACGGTCGACGCCGTCGCCGCACTGCTCTGCCTGCACTCGGGCGAACTCGGGCACGCGCGCGCCATCCTGGATCGCCCGGGGACACCCACCGTGCGCAATCGGGTACTGGTGGCGTGGACCGAGATGCTCGGCGGTGATCTCGCCGCCGCAGCCGCGACCGCCGAGGCCGTCGCCTCGGAGGTGAGCGGGCAGCGCGATCTCCTGTTCTTCCATGCTCTGCAGGTCGGGCTGGCGCGACGCAACGCAGATCTCGGGGCGTTGACGATGCGGTGGCAGGCCGCGCAATCGGTGGTGGCCGAGTACTCCGTCGATCTGTTCGGCCTGCTACCGCTGGGTGAGCTGTGGCTGGCCGCCGTCCGGCTCGGGGAATCCGCGCGCGTCGCCCATCTCGTCGCCGGCGCCCGCGCGCTGCTGACCACCCTCGGCGAGCCACCGCTGTGGGGCGCCACGCTGCATTGGTACGGAGTGCAGGCCGCGATCGCCGCGGACCGGCCGTCGGACCTCGTCCCCCACGCACGCGCCCTGGCGCTGGCCGCGGAGACCACCGCGTACGCCGCGGTGCTCGCGCGGGCCGGCCACGCATGGCTCGGGGTGCTGCGCGGCGAGGTCGACGCGACGCGTATCCGGGAGGCAGCGGAAGCCCTCGCGTCCGTGGGTCTTCCGTGGGACGGCGCGAAGCTGGCGGGCGAGGCCGCACTCCGCGCTGCCGACACCACCGTGGCCACCGGATTACTGCAGGTCGCGCGGACGATCAGGCAGGACGGTCCGGGCGGTCGAGCACCCATCGACGCCGTCCCCGACACTCCCCCGAGCGAGCCGGACGATTCGCCCCTCCGCGCCCGGGAGAAGCCGGGTGCACTGTCCGAACGCGAAGCGCAGGTGGCCGACCTGGTGGTTTCGGGCCTCACCTACCGGGAAGTCGGAAACCACCTGTACATTTCCGCGAAGACCGTGGAACATCATGTCGCCCGTATCCGGCGCCGACTCGGTGCCGGTTCCCGCTCGGAGCTCCTGTCACTGCTCCGGGCCATGGGGCACGGCGCAGATGTACCCCGTCACACACACTCCGACCGGAATGGAGGCAAGCCGGCATGTCCGTAGGCGTAGGCCTGAGGGTGGGGACCACCGTGTCGTCGGTTGCGGTCACCTCACCGACGCCGGGACGGCCGGACCCCGCGCCGATCGAGCGGTTCACCGCCGTCCATCTGCATTCCGACGGCACCGCGACGCTGGGCGACCACGACGTCGTCGACGGACACACCAGCTCCTTCACCGGCTTCGTCGACCGCCTCGGGCACTCCGGCGGGGTCCGCGCCAACGACGGTTCGCTCTCCCGCGCCGAGGACCTGGTCGCCACGGCCATGGAATGCCTCCTCGCCGACGCGGCCACTGTCATCGGCGATACCCCGTATACCGCGGTGGCGACGTACCCCACCGACTGGCCGAGTTCGACGGTCGCGGTGCTGCGCAACGCTCTCGACTACGTCGGGTTGCGCCATGTCTCGCTCGTCTCCGACGCCGAGGCCGCCGCGGCCTGGTTCGAATCGCAGGTCGCGCACCAGACGGGACGACTCGTCGCGGTCTATCACATCGACCCGCAGGGCTCGACCGTCACGCTCGTGCGCTCGGGAGTCGCGGCGGGCAAGGCGTTCCGTTTCGCAGAGGGCGACGCGCCATCGGTCGCGGCGCAGCTCTCGGCGGCGCTCGGTGCGTTCGGCTGGCTCGTGAGCAACCTCGACGCCATCGTGGTCACGGTCGACGAAGCCGTCGATCCGAGTGCCGCGCAGCTCGTCGCGCAGTCGGTGAAGACCGGTCTCGGCGTGCGGTGCGCCCTCGCTCCCGAGCCGCATCAGACGATGGTGCGCGGCGCCGCGCTCGCCGCCGCTGCCGGCTCGGTCGATCTTCTCGGTTCGACGCAGATCCTGCCCACCGCCAAGCTTGCCGAACCCCGCCGCAGCGAACTCGATCCCGAGATCACCGCGGTGATCGCGAAGATCACGACGACTCCCCCGCCGGGTGCGACGCCCGCCGCTGCCGGGGCAGCGCCCGCCGCGAACACGTCGAAGGCGACCGTCGCTGCCGTCTCGGCGGCCGGCGATTCCGCCGACGACAAGCCCTCCGGACGATCGTCGAAGGTCACCGCCATCGCGGCGGCCGCAGCCATCGCGCTGCTCGTCGGTGTCGGCGCGCTGGTGTTCGGCCTGCGGGACTCTCCGACGGCCACCGCGGGCACGCAGGTCGCCGAGACGCCGACGGCACCCGCGACCACCACCACCTCGAAGTCGAGCCCGCCTCCGGCTCCCCGCAGCACGGAGGAGACCACCACCACCGAGTCGAGCGAGTCGGCCACCGCCGAGGAGACGGTCCCGGTCGCCCCGCCGGTCGTGCAGCAGACCTGGGTCGATCCCACCACCGGCACGAGCGAGCAGTCCTCTTCTTCGTCGTCCTCGCCGGGTTCGAGCACCTCGGGCACGTCGAACACGTCCTCGACCACGTCGAGCACCGGCTGGTCGCGGCGGAACCAGCCCGACGATTCGTCCGGTGGCGACCGCGGCAGCGGAGGAGGCGGCGGCGGTGGAAGCACCCCGACGACCCCGTCGTCGACCGTCACTCCCACATCCGAGCCCTCCGAAACACAGACTCCGACGGAGACTTCGGAGCCCCCGGAGACCGAGACCGGCAACTAGACAAGCAGGCCTCCGAGTGGTGACCTACGGCACTATCGGCGCTCGTCGGGTCGTCCCGTAGGCTGTCCCGCGGGTCGGCTCGCCGAATCCTCGAAGCACCTGATCAAGAGCACATCGAGCACACATGAAAGGCTTCCATGCGTCTCTCGTCGGCGTCGCGCGCCGCAGTCCGTTCCACCACCCGCCGCGTCGCAGTCGCAGCGGCATCTGCGGTTCTGCTGGCAGTGCCTCTGAGCGCCACAGCGAGCGCCGCGCCCGCCGAACAGTTGCCTGCTCCCGAGCTTCCCGCCGAACTCGTCGAAGCGATCCAGCGCGACCTGGGTCTGACGCCCGAGGAATACCTCGACCGTGCAGCCTTGGCGCAGGAACTCGGTGACTACGCCCGCGACTTCCGCTCCGAGCGCCCCTCCGAGTTCGCAGGTGCCTGGCTCGGCGAGGACGGCAAGCCGGTCATCGCCGTCACGAACCGCGAGGCCGCCGAGAAGGCAGCTCAGGACGGCTACCACGCGACGGTCGCGCCGGTCTCGGCCGACGGACTCGAGCAGGCTCTCGCCGAGCTGAACCGCTGGGTGGCGGGACTCCCGCGCGAGGTGTCGTCTCAGATCAACTCTGCGTCGATCGATGTGCTCAACAACCAAATCGTCCTCGACATCGTGAACTCGCCGATCGGGCGCGCACTGAACCTTCCGTCCCTCGTTGCGAACGTGCAGGTCCAGTTGTCACCGGGCATGCCGCCGAACGATCCGGCCCCGATGGGTGGCGACACCTACATCACCGCCGACGGCGACGTCCGGAACACGCCCATCGAGCGCATCGGCATCTGCTCGTTCGGTTTCAACGGTGTCGACGCCGACGGCAACGCCGTCAACCTCACCGCCGGTCATTGCGACGCGGTGGCTCGCGCCGACGGCGGTTCGACGGTCTACCTCCCCAACCGCGCGAACATCGACGACAGCGTCCGCATCGGCAAGTTCACCGACTCCACGGTGGGCACCGACAGCACCCTCGACTACGGCATCGTCACGCTCGACAAGGCAGGCGTCGAGGCCGGCCTCGACCGCCCGGCGGTCCGTGGCGGCAACGGCTCGACCCTCACGGTCACCGGCACGGCCGTTCCGGTCGTCGGCGCGCCCGTCTGCAAGTCGGGACAGTCCTCGTCGTTCACGTGCGGCCTCGTCGTCGCGGATCGCATCGAGACACAGCTGACCTACGACTCGGGCTTCTCGAGCACCATCCGAGGCTTCGCGACCTCGGCGTGCACCCTCGCGGGCGACAGCGGCGGCGCGATCGTCACCGGCACCCTCGCGCTCGGTGTGATCAGCGGATCGAACAGTGCGGGCGCCCCGAACTGCGTCGAGGCCAATCTGGTTCTCGCACCCAACGGCGGCACCTCCAGCCTCGGCATCCCGATCCAGGACATCGAGAACGCCACCGGCACGCGAGTCCGTACTGCGGCGAACCCGGCATAACGTCCGGAACCGTCCGGGCGGTTCGTCACAGCAGTCACACGAGTCTCACCCGTAACCGAGAAGTACCTATGTACTTCCTCGATCACCCCTTAGGATCGGACGGACGCCGATCCGCGGGGGACGGCGCCTTCGCGCGCGCAGGCCGCGAAGGAACGAGAAAGGTATCCATGCGACGCACCTTCGCACGTCGGACGGCCGTCATCGGCTCGGCCGCACTGCTGCTCCTCGGTCCTGCCGCTGCCATCGCGCAGGCCGAACCCGAGACCGAACCCGCGCAGACATCGTCTCTGCCGGCCGAGCTCGTCGAGGCGTTGCAGCGCGACCTGAAGATCGATGCCGAGCGCTTCCTCACCGATGCGCAGCGCAGCCAGGACCTCGCCGCGTTCGCCGAGAAGGCACGGGAGCAGTTCGACGCCGTCTTCGCCGGTGTGTGGCTGGACGACCAGGGCACCCCCACCGTCGGTCTCACCGAGGGTGACGGCTTCGACGAGGCCCGCACGGCCGCCGAGGATGCCGGATTCACCGTCGCCGAGACGCAGCGCAGCGAGGACGCCCTCGAAGACCAGCTCGGCGCACTGGGCGACTGGCTCGAGACCCAGCCGCCCGCCGTCGCCGACGTCATCCGCGGCATCGCCATCGACGTGGTCAACAACGACGTCGTCGTGCGCACCGACAACGTCTCCGGCGTCGAGCTCCCCGACTTCCTCGACGGCGTGCGAGTACTGTTCGCTCCCGCCGAGCTGACCCCGGAGGGCGCGACCGACCTGCAGCCCATCGCCGGTGGTCTCGGCGCACCCGACGCCCTCTTCGGCGGCGACGCCTACGCCGCGCTCGGCGCCGGCGAAGGGCTGCGTTGCTCGCTCGGCTTCAACGCCGAGGATGGCAGCGGGCGTCCCGTGAACATCACCGCCGGTCATTGCGACCCCAACCGCGCGCAGGCCGGTACGCGATGGGCCTCCCAGGTCCACCAGCTCGTCGGCGACAACCTCGGTCAGCACCTCGGCTCGTTCGAGAAGACCGTGCTCGACCGCAGCGACTACGCGCTGATCCGTCCTTCCGCCGAGGCCGCAGCCCGCTTCGAGAACAACGGTGTGCGCGTTCCGTTCGCCGCTCCGCTGCCCATCACGGGTGTCGCGGATCCCGTCGTCGGCACCCCGGTCTGCAAGTCGGGCCTGCGCACCGGCTACAGCTGCGGCGTCGTGACGGCCGCCAACCAGAACGTCGAGATCGGCCATCGCGTGCTCGAGAACGGCTTCTCCACCAACCTGTGCGCCCTGCAGGGCGACAGCGGCGGCACCCTGGTCACCGGCACGCTCGCCGTCGGCATCTCCAGCGCGTCCAACGTCGGCCAGTACGGCATGTGCGAGATCGCCGGCTTCGTCAGCGGTCTGCTCGGTGAGACCCCCGAACTGTTCGCCACGCCGATCAAGACGGTCCTGGCGGAGAACCCGGGCCTGAAGGTCCGCACCTGGTAATCGGGCAAGCCTACGAAGCACAGGGCCCCGGCCTTCCGTATGGAAGGCTGGGGCCTCTTTCGTGTGCCCATGGTTCCGCCATTCACGGAGCGCCGCACCGGAACCAAGATCACACCGGGTTAAGCTCCCGGAACCTGGTTCGCGCCCTTTCGGGTGGACCGGACGACAAAGGAGGAATGGTGCTCGGATCGTCACTTATCGGAAGCCTTGCGGTGCTCACCGATCCGCAGGTGTTGTGGAACTTGATCAGGCTCGTCATCACGGCCTGATCCTCGAAACGAAAGCAGCCCCGGCGCCCTTTCGGGCGTCGGGGCTGCTCTTTGCCCGGGCTACGAACTAGTTGCCCTGAGCCCACTGCGTAGTGCCGGGGGGAGCCAGCAGGTCCTGGACAACGGCGATACCCGCGATGACGGCTGTCGGTCCACCTGCGACGAACGCACCGATGGTGCCGCCCACGCCCGCGCCTGCACCGCAGCCGAGAATGGTCCCTGCACCAGGAACGATCGATCCGGGGATCGCACCGACGATGCAACCGATGATCGCGCCGGCAACGGTGCCGATCGCCGTTGCCATACCGAGCTGGGAAATGAAGTTCTGCTGCGACTTCAGGTTTTCCTCGGGCGAGGCGACGTCGGTCAGCTTGAGAGCCACCGGGGTGATCGAGGGCCCGACCTTGTCCTCGGGAGCCACCGGAACGGCCTTGCTGAGGTCCGTCGGCGGGGTCAGGGTGAGGGTCTTGCCGTCCTCACTGATCT
Organism: Rhodococcus sp. B50; assembly: GCF_013602415.1. NCBI lineage: Bacteria > Bacillati > Actinomycetota > Actinomycetes > Mycobacteriales > Nocardiaceae > Rhodococcus > Rhodococcus sp. B50. The sequence goes on along the minus strand of NZ_WPAG02000002.1, from coordinate 4,804,418 downwards.
CGCGCTCGAAGGGGAGCTGCAGATCGCCGAGCTGGATCGCGAGGGGCAGGCTGAGGACGGTGTTGCCGTTGTCGTCCTGCAGTTCGACGCTTTCGCCGTCGCCCGAGATCCGGAACTGGCCCGCATCGATGACGGTCTCGACGGACTCACCGTCGGGACGAACCTCGTAGTTGATGGTGTCTTCGTCCTGCGCTGCAGGTGCAGCGTAGGAAGTGCCGGCGGTGATGCCCATGGCGGCGATCGTCATCGTCGCCACAGCGGCAAGCTTCTTGAGCTTCATCTGTTTCCGTTCTGTGACATGGCGCACGCCCGTCGGGACGCCCCCCATTTATGTGATCGACGTAGAGTTCCGCAGCCCCCGACAGTGTCTCCGCTTTTCGAACTCCACGTACGCGGCAGATCATAACCGACATCACATCCCGGGCGTTATACCCTATCCGCCCAAAAGTGACCTTGCCGTATCACGATTCACCGGTGACGAGACCTCTTCGCAATCTCCTGCTTTGGTCGACTTAGGACATCCTGCATGACGGAGACGTCACGTTTGACCGTTAGCGTGTCCGGGCACACGGTCTCCGATTCGGCGCAGTTTTTGCTACTGACGGGTAACTCCAGTTCAGACCAAGTTACCGATGGGTAACTTAGCTTGCGTTACGATGCGGTGACTCATACCAGGCGGCACGACGCCGCCCCCGACACGAAAGGCCACGTATGAATGCCCTGACGATTACGTTGGGCACGATCGGCGTGCTGCTGAGCCTCGTGTGTTGGTTCGCGTTCATCAGCGGCGCGCTGAAGATGGTCAACACGATCCGGGTCGGCCAGCCGGCCCCGGACCGCTGGCGGCCGTTCTTCCCGCGCTTCAAGCAGATGGTCGTCGAATTCCTCGCGCACACGAAGATGGTCAAATTCCGGACCGTCGGCTGGGCGCACTGGCTGGTGATGGTCGGCTTCATGCTCGGCGCGATCGTCTGGTTCGAGGCCTACGGCCAGACGTTCAATCCCGAGTTCCACTGGCCCCTCATCGGCGACACTGCCGTCTACCACTTCATCGACGAGATCCTCGGCCTCGGCACGGTGATCGGCATCCTCGTGCTGATCTACATCCGCCAGCGCAACCATCCGCGTCAGCCCGGCCGGATGTCGCGCTTCAGCGGTTCGAACTTCAAGGCTGCCTACTTCGTCGAAGCGGTCGTGCTGCTCGAGGGCCTGGGCATGATCCTGGTGAAGGCCGGCAAGATCGCCACCTTCGGCGGTGGCCACCTTGCGACCGACTTCTTCACCATGCAGGTCGCCAAGATCCTCCCGGCGAGCCCCGAACTCGTGTCGGTGTTCGCATTCGTCAAGCTCATGTCGGGCATGGTGTGGCTGTACATCGTCGGCCGCAACATCACCTGGGGTGTCGCGTGGCACCGCTTCTCGGCCTTCTTCAACATCTACTTCAAGCGTGAGGACGACGGCGGTCCCGCCCTCGGCGCCGCACGCCAGATGATGTCCGGCGGCAAGCCCGTCGACATGGAAGATGCCGATCCGGACAAGGACACCTTCGGTGCCGGTCGCATCGAGGACTTCACGTGGAAGGGCTGGCTGGATTTCACGACCTGCACCGAGTGCGGTCGCTGCCAGTCGCAGTGCCCCGCCTGGAACACCGGCAAGCCGCTGTCGCCGAAGCTGCTCATCACCTCGCTGCGCGACCACGGTTACGCCAAGGCTCCGTACCTGCTGGCCGGTGGCCGCACGGACATCGGCGGCGACGAGGTCGGCCTGGTCGACGCGGAGGGCAACCCGAACGAGGCCAAGCTTGCGAAGATCCCGGCGTCGGCGCGTGAGGAAGCCGGCCGCAAGCTGGTCGGTGAGACCGAGGCGCTGGTCGACGCGGGCGAGCTCGCTCCCGTCATCGACACCGAGACCCTGTGGTCGTGCACCAACTGTGGTGCGTGTGTCGAGCAGTGCCCGGTGGACATCGAGCACGTCGACCACATCATCGACATGCGTCGCTACCAGGTGCTCATCGAGTCGGACTTCCCGTCCGAACTCGCGGGTCTGTTCAAGAACCTCGAGAACAAGGGCAACCCCTGGGGCCAGAACGCCAAGGATCGTCTCAACTGGATCAACGAGATGGAGTTCGACATCCCGGTCTTCGGCCAGGATGCCGACAGCTTCGACGGCTACGAGTACCTCTTCTGGGTCGGCTGTGCCGGCGCCTACGAGGACCGCGCCAAGAAGACCACGAAAGCCGTCGCCGAGCTCCTCGCGACCGCCGGCACGAAGTTCATGGTCCTCGGCGCCGAGGAGACCTGCACCGGCGACTCCGCTCGCCGCGCGGGCAACGAGTTCCTGTTCCAGCAGTTGGCGCAGCAGAACATCGAGGTCCTCAACGGTGTGTTCGAGGGCGTCGAGCCGAGCAAGCGCAAGATCGTCGTGACCTGTGCGCACTGCTTCAACGCGCTGAACAACGAGTACCCGCAGGTGGGTGGCAGCTACGAGGTCGTCCACCACACGCAGCTGCTCAACCGTCTCGTGCGGTCGAAGAAGCTCGTCCAGGTCAAGGCAGTCGGCCAGGATGTGACCTATCACGACCCGTGCTTCCTCGGACGGCACAACAAGGTCTACAACGCTCCGCGTGAGCTGATGGCGGCGTCGGGCGCGAAGCTCGTCGAGATGCCGCGTCACGGCGAGCGGTCCATGTGCTGTGGTGCCGGTGGTGCCCGCATGTGGATGGAGGAGAAGATCGGTAAGCGCATCAACATCGACCGCGTCGACGAAGCGCTCACCACGAATCCCGCCAAGATCGCGACGGGCTGCCCGTTCTGCCGCGTCATGCTCACCGACGGTGTGACGGCGCGTCAGGAAGAGGGCAAGGGCGAGGGCGTCGAGGTCATCGACGTCGCGCAGCTCATGCTCGAGTCCATCTCCCGTGTCGAGGCCGCCAAGCTCAGCGACAACATCAAGGTCGTCCAGCAGCCGAAGACTCCGGTCGAGGTCGAGGAGACCGCGGAAGAGGTCGAGAAGGAGCGCGTCGAGGAGGTCGAGATGGCAGCCGCAGCGCCGGCTGCTCCGAAGACCACCGGTGTCCCGAAGGCCGGCGGCCTGCAGATGAAGGGCGGTCTCAAGGCGCCGGGCGGACCGAAGGCTCCCGGTGGCGCGAAGACTCCTGCTGCCGAGGCAGCCGAGGCGCCGGCAGCTCCGAAGGCGAAGCCGGGCGGGCTGCAGATGAAGGGCGGCCTGAAGGGTCCGGGCGCGAAGAAGGCTGCGGCTCCGGCTGCACCGGCCACGTCATCCGAGGCTCCTGCTGCTCCTGCGGCCGAGGCGCCGGCAGCGCCGAAGGCGAAGCCGGGCGGGCTGCAGATGAAGGGCGGACTCAAGGCTCCGGGCGCGAAGGCCCCGGGCGCTGCGAAGCCGGCCGCACCTGCTGCTCCCGCTGCTCCTGCCGAGCCGTCGGACGCTCCCGCTGCCGAGGCACCCGCGGTGCCGAAGGCGAAGCCGGGCGGCCTCCAGCTCAAGAGCGGTCTGAAGGGACCGGGCGCCAAGAAGGCAGCTCCGGCGGCATCCGCAGCTCCTGCAGTTCCTGCCGAGGAAGCACCTGTTGCCGAAGCTCCCGCGGCGCGTGCGGAGGAGCCTAAGGAGTCGGCGATCCCGAAGGCGAAGCCGGGCGGACTGCAACTCAAGAGCGGCCTGAAGGGACCGGGCGCGAAGAAGACTGCGCCCGCCGCTCCGGCGAAGGCAGAGCCGACGCCGGAACCCCAGCCGGTCGCCGAGGCTCCTGCGGAGCCCGAGGCGCCCGCGACCCCGGCGAAGCAGGAGGTCGAGGCACCGAAGGCGAAGCCGGGCGCGCTCGGCTTCAAGGCCGGGGCGAAGGCACCGGGCCGCAAGTAGGTACGCAACACGAGGTTGAGGCTCGCAACGCTGGCAGTGACTGCTGGTGTTGCGGGCCTCACTTCTTTGTTGCGTACCTCCCCGTCGGACCACTCCCCCGCGCCGCCCGTGCGAACGCCTCCCGCACTTTCGCCGCGACAGCGCCGCGGGTCCCGAGGTCCTGCCACGTCCACCGCACCACCGTCCACCCCGCGTGACGCAGTGCGTCCTCCCGCAGCTTCTCGCGGTAGACCACGTCCTCGGCGGCTGTGGTCGCGACCCCGTCGCGGCGGTACTTGATCCGACCGTCGAACTCGCCGATCACACCGTGCTCCGGCCACAGGAAGTCGACGCGAGCGAGCCATCTGCCGTCGGCGGAGAAGACATCTGCCTGCGTGAGCGGCATCGGGATCTGCTCGCGGACGAACAGGACCCTGCTCCGTGATTCACCGGCGCTGTCGCTGCATCCGCTCGACAGTTGCACGGCACGACGGGCGTGCGCGATGCGGGGATGACTGCCCATCCGTTCCACGGCACGGGTCAGATCGTCGGGAGCAACCAGCCCTGCTCGCAGCGCACTGTCGGCAAGTACGACGGCCTGCTCCACCGGCACCGTGGCGGCCACATCCGTGACCGTCCGTGCGACCGACAGCACCCGCGCTCCTATTCGGTCCACGACGTCCTCCTCACGGAAGAGAGCGGCGTGCATGACGCGTCCGGCAGTCCTTCGCGCGCCGCTCGGCGCGTTGCGGGTGAGGTGCACGTCGTCGAGGGGGATCTGCCAGACGTCGAGGCCGTGCAGAATGGCGGCCGACACGTGGCTCAGCACCGAGGTGGGGGCTGCATTCGCGATGAACGCCCTCGCGCGGAGAGCGTGTCGACCGCGCTCGTCGGTCTTCGCGTACCGCTCGGACGAGACGAAGATTCCCGACGCGAGGCGAGTCCACGTTCCGTTCCGTACCAGACGTCGGATCTCCCCATCGGTGACGCCGCGCGCATGTGCCTCGCGCCGTAGGATCAGCTCCCCCATGGCGCTCAGCATCACCCGTCGCCCGGAGCAGGCAGATGCCTACAAGGACGAATCGGTCGGATCTGTGGATGAACCGACCGCCTGTGGAGAACTCGTCAGGACGCGCCGATCGCGGGTCCGAGTACAGGCCACGAGTTGTGCAGGTCGTCCTGCCAGTAGCCCCAGTTGTGGGTGCCGTCGTCGTGGATGTCGATGGTGGCGGGGATGCCCAGTTCGTCGAGGCGCATTGCCATGCGTCGGGTGCAGTCGGCCGCGGCGGCCTCGATGAGCCCGCCCTTGATGACCACGTCGGCGAGGTCCTCCTCGTCCTTGATCCATTCGGATTCGAGATGGTCGTACCGACCGGGCAGACCCGTGCGCGACGACAGGTAGAGGGTGGTGTCGCGCAGTTTCTCCGCGTGGATGTACGGATCGTTGGCCACCCAGGTGGGGTCGTCGAACGGACCCCACATGTTGAGCGGGTTGCCGAAGAAGTTGACGACGGTCGTCGTGACGAAGGCCTGGCCGAGCGGGTCGCTTGTGCGCGCGCACCCGCTGAAGCTGCCCACCGCGTCGTACAGATCCGGTGCGGCAATCGCGAGATTGAGCGACGACGTGCCCGACATCGAGAAGCCGATCAGGCCGTTGGTGCCGGTGGTCGCGTAGGCGCTGTCGATGACGGGCGGCAGTTCCTCGGTGAGGAAGGTGGCCCACTTGTACCGGCCGAGGTTCGGGTCGTCGTGCTTCCAGTCGGTGTAGTAGCTCGACTCGCCACCCTCCGGGATGACGACGTTGACGTGCTTGTCGGAAAAGAACTCGACGATGTCGGACTGGTCCATCCAGCTGTTGTTGTACGACCCGCCGTCCACGCCACTGAGCACGTACAGCGTAGGGCTGGGGGTGACGGTGTCGGCGGGCCGCAGGATCCGCAGCTCGATGTTCTCGTCCATGGACGGCGAGTAGACCTCGATGTCGAGTTGCCGGTCGTCGACGACGGTCGTGCTCACGAGCCTGGCCTCACCGGGTTCCGCGGACGCCGTCGACGCTCCGAGTCCCCAGGTCGACGCCACGACGGTCGTCACGACCGCCAACGCGGAAATCCGCCGCATAGATATACTCCGATTCCGTTCCCCTGCGCAGCCCCGGAACACCTTATAGGGCCGCGGTGCACTTGCCGATGATCGTCACTGTTCGAAGGATGACCCGTGTTTGGCCGATCGCTCCTGCTGACCGTTCTCGCCGTGGGTCTTCTCGGATCCGGCACGGCCGCCGCCTCCCCCGACGCGCTTCCCGTGCCGTACGAACTTCCCGACACGGTGGCGCTGGAGCTCGAGAATCCGGGTGGTTCGGCTCCCGGCTCGAACGACCCGAATTGTCGCCCGACCGCCGACAAGCCCAATCCCGTTGTGCTGGTCCACAACACCAGCGGCAATCGACAGGTCGCGTGGCAGACGTTCTCGCCTCTGCTCGCCAACGCCGGTTACTGCGTCTTCGCCCCCACCTTCGGCGCGTTCCCGGGGCCGTGGCCTCTCAGCGCTCTGGGTGGGATGGCGCCGCTCGAGCCGAGCACACACCAGCTCTCCGCATTCGTCGACGAAGTGCTCGCGCAGACCGGCGCCGAGAAGGTCGACATCGTGGGCCATTCGCAGGGAACGCTGGTCGCCGCGAAGTGGATCGGTGACGGCGGAGCCGACAAGGTCGACCGGCTCGTGTCGCTCGCTCCCCTGTGGGACGGGACGACCATCGTCACCAGTGATGGTTTGATGCGCGACTTCGAGTACGCGACGTGCCCCGCCTGCGCTGACATGCTTCCCGGTTCGCAGTTCCTCGAGGATCTCGCCGCGACCGGCCGGTTCGTCGAGTCGGTGGAGTACACGAACATCCTCACCGCCCACGACGACGTCGTGCAGCCATACACGAGCGGCCTGGGTGAGGATCCGAACGTCACCGACATCGTGCTGCAGGACGTATGCGCCTCCGCGAAGACCACGCACCTGGAGATGCTCGCCGACCGGCTCACCACGGAACTGGTGCTCTCCGCCCTCGACGAGACCGTTCCGGCGCTCACCGGCTGTGTCGACTGACAGCACCTCAGCTCTCCCTCTCGGAAAGCACCGCGTCGAGCACGGGCACGATGACGTCGAGTGCGTCGGGTGAGGTCATCTGCCAGTGCGTCGCCGGCACCTGATGGTTGTCGACGGCACCCGTCACGGCCGTCCTCCAACCGGACGCGCCTCGCGTCCCGGTCGGGTCGTCGGCCGCGGCGGTGAAGTAGACGACGTCGCCGTCGTACAGCCCCGGACGATGCTCCGCCATCAACTCGGAGTTGCGCTGCGCCGCCGCGACCAGCCTGGTCACCACACGCCGGGTGTCGTCCTCCGTGTTACCGGTGAGTGATGCGACGGACGCGACCAGGTCGTCGATGTTCTCGGCGCCTGCTGCGTCCGCGTCGTCGATCCCGAAGCCGGCGAGCAGCTCACTCATCGAGACCTCGCTCGACTCGCCGGTCCGTGCACCGTTGCTGGTGAAGCTGTCGAGCATCACCAACGTGTCCACACGCTCTCCCTCCGCCTGCAGACGAACAGCCATGGCGTGGGCGATCACGCCGCCGAGCGACCAGCCGAACAACCGGTACGGCCCCTCGGGCTGGACGGCCCGCAGTTCGTCGACGTAGCGCGCCGCGAGTTCGTCGAGAGTCGCGGGCTCGAAGTCGTCCTCGGTGACGGCCGGGGTCTGCAGACCGTAAACGAGCGCGTCGTGATCGAGCTGTCGCGCGAGACCGGTGTAGCACCACGACAATCCGACGATCGGGTGGACGAAGAACAATGGCGTACCCGTGCCCTGCGTCCGGATCGGGAGGAGGGGGGCGACGGACTCTTCTACGCCGCCGCCACTTTCGCGATCGATGAGTGCCGCGAGCCCTTCGACACCTGGTTCCCGGAACAGCCACTGCAGGGGGACTCGTGTGGGGAGTTCCGCATTCAACCGGGAGACGAGCCTGGTGGCCACCAGAGAGTTGCCGCCGAGGGCGAAGAAGTCGTCGTCCAGGCCCACCTGTTCGACTCCGAGCACCTCGGCGAACACCGCGGCGACAGCCTGTTCGGCATCGGTGATCGGGTTCCGGAACTCATGTTCCTCGACAACCGGACTCGGGAGTGCCCGCCTGTCCAGCTTGCCGTTCGGCAACAACGGCAACGCTTCGAGCACGATGAACTGCGACGGCACCATGTAGCCGGGCAGAACCTCACTCATCACGGACCGCAAGGCCCGAACGTCGAGGTCGCCGGACGCAACCACGTAGCCGACCAGCTGATCGGAGACGACGGTTACTGCACCCGCAGCCACCCCGGACTGCTCGCGCAGCACCGCTTCGATCTCCCCGAGTTCGATGCGCTGCCCCCTCACCTTCACCTGCAGATCGCGTCGGCCGACGTACTCGAGCTCCCCACTGCGCGCCCACCGCACGACGTCGCCGGTTCGGTACAGGCGCTCCCCTGCCTCACCGAACGGGTTCGCCACGAACCGATCGGCCGTCAACTGCGGGCGATCCGCATAGCCGCGCGCGAGCTGGGCACCGGACAGATACAACTCCCCGACGACACCGACCGGAACCGGCTTCAGTCGCGTGTCGAGGACCCAGGCGTCGGTGTTCCACACAGGCCGGCCGATCGGGACGTACGAACCGTCCACCTCGTGCGCGACACGGTGCGTGGCCTGCATCGTCACCTCGGTCGGCCCGTACAGGTTGTGCGCCTCCGCACCGAGCACGGTTCGCACGCGCTCGGCCGTTGCCGCGGCCAGCACCTCACCACCGGCGAACACCAACCGCACCGCCGACGGTGCCACACCGTCGATCTCGTCGAGCACCGCATCGAGCACAGTCGGCACGAACTGCGCCACCGTGACACCCGACTCGGTCAACATCCGCGCCAGATAGCTCGGATCGCGATGCCCGTCCGCGGAGGAGATCACCATTCGACTACCGGAGACCAAGGGCAGCAACAACTCCCACACCGACGCGTCGAACGTTGCGGCTGTCTTGAGGAGCACCGAGTCGGATGCGTTCAGATCGAATTGTTCCTGCATCCACAGCAATTGGTTGACCACAGCGCCGTGCGAAACCACGACGCCCTTGGGGCGTCCTGTCGAACCCGAGGTGAAGAGCACGTACGCCGCGTTCTCCGGTCGCAACGCTGCATGTCGCTCGTCATTACGGATCGGTCCGCCGGCATATCCCGACAGATCGAGAGCATCGACAGCCACGACGGGCCGTTCGACCCGCATACGGTGGTCCGAGGACGTCAGCACGATCAGAGGATCGGACGACGCGAGCACGTATTCGATGCGATCGTCCGGCTGCTCCGGATCGATCGGCACATACGCACCGCCCGCCGCGAGCACCGCATGGATCGCGAACACCATGTCGAGCGAACGGTCCATCGCCACCGCGACCCGCACCTCGGGCCCCACCCCCGCCGAGATCAGGTGCCGGGCCAACCTGCCTACCCGATCCGCGAACTCCGCATAGATGAGTTCGTCGTCCCCGACCGACACCGCCACAGCATCCGGCGTCCGCCCCGCCTGCGACTCGAGCAGAGCAGGAATCACACCGTCGACCAGTGAAATTTCGCGTCCTCGGCCAAGAGCCAGAACGCATTCGCGCTCCTCGACAGCCACGATGTCGATGTCGCCGATGCTCGTTTCCGGGTCGTTCGACGCTGCCGACAGCACTTGTTGGAATCGTTCGGCGAAGCCGACCACCGTCGCCTCGTCGAACAGATCGGTCGCATACGTCAGCGCGACCGCCATCCCTGCACACTCGCCACGGTCGTCGAACTGCTCCGACACCGTCACCTGCAGATCGAACTTCGCCAACGACACATCCGCGTCCACCGCCGACAACGACAGACCCGGTAACTCGAACCGAGTCGGCGCCATGTTCTGCATCGTCAACATCACCTGGAACAACGGATTCCACGCCGTCGACCGAACCGGATCCAGCACCTCGACCAACCGCTCGAACGGCACATCCGCATGACCGAACGCACCCAGATCAATTTCGCGTACCTTGCCGAGCAAGTCCGCGAACGACTCCGACCCGTCGACCTGCGTCCGCAACACCAAGGTATTGACGAACATGCCGATCAGATCGTCCAAGGCACGCTCACCACGACCCGCCACCGGAGTACCGATCGCAATGTCATCCGTGCCCGACAACCGAGCCAACAACACCGCCAAGGCTGCATGCACCACCATGAAGCGAGTGACGCCGAGTTCGGCGGTCAACGCATCGATGCCGGCCAGGGATGACGGATCGAGAACGAACTCGTGCGTCGCACCTCGGTTCGATGCCACCGCCGGACGTGGCCGGTCCGTCGGCAGCGCAAGTACATCGGGAAGATCTGTCAGTTGTTCTGTCCAGTACGACAATTGCTGCGAGATCAGAGACTCTGAATCAGAGACGGATCCGAGGACCCGGCGCTGCCAGATCGCGTAGTCCGCGTACTGAACCTCGAGCGGCTCCCACGCCGGGATTTCCCCCATTGAACGGGCCGCGTACGCCACCATCACATCGCGAGACAGCGGTCCCATCGAGAAGCCGTCCGCCGCAATGTGATGCACAACCACGACCAGCACATGCTCGGTCTCCGAGAGCTGCAGCAACTCGATTCGCAACGGCGGCGCCACCGTCACATCGAACCCGGCGCTCACCGACGCGACGACACGGTCGTACACCTCGGCCTCGGAGACCTTCGCGACCTCCAACTCGACACCGGAATCTCCGACACCGAGCACGACCTGGTGGCCGACACCCTCGACCTCCGGATACACGGTCCGCAGGACCTCGTGCCGCTCGGCCAGATCCGACACCGCAGCCCGCAACGCCTCGACATCGAGCACGCCCGACAACCGGATGACAGCGGGAATGTTGTTCACCGCCGACTCGGGATCGAACCGGTTGAGGAACCACATCCGCTGCTGCGCCAACGACAAGGGCACAACCGCGGGCCGTTCCTGCGCTACGAGCGGGACGACAGCGCCGGTACCGGACTCTCCTTCGAGACGTGCGGCGAGACCTCCGACGCTCGGCGCGTCGAACAGTGCTCGCAACGGCACGCGGGAGTCGAGGGCCGCGCCCAGGCGGGACACGACCTGCGTCGCTACCAACGAGTTGCCACCGAGGGCGAAGAAGTCGTCGTCCAAGCCGACATGCTCGACACCGAGCACCTCGGCGAAGACCGAAGCCACCGCCCGCTCGGCCGCTGTCACGGGGGCACGGAACACCCGCTCCTGGATCTCCGGGGAAGGCAACGCCTTTCTGTCGAGCTTTCCGGAGGCATTGAGTGGCAGCGAGTCCAGCACGACGAACTGCGTGGGGATCATGTACGACGGCAACCGTTCGCCGACCGTACCGCGCAGTTCCGCACCATCCACGTCACCTGTGGGCACGATGTAGCCGATCAGCTGGTCCGACCGCACGTCGACCGCTGCGGCAGCGACGCGATCCATGCCCCGCAACACTGCTTCGATCTCACCGATTTCGATGCGCTGACCGCGCAGCTTGACCTGCAGGTCGTTCCGGCCGATGTAGTCGAGTTCGCCGTCGCGGTTCCACCGGACGAGGTCGCCGGTGCGATAGAGCCTCGCGCCGCTGTCACCAGCGGGATCGGCTACGAAGCGTTCGGCAGTCAGTCCCGCGCGTCTCTCATATCCTCGCGCGAGCTGAATGCCCGACAGATACAGCTCGCCCGTGACGCCCACGGGCACGGGCCGCAGTCGCGCGTCCAGTACACGCGCGTGCGTGTTCCATACAGGTGTACCGATGGGAATCACGGCGCCGTCGTCGCTCGCCTGACGGTGTGTCGCCTGAATCGTCACCTCGGTCGGGCCGTACAGGTTGTGCATGTCCGCGCCGAACTTCGAGCGGGCCCGTTCGGCGGTCGTCGACGACAAGGCTTCTCCACCGGCGAACAGTGCTCGCAATGCCGGGGTCGGCGCCGTCGGCTGGTCGAGTACGGCGTCGAGCACCGTCGGCACGAACTGCGCGATCGTGATGTCGCAGTCGACCAGCGTCCGGGCGAGATAGGCGGGGTCCCGGTGTCCATCGCGCGATGCGATCACGAGCCGGGCACCGGACATCAGCGGCACCAGGAACTCCCACACCGAGGCGTCGAAGGTCGCGGGAGTCTTGAGCAGCACTGCATCGGAGGACCCGATTGCGAAGCGGTCCTGCATCCACGCAAGCTGGTTGACGACCGCCGCATGCGTGACGGCCACTCCCTTGGGTCGACCGGTCGAACCGGACGTGAACAGCACATACGCAGTGTTCTGCGGAAGCAGACGTGCACGACGATCGGCATCCACGACAGGGGCGTCGGACTCATCGGAAGCAATCTGCTCGTCCACACGAACAACGGTTCGTCCCGTCCCGATGTCGTGCTGCGAGGTCGTCAGCACCACCTGCGGATCGGCGATGGCGAGCACGTAGTCGTTGCGCTCTGCCGGCTGTTCCGGATCGAGCGGAACATACGCACCACCGGCCGCGAGGACCGCGTAGATGCTCAGCACCATGTCGAGAGAGCGTTCCATCGCCACCGCGACACGCACTTCCGGCCCGACACCGAGCGAGATCAGATGCCGCGCCATGCGATTCACGCGACCGGCGAAGTCCGCATAGGTCAGGCCGGCGCCCTCGTACACGACCGCCACCGCGTCGGGCGATACCGCAGCCTGCGCGGAGAACCTGTCCGGCAACGTGACAGCACCCGAGAAGCCCCGTTCGGGGCCGCGGCCGAGGCCGTGAAGCGCTGCGTACTCGGCAGGGCTCAGCCGTTCGAGATCCCCCACGGGCACGGACGGATCCGTCACCGCTGCATCGAGAATGCGGACCAGACGGTCGGCGATACCCTGCACCGTCTGCTCGTCGAAGAGTTCGGTGGCGTAGGTGAGCTCGCACGCCAATCCGGACGGGCGACCGGTGTGGTCGGCGGACTCGAAGAGCGTGAACTGAAGGTCGCCCTTCGCCTGGTCGAGCGGCGATTCGACCGGGGAGATTGTCACGCCACCGAGTTCGAAAGTCGACGGCGACATGTTCTGCAGGGTGAGCAACACCTGGTACAGCGGATTCCGCGAGCGGGAACGCGGCGGATTCAGGACTTCGACCAGTTGCTCGAACGGCACGTCGGCATGGCCGAAGGCGCCCAGATCGACCTCGCGGATCCGGGCCAGGAGATCGGTGAACGATTCCCCACCATCGACCCGGGCCCGCAACACGAGCGTGTTGACGAACATGCCGACCAGGTCTTCGAGTTCTGCCTCACCGCGACCTGCGATCGGTGTGCCGACGACGATGTCATCGGTGTTGCTCGACCTCGCAAGCTCCACTGCCAGTGCGGCGTGCAGCACCATGAACAGCGTCGCATTGTGTTCGCGCCCGAGCCGCACGAGCTCAGCATGCAGTTCGGCAGGGACGGTGAAGCGGTAGGACGCACCGTGATTGGACGCTTCGACCGGACGCGGCCGGTCGAACGGAAGAGCAAGTTCGTCCGGGGCACCGGCCAGGGACGCCGTCCAGTACTCGAGCTGCTGCGAGATCACACTGGCGGGATCGCCCTCCGAACCCAGGTTCTCTCGTTGCCACAGTGCGTAGTCGGCGTACTGGATCGGCAACGGTGCCCAGCCGGGGGCGTAGCCTTCGGCCCGTGCCCCATACGCGATCATCACATCGCGGGTCAACGGCCCGATGGAGTAGCCGTCTGCGGCGATGTGGTGCACCGCGAACACGAGCACGAAGTCCGCCGGAGCCACGCGGAACAGCGCACCGCGCAGCGGAACCTGCGTGGTGACATCGAACCCGGCGGTCACCACCTCTGCGACGGCCCGGAGAACAGCGTCCTCCTCGACGTCTCTCGGCGCCAGGTCGATGCGGACGTCCTCGATCGGCAGCACCTGCTGGTAGCCGATGCCATCGATCTCGGGGTAGATCGTCCGCAGGATCTCGTGGCGCGCGACGAGGTCGTTCACCGCTGCCTGAAGAGCCTCGACGTCCAGCGCGCCGGACAACCGGAGGGCGGCCGGGATGTTGTAGGCCGCGGAAGCGAGATCGAACCGGTTGAGGAACCACATGCGCTGCTGTGCGGGCAGCAGCGGAATCAGGTCGGGCCGGACCATCGGCACCAGTGGACGACGTGCGCCGCGCCCCGCGTGTTCCGCTGCCGCCGCCAGCGCGGCAACCGTCGACGCCTCGAAGACGGTACGCACCGCGATCGTGGTTCCGAGTGCCGCGCCGACGCGCGCCGCCACACGTGTCGCGACCAGCGAGTTGCCGCCGAGTTCGAAGAAGTCGTCGTCGAGACCGGCACGTTCGATCCCGAGGACGTCGGCGAAGACGTCCGCGACGGCCTGCTCGGCCGGCGTCGTCGGGGAGCGGAACTCGCGTGCTTCGAATTCCGGCTGCGGCAGCAATTTTCGGTCCACCTTGCCGGAGGGGTTGAGCGGCATCTGTGGCAGGACCATCACCGTCGACGGCACCATGTAGCCCGGGACGCGGCGGCCGACCGCAACCTTCAGATCGTCGATGTCGATCGTCGTTCCGTCTTCGGCGACGACGTAGGCGACCAGCTGATCACCGCGCAGAGCGTCCGTACGGACGAGCGCGACTGCCTGACGGACGTTCGGATGCGCGGCGACCGCCGCCTCGACCTCGCCGAGCTCGATTCGCAGACCTCGGAGCTTGACCTGGAAGTCGGTGCGTCCGATGTAGTGCAGTTCGCCCGACGGTGTCCTGCGCACGAGGTCGCCGGTCCGGTACATGCGCGTGCCGGCGGCTCCGTACGGGTCGGCCAGGAATCGTTCGGACGTGAGGTCCGGGCGCGCGATGTAACCGCGACCCAGCTGAGCCCCGGCCAGGTACAGCTCGCCCGCGACGCCCTCGGGGACAGGCTGCAGCCACCGATCCAGGACGTATGCGGCGACGTTACCCTGCGCCGCACCCACCGGTACCGAGTCCGAGTCGGCGGCGTCGAGGATGTGGCGCGTGACGGAGAGGGTGAACTCGGTGGGGCCGTACTCGTTGGACAGCTCCGCGTGCTCGTTCCGGGCGCGGAACGCCCGGGCGAGGCCGGGTGTGAACACTTCACCGCTGCAGTACACCTGTCGCAGCGACGACAAGTCCTCGTCACGGGCGACGGCAAGCATTTCGGACAGCACCGAGGGAACGAAGTAGGACGAGGTCACGCCGTGTTCGGCGATCGCGGACGCGAGGTATTGCGGATCGCGGTGGCCGTCCGGAGCGGCGATGACGAGTCGCGCGCCCACGGTCAGCGGCCACCAGAATTCGCGTCCCGACGCGTCGAAGGTGAACGGTGTCTTCTGCAGGACGGTGTCCTGCTCGTCCAGCCGGTAGGCGTTCTGACGCCACGCCAACGCCACAGCCACGCGGCCGTGCGGAATCGCCACACCCTTGGGGCGGCCGGTGGAACCGGACGTGAAGATCACCCAGGCCGTGTTGTCCGGTCGCAGGGGGTGTCGACGTTCGGCGTCGGTCACCGGACCACTCTCGACGTGGCGGAGATCGAGCGTGTCGACGGTCAGGGAGCGGATGCCGTCCGGTACCGGGAAGCCGTTTCGTTCGGTCGTAAGGACGACGACGGGGGCGGTGACCTCGAGGACGTACTCGTTTCGCGCGGCGGGCAGATCGGGGTCGATCGGTACGTAGGCGCCGCCGGCCTTGACGGTTGCGTACATCGCGACCAGCAGGTCCAGCGACCGTGCCATCGCGAGACCCACTGTGGTCTCCGGGCCGACGCCCACCTCGATGAGGTGACGCGCCAGCCGGTTCACCTCGGCGTCGAACTCGGCGTAGGTCAGGGTTCGGTCACCGGCGATCACGGCAGCCGCGTCGGGTGTACGGGCGACCTGTGCGTCGAACAGGTCGACCAGGGTCCTGTCGGCGACCGGGACGAACGCACTCTCGTGGCCGGGCGTCAGCAGTCGTGCGCGCTCGGCGGGGTCGAGGATCTCGACGTCGCCGATCCGGCGGGTTGGTTCGGCCGTCACCGCGGCCAGCACCCGGGTCAGCCGATCCGCCCACGCGGCGATCGTCGAATCGTTGAAGAGGTCTGTCGCATAGATGAATTCCGCTGTCAATCCCGAGGGCCGCCCAGCATCGTCGTAGGACTCCCCCACGGTCAGCTGCAGGTCGAAGCGTGCTTCGGCGAAGTCCGTGTCGAGTGCGGAGATGGTCAGCTCGTCGAGTTCGAACGTCGACTGCTGCATGTTCTGGAAGACGAGCATGACCTGGAACAGCGGTGTCCGCGATTGCGAGCGGGGCGGATCGAGCACCTCGACGAGTCGCTCGAACGGCACGTCCGCGTTGCCGAAGGCGCCGAGGTCCGTGTCGCGCACCTGCGCGAGCAGATCCGCGAACGACAGAGACGGATCGACGTCGTTGCGCAATACCAGCGTGTTGACGAACATGCCGATCAGGTCGTCGAGTTCGGCCTCCCCGCGACCCGCGACAGGCGTGCCGATGGTGACGTCGCGTGTGCCCGCGAGTTTCGCGAGCAGAACGGCGAGCGCCGCGTGCACCACCATGAACGTCGTGGCGTTGTGCTCACGTGCGAGACGCTGCAGCGCCCCTACGGTGGCGGCATCGATCTCGAAGGTGTGGCGCGCACCGCGGTTGGTGGCGACCGGCGGACGCGGATGGTCGAGCGGCAGTTCGAGCGGCTCGGGCAGATCACCGAGTCGTTCGGTCCAGTAGGCCAGTTCGCGTGCGACGAGACTGTCCGGATCGTCCTCGGATCCGAGCAGTTCGCGTTGCCACAGCGCGTAGTCGGCGTACTGCACGGCCAGTGGCGACCACGAGGGGGCTTCCCCGCGGCGGCGCGCGTCGTAGGCGACCATCACGTCGCGGGTCAGCGGGCCCATCGAGAAACCGTCGGCGGCAACATGATGCACGACGAAGACGAGGACGTACTCGTCGTCACCGACCAGATAGAGGCGGGTACGGACCGGCACCTCCGCCGTGACGTCGAACCCTGCGTTCACGAATTCGACGACGGTAGGCAGAATGTCGATCTCGTCGATCGGCACGGGTGTGACGTCCGGTCGCACTCGGGAGACGGGCAGCACGACCTGGTGTCCGACACCGTCGGCTTCCGGGTAGACGGTGCGCAGGATTTCGTGGCGCGCGAACAGATCCGCGACGGCATCTTCCAAGGCCTTCAGGTCCAGCGATCCGGTGAGGCGGATGGCGACCGGGATGTTGTACGCGGCGGAGTCGGGGTCGAGACGGTTGAGGAACCACATCCGCTGCTGCGCGAGCGACAGCGGCACCGAGTCGGGTCGCGGCTGCGCCTGCAGTGCCGGGCGGCCACCGGATCCGGCGTGTTCCTCGGCCCGCACGGCCAGTGCTGCCACGGTGGGTGCCTCGAACAGCACGCGCAGCGGGACCCGCGCGTCGAGCGCGGTCGCGAGTCGTGCGATCACCTGGGTGGCGACCAGCGAGTTGCCGCCGAGTTCGAAGAAGTCGTCGTCCGCACCGACGCGGTCGACGCCGAGCAGGTCGCGGTAGATACCGGCGACGATCTCCTCGATCGGGGTGGACGGCGCGCGGTACACACGCATCGCGACCTCGGGTACCGGTAGCGCCTTCCGGTCGATCTTGCCGTTCGCGTTGAGCGGCAGGGCGTCCAGAATCATGACGATCGACGGCACCATGTAGCTCGGAAGGCTCTGTGCGAGTGCGTCCTTCACCGAATCCTCGCGCAGGGAGTCGTCACCGGTGAGGTAGGCGACGATCCGGTCGCCGGTGTGCGGGTCGCTGTGTACGACCGTCACGGCCTGCGCCACGCCTGGCTGTGCCCGCAACGCGGTGTCGATCTCGCCGAGTTCGATGCGGAAACCGCGGAGCTTGACCTGGAAGTCGGCGCGGCCGCGGTAGTCGAGGGTGCCGTCCTCGTTCCACGCGACGACGTCACCGGTGCGGTAGAGGCGTTCACCGGAACCGAACGGGTCGGCGACGAACCGGTCGGCGGTGAGATCGGGGCGTCCGGCGTAGCCGCGCGCGAGCTGGGCACCCGCGAGATAGAGCTCGCCTGTCACACCCACCGGCACGGGGCGGAGGCGCCCGTCGAGGACGTAGACGCGGGTGTTCCACTCCGCAGCGCCGATCGGCACCGAGTCGGTGTCGGCATCGGTGACGGCGTGGTCGGTCACAGACACGGCGGCCTCGGTCGGCCCGTACAGGTTGACCAGCTCGACGTCGGGGTGGAGCGAGCGGAAGCGCTGCGCAAGCGCGGGGGGCAGCGCCTCACCGATCGCGAGGACGCGCCGCACCGACGGGCTCAGTGCACCGCCGGCGGTGTCGAGCAGCGCCTCGAGCATCGACGGCACGACGTGCAGGGTCGTCACCGACTTCTGGCGCATGACCGCGTCGAGATATGCCGGGTCGCGGTGACCGTCAGGTGCTGCAACAGCGAGGCGCCCACCCGAGACGAGCGCCGACCAGAACTCCCACACCGACAGGTCGAACGTCGCCGCCGTCTTGAGCAGTGCAGCGTCGTCGGAGGACAGACCGAAATGTTCCGTCTTCCAGAGCAACTGGTTGGCGATCGCCGCGTGCGGCACCGCGACCCCCTTGGGGCGCCCGGTGGAACCCGACGTGAAGATGACGTAGGCGGGGTGCTGCGGGTGGAGCGGAGCGCGGCGTTCGATGTCGCGCACCGGGCTGTCGTCGAGCGCGTCGAGTTCGGGGGCGTCGACGTGCACGACGAGGCGACCGCCGGCATCGAAGTCGTCGTCGCGACCGGTCAACACACATACGGGGTCGGCGACCGACAGGATGTAGTCGATCCGCTCGCGCGGGTGGTCGGGGTCGAGCGGGACGTACGCGCCGCCGGCCTTCGCGACGGCGTACATGCCCACAAGCAGCTCGACGGAGCGGCGCATCCCCAACGCGACAGCCGTCTCGGGCCCCACACCGAGGTCGATCAGGTGACGGGCAAGACGGTTGACCCGCCGGTCGAACTCGCGGTAGGTGAGGGTGCCGGTCTCGTGATCGAGCGCGATGACGTCCGGCCGGGCCGCGACCTGTGCGTCGAACAGCGACACCAACGTCCCGGCGGGAACGTCGTGTCGAGTGTCGTTCCACTCCTGCAGGATCCGCGTGCGCTCGGTGGTGTCCAGGATGTCGAGATCACCGACGGGACGGTCGGGTTCGGCGACGACACTGTCGAGCAACCGGACGAAGCGATCGACGAACACGCGGGCGGTCGACTCGTCGAACAGCGCCGACGCGTAGGTGAGGTAGCCGACGATGCCGGTGGGTGTGCCCGACTCGTCGTAGCGGTCCTGGACGATCCAATGCAGGTCGAACTGCGAGGTGTCGTGTTCGAGGTCGACGAGGGCGACGTCGAGTCCGGGCAGCGCGAGGGTGCCCTGCTCGAAGTTCTGGAACGAGAAGCCCACCTGGAACAGCGGATGCCGTGCGGTGGAGCGCTGCGGGTTGAGCACCTCCACGAGTCGTTCGAACGGCACGTCGGCATGTGCGAAGGCCCGCAGATCGGTTTCGCGAACTACAGCGAGCAGATCGTCGAAGGTCAGCGCGCCGGACACCCGGGTGCGCAGCACGAGCGTGTTGACGAACATGCCGATCAGATCGTCGAGTTCGCGCTCGCCGCGACCCGCGATGGGCGTGCCGACCGCGATGTCGTCGCTGTCGGACAGTCGCGCGAGCAGCACCGACAGGGCCGCGTGCACGGCCATGAACAGCGTGGCATGACGGCTCTGGGCGAGGTCGACGAGCCGGGCGTGGAGATCGGCGTCGATGCGGATCTCGACGCGTCCGCCCTCGTAGGACTGCACGGCGGGTCGCCGGCGGTCGGTCGGCAGCGACAGCTGGTCGGGCAGCCCGGCGAGGGCACCGCGCCAATAGTCGAGTTGTTGCGACACCAGCGAGTCGGGATCGTCCTCGGACCCGAGCACACGACGCTGCCACAGCGCGTAGTCGGCGTACTGCACCGGTAGGGGCGCCCACTCGGGCTCGGAGCCGGTGAGAGCAGACGTGTAGGCGACGAGCAGGTCGCGCACCATCGGGGCGATCGAGAAGCCGTCGCCCGAGATGTGGTGCACGACCATCGCGAGGACGTAGTCGTCCACGCCGAGTTCGAAGAGCCCGATGCGCAGCGGTACGTCGGTGGTGACGTCGAAGCGGCCGGTCGCGAACGGCGCGACCGCCGCGAGCAGAGCGTCGTCCCCACCTGTGACGGCGTGGACCTCGATATCCGGCACGGCGTCGGCGGCGGGCAGCACCACCTGCACCGGCCCGTCCGGGCTGTCGGGGTAGACGGTCCGCAGCGATTCGTGCCGCGCGACGACGTGCGCGACCGCGACCTGCAGCAGATCGACGTCGACCGAACCCGACAGGCGGATCGCCATCGGCAGGTTGTACGCCGCCGAGTCGGGATCGAAACGGTTGAGGAACCACATCCGCTGCTGGGCGAGCGACAGCGGCACCCGCTCGGGTCGCTCCCCCGCGACGAGCGCGGGTCGCGGAGCCCGCCCACCGTGCTCGGCCACCGCGGCGGCGAGCGCTTCGACGGTGGGGTGTTCGAACAGGGTGCGCAGCGGGATATCCGCACCGAGCGCGGCACCGATGCGAGCGATGACGCGGGTCGCGATCAGCGAGTTGCCGCCGAGCGCGAAGAAGTCGTCGTCGAGACCGACCCGCTCCACCTCGAGCACCTCGGCAATCGCAGCAGTAACGGCCCGTTCCGTCGGGGTGACGGGAGGACGGAACTCCCGCATCGCCGCGACGGGTTCGGGCAGGGCGCGGCGGTCGAGCTTGCCGGACGCGTTGAGCGGCAACGCGTCGAGCACCATGAGGACGTCGGGCACCATGTACCGCGGCAGCGACCTGCCGACCGCCGCACGCGCGGCCTCGACGTCGATGCTCGCGCCGGACGACGGGACGACGTAACCGACGAGCTGCTGTCCGTGGTCCCCGCCGTGCACGACCATCACGGCCTGGGTGATGTCCGGCAGTGCGGTCAGAGCACTCTCGATCTCGCCGAGTTCGATGCGCAGACCACGGACCTTGACCTGGAAGTCGGTGCGGCCCAGGAAATCCAGGTCGCCGCTCGGCAGTATCCGGACGAGATCACCGGTGCGGTAGAGACGTCCGCCTCCGGGCGCGGCGACGAACCGTTCGGCCGTGAGATCGGGGCGCCCGTGGTAGCCACGCGCGATCTGCACTCCCCCGAGGTAGAGCTCACCGGGCACTCCGACCGGCGCCGGATTCAGTCGTGCGTCGAGGACGTGCACGGTGGTGTTGCGGATCGGCCGGCCGATCGGGACGCTGCCCGCATGCTCTCCATCGACCCGCAGAACCGTTGCGGTGACGGCGGTTTCGGTAGGACCGTAGGTGTTGTCGAGTGCCGCGTGCGACCGCGCGGCGAAGTCGGCGGCAAGATCGGCCGGCAGGGCTTCACCACCGACCGACAGGTAGCGCAACGACTTCGGGAGTTCCAGTGCCGGATCGGCGAGGAACACCGCGAGCATCGACGGAACGAACTCGAGGATGCTCACGCGCTCCTCGCGCGACACGCGTGCCAGGTAGGCGGGGTCGCGGTGCCCACCCGGTACGGCGACGACGAGCCGGGCCCCGACCTGCAAGGGGTAGAACAACTCCCACACCGACGCGTCGAACGTGATCGGTGTCTTGTGGAGCGCGGCGTCGCCGGCGCCGAGGTCGTATCGCTCGCGCATCCACGTTATCTGGTTCGCAGCCGAACGATGGCTCACCGCAACACCCTTCGGACGTCCGGTGGAGCCGGACGTGAAGATGACGTAGGCGGTGTTGTCCGGTCGCAGCGGTGCGACGCGGTCGGCATCGGTGAGCGGCGCATCGGAGGAATCCGACGGAACGTCGATCTCGAGCACCGGCGCTGCGGCGGGCAACGATCCCCGATCGGCCGCGGTGGTGAGCACGACGACGGGCTGCCCGAGGTCGAGCACGTACTCGGTGCGGTCGGCGGGATGTTCGGGGTCGAGCGGAACGTATGCTCCCCCGGCCTGCAGGATCGCGTAGATCGCGACCATCATCTCGAGCGACCGGCCGGTGTACACGCCGACGAGGCTCTCCGGACCCACTCCGAGTCCGACGAGGTGCCGCGCGAGACGGTTGACCCGCGACGCGAACTGCGCGTACGTCAGGGTCGTGTCCTCGAAGATCAGCGCCGGCGCGTCCGGGGTGCGGGCGACCTGCTCGTCGAAGCGGACGAGCAGGGTCTCGTCGACGGAACCCGCATCGGTCGCATTGATGTCGGCGAGCAGACGAATCTCGTCGTCGCCGCGCAGGTCGATGTCGCCGACCGCGACATCCGGTGCGCTCACCGCGGCATCGACGAGCGCGACGAGGCGCTGCGCGGCCTGCGTCATGGTGTGTTCGGTGAACAGGTCGGTGGCGTAGGTGATCGAGCCGTCGATGCCGAGGCGCCGACCGTCGGCGTCGAAGGTCTCCCCGAGGTGGATCTCGAGGTCGAGCTTGGCTCCGGTCGTGCCGGGTTCGACGGTGCTCAGCCGCAGCCCGGGCAGGTCGATCTCCGAGCGGGTGAAGTTGTGCACGACGAGCAGCGTCTGGAACAGCGCGGAGTAGGCCGTGGACCGGACCGGGTCGAGCAGTTCGACGAGCCGCTCGACCGGCACGTCCGGATGCGAGAACGCCGCGAGATCGACGTCGCGCACCTGGTCGAGGATCTCGTCGAAGGTGGCGCCGGCATCGATGCGGGTGCGCAGCACGAGGGTGTTGCCGAACATGCCGACGAGGTCGTCGAGGGCTTCCTCGCCGCGACCGGCGATCTGGGTGCCGATCGGGATGTCGCTGCTCCCCGACCAGCGGGCCAGCAGCACCGCGACGGCAGCGTGGGCAAGCATGAACAGCGTGATGCCGCGTTCGCGGGTGAACTGTTCGACGCGGTCGGCGAGCTCGGCGTCGAGGGCGATCGGGACGGTCGCGCCTCGCGACGACTGCACGGGCGGACGCGGCCGGTCGGTGGGCAGTTCCACCAGGTCGGGCAGGTCGGCGAGGGTGTCGGTCCAGTACGCGAGCTGACGGGCGAGCAGCGAGTGCGGGTCGTCCTCGCTGCCGAGCAGCTTCTGCTGCCACAGCGCGTAGTCGGCATACTGGACGCGCAGCGGTGACCAGCCAGGCTCGGCACCTTCGCGGCGCGCGAGATAGGCGGTGACAACGTCGCGCGACAGCGGTGCCTGCGACCCGCCGTCGCTCGCGATGTGGTGGGCGACGACGGCGAGGACGTGCTCGTCGTCGGCGATGCGGAACAATCGTGCACGCACCGGCACGTCGACAGTGAGATCGAAACCGCGCGTGACGAAGTCGGTGAGGGCAGCGGTGATCGCGTCGGCCGCGACGACGTCCGGTCCGATATCGGAGGCGGCCTCCCTGGCGGGCACGATCACCTGGGAGGGCCCGGCGTCGCTGTCGGGGAAGACGGTGCGCAGCGCTTCGTGCCGGTCGAGGACGTCGAGCAGCGAGGCCTGCAGCGCCGACACGTCGAGGTCGCCGCTCAGGCGCAGCACCATCGGGATGTTGAAGGCGGCCGAGCCGGGATCGAAGCGGTTGAAGAACCACATGCGCTGCTGCTGGAGCGACAGCGGGATGCGGGCGGGTCGCTCGACGGCGACGAGCTCGGGACGACCGCCGGAACCGGCAGTGCGCGCCACCGCAGCGGCCAGCGCGGCAACCGTCGGAGCGTCGAAGACGGTGCGCACGGGCACCGTGGTGTGCAGGGCGGCACCGAGCCGCGCGACGAGTTGGGTCGCGTTGAGCGAGTTGCCGCCGAGCGCGAAGAAGTCGTCGTCGAGGCCCACGCGGTCGACACCGAGCAGGTCGGCGTAGACCGACGCGACCGTCTGCTCCACCGGCGTCTCGGGAGCACGGAAGGCGCGCGCCTCGAAACCGGGGACGGGCAGCGCTTTCCGATCGAGCTTGCCGTTGACGGTGATCGGCAGTGCGTCGAGCACGAGGATCTGCGTGGGCACCATGTACGACGGCAGTTCGTCGGCGAGCCGATCGCGCAACGCCTGCGGATCGGCTGCGGCACCGGTCGCCGGGACGACATAGCCGATGAGCCGGTCACCGGTCCGCGTGTCGCTGTGCAGGACGACGACGGCCTGGGCCACGTCGTCGGCTCGGCTCAGGGCCGCTTCGATCTCACCGAGTTCGATGCGCAGGCCACGCACCTGTACCTGAGCGTCGCTGCGGCCGACGAAGTCGAGCTCGCCGGTCGCGGTGCGGCGCACGAGGTCGCCCGTGCGGTACATGAGTCCGCTGGTGAAGGGATTCGCGACGAAACGCGCCGCCGTGAGCCCCGGCTGCGCGTTGTAGCCGCGCGCGAGGCCGGCACCCGACAGGTACAGCTCTCCGATGACGCCGTCGGGCACGGGATGCAGACGCGCGTCGAGGACGACGGCGCCGGCACCCTCGATGGGCGCACCGATGGTGATGCGGTCGCCGGGGGTGAGCGGCGCGGTCTCGGTGATGATGATGGTGGTCTCGGTGGGACCGTAGCTGTTGACGAAACGGCAGACGGGACCGAACTTCTCGACGAGTTCCGGCGGGCACACATCGCCGCCGATCACCACGGATTCGAGGTCGGGCAGGTCGTCGGGAGTCACGGTGCCGAGCGCAGCGGGCGCGGTGATGACGTGGGTGATGCGTTCGCGTCGCACCAGGTCGGTCAGTTCGACACCGGCGACGATCTCCGGAGGAGCTATCACCACCGTGGCACCGGCGGAGAACGCCGAGATCTGTTCGAACACCGATGCGTCGAAGCTCGACGACGAGAACCGCAGCATCCGCGAGTCGGCGCTGAGCCCGAGTTCGGGGCGGTGTTCGGCGGTGAACGCCGCGAGACCGCGATGGGTGACGACGACGCCCTTCGGAGTGCCGGTCGAGCCGGACGTGTAGATCATGTACGCCGCCGACTCCGCACTCACCGCTGGCGTCAGCGGCGCAGCAGAATGATCGTCGGCGTCGACACCGAGCCACGGCACATGCGACGGCCCGTCGCCGAGTCCGAGAACGGCACGGGAATCGGTGAGCAGGTATGCGATACGCGCTGCTGGGAGCGCGGGATCGACGGGTACGAACGCCGCGCCGGTCTTGACCACGGCCCACAGCGCGACGACGGCGTCGAGGCTACGCGGGAACGACAGTGCCACCACAGTTTCCGGACCGGCGCCGTGGTCGACCAGCTTGTGTGCGAGCCGGTTGGATGCGCGGTCGAGTTCCGTGTAGGTGAGCTGCCGGTCGCCGTCCACCACGGCGACCCCGTCCGGGTTCGCCGCGACACCGGCAGCGAGGATCTCCGGGAAGGTCTTCTGCGGCAACGGTGCAGGAACAGACCATCCCAACGCCCGATCGGTCTCGGGATCCGACAGGAGCGCAATGTCGCCGACGGCAGCGGTCGGGTCGGCTGTACTCGCGTCGAGCACCTGCACCCACCGAGCCGCGAGGCCGGCGGCGGTCGCCTCGTCGAACAGGTCGGTCGCGTAGGTGAGTTCGGCGATCAGTCCGCCGCTCTCGTCCTCACGCAGCGCGATGTCGACGTCGAACTTCGCGATGGCGAGATCCGCTTCGAGCGGTTCGACCCGCAGCCCGGGCAGTTCGAATTCGCCGATGCCCTGGTTCTGCAGCGACAGCGCGACCTGGAACAGCGGCGAATGGCTCTGCGAGCGCACCGGATCGACGGCCTCGACCACCTGGTCGAACGGCACGTCGGCATGAGAGAAGGCTGCGAGGTCGGCGGTGCGGACCTGTTCGAGGAACTCCGCGAACGAGCTCGCGGGATCGATGCGGGTGCGCAGCACGAGGGTGTTGACGAACATGCCGACGAGGTCGTCGAGGGCACGATCGCCACGACCGGCGACGGGCGTGCCGACCGACACGTCGTCGGTGTTGCCGAGACGCGCGAGCAACACGGCGAGCGCGGCGTGCAGCACCATGAAGCGGGTCGCGCCGTGGGCGTGGGCGAGCCGGTCGATGCGGGTGAGCACGTCGGGTGCGATCCGGAAGCCGGTGTCGGCGCCCCGGTAGGACGCCGCCGCGGGTCGCGGCCGATCGGCGGGTAGCTCGAGAACGGCCGGGGTGTCGTCGAGGACGGCGGTCCAGTAGGCGAGCTGTTGGACGATCGGCGCCTGCGGATCGCGCGGGTCGCCGAGCACGGTCCGCTGCCACAGCGCGAAGTCGGCGTACTGCACCGGCAGCGGTTCCCAGGACGGCGGCACATCGTCGAGGCGTGCGGAGTAGGCGACGAGGACGTCGCGGGCGAGCGGAACGGTCGACGCACCGTCGGCACTGATGTGGTGGACGACCACCACGAGCACGTGCGAACTGTCGTTCTCCCGGAACAGCGCTCCACGAATGGGGACCTCGCGGGTGACGTCGAAGCCGCGTCCCAGCACCTCGGCGATCGCGGCGTGCACCGCGTCGGCGTCGGGTGTGGCGATCGGGGTGAGGTCGAGCGGCACTTCTCGAACATCCAGAAGCTGCTGCGCCGGTCCGTCCTCGTGTTCCGGGAACACCGTCCGCAACGCTTCGTGCCGGTCGAGCACGTCGCGCACGGCGGCGGTGAGGGCATCGACGTCGAGGTCGCCGCGCAGGCGCACCGCGAGCGGAATGTTGTAGAGCGGCGACGACGGATCGAAGCGGTTGAGGAACCACATGCGCTGCTGGGCGTACGACAGCGGCACCCGTTCGGGGCGCTCCTGCGGCACGAGCGGCACCCGCTCCCCGGTACCGAGGTGCGAGCCGGCGGTCTCGGCCAGCGCCTGCACGGTCGATCCCTCGAACACCGCGCGCACCGGCACCGTGGTGCCGAGCGCCTCCCCAATCCGGGCCACCAAACGGGTCGCGATGAGCGAGTTGCCGCCGAGCGCGAAGAAGTCGTCGTCGAGGCCCACGCGTTCGACGCCGAGAAGTTCGGCGACGATCTCGGCCACCGTCTCCTCGACGGGGTTGGTGGGGGCACGGAACTCGCGGGTGACCGGGTCGGGTGCGGGCAGGGCCGTGCGGTCGAGTTTGCCGTTGACTGTGACGGGCACCGTCTCGATCGGCACGATCTGCGAAGGCACCATGTACGACGGCAGGACGTCGGCGACGGCGCTGCGCAGCGCATCGGCGTCGACATCGGCGCCGATCCGGGGTACCACGTAGCCGACGAGCCGTTCGCCGGTGTGGGCGTCGCGGTAGACGTCCACGACGGCGTGCGCAACGCTGCCCTGACGGCTCAGCACCGCTTCGATCTCGCCGAGCTCGATGCGCAGACCGCGAAGCTTGACCTGCGCGTCGCTGCGGCCGACGAAGTCGAGTTCGCCCGAGACGTGTCGGCGCACGAGGTCGCCCGTGCGGTACATCAGCCCACCGGTGAAGGGATTCGCGACGAACCGCGAGGCCGTCATGCCGGGCCGGTCGTGGTAGCCACGGGCCAAGGCCTGCCCCGCCAGATACAGCTCACCCAGCACTCCGTCGGGCACCGGCTGAAGACGTGCGTCGAGCACGACCGCGCCCGCACCCCGGATGGGCCGTCCGATGGTGATGGCACCGCCCACGACCAGCGGATCGGTCATCGTGATGACGATGGTGGTCTCGGTGGGGCCGTAACTGTTGAAGAACCGGCAGCGCGGCGCGAACCGCTCGACGAGGTCGGGCGGGCACACGTCGCCACCGACCACGACGGCCTCGAGGTCCGGCAGTCTCGCGGCGTCGACGCCACCGAGCGCGGCCGGCGCGGTAAGTACGTGGGTGACGTTGTGGCGCAGCAGGAATGATTCGAAGTCGGCGCCGGCGACG
The DNA here is from genome assembly GCF_013602415.1 of Rhodococcus sp. B50. Lineage (NCBI taxonomy): Bacteria > Bacillati > Actinomycetota > Actinomycetes > Mycobacteriales > Nocardiaceae > Rhodococcus > Rhodococcus sp. B50. Next base: position 4,776,681 of record NZ_WPAG02000002.1, on the reverse strand, counting down.
ATCTCGGGCGACGCGACCACCATCGTCGCTCCCGCCCCGAAGGCCGCAAGCATCTCGAACACCGACGCGTCGAAGCTCGCCGACGAGAACCGCAGCACCCGCGACTGCGCGGTAAGCCCGAGTTCGCTGCGGCACTCGGCAGTGAACGCGTTGAGTCCGCGGTGGGTGACCACGACACCCTTCGGGGTGCCGGTCGATCCGGAGGTGTAGATCATGTAGGCCGCGAAATCGGGTACGACGCCGACGCCGACGGCCTCGGTAGAGGCGGCAGCACATCGGTCGACAACATCCCCGGAATCCACAGAGAGCCAGGAGAAGTCGACCGACGGAGCGACATCGCTCATCGTCAGGCCGAAGGCAGCACCCGAGTCCGAGAGCATGAAGGCGATGCGGTCGACGGGGAGCTTCACGTCGATCGGCACGAAGGCCGCGCCGGTCTTCGCGACCGCCCACACCGCGACCAGCGATTCGATGGTCCGTTCGAAGGCCAGCGCCACAACGGTTTCCGGCCCGGCACCCTCGGCGACGAGGACGCGGGCCAGCGCGTTGGAACGCTCGTCGAGTTCGCGGTAGGTGAGCTGCCGAGTCTCGTCCATCACCGCAACGCCGTGCGGCGACGCGACGACACCGGCGGCGAGGATGTCGGGCAGCGTCCGGATCCGGATCGGTTCGGGCCGGGCCGCGTCGAGTGCTCGTGCGGTCTCGCCGGAATCGAGATAGGGCAGGTCCCCGACAGGGGTGCGCGGGTCGTCGAGGAGCAGCGCCAGCGTGCGGTTCCAGCGCTCGGCGGTGCGGGCGGCGGTGGATGCGTCGAACAGGTCGGTGGCGTAGGTGAGGGTGCCGGCCAGGGCGCCGGCGTCGTCGCGGAGCGTGAACTCGAGGTCGAACTTGGCGATGCCGAAATCGGGCACGATCGGTTCGACCCGCAGCCCGGGCAGTTCGAGGTCGCTGGGGTGCGCTTCCTCGACCGACAGCGCGACCTGGAACAGCGGTGCGCTGTTCTGCGAGCGCACGGGGTCGACGGCTTCGACGACCTGCTCGAACGGCACCTGGACGTGTGCGAAGGCATCGAGGTCGATGTCGCGGACGGCGGCCACGATCTCGTCGAAGCCCGCGGCCGGGTCGACGGGTGTCCGCAGCACGAGGGTGTTGACGAACATGCCGATGAGGTTGTCGAGGCGCCGGTCGCCGCGACCGGCGACCGGCGTGCCCACCGACACGTCGTCGGTTGCACCGAGCCGCGCGAGCAGCACGACGAGCGCGGCGTGCAGCACCATGAACCGGCTCACGCCGTGGTTCCGGGCGTAGTCGTCGAGGCGTCGGACGATGTCGGCGTCGACGGTGAACGGCACCGCCGCGCCCCGGAACGACGAGCTCGCGGGTCGCGGCCGGTCGGTCGGTAGCTCGAGGACGGCGGGCGAACCAGCGAGAGTGGTGGTCCAGTAGTCGAGTTCGCGCGCGGCGATCTCGGTGGGTTCGCCCGGTGCGCCGAGCAACTCGCGCATCCACAGCGCGTAGTCGGCGTACTGCAGCGGCAGCGGCTCCCACATCGGTGCCCGCCCCGTTGCCCGTGCCGAGTAGGCGAGCACGAGGTCGGTGGCGAGGACCTGGGTGGACCAGCCGTCGATGGCGATGTGGTGCACGACCATCACGACGACGTGGCTGCCGTCGACACACTCGAGCAGCGTCAGTTCCAGCGGCGGTTCGACGGTGATGTCGAACCCGCGTGCCGTGAGCTTCCGGAGGCGTTCCGAGAGGTCGGATTCCGCGACCGTCTCGGTGTCGGCCACGAGCACGGGCCGATCGCGCAGCGCATCGTCGACGGACAGGATGTTCTGGTACGGCCCGGCACCGGAGTCCGGGTAGATCGTGCGCAGCGTCTCGTGCCGATCGAGGATGTCGACAACCGCGGCGCGCAGGGCATCGAGGTCGAGATCGCCGCGCAGCCGCAGGGCGGCGCTGACGTTGTAGGCGCCGGAGCCGGGATCGAAGCGGTTCACGAACCACATGCGGGTCTGTGCCGGGGACAGCGGAATCCGGTCGGGGCGCGGACCGGCCGTCGGGACGGTCTGCCCGTCCCCGGTGCCGCGCACACGGTCGACGGCGGCGGCGAGGCCTTCGACGGTGGGATCGTCGAACAGCGCGCGGATCCCGATGGTCGCGCCGAACGTCTCGTTGACACGGGCGATCAGCCGGGTTGCGCCGAGGGAGTTTCCGCCGAGCCGGAAGAAGTTCGACGACGCCCCCACCTGCTCGACCTCGAGCAGCTCACCCATGATGCGGGCGACGACCACCTCGGTGTCGGTGCGCGGCGCGATGTAGGCGGCGGTGGCGTCGACGTCGGGTTCCGGCAGGGCCGCTCGGTCGATCTTGCCGTGTGCGGTGACGGGCAGTTCGTCGAGCAGCACGAGCACCGACGGCACCATGTGCCGGGGCACACGGTCGGCGACGGTGGCGAGCACCGCGTTCTCGTCCGGGCCGTCCCCGGTGGCGACGGCGTAGGCGGCGAGATGGTCGCCGTGCCGGCCGGTGCGCAGGGTGACGACGGCCTGTGTGATGCCGGGGTGCGCGAGCAGCGCGCTCTCGATCTCGCCCAGTTCGACGCGCTGACCGTTGAGTTTCACCTGGAAGTCGGTGCGGCCGAGGTAGTCGAGTTCGCCGTCGCGGTTCCACCGCACGCGGTCGCCGGTTCGGTACATCCGATCACCGGAGTTCCCGAAGACGTTCGCGACGAAGCGGTCTGCGGTGACGGCGGCACCGGCCTGGTAGCCGCGGGCGACCTGCGTGCCCACCACGTACAGCTCGCCCGGCACCCCGACGGGAACCGGACGCAGCGCGGAGTCGAGGACCAGGAAGCGGGTGTTCCACACGGGCCGGCCGAGCGGCACCTGTTCGGCGTCGTCACGACCCGCTACCCGGTGCGCGACCTGCACGGTCGTCTCCGTGGGCCCGTAGAGGTTGTGCACTTCGGCGCCGAGCACCTCGCGCACCCGGACAGCGGTCGTCGACCGGAGTGCTTCACCACCGGAGAACACCGCGCGCAACGACGACGCGTCGATCCCGGCATGCTCCACCTCGGCGACGAACAGATCCAGCACCGACGGCACGAACTGCGCGATGGTGACGCCTTCGCGGTGGACGACGGAGGCGAGATAGGCGGGGTCGGCGTGCCCGTCGCGGTCGGCGATCACCAGGCGCGACCCGCTCTGCAGCGGCAGGAACAACTCCCATACCGACGCGTCGAAGGTGACCGGCGTCTTGTAGAGCACGGCGTCGGAGGCGTCGGGCGCGAAAGCCGAGCGCATCCACGCGAGCTGGTTGTGCAGCGCTCCGTGCGTCACCGCGACACCCTTGGGCCGGCCGGTGGAGCCGGAGGTGAACAGCACGTAGGCGAGGTTGCCGGGCCGGAGCGTGGGTCGTTCGTCGCCGGTCAGCGGGTCGCCGGAGTAGCCGTCGGCCTCGGACACATCGAGCACCCGCAGGTCGGCGGGCAGCCCGTGGCGGGTCTCGTCGGTCGCGAGCACGAGGTGCGGTGCGGCCGTGGCGAGGACGTGGGCGGTGCGCTGTGCGGGCTGGTCGGGGTCGACCGGTACGTACGCACCACCCGCGACGAGCACGGCGTAGATCGCCACGAGCTGGTCGTACGACCGCGGAACATCCACGGCGACAAGAGTTTCCGGAACCACACCCTCGGACAGAAGTGCGCGGGCGAGCCGATACACGTCTGCGGCGAACTCCGCGTAGGTCAGCACCGCCCCGTCGGCCACCACTGCCGGCGCGCTCGGCCGCAGCGCGACCTGCCGTTCGAACTCTGCGACGACGTCGCCGCCGGGCACCGAATGCGCGGTGCGATTCCAGGAGTCGAGCACTCGTTCGCGTTCGCCGGGCAGGAACACGTCGACGTCGCCGACGACGCCATCCGGCTGCGAAGCGACGAACTTCAGGATCCGGGTGAAGCGCCTGGCGAGTTCGTCGACGGTCTCGGCGTCGAATACGTCGGTGCGGTAGCGCACGCTCAGCCGCAGGTGCGGTTCGAGCAGCGCCATCAGCGAGAGCGGATAGTGCGTGGCGTCGCGCGCGTCGAGGTCGGTGACGCGCATGCCCGCGATGTCGGTGTTCTCGTCGAACCCGGCGCGGTCGACGGGATACGACTCGAAGACGGTCAGCGTGTCGAAGAGGGTGCCGGCGCCGATGCGGTCCTGGATCGCGCCGAGGCCGACGAACTGCTGGTCGAGCAGGGCGGTCTGCTCGCCCTGCAGGCGCACCACGAGGTCGGCGACGCTCTCGGTCTCGTCGATCCGCACCCGAACCGGGAGGGTGTTGATGAACAGGCCGAGCATGTTCTCGACGTCGGGGAGGTCGGCGGGCCGCCCGGAGACGGTCGCGCCGAACACCGCGTCGCCTGCGCCCCAGTGCCGGGCGAGCAGCAGGCCCCAGGCGGTCTGGACGATGGTGTTGAGCGTCGCACCGGTGCGACGCGACAGCTGTCCGAGGGCGTCGATGTCGTCGGCGCCGAGAGCGATGTCGATCTGGACGGGCGCGTCGTCGACGGCATCGGCCGAGCCGGGCGCGACCAGCGTGGGTTCGTCGAGGTCGGCGAACGCCTCGGCCCACGCGTCGAGGGCCCGTTCGGTGTCCTGCCGGTCGAGCCAGGCCAGGTAGTCGCGGTAGGACACCGGTGCGGGCAGTGCCGCCTGCCCACCGGCGGCATACCCGACGAGGAGTTCGCGCACGAGCAGCGGCATCGACCAGCCGTCGAGCACGATGTGGTGGTTGGTCAGGGCGAGGACGGCGCGCTGTCCGGGGAGCCGGACGAGAACGGCACGCATCAGCGGCGGGCGCGTGAGGTCGAACCGCGCGAATCGTTCCTCGTCGAGGAGTGCACCCAAGGACGACTCGACGTCGGCGGTACCGGTGAGATCGACTTCTCGCCATGGCATCTCGACCTGGTCCAGCACGAGTTGCACCGGGTTTCCGGTGTCATCGTGCACGAACGCCGTCCGCAGCGCGGCGTGGCGGGCCAGGAGGGAGACGAAGGCGCCCTGCCAGCGACCGGTATCGATGTCGCCCGTGAGGTCGAGCCGCAGTTGTGCGGTATAGACGTCGACCGCGTTCACGGACAACGCGGCGTGGAAGGCCAGGCCGCTCTGCAGCGGCGAGAGCGGCCAGATGTCGGTGAGCCGTCCGAAGCGGTTCTCCCACTGCTCGATCTGCTGCTGGTGCGTGTGCACGAGCGGCACGTCGGAGGGGGTGAGGCCGCCGGCGTCGGGTCGCTGCGTGTGCGCGGCCAGGCCGACGAGCGCGTCCTGCCACCGCTCGGCGAGCGCACCGACCGTCTCGGCGGAGATCACCCGCGGCACGTAGGTGAACGATGCGGTGAGGTGCGGGCCGTCGGGTCCGTCGACGACCATGGCGTTGATGTCGACGGCGACCGCCGCGGCCATCTGCGACGTGCGGTTGGGATCGAGGTCGAGTTCGAGTGGCACCCAGCCGATCTCGCAGATCTCGTCGGCGATGTGGCCGGAGGTGAGACGGCCGAGGTAGTTGAACGACACCTGCGCGGTGGGCAGCGCGGCGAGGACCGGCGAGGTCTCCGGGTCGAGGTGCCGCAGGATGCCGTATCCGGCACCGTTGTCCGGGACGGCGGCGAGCTGCTCCTTGACCGTCTTGATCGCGGTGGCGCTCGCGCGCCCTCCGGCGGTGGCGTCGGTGAGGTCGAGATCGTCGGCGAGGTCGATGCGCACGGGATACGCGCTGGTGAACCAGCCGACGGTACGAGCGAGATCGACGGTGCCGGTGGCGTCGAGGTCGCGTCCGTGTCCTTCGAGGGTGAGCAACAGCGACCGCTGTCCGCCCTGGGCGACGGCGAGGGCGAGAGCCGTGAGCAGTCCGTCGGCGGTGCCGCTGCCGTAGAGCTCGGGCAGCCGGGTGAGCACCGCGTCGGTGACGGCGGGGTCGAGGTCGACGCGGACGGTCGCGGTGGTCGCGAGGGTGTCGATCTCCGGATCGAGCGGCGCAGCTCCCGCCAGAGGTACTGCACCACCGAGGGTTTCGGTCCAGTGGTCGATCTCGACCGCACGGTCGCGGGCGGTGTCGTGCAGAGCGTGCGCCCAGCGGCGGTAGGAGGTGCCCACCTCGGGAAGAGTGGGAGTCTGCCCTGCCGCGACCTGCATCCACGCCTGACCGAGGTCGGGCAGCAGTACCCGCCACGACACGCCGTCGACCACGAGGTGGTGCGCGACGAGCAGCAACCGGCCCTGCTCTCCCGCCTCGGCGACGTCGAACCACACGGCCCGCAACACCGGACCGGACCGCGGATCGAGGTCGTGTGCGGCCGAGTCGCATTCGTCGTCGACGAGCGCCTCCGCGGTGGCCGTGTCGGCGACGGGGACGCGGGTGATCCACGCGTCGAGGTCCGGCAGTTCGGCGCGCGTCCACCACTGCCCGTCGCGCAATGTCGAGCGCAGGATGTCGTGCCGGGCGACGACGGCGCCGAGCGCAGCCCGCAGGTGCTCGTGGGTGAGGTCGGCCGGGGTGGACACGAGCACGGCCTGCGCGAAGGTGGAATGGTCTCCGCGACCGAGCATCTCGTGCACGATCGGGGTGATCGGGATCTCGCCCACTCCCCCACCGGGCAGTTCGTCGAGAACGAGGGCGGTCGGGACGGCGGCGGCGACCCGCGCGAGTGCCGCGATCGTCTTGTGCTCGAAGATCTGCCGGGCGGTGATGTGCAGCCCGGCGGCCTTGGCGCGGGCGGCGAACTGCATCGCGACGATACTGTCGGCGCCGAGAGCGAACAGCGAGTCGTCCACGCCGATGCGCTCGACGTCGAGCAGTCCGGCAGCCACCTCGGCGAGGAGGCGTTCGGATTCGGTCTCCGGGGCACGGAATTCGGCGGTGGCGAACTGCGGTGCCGGCAGCGCGGCACGGTCGAGCTTGCCGGCGGGGGTCACCGGGATCTCGGCGAGTTCGACGATCGCGGCGGGCACCATGTGGGACGGCAGGACGCGGGCGACCCCGTCGAGCAGTGCCTGCATGTCGAAAGCCGTGCCGGAGTCCATACGTACGTACGACGCGGGGACCACGGAGCTACCACTGTCGTGCACGACGGTCGTGGCGAAGTCGACGCCGTCCTGGTCGAGCAGGGCGTTGTCGATCTCGCCCAGTTCGATGCGGAAACCGCGGATCTTCACCTGGAAGTCGGAGCGGCCCACGAAATCGAGCTGATGGTCGGGCGTCCACCGCACTTCGTCGCCGGTGCGGTACAGGCGCGTTCCGGGGTCGAAGGGGTTGGCCACGAACCGGTCTGCGGTCTGCCCGGGACGGCGATGGTAGCCGCGGGCGAGCGCCGGTCCGCCGAGATACAACTCGCCGACGAAGCCGACGGGCACCGGTCGCAGGCGACGGTCGAGCACGACGGCGACGACACCGTCGAGGGGACGGCCGATGGTGATCGGGTCTCCGGGGGCAAGGGGCTCGCCGGCGGTGACGACGATCGTCGTCTCGGTGGGGCCGTAACTGTTGGTGAAACGGCAAGTGGGAGCGAATCGTTCGACGAGGTCGGCGGTGCACACGTCGCCGCCGACGACGACGGCCTCGAGGTCGGGGAGCGCGACGGGGTCGACGGTGTTGAGCACGGTGGGCGCCGACACGATGTGTGTGACCCGCTGGGTGCGCAGGACGTCGACGAGTTCGTCGCCGCCGAGGACGTGGGGCGGCGCCACGACCATGGCGGCCCCGGCGCTGAAGGCCTGCAGCATCTCGAAGATCGACGCGTCGAAGCTCGCGGAGGAGAACCGCAGCATCCGTGAGGTGGCGCCCAGGGCGAGCTCGGGGCGGGCGTCGGCGGCGAAGGTCGCGAGCCCGAGATGGGTGACCACCACACCCTTCGGGGTGCCGGTGGAGCCCGAGGTGTAGATCATGTAGGCCGGGTTCTCCGGCACGGCCCGCGAACGCCCTGCACCGACGTCGATGCTCGAGGGGATCGGGTCGTCCACGGCGATCCAGCGGGGCCCGGACGGCAGGTCCATCAAGCGGTCGCGCACGGTGAGTCCGAGCTGCGCGCCGGAATCACGAACCATGTAGGCGATCCGATCACCGGGAAGCGCCGGGTCGATCGGGACGAAGGCCGCGCCGGTCTTCGCGACCGCCCACACCGCGATCAACGCGTCGGCGCTGCGGTCCATGCTCAGGGCCACGAAGGTCTCCGGGGCGGCCCCGGCGTCGACGAGCTGCGCCGCGATGCGATCGGAGAGGTCGTCGAGTTCGCGGTAGGTGACCTGCCGGTCGCCGTCGACGATCGCGACACCGTCGGGATTGCGGCGCACGCCGGCGGCGAGGAAGTCGGCGAACAACCGCGCGGGGTGCGCGGGCCGCCCGCGATACGGGACGAGGCTCTCGCGTTCGTCGTCGTGCAGCACCGGGAGCGTCCCGATGGCGCGGTCGGAGTCGGCGAATTCGGCCAGGTACTCGACGAATCGTGTGTGGTGCGAGCGTAGTTCGTCGATCGTGTACAGGTGGGGGTTGGCTTCGAGGTCGATGTGGGCGGGCTGGCCCGGCGCGCTCGGGTAGATGTTGAGCGAGAGGTCGTCGACCGGGCCGGTGCTCAGCACGTGCCGGCGTCCGACCGAATCGCCGTAACGGATCTCGTGGTCGAACATCATGACGTTGACCGCGGGCCCGAAGAAGCCGCGATCGGTGCTGCCGTAACCGGTGTCGCGGCGCATGTCCTCGTGCCGGTAGCGCTGGTGACGTAGCGCCCCGGTGAATTCGAGCTGCATCCGGTCGATCAGGTCGTCGCGGGTACCGTCCGGTTCGACGGCGACACGGATCGGGACGACGTTGGAGACCATGCCGCCGGATCGGCGCAGGCGCACGGTGGTGCGCGCCGAGACCGGGAGGCTGAGGACCACGTCGGTCTCGCCGGTGACGCGCGCGAGGAAGGCCGCGAAGGCGGCGGCGACGGCCGTCGCGAAGGTCGTGGGCTTCTCGCGCTCGGTGAGCATCCGGTCGATCGCGGCCTCGACGCGCTCGGGCAGCGGCGCGCTGTACCGGACGGGGTGCGGACCGACGGGTGCGGCGCGTCCGGCGAGGCTGATGGGGTGCGGCAGCTCGCGGATGCGTTCGGCCCAGTAGGCGCGGTCGTTCTCGAACCGGGGCGAGGCGCGGTAGCGCTGTTCGTCCTCGACGATCTCCGGCAGCGGGCTCACGTCGAAGCGGGCCGGCTCACGGTGCTGCACCGCGGCGGTGTAGCGCTCGGCGGTGCGCGTGTCGAAGGTGGTCGCCCCGTAACCGTCGAGAGCGATGTGGTGGATCCGGGTGTAGACGACATGGCGGTCGTCGGCGATGCGCAGGACGGCGCACACGATCAACCGGTCCTCGAGCATGTCGAGGGGGGTGCGGTACTCGGCCCGCATCCAGGCGAGCGCCGCTGCTTCGGGATCGTCCTCGTCGCGCAGGTCGAGGATCGTGGCGCGGTCCTCGAGGGTGTGGTCGATGACCTGGCGAGGATGCCCGTCGACCTCGAGGATGCGGAGCATGCCGGTGCCCAGTTCCCGGGCGGTGGCGGCGCCGGCGTCGGCGAAGATCTCCGGATCGAACTCGCCCCGCACGTCGACGTACTGAGCGATGGTCAGCGGGATGTCGCCGAGCAGATGCTGGGCGAACCAGATTCCTCGCTGTGCCGACGAGAGCGCAAATCCGCCGTGGGCCTCCCCGACCTGCGACGTTGCAGGCACATACTGCTGTTCCACTCATCTCCCCGGGCGCGCGTGATCCGCACGGGCGTGCGCATCACAGGAACGGCGCGGTCTCCCCGACCCGGCGCCTAAACACGACCACCGTATCGTGCCCGAATTGCCGCTCGCTTCGCAGGCTGGATGTTGATCCGCGTCAGATCATGGCCGTAGTGATCGAGCAGTCGCGGGTCCATGACCCGCCGCCACAGCGGCGGAAACAGGGCCAGGATGATCAATACGGCGTAACCGGCGGGTAGCTGCGGCGCCTGCGGCATCGACCGCAAGGTCTGGTAGCGGCGCAGCGGGTTGGCATGGTGGTCGCTGTGACGCTGCAGGTTGTAGAGGAACAGGTTGGAACAGACGTGGTTGCTGTTCCAGCTGTGCTGGGGCTGGACGCGTTCGTAGCCGCCGTCGGGTCGCTTGTCGCGCAGCAGCCCGTAATGCTCCAGATAGTTGGCGCCCTCGAGGAACATGACGGCCATGACAGCCTGGACGACCAGCCACGGAGTGATCGCCCAGCCGAACACCGCGATGAGCACGGCAAAGAGGACGACGCTGAGCGCCCACGCGTTCAGGATGTCGTTGTGCCGCAGATTCCAGAACGACGTGCCGCGGCGTTCGAGCCGGCCCTTCTCGTAGCGGATCGCGGAGCGGAGGCTGCCGAACACCGAGCGGGGAAGGAAACACCAGTAGCTCTCCCCCATGCGGGCGGTGGCCGGGTCCTCGGGGGTCGCGACGCGCGCGTGGTGCCCACGATTGTGTTCGACGTAGAAGTGGCCGTAGAACGACTGGGCGAGAGCGATCTTCGCGAGGCGCCGCTCGATGGTGGTGCGTTTGTGCCCGAGCTCGTGCGCCGCGTTGATCCCGACACCGCCGACGATGCCGAGTGTGGCGGCCATCGCGAACCGTTCGGCGCCGCCCATGGGCTGCGACACCCACATCCAGCACCCGAAGGCCAGGCCCGCATATTGCAGCGGGAGGTAAAGGTAGGTGCAGTAGCGGTAGTACCGGTCGTTCTCGAGCGTCCGCATCATGCTTTCGGGCGGATTGCTCGTGTCCAGTCGCGCGAAGGCGTCCACCAGCGGGCAGATGACGGCGATGATCAGTGCACCTGCAGCCCAGAAGACGCCGAACTTCAGGTGTTCGACGAGCAGGTAGGCGAGGAACGGGCTCAGAGGGACGACGAGTCCGTACAGCCAGAGGTGTTTCCTGGGGTCGGTCCATCGATCGTACGTCGCGCTGCGAGGAGTCGCCGAATCCACAAACACCCATCCCCCAGGAAGAACAACCGTCCGGTACGAATACCCTCGACACCGGAGGAAACAAACTGTAACCCCACGACCCGGATACACCCTACAAGCTGCACTTACCGACCGGTAGGACCAGTGGTGCCGTGTGTGGCGGACGGCACACGACGACGGCGCCGCACGAAAAGTGCGACGCCGTCGTACGCGGGAATCCGAAAGTGTGCGACCTAGATGGCGCGCACACCCTGAGCCTGCGGGCCCTTCTGACCCTGGCCGATCTCGAACTCGACTCGTGCTCCCTCGTCCAGGGACTTGAAGCCCGAGCCCTGGATTTCGGAGTAATGGACGAAAACGTCTGCTCCCCCACCATCCTGCTCGATGAAGCCGAAGCCCTTTTCCGCGTTGAACCACTTGACGGTGCCCTGCGCCATACCACTTGCTCCTTGCATTCCCCCACGTCACCCCGACGTGGAGCCTAGATGGACCTCGATCATCGCATTGATCCGGACATTCGTCGCGCCTTGTTTCCCAACTCGTTACCGCAACCGACAAAACGCGGATGAAATCGTGTTGCAGCACGGTGGCACGATGTAACCCGTGACTACCGAGGAGCAAGGCCAACTTCACCATCACATCAGCCGTCGGCTCGAGCAGTCGTCGAAGCTCCAGAACGTGCTCTACGAGATCCGCGGGCCGGTGCACGCTCACGCCGCGCGGCTCGAGGCCGAGGGGCATCGCATCCTCAAGCTCAACATCGGCAACCCCGCGCCGTTCGGATTCGAAGCGCCCGACACGATCGTGCAGGACATGATCGCGGCGCTGCCCCACGCGCAGGGCTACTCGGAGTCCAAGGGCATCGCCTCCGCCCGTCGCGCGATCGTCACGCGCTACGAGCTCGTGCCGCGCTTCCCCAAGTTCGACATCAACGACGTCTACCTGGGCAACGGCGTCTCCGAGCTCATCACCATCACCATGCAGGCCCTGCTCGACGACGGAGACGAGGTGCTCATCCCGGCACCCGACTATCCGTTGTGGACGGCGATGACCTCGCTCGCCGGTGGCACTCCCGTGCACTACCTGTGCGACGAGACCAACGACTGGAACCCGGACCTCGACGACATCGAGTCCAAGATCACCGAACGCACCAAGGCGATCGTGGTGATCAACCCGAACAACCCGACGGGCGCCGTGTACTCGCACGAGGTCCTCGAGGGGATCGTGCGGCTCGCGCGCAAGCACCAGTTGTTGCTGCTCGCCGACGAGATCTACGACAAGATCCTGTACGACGACTCGAAGCACATCTCCTTGGCCTCGCTGGCTCCCGATCTGCTCTGCCTGACCTACAACGGGCTGTCGAAGGCCTACCGCGTCGCCGGCTACCGATCGGGGTGGATGGTCATCACCGGACCGAAGGACCACGCGGCAGGCTTCCTGGAGGGCATCGATCTGCTGGCGTCGACCCGGTTGTGCCCCAACGTGCCGGCGCAGCACGCCATCCAGGTCGCACTCGGCGGTTATCAGAGCATCGAGGATCTCGTGCTGCCCGGCGGGCGTCTGCTCGAGCAGCGCGACGTGGCATGGGAGCGGCTCAATGCGATCCCGGGCGTGAGCTGCGTGAAGCCGCGGGGTGCGCTCTACGCCTTCCCACGGCTCGATCCGGAGGTCTACGACATCCACGACGACGAGAAGCTCGTGCAGGATCTGCTGTTGCAGGAGCGCATCCTCGTCACCCAGGGCACGGGCTTCAACTGGCCGAACCACGACCATCTGCGGATCGTCACGTTGCCGTGGGCGCGTGATCTCGCGGTGGCGATCGAGCGGATCGGGAACTTCCTTTCGTCCTACAAACAGTAGGTAAGGGACATTTCGAACCCGGGGACCAGATCGTTACCGGATGGTGACTTCGGGGTTTTCGGGACCAAAGTCCCTGCCTGAGGGCACGTGGCACCTGCCCGATCGGACAGTTTGTCGGATTCGTGACCATCGACACATGTCAACCCCTCCCCAAGTCGGGGTCGGAACCAGTAATTTGTCTTATGGCACTACGCACTACGCACGGTGCCGGGCTCCCTGATCGATCGCCATCCCCCCTGTGCGAGATCAGGTGACGGTGGCGGGGACACCCCCCCTGCTCCCCGCCACCACCAGCCCAACTCTCTCCCGCCTCTTGGCTAGCCTGTCCTGATGAATCACGGACACGGCCATCTCGGACACGGCCACAGCCACGGACAGGCCGAAGGTCCCGCTCCCTTGGGACCGATCGCCGCGAAGATCGTCGTCGGCCTGCTGACCGCGATCGGCGCCCTGGTGCTTCTCGGCACCGCACTGCTGTGGCCGAGCAGCCGCTCCGTGGACATCCCCGCTCCCTTCCAGACCACCGGTGGGGATGCAGTCGTCACCGAGGCCGGGACGGTCGTGGAACAGAACACCGGGCCGTGCGGAAGCCCGTCCTTCGGCCGCGTCTTCACCGGCGACCCGTCCCCGCCCGCGATCAACACCTTCGACTGCGAACGCAGCATCGTCGCCATCGAGTCCGGGCCCGACGACGGCGCCCGGACACTCCTCGAGGTGATCCCCGGTCCGGGCCAGCCCGAGCTGAAGGCCGGCGACGAGATCCGCCTCGTCCGCCAGACCGACCCGACGGGCACCACCCAGTACTCCTTCTACGACTACGCCCGCGGCTTCCCGCTCGCGTTGGTGGTCGCGGCGTTCGCGATCGTCGTCGTCGCGATCGCCCGGTGGCGCGGCCTGCGCGCCCTCATCGGCCTGGTCGTCGCGTTCGGCGTGCTGGTGGTGTTCATGCTTCCGGCGCTCCTGGACGGCAAACCCGCCGTGCCGGTCGCGCTCGTCGGCGGTGCGCTCATCCTCTACGCGGTGCTCTATCTGGCGCACGGCGTGAATCTGCGGACGAGTTCGGCGTTGCTCGGCACCCTCGCCTCGATGGTCGTCGCGGCCCTGCTGTCCTACGTCGCGATCCGGTTGACGAACCTCACCGGTCTGTCGGAGGAGCAGAACACCGATGTGCAGTTGTACATCGGGCACGTGTCGATCTCGGGCCTGCTGCTGGCCGGATTCATCATCGGCTCGCTCGGTGTGCTCAACGACGTCACCATCACGCAGGCGTCGTCGGCGTTCGAGCTCGCCGGGCTCGATCCCGACTCGTCGCGCCGGGACATCTTCTCTGCGGCGATGCGCGTGGGCCGCGACCACATCGCGAGCACCGTCTACACGCTCGTGCTGGCCTATGCGGGCGGCGCGCTGCCGTTGCTGCTGTTGTTCTCGGTAGCGGGGCGGTCGATCACCGATGTCATCACCGGTGACGCCGTGGCCATCGAGGTGGTCCGCGCGTGTGTGGGCGGCATCGCGCTCACCTTGTCGGTGCCGCTCACCACGGCGATCGCCGCCGTGCTCGCGCGCACCGACGCCCCCGGACAGCAGACGGGTGGCCGGCACGCGCGACGCGCGTGACCCGGCGACTCAGCGACCTCAGGGCAGCCGGATCTGCGGCAGCGGCGGCAGCTCGATCGTCGGCAGCGGCGGCAGCGTCGGCAACGGCACGCCGAGACCCGGAATGGTCGGCGGCGGCGCGGGTTCCGGCTCGGGCGCCGGCGGAACCGGGCGCGGCGTGTAGGTCGTCGGGATCGGTTCCGGGGTGGCCGAGGTGGTCGTGGTGACCTGCGTGGGAGCCACCGCCGGTGCCGGGTTCGGACGCGGCGCGCTGGTGGTGGACGGGACGTACGACTGGGTCGGGCTCGACTCGTCGGCGGAGGAACCGGTGAATCCGGTGCTCAGCGCCACGCCGATGACCGCGACCACCGCGAGGGCCGTGCCCGCGATACCGGCGCCGGAGATCTGCCTGCCGCTGACCGACGGACCGCGACCGGCCAGCGACGACCACCACGGCTTCTTCGCGTCGGCAGACTCCGGACCGGTGGCGGTAGCGGGGGGCGCAGCGGCCGCGGTGGCGACGACCGGGATCTGTTCGGTGTCGGCACTCGTCGACGGGGGCCGGCCCGGCACGATGCGCGTGAGGGTGCTCACCGGTTGCGAGGTGGCCGGTTTCGCGGCGGCCATGGCCCCACCCTTGGCGAGGACGAGTTCGGGCTCGTGCGGCACCACCAGGGGCAGGCCGAGCCACGAGCGCAGTACCTCCTGCACGAGCGGGATGTGCGCACCGCCGCCGAGCAGGACCACCGCCTCGGGGTTGCGACCGGCACGGGAGATCACCTGGTGCACGAACTGGGCCGACGACTCGACGCACTGCCCGATGAGCGGGTCGAACGTCTCGCGCGACATGAACACGACCCCCGCAGCGCCCGGCACCGCCACGGTGTCGCTCTGCGAGAGCTTCTCCTTGGCTTCGCGGCACTGCGCCGACAGTTCGTCGTCGGTGGCGGGATCGTCGGGACGCCACACGCCGTTGGTGTCGAGCTGGTGGTCGCGGATGACGTTGTCGAAGACCCGGCCGCCGATGCTGTCGGTGCGTTCGGCGAGCACTTCCCGGGAGACGAGATCGACGACGGTGACGGTGAGTCCGGCGTCGCCGAGGTCGTAGAAGACTGCGGTGTTGCTCCCGAGTTCTCCGGTGGCCTGCAGATAGGTGACCGCGGCCTCGGGTTCGGAGACGAGCAGGTACCGGTCGATGTGTTCGACGGCCATCGCCGCGCGCAGGCGCTCGGCCTGGGCCTGGTCGCGGTAGACCACCCCCACACGCTCGATCGGGTCGCCCGCGACACCCGTCTGGAAGAGCACCCCGAGGGTGCCGGCAGCCAGACGCGCCGGATCGTCCTTACCTGTCTCGACCACCTGGAACTGGAATCCTGCGGTCGGAGTCGTTCGATCCACCGGCCGTACCACCCGAACGGCGCTCTCCCCCACGGTCACCCCGAGAATAGAACTCATCAGCCGCCTTCGACGTTGGTTGCGCCAGCCGTGTAGCTTCCCCCGGCGCCCGAAAACACCGACGATGGTACAGAACGTTACCGACCGGTCACGAGGGCCGTTCGGACGACGTACACCGGGACCGAGCACCTCGGCGGCGTCTCCCATAGGATCGCGCAATGCGGATTCTCTACGTGTGTACCGGAAACATCTGCCGATCACCGACCGCAGAGAGGCTCACCACCGCGTACGCGGCCGAGGTCGGCCGCGACGATCTCTCGGCGCACAGCGCCGGCACCCGGGCGATGGTCGGCTACGGCATGGAACCCACCGCGGCACTCGTGTTGCAGCAGCTCGGAGGCGATCCGGACGGTTTCGCCGCGCGTCGGATCACCCCGCAGATCGCGGAGGACTCCGACATGATCATCACGATGAGCGAGCGGCACCGGGCCAAGGTCATCCAGCTCGCACCGCGCAGGATGCGCGTGACGTTCACTCTGCGTGAGGCCGCCCGGCTGCACGAGGCCACCGGAGCGCAGACCGTCGCAGAACTGGCGACGGCCCGGGCGCAGATGTCTGCGCCCGGGCCGGAGGACATCGTCGACCCGATCGGCCGCGACGAGGAGACGTTCGTCGCGGTCGGATCCGAGATCGCCGACCTGTTGCTACCTGTCCTCGCCGGTCTCCGATCCTGAATCGTTCACCGGGCGCCGCGGTGCGTGCACCACGGGTCGCGACAGCGGCTCTGCGGAGGAGTACGCCTGCGGCGCCTGGTAGGGCTCGCTGCCGTACCGTTCCGACGCCGGCTGCGGCGCGGGCGGGAACTGATCCGCCGCGCGGTAGTGGTAGGCGTCGTTGCTCGGCGCCGGGTAGGCCTGCGTGGCCGGCGGCTCGGCGTGACGGTGACCGTTCTGCGGGCGGGCCGGTCCTTCGACGGGTGCCTGCGACGGCTGTACCGAGTGTGCCGACGCGGTCGGCTGTGCCGAGTGTGCCGACGCCGTCGGCTGGGAAGCCGGTGCAGTCGGGGCCGGCGCACCGACACGTTGCGTCGCCGGCGTGCTCGTCTGGGCGGCGACCGCAGCGGCGCCGTCCTTGTCGGAGCTGTAGTAGTACCGGTACTCGTAGGCGCTGCCGCGACCCTTGGTCGGGGTCATCGCCAGGATCGTGCCCAGCACGGGGGCGTTGACCGCACGCAGGTTGCCGACGGCCCGCGCGAACTGCTCACGGGTGGTCTTGCCGTACCGCGCGATGAGCAGCGCGCCGTCGGCGATGCTCGTGAGGATCGCCGCGTCGGTGACGGGCAGCAGCGGCGGCGCGTCGATGATGACGTAGTCGAAGCGCGACCGCAGGTCCTCGATGACCTCGCGGGCGTGCGCGGAACCGAGGAGTTCGGACGGGTTGGGCGGCAGTCCGCCGGCGGCGAGCACCCACATGCCGTCGAAGCGGGTCGGCTGCAGCACGTCCTCGAGGGAGGCCTGGTTCGCCAGCACGGTCGACAGGCCGGCGTCGCCGAGCGTGCCGAGGTACTTCGTCACGCGCGGACGGCGCAGGTCGGCTTCGACGAGCACCACGGAGTGGCCGGCCTCGGCAAGCACGAGAGCCGTGTTGACGGCCGTGGTGGTCTTGCCCTCACTGGGCAGCGAGCTGGTGATGACGATCGCGCGCGGCGGGTTGTCGACCTCGAGGAACTGCAGGTTGGTCCGCATCTCGCGGTAGGCCTCGGCGTCGCCGCTGTTGGCGTCGGCGAAGACGATCGCGGGCTCCTCGTGCCGGGCCTTGTCGAGCGGGATCACACCCACCACACCGGTGCCGGCGATGTCCTCGACGGCGTTGCGGTCCTTGATGGTGTTGTCGAGACGGTCGCGCAGCACCGCGAGGGCGATACCGAGCAGCAGACCGACGGCCAGGCCCAGCGCGACGTTCCGCGTGGTCTTCGGCGTCACCGGCGACGACGGCGTGGCCGCGTACTGCTCGACCACCACGCGGGCGGTGGGCGGGCCGCCGTCCTCGGGGGTCTCCAGTTCGCGGGCCATGACGACGAACTCGTCCGACAGTGCGTTGGCGAGATCGCGGGCGCGCTCGGGTGACTCGTCGGTGACGGCGGTATCGATGAGCACCGTGTCGGGGGTCGACGAGGCGGTCACCTTGCCGGCGAGGTCCACGGCCGACAGGTCGCCCAGACCGAGCTTGTCGAGGGTGCGCTGCGAGAGGGTGGTGCCCTCGAGCAGTTCGGTATAGGAGGTGACGCGCTGCTGCGAGAACAGGTTGCCCTGGTAGATCTCCTGCACCGATGCGCCCGACGAGGTCGACACGAACAGGCGTGTCTTGGCTTCGTACTGCGGCGTGGTCAGCAGGGAGGCGCCGAGAGCGGCAAGAACCGCCACCACCGTCGTGACGGCGACGATCTTCCACCTCGCCTGCAGAATTCGCAGGTAATCATGTACTTCCATCAGGGCGTCTCCCTCGTTGCGGTAACACTGCGTGCGCACCCGGTGGGCGCGGTGTGGGTGTCGTCGTGGCGCTCGAGCACGCTGTCGAGCACCGGGCCGATCGCACGCACCGCGTCCGGATCGGCCAGTTCCGAGTGCGTGAACGGCACCGGATGTTCGACGACGAGACCGCGCACATACCGCTGCCAGGTGGCAGCGAGATCTGGGTGCCGGTCGAGATCGGGGGCGGCGACCACCAGGTCGATGTCGCCGTCGTATTCGCTGAGGGTGTGCCTGCGCACCGCGGCTTCGACGGCCTGCGCGGCGGCGTCGGTGCGGCGCCGGACCTCGGCGACGAGTTCTTCGGGCAGCCCGGCGATGTCGGGCACGTTCTCTGCCGCGGGGTGGGGATCGGCAGGCACAGTCTCGGGCGTGAGCGTGTCGAGCAGCACTACCGCACCGACCTGCTCTCCACGCTCGCGCAGTTGCACGGCCATCTCGTGTGCGATGGTGCCGCCCACCGACCAGCCCAGCAGGTGGTAGGGACCATCGGCCCTCACCTTACGGATTTCGGCCACATACCGCGCGGCGAGTTCGCCGATGCTGTCCGGAATGTCGTCGAAGCCCGTTGCCTGCAGGCCGTAGACGGTGCGGCCGTCCAGGTGCGGCGCCAATCCTGCGTACATCCAGGCGAGTCCGCTGATGGGGTGGACGCAGAACAGTGGGGGCCGTTCGTCGCCGCGACCGGCGATCTCGACGATGCTGCCGAGCGGGTCGCGCTCGTCATTGCTGCGGCCGTGCTCGATGCGGTCGGCGAGAGCGGCGAGATCCGGGCTGGTGAACAACCATTCGACGGGGACGTCGGTGCCGAGTGCCTCGCGCAGCTCACCGGCCACACCGACGGCGCCGATGGAACTGCCTCCGAGGTCGAAGAATCCGCGATCGGCGGAGATCTCGTCGACGGGCAGGTCGAGATGGGCGGCGAACACCGCGGCGACGGTCTGCGCGATGTGTCCCTGCGGCGCCACGAGCGGTTCGCCGGCCGCGGCGTCGGGTTCGGGCAGCGACGCACGGTCGACCTTGCCGGACGGCAGCAGCGGCAGCGCGTCGACGACGGTGATGCTCGCCGGCCGCAGGTGCCGGGGCAGATCGGCGACGAGCGCGCGGCGCAGTGCAGCGACGTCGGGTGCGGCGCCGGTCTCGGGCTGGATGTAGGAGACGAGCACGGTGTCTCCGGCCCGTCCGGGACGCGGCACGGTGACGGCCGCACCGACTCCCGGGCGGGTCAGCAGAGCGGCGTCGACCTCGGCGGGTTCGATGCGGATCCCGTGGATCTTCACCTGATCGTCGATGCGGGCCACGTGATCCAGTACCCCGTTCGGCAGGATCCGAACCAGGTCGCCCGTACGGTACAGCCGCGACCCGCCGTCGCCGAACGGATTCGCGACGAATCGCGTTGCGGTGAGCCCGGATCCGTAGCGGTAACCGCGGGCGGTGCTGTCGCCGCTCACGTAGAGCTCGCCGACGGCACCGCGCGGCACGGGATGCAGACGCGAGTCGAGCACGTAGGCGGTGGCTCCGGCGACGGGTGTGCCGATGCTCGGCTTCTCGTCGCCGCTCAGCGGAGCGGAATACGAGACGGCGACGGTGAACTCGGTGGGTCCGTAGCCGTTGACGATCCGGTGCCGCGACCAGCGGTCCACCAGCGCACCGGGCAGCGACTCGCCCGCCGCGACGATCGTCGTGGGCTCGAATGCCTCGGGGTCGAGTGTGCCGAGCACGGTGGGTGTGAGGTTGAGGTGCGTGACGCGCTCGTCGACGATCAGTTCCTGCAAGGGTTCCCCGGCGAAGGTGTGATCGGGCGCGATCACGAGGGCGCCGCCGTGCGCGTGGGCGGAGAGCAGTTCGAAGACGGCGGCGTCGAAGGTGTGCGAGGCGACCTGCAGTACGCGCGATTCCGGTCCGAGGTCGAGCAGAGTGCTCTGCACGTCGAGCAGCGCCGCGAGTCCGCGATGGGTGACGTCGACGCCCTTGGGGGTGCCCGTGGTGCCGGACGTGTAGATCGTGTACGCGAGATCGTCGGATGTCACTGCGGGGCGCGGAGGTTCGACGGCGTCGAAATCGATGCTGCGCTCGGCGGTGAGGTCGATCCACGTCACATGTCCGAGTTCGCGGTAGCCGACGGTCAGGCCGATGCGGGCACCGGAGTCGGCGAGGATCGCGGCGCTGCGCGCGTCGGGCTGGGTGAGGTCGACCGACACCCAGGCCGCACCGAGTTTCGTGATCGCCCAGACGGCGAGCGGCCAGTACTCGCTGCGCGGCACCGCGATCGCGACGAGGTCTCCACGTCGCACGCCGTGGGAGGCGAGCACGGAGGCGATCTCGTCGGCGCGGGCGTCGAGTCCGCCGTACGTCCAGGCGATGGTGCCGGAGCGCACCGCGATACGGCCGCGGTGCTGTTCGACGCTGGTCGCGAAGATCTCGGGCAGGGTGCGCGGTTCGACGGCCGGAGCCGACAGCGGTGCGGGCACCGGCACGGCGAGATCACCGACGGCACGCTCGGGTTCGGCGAGCGCGGCGGCGAGCATCGCGACGAGGTCGGTGAGCATCGCGTCGCCGGTGGTGTCGTCGAACAGATCCGTCGCGTACACCAGGCGCAGGTCGAGTCCGGCTTCGCGTTCGACGAGTTCGACGACCACGTCGAACTGCGCGGCCGGTTCCCCGGCGTCGGTGTCCGCGACCTGCACGTCCGGCAACTGCAGCACCGTCTCACCGAGCTCGACGCGGTGCGTGAGCAACACCTGGAAGAGCGGGCTGTACGACGGATCGCGGCGCGGCGCGAGGCGGGCGACGACCTCGTCGAACGGCACGTCGGCGTGTGCGAGCGCACCGAGGTCGGTGGCCCTTACCTCGCGCAACAGGTCGGTGAACGGGCGGGACGGGTCGACAGCGGTGCGCAGCACCACGGTGCCGACGAACATGCCGACGAGCCGGTCGAGGCGCGCATCCGTGCGACCCGCGATGGCCGTGCCCACGGCGATGTCGGTGCGGCCGCTGCGGCGCGCGAGCATCGCGGCGAAGACGGCGTGGACGAGCATGAACACCGTGACGTCGTGGCTGCGCGCCACATCACGCAGGCGGCGATGGGTCTCGGCGTCGAGCTTCGAGATAATTTGCGCGCCACGGTGGCTCGGCTGCGCGGGGCGCGGCCGGTCGGCGGGCAGCGGCAGCGGGCTGTCGGGCAGGCCGGCCAGTGTGGCTGCCCAGTAGTCGAGTTGGCGGGCGGCGAGGGATGACGGGTCGCCGACGTCGCCGAGCAGTTCGTGCTGCCAGCGCGCGTAGTCGCCGTAGGTGACGGGCAGCGGCTCGAAGACCGGTGCCTCTCCCCCGCGGCGCGCGGCGTAGGCGACGGCGAGATCGGTGAGCAGCGGCCCGACGGACGCGCCGTCGAACGCGATGTGGTGCACGGCAGCGGCGAGCACCCAGCGGCCCGGTTCGACGTCGAACAACCGGATGCGCATCGGTGCCTGCGCGGTGATGTCGAAGGGCGTCGTGATCGTGGCGGTGACGGCCGCGGCGACATCTTCCGGCGCGGAGTGTTCGAGCACCGGCGGGTCGACGGGCACCTGCACGTCGTCGGTGAAGGCGGTGCGCAACACGCGGTGCCGGTCGACGACGTCGCTCACCGCGGCGGCGAGGGCGTCGACGTCGAGTTCGCCGGTCAGCGACAGCACGACCGGCACGAGATAGCCGGCGGTGCCGGTCTCGGCGCGCGCGACGATGCCGAGGCGGCGCTGTGCGGGGGCGATCGGCGCCGGGGTGTCGTCCTCATAGTGCCGCAGCGCGACGCGGTGGTCGTCGCCGGATTCGATGCGGGCAGCGAGCGCAGCGAGGGTGGGGGCGGCGAGCACCTCCCGCACGGGCACGTCGGTGCCGAACGCCTCGCTGAGCCGTGCGGCGAAGACGACGGCGGAGAGCGAGTCGCCGCCGGCCGTGAAGAACCCGCGGTGTGCGGCCGGGCGGGCGCCGAGCACATCCTCGGCGACGGTGACCACGAGGTCCTCGGCGTCGGTGAGCGGGCGGTCCAGGGCGGCGTCGTCGTCGAGCGCGGCGGCGTCGTGCAGTTCGAGGGCGGCGACGTCGAGTTTGCCGTTGGGCGTGAGGGGCAGCTGGTCGAGCACGTGCATGCGGGTGGGCATGCGGTGCGGCGGCACGACGAGCGCGACTCGCGCGGTGATGTCGTCGGCCGACAGGTCCGGTCCGGCGGCGAACGCGACGAGCGTGCCCGCCACCGCGACCACCGCGGCCTGCCGGATGCCGGGCTGGGCGAGCAACGTCGCCTCGAGTTCGCCGGGTTCGATGCGCACGCCGCGCACCTTGAGCTGGCGGTCGGTGCGGCCGAGGTAGCCGAGGGTGTCGTCGACGCGGCGGTGGACGCGGTCGCCCGTGCGATACATGCGCGTGCCGCCGGGTGCGGCGACGAAACGTTCGGCGGTGCGGGCCGGGTCGTCGAGGTAACCGGCGGCGAGGCCTTCACCGGCGAGGTACAGCTCGCCGACCGCACCGGCCGGGACGGGACGCAGCCGCGCGTCGAGCACGTGGGCGACGGTGCCCGGCACCGGCCGGCCGATGCTCGGACGCGTGCCGGGTTCGATCTCGACGAGGGTCGCGACGATCGTGGCCTCGGTCGGCCCGTACGCGTCGAGCATGACGCGACCGTCGGCCCAGCGCGCCGCGAGCGACGGCGACAGCGATTCGCCACCGGACGCGACGATCTTCAGGTCGGGCAGGCCCTCGGGGTCGAGAGTGCCGAGCACCGTGGGGGTCGACAGGTAGTGGGTGATGCGCTGGTCGGCGAGGTAGCGGTGCAGGTCCTTGCCCGCGTAGACCTCCGGGGGTGCGACGACGAGGGTCGCGCCGGTGGTGTGGGCGAGCAGCAGTTCGAGCAGGGCCGCGTCGAACTCGGGCGAATAGCCGTGCAGCACGCGGTCTCCGGGTTCCACCCGGTAGCGCGTCGCCACTTCGGCGGCGAGCGGGGCGAGGCCGCGGTGCGTCACCGCGACCCGCTTCGGGGTGCCGGTGGACCCGGAAGTGGACACGACGTAGGCGGTGCCGGGCAGGCACGTCTCCCCCACCTGCCGCGAATGTGTGAAGGCCGCACCGGTCTTGGTGATTGCCCACAGGGTGCGGATGTAGTCGACGCTGCGCGGTGCGTCGATGCGCACGATCCGGCCGTCCTGCGCACCCTCGGCACGCAACTCGTCGGCGAGGGCGTCGGACTGCTCGTCGAGTTCGCGGTAGGTGAGCGATTCGCCATCGCCGCGCAGGGCTTCGCGATCGGGATGGGCGGCGGCGGTGGCGCGCAGCATCTCGGCGAGCGTGCGTGCCGGGGCCGGCTCGCCGCCGTCGAGGGCGGGGGCCGGGGTGTCGACGGCCACTTCACCGATGAGACTGCCAGGCGCGCTCGCCAGGGTGCCGAGGAGCGCGACGAATCGGGTGGCGAGCAGTTCGGCGGTGCGGCCGGCGAAGCGGGCAGCGTCGAAGACGAGCGTGCCGGTGTAACCGTCGGGGCGCGGGGCGAGCGTGAACTGCAGGTCGAACTTCGGTGTGTCGTCGAGGGCTTCGCGGGCCTCGACGGTGAGCTCCCCGAGGGTGATCGGGTCGAATCCGAAGTCCTGCAGTGCCAGCGCGACCTGCGGTGCGCCGCTCTGCCGCTCCGACAGCAGTTGCTCGTACGGCACGGCGACGTGGTCGAAGGCGGCGACGTCGAAATCGCGGACCTGGCCGAGCAGTCCGGCGAACGACATGTCGGGGTCCACGCGGGCGCGCAGCACGAGCGTGTCAAGGAACGGTCCGACGAGGTCTTCGAGCTGCGCCCAGCGACGTCCGCCCACCACGGCGGCGACGGCGATGTCGTCGCTGCCGCCGAGTCGCGCGAGCAGCACCGACAGCGCGGCGTGCAGCACCATGAACTCGGTGGCGCCGTGCGCGCGGGCGA
Organism: Rhodococcus sp. B50; assembly: GCF_013602415.1. Lineage (NCBI taxonomy): Bacteria > Bacillati > Actinomycetota > Actinomycetes > Mycobacteriales > Nocardiaceae > Rhodococcus > Rhodococcus sp. B50. The sequence goes on along the minus strand of NZ_WPAG02000002.1, from coordinate 4,752,389 downwards.
GTTCGGCGAGCGCGTCGCGTACGTCGGCGGGCACCGTGAAGTCCACGCCGCGCGCACCGGTATCGGTTCCGGAGGCGTCGGCGGGCAGTTCGGTGACGGTCAGTCCGTCGAGGGCGCGTCGCCAGTGCTCGACGTCGCGTTCGGGGATGCCGCGTTCGGCTTCCCACAGGGCGTAATCGGCGTATTGCAGGGGCAAGGGCTCCCACTGTGGGGCCGTGCCGTCGACGCGGGCGAGGTAGGCGATGGTGAGGTCGCGCAGCAGCGGGCGCAGCGACGTGCCGTCGGCGATCGAATGGTCGACGTCGAGGTACAACACGTGCTGGTCGGGGCCGGTGCGTTCGAGTCGCACCCGCCACCGGTCGCTGCGCGGCGCCTCGTGGACCTGCTGGTACACGCCGTCGCCGTCGACGATGTAGTCGGTGCGCAGGATCTCGTGGCGCAGCGCGATGTCGCCGAGCGCGGCCTGCAGAGCTCCGAGGTCGAGCGGTCCGCTCAGGTTCACCTCGCTGCGCAGCCGGTATGCCTCGGGGGCAAGCGAACTCAGTCCCCACAAGCGGCGCTGGGCGCGGCTCAGCGGGATCCGGGCCGGTCGCGGCGACACCGCCACCGGCCCTGCGTCGGTGTTAAAACCGCCGGCATCGAGGGCGGCGGCCAGCGCGTCGACCGTGGGGTTCGCGAAGACGATGCGCAGCGGCACGGCGGTGCCGGTCTCGTCGCGCAGTCGTCCGACGAGGACGGTGGCGAGCAGCGAGTTGCCGCCGACGGCGAAGAAGTCGTCGGTGCGTCCCACTGTCGTGCCCTCGCCGAGCACCTCGCCGACGATGCGAGCGACCAGCGCTTCGGTCTCCGTGCGCGGTTCGCTGCCTTCCCCGGCGATGGGTTCGGGCAGCGCGGTGGCGTCGACCTTGCCGTGGGAGGTGAGCGGGATCGTGTCGAGGGGGACGATCGCGGTGGGCACGAGATGAGCGGGCAGGACGGTGCGCAGCTGCGCCCGCAGGTCGGAGCCGTCGAGGTTCTCGCCGGTCACGTAGGAGACGAGGCGGCCGCCGCGCACGAGGGTCACGGCCCGGTCGACGCCGTCGAGCGCGGTGAGGGCGGTGTCGATCTCGCCGGGTTCGATGCGCACGCCGCGCAGCTTGATCTGGTTGTCGCTGCGGCCGACGAATACGAGGGCACCGGCGCGGGTCCAGCGCACGAGGTCGCCGGTGCGGTAGCGGCGGCCGTCGGGGCCGGCGACGAACCGCGCCGCGGTGCGCGCGGCAGCGCTGCGGTAGCCCGATGCGAGTCGCGGTCCCGAGACGTACAGTTCGCCGACCACCCCGGCGGGCACGGGACGCAGCCGCTCGTCGAGGACCTCGACGGTGACACCGCGGACGGGCGTGCCGATGACGACGTCGTCGCCGGGGCGCAGCGGCTTCGAGTTGGTGACGAACATCGTGGCCTCGGCCGGGCCGTAGCTGTTGACGAGGCTGCGGTCGCCGCCCCAGCGGTCGACGATCTCGCGGGTGAGCCGGTCGCCGCCGAGCACGAGGGTGCGCAGGGCCGGCAGGTCGCGCACCGGCACGGTGGCGAGGGTGGACGGCGTCATCACCGCGTGGGTGATCGCGGCGCTGTCGAGCAGGTCGCCGAGGGCGGCGCCGCCGTAGCTGTCGGCGTCGGCCACCACGAGGGTCGCGCCGGAGATGCCGGCGGTGAGCATCTCGAGCATCGCGGCGTCGAACGACGGTGCCGCGACATGCAGTACGCGATCGCCGGGGAAGGCCGCGATGTACTCGCCGATGTCCTCGGCGAACGCGCTGGCGGCGCGCTGGGTGACGGTGACGGCCTTCGGGTTTCCGGTGGTACCGGAGGTGAAGACGAAGTAGGCGGGTGCATCCGGTGCGGGGTCGACGACGTCGGCGAGCGGTTCCTCGTCGTCGGAGGTCACTTCGAGCCACCGCACGCTTGCCGGAAGTGCCGGTGCTTCACCGACACCCACGTGCACGTCGGCGAGCATCTCGGCCAGTCGCGCGGCAGGGGCGGTGGGGTCGACGAGCATCGGTGCGGCTCCGGCGCCGATGATGCCCCACACGGCGAGCACCGATTCGAGCGAGCGCGGGTAGGCGCATGCCACCGCATCGCCCGGGCGCACCCCGGCCAGCTGGAGGCGCGCGGCGAGAGCATCGGAGTAGTACAGCAGTTCGGGATACGACAGTTCGCGGTCGCCGTCGACGATTGCGAGCTCCTCGCCACCGGCGGCTGCGCCCTGCGCCAGCCACTGCCGCAGCGACCTCGGAGCACCCGGAGTGGCACCGACGGTGGGAAGGTCGGTGTCGACGTGCAGATCGATCTCCCCGACCCGCACATCGGGATCCGCGACAGCCGCACTCAGGATCGTCCGCATCCTGTCGGCGTAGGCCGCGATGGTGTCGGCGTCGTACAGGTCTGTGCTGTAGAAGAATTCGAGGTCGATGCCGTCCTGCTGCTCGGTGACGGTGACCTGCACGTCGACGTTGACGTGTTCGGTGTCGACGGGCGCGGCGGTGACGGTCAGGCCGGGCAGCGCGAAGGTCGACGAGACGGGCCGCGCCTGCGACAGCGCCACCTGGAACAGCGGGTGCCGCGCTTCGCTGCGGGCGGGCTGCAGCTTCTCGACGAGCGTCTCGAACGGCGCGTCGGGGTTCGTGTAGGCGGCGAGGTCGCGGCGGTGCACCTGCGCGAGCAGGTCGGTGAAGGTGGCATCGGGATCGACGTCGGTGCGCAGCACGAGGGTGCCGGCGAACATGCCGACGACGTCGTCGAGCTGCGGGTCGCCGCGACCGGAGACGGCGGTGCCGAGGGGGATGTCCCGACCGGCGCCGTGCCGCGCGAGCAGCGCCGCGAGCGCGGCGTGCAGCACCATGAACACCGTCGCGCGACCCTCACGGGCCAGCGTGTGCAGACCGCGGACGAGGTCGGCGTCGAGCGAGACGGTGTGGGCGGCGCCGTGTCCGGTGGGCTTCGCCGGTCGCGGACGGTCGCCGGGCAGGGTCACCTCGTCGGGCAGGTCGGCGAGTTCGCCCAGCCAGTACGGAATCTGCTCGTCGGCGACGCTGCGCTGCCAGCGCGCGTAGTCGGTGTACTGCACCTGCAGCGCCGGCAACTCGGGGGCCGCGCCGGTGAGGCGGGCGTCGTAGGCGACGGCGATGTCGCGCAACAGCGGTGTGAGCGACCAGCCGTCGGCCGCGATGTGGTGCAGGACGACGAGCAGCACGTGCCGGTCGGGTGCCGTCCGGTACAGCCGCATGCGGGCCGGGGGTTCGACGGTGAGGTCGAAGCCGGTGGTGGCGTAGTCGCGGACGAACTCGTCGAGGGCGTCCTCGGGCACGGCCACCGGGTCGAGATCGGGGCGTGCTGCGGGCAGCACGGTGTACTCGTCGGCGGACGGGTAGACGGTCCGTAGCGTGCGGTGCCGTTCGAGGACATCGCCGACGGCGGCGGCGAGCGCGTCGACGTCGAGGGTCCCGTCGAGCCGCACCGCGAACGGCAGGTTGTAGCTCGGGGAGGCCGGGTCGAAGCGGTTGATGAACCACAGGCGTTGCTGCGCCGCCGACAGCGGGGCGGGTGCGTCGGGGTCGGCGACGAGAGGCACGCGGCGAGAGCCGGTCTCGCCGTTCTCGGTGACGAAGTCGGCCAGTGCTGCCACGGTGCGGTTCTCGAAGACGTCCCGCACGGTGACGTCGGCGTCGAGCACGTCCGACAGGCGACCGGCCAGACGCGTCGCGAGCAGCGAGTTACCACCGAGGTGGAAGAAGTCGTCGTCGGCACCGAGGGTGCCGGGCGCGACGCCGAGCAGTTCGGCACACACGTCCGCGACGAGTTCTCCGACCGGTCCGTGCGGTGCCGCTCCCCCACCGGCGGTGACGTCGGGGGTGGGCAGAGCGGCGCGGTCGAGCTTGCCGTTGGCGGTGAGCGGCAGCGCCTCAAGGACCACCGCGGCCGACGGCACGAGATAGTCGGGCAGGCTGCGGCGCAGATCGCGCAGGGCAGCGGTGGCGTCACCGCCGACGAGATAGGCGACGAGCCGGTCGTCGCGCAGCAGCACGACGGCCTGACGCACACCCTCGCAGCGCAGCAGAGCAGCTTCGATCTCGCCGGGTTCGATGCGGTAGCCACGTAATTCGATCTGCTGGTCGGCGCGACCGAGATAGTGCAGCGCACCGCCGGTGTCGCGGCGGCCGAGGTCGCCGGTGCGGTAGCGGCGGGTGCCACCGGGGGCGGCGACGAACCGCGTCGCGGTCTGGGCGGGGCGTCCGCGGTAGCCGCGCGCGAGTTGGTCTCCGCGCACGTACAGTTCGCCGATCGCACCGGGCAGTGCGGGCCGCAGCGACGCGTCGAGCACGTCCACGGCGAGTCCGGGCAGCGGCGCACCGATGCCGGTCGCGGTGGCGTCGCCGTAGGTGACGTGCACGGTGGTCTCGGTGATGCCGAACATGTTGATCGTCCGCACGTGCGGATGGTTCTCGGCCCACGGGCGCACGCGCGCGGGGTCGAGGGCTTCGCCGCCGAAGATCAGCAGCCGCAGGTCTGCGAGCGGTGCGTGCTCGGTGGCGGCGAGCTGGTAGAAGGCCGTGGGGGTCTGGTTGAGCACCGTCACCCGGTGGCGGGTGAGCACGTCGACGAAGGCCGCCGGGTCGCGCACGGTGAGGTGGTCGACCACGACGACGCGGGCACCGGTGGCCAGCGGCGCCCACATCTCCCACACGGAGAAGTCGAAGGCCGGCGAGTGGAACAGCGTCCAGACGTCGTCGGCGCGCAGGCCGAACTCGTCGACGGTCGCGGCGAGCAGCGACAGCACGTTGAGGTGCGACACCTGCACACCCTTGGGGGTGCCGGTGGAACCGGAGGTGTAGACGATATAGGCGCCGAGATCCGCGACGAGCGGGAAGTCGAAGAGGGCACCGTCGTCGAGACGGGCGGCCACCTCCGGGTCGTCGAGTCGCACTGTCGGCACGCGGATGTCGGTGAGGTCGCTGTCGGTGACGACCAGGGAGGGCTGCGCGTCGTCGAACAGGACCTGCAGTCGCGTGGCGGGATGCGTGACGTCGACGGGCAGGTAGATGCCGCCGGCGCGGGAGACGGCGAGGATCGCGACGACCAGCTCGGGGGTTCGCGGCAGTGCGACGGCGACGACGTCCTCGGCGGTGACGCCGCGTTCACGGAGGAGTTTGGCGAGCGCGCCCGAGCGCGACCACAGCGCGCCGTAGCTCAGGGAGTACCCGTCCCCCACCACGGCGACGGCCTCGGGATCGTCGGCTACGCGCTGCGCGACCAGCTCGGGCAGCGACTCGGCCGGAAGTTGCTGTGCGGCGCCGACGGGGGTGAGGTCGGCGCCGCACAACTCGATACCGCCGACCGACACGGCCGGATCGGCGGTAACAGCGTCGAGGATACGCACAAACCACGCCTGCCACTGCACAATCGTGTGCGAATCCAAAAGTTCGTCCGCGTACGTAAGGATCGTCTCCAAACCGGCCGGTACACCGGTCTCGGATCGACGTTCCCGGACGGTCACCTCGAGGTCGACGCGCGCGAGGCCCACCGGGATCTCACGGATCGTCGTGGCGCTGCCGGGCACCGTGAACTCGTCGAGAGAGAACGACTCGTACGCCAGGATGACCTGGAACAACGGGTGATGGGCGTCGGTGCCCGCACCCACGGCGTCGACGATGCGATCGAACGGCACGTCGGCATGGGCGAAGGCATCGAGGTCGGCGCGGCGGGTATCGGCGAGCAGGTCGGCGAAGGTGCGCCGCGGGGGCACCCGCAACCGCAGCGGCACGGTGCCGACGAACATGCCCACCAGGTCGTCGACCGCGGCGTCGCTGCGCCCGGAGACCGGCGAGCCGACGGTGACGTCGTCGGTGGCGGCGAGCGCCGACAGCAGTGTCGCGAGCGCCGCGTGCATCACCATGAACGGAGTGACGTCGTGGGCGCGGGCGAGTTTGTCGATGACGGCGTGCAGTTCGGCGGGGATCGTGAAGCTCGCGCGACCCGCGGTACCCGCCGTCGAGGCGGTGCGGGGACGGTCGGTGGGCAGCGCGAGCAGCGGCGGTGCGTCGTCGAGGGCCTGCTTCCAGAAGGCGAGCTGCCGGGCTGCGAGGCTCTCGGGGTCGTTCTCGTCGCCGAGCACGGCCCGGTGCCAGCGCGCGTAGTCGCGGTAGGTGACCGCCGGAGCCGGCAGGTCCACCGGCTCGCCGTCGCGGTGCGCGCGGTAGGCGGCGACGGCGTCGCGTCCGAGCGGCAGCAGCGACAGGCCGTCGGCGGCAATGTGGTCGATCACCACGGCGAGCACATAACCGGCGTCCGTGCGGTACAGCCGAGTACGGATCGGCGGGTCGACGGTGAGATCGAAACGCACGCGGGCGAATTCGGCCAGTACTGCATCGCGGTCGGTGCCGGCCTCGACGGGTTCTAGGTCGAGCGTTACCGTCGGCAGCACGCGCTGGCGCGGGCCGGACGGGCTGTCGGGGAAGACCGTGCGCAGCGAGTCGTGACGCGCCAGCACGGCGGCGGCGGCCGCACGCACGGCGTCGAGGTCGGTGTCGGCGTCGAGGTCGAGTGCGAAGGCGATGTGGTCGCCGCCGTCGATGCGGTCGGCCACGTCGAACCGGTTGAGCAGCCACATGCGCTGCTGCGCGGGGGCGAGCGGTGCATCGGCGTCGTCGTCGACGTGCACGAGCGGCAGGTGCTCACCGGCGGGTTCCTCGGCGAGCAGGTTCGCGAGTTCGGTGACGGTGGGGTGCTCGAAGATGTCGCGCACACCCACCCGGCGACCCGCGACTCCCCGCAGGCGCGCGGCGAGCTGGGTCGCGAGCAGCGAGTTACCGCCGACTGCGAAGAAGTCGTCGGATCCGGCGACGCTCGGCAGGTCGAGCAGATCGGCGACGACACCGGCGACGAGTTCCTCGGTGGCACTGCGGTATCCGTCGGTGCGGGTCGCGGCAACCACCGGCTCGGGCAGTGCAGCGCGGTCGATCTTGCCGGTGCTGGTGAGCGGCAGTGCGTCGAGCACGGTGACGGTCGCGGGCACCATGTGCCGGGGCAGCCGCTCGGCGGCCCAGTCGCGGATCTCGTGCGGATCGAGGCGGCCGTTGCGGCTGTGCACGTAGGCGGCAAGCGTGTCGCCGCGCACCACGGTCACGGCGGTGCCGATACCCGGATGGGTCTGCAGGGTCGCGTCGATCTCGCCGAGTTCGATGCGGAAGCCACGGATCTTGACCTGGTGGTCGCTGCGGCCGACGAACTCGAGGGCGCGCTCGTCGTCGCGGCCGGTCCAGCGCACGAGATCGCCTGTGCGGTAGAGACGTCCGGTTCCGAACGGGTTCGCGACGAACCGGTCGGCGGTGAGTGCGGGAGCGTCGAGGTAACCGCGGGCCACGCCCTGTCCCCCGAGATACAGCTCGCCGGTCACACCCTCGGGCACCGGACGCAGGCGCTCGCTGAGCACCACCACCGTGACGCCGACGAGGCCGGTGCCGATGGTGAGCCGGTCGCCGGATTCGAAGGGTTCGCTCGAGGTGGCGAGCACTGTCGTCTCGGTGGGTCCGTAGACGTTGAGCAGGGTGCGGCCGGGTGCCCAGCGTTCGGCGGTCTCGACGGGCCACGCCTCACCGCCGATCGCGATGGTGCGCAGGGCGTCGAGTCCGGTGGGGTCGAGCTGGGTGGGCACCGAGGGTGTCGAGAACCAGTGTGTGATGCCTTCGGTGCGAAGCAGTTCCACGAGTTCGTCGCCACCGAACAGGTCGGCGGGCGCGACCACCAGCGTGCCGCCGGAGGTCAGTGCCAGGACGTATTCGAGCACCGCGCCGTCGAAGGCGGGGGTCGCGAAGTGCAGCACCCGCGCGTCGGTCACGGTGTCGGTGTCGGAGACGGTGGGCAGGTCGAAGCGTTCGACGAACGATTGTGCGAGCGGGCCGAGTCCGCGGTGCGAGACCACCACGCCCTTGGGCCGGCCGGTGGAGCCCGAGGTGTAGACGACGTAGGCGGTGTTGTCGAGGTGCAGCGGCCGCACGCGATCGGCGTCGGTGATCGGGCGGGCGTCACCGTCGAGGGTGAAGGCGATCGGCTCGACCCCGTCGGGAAGCGCGACCTCGCCGTCGACGATCGCGTACCGCGCGCCGGATGCGCCGAGCAACTGGGCGATCCGCGCGGCGGGCTGATTGGGGTCGACAGGCACGACGGCCGCGCCGCTCAGCGCGACGGCCGCGGCGGCGAGCACCGAGCGTGTCGAGCGTGAGAGCACGACGGCCACACGATCTTCCGTCCCGATGCCACGTTCGACGAGCGTCCACGCGAGCGGCCTGGCCGCCGTGCGGATCTCGACGGCCTGTCCCCCGGGCTCGGTCACGCAGGCCGGCGATCGGTCGATGATCTCGGCGAACGTCGCTTCCGGTCCGGGTTCGGCGGCTTCGACCGACAGGGTGCCGAGGTCGAGGTCGCCGACGGGCAGCGACGGATGCTGCGCGACCTGCTCGAGCACTCCGCTCAGTCGGATCACCCAGCGGGCGATGGTGTCGTCGTCGAACAGTTTCGTGTCGTAGACGAGGCGACCGGTGAGCGATCCGTCGCGCAGTTCGCGCAGCGAGATCTCGACGTCGAATCGTGCCTGCGCCGAGGCGATCTCCTGCGGCCGGACGGTGAGTCCGGGCAGTTCGAGGTCGGGCACGTCCACGTTGTCGTAGGCGAGCATCACGTGGAACGGCGAGAAACCGACGGCGTCGACGACGTAGTCGAACGGCACGGTGGCGTGTGCGAAGGCGTCGAGGTCGGTGTCGCGGGCCTGCGCGAGCAGCGCCGTGAACGGCTGTGCCGGGTCGACGTTCGTCCGCAGGGTGACGGTGCCGACGAACATGCCGACGAGCGCATCGAGGTCGGGATGGTCGCGACCCGCCGCTCCGGTGCCGATGGCGATGTCGTGCCCGGAGGTCCAGGCAGCCAGCCACACGGCGACGGCAGCGTGCACGGCCATGAAGGTGGTGGCGTCGTGCGCGGTGGCGACGGCCCGCAGCGCCGCGACCTGGTCGGCCGGCACCGTGAAGTCCACGGCCGCAGCGGGACCGAAGCCGCCGTTGCGGGGACGGTCGGTGGGCAGCGGCGCGGCGTCGGCGAGTCCGTCGAGTGTGCGTGTCCAGTAGTCGATCTCGCGACCGGCACGCGTGTCGGACACGGCGGGGTCACCGAGACGATCGAGATGCCACTGCGCGTAGTGCCGGTAGTGCAGCGGCAGCGGCGTCCATGCGGGTGCCTCCCCCGCCGTGCGGGCGAGGTAGGCGGTGGCCACGTCGGCGGTGAGCGGCACGAACGACGCACCGTCGAGCGCGATGTGGTGGGCGACGACGGCGAGCACGTGCTTGTCGTCGGCGAGGCGCAGCAACCGGATCCGGAACGGGATCTGCGCGGTGAGGTCGAACGGTTCGGCCGCCCACTCGGTGATGAGCGCTTCGACGTCGCCCTCGGCGGCTTCGGGTTCGAGGGCGAGACCGGCGACGGCATGCTCGAGCGGCAGCACGTCCTGCACCGGGCCGTCGACCTCGAGGCGGAACAGCGTGCGGAGGGTTTCGTGCCGGTCGAGGACGTCCACCACCGCGGCCTGCAGAGCCGGCAGGTCGAGGGTCCCGTCGAGGTGCAGCGCGAACGGCAGGTGATAGGCGGCCGGGTCGCCGTGTGCCCGGGCGAGCAGGAACAGTCGGCGCTGCGCGGGGGCGAGCGGCGACGGCCCGGTGTCGGGGGTGGCGACCGGTCGCGATTCCGATTCCGGTCGCTTCGCTGCGGCCGCCGCGAGGCGAGCCACGGTGGGGTGGGCGAACACGTCGCGCAGTTGCACGTCGCGGCCCAGCGCGGCACCGAGACGAGCAGCGAGTTGGGCGGCGCCGAGCGAATGACCACCGAGGGCGAAGAAGTCGTCGTCGGCACCGATGTCGTCGACACCGGTGAGCTCGGCGAACAGCTCGGCGACGACCTTCTCCGTCGGGCCGTTCGGCGGGCGTGACCCGGCGGCCACGGCACGCTCCGGTGCGGGCAGCGCGCGTCGGTCCACCTTGCCGCCCGGCGTGAGCGGCAGCGCGTCGATCACGGTGATCGACGACGGACGCAGATAGGTGGGCAGTTCGTCGGCGAGGCGGACGGTGAGGTCGGCGGGGTCGACGTCGCCCACGACATAGGCGGCGATGTGGTCGCCGTGGACGGTGACGGTCGCGGTCCGCACCTCGTCGAAACCGACGAGCGCCGATTCGATCTCGCCGAGTTCGATGCGGTAGCCGCGGATCTTCACCTGCTGGTCGGCGCGGCCGAGAAATTCGAGCTGCCTGTCGGTGGTCCAGCGGGCGCGGTCGCCCGTGCGGTACATGCGACCACCGAACGGCGAGGCGACGAATCGCTCGGCGGTGAGGGCCGGTGCGCCGAGGTAGCCGCGCGCCACACCCGGTCCCCCGAGATACAGCTCGCCGATCACGCCGGCGGGCACGGGATGCAGGCGGGCATCGAGGACGACGGCGGTGGTGCCGTCGATCGGCCGGCCGATGGGCACACCCGCGCCGGGCTGCAGCGGGTCGCTGAGGGTCGCGAGAATCGTGGTCTCGGTGGGCCCGTAGGCGTTGAGCATGATGCGGCCAGTGGACCAGCGATCAGCCACGGCCTGCGGCAGAGCTTCACCACCCGCGTCGAGAACCTGCAGGTCGGGCAGGGCGTCGTCGGGGGTGACGGCGAGGATCGCCGGTGCGGTGATCGCGTGGGTGACGGCTTCGCTGCGCAGCAGGGTGGCGAGCGCCGGTCCACCCACGGCGTCGGGCGGGCAGATCACCAGGGTGGCGCCGGCATCGAAGGCGAGGAGCAGTTCCTGCAGCGACGCGTCGAAGGACGGTGCGGCGAGGTGCAGCACACGCGACGTCTCGTCGGCGCGGTAGCGATCGCGCAGTGTCGACACGAGCGCCGAGACGCCGCGGTGGCCCACAGCGACGGCCTTCGGGGTGCCGGTGGAACCGGAGGTGTGGATGATCCACGCCGCGTTGTCGATGTGCAGCGGCCGCAGACGATGCTCGGCCGTGAAGGTCTCGCCGGATGCGTCGGCGACGGGCGGCACGATGCGGGTGACGTGCTCGGGCAGCGCCGGATGGTCGTGGGCGACGGCGATCCGCACGTCGCGCAGCACCTGGTCGAGGCGACGGGCGGGAAGTTCGGGGTCGAGCGGGGTGTAGGCGGCGCCGGTCTTGGCGACGGCCCACAGTGCGACCACCGAATCGATCGAACGCGGCAGCAGCACTGCGACGCGCTCTTCGGGGCCGGCACCCGCCGCGACCAGCGCATGAGCGAGCGCGGCGGAGCGAGCGTCGAGTTCGCGGTAGGTGATGCTGTCGCTTCCGTCCACGACGGCGACGGTGTCGCTCGCGGCGTGGCGGGGGAGGACGTCGGGCAGCAGTTCCGGCTCGGGCGCGGTGCGTCCGCGGGCGGGAGCCAGGCCGTCGAGTTCGGCCGGTTCGGCAAGGGCGAGATCGCCCACCGCGACGCCGGTGTTCTGCACGAATTCCTTCAGGAATCCGAGGAAACGGCTGTGCAGCGACGAGAGGTGTTCGCCGCTGTAGAGATTGGGGTTGGCTTCGAAATCGACGCGCATGGTGCGGCCGGCGACGCCCGGGTAGACGTTGACGGCGAGATCGTCGATCGGGCCGCTGGACTGATGGTGGTACTCCCCCGTCACGTCACCGAACGCGATCTCGGGATGGAACATCATCAGGTTGACGGTGGGGCCGAACGGGCTTGCTGCCTCGTCGCGTGAGCGGCCGAGGCTGCGCAGATCCGCAAGCATGTCTTCGTACCGATACCGCTGGTGGCGAAGGGTGCTGCTCAGTTCCACCTGCACGTCGCGGATGAGCTCGACGGGCGTTGCTGCCGGATCCACGCACAGGCGCAACGGCACGACGTTGGCGAGAACACCTGCCGATCGACGCAGCGCGGCGGTGGTGCGGGCGGAGACGGGCAGGCTGAGCACGACGTCGACCACACCCGTCGTGCGGGCGAGGAACGCGCCGAACGCCGCGAGGACGATCGGCACGTCGGTGGAGTTCGCGTCGTGGGCGAGCGCCGAGACCGCAGCAGCCGTGTCGGCGTCGAGTTCGGAGTTCGCCCGGCGCGCCGGCACCCCGAGAGGTGCTTCGTGGTCGACGAACGACACGGATTCGGGCAGGTCGGCGAGGCGCTTGAGCCAGTGCTGGCGGTCGGTGTCCTGACGCTTCGAGCCCACATAGGCAGCCTCGACATCGAGAATGTCGGCGATTGGCATCGCCTTGAGCGGCGGAGCGTCGGAGCCGGAGACCCACGCCGAATACAACTCGGCGGCGCGGTTGAGCATGTTGACCGCGCCCTGCCCGTCGAGCGCGATGTGGTGGACGTAGCTCGACAGGAAATAGCGGTCGTCCGCGATACGCAGCACGGTGGTGGCGATGAGCCGGTCGCTCAGCAGGTCGAGGGGCTTTGTGTACTGCTCGGTCATCCAGCGATGAGCTGCAGCTTCCGGGTCCTTTTCGGACCGCAGGTCCAGATAACGCGGCGCGTCCTCGATATCGGGGACGACCTTCTGGAACGGCTTGTCGTCATGTTCGACGAGCACGAGAGTGCCCGATTCGACCTCGCGCGCAGCCTGATTACAGGCGTCCCGAACCAGGTCCGCGTCGAGATCGCCACGGAACTCCACGTATTGCGCCGTGGTGAACGGTATGTCGGGATTCAGTTGCTGCGCGAACCACAGGCCCCGCTGACTCGGGGACAGCGGAAGTAGATGCACCACGCTCCCCTCGCCCTCGCCCGACACAATTCAGGACAGGGGACGTGCAGAATCCTCCCCTATCGTGCGATCGTGGACGGAGCCTCCCAACTCCACTGTCACGATCACCGTGCAGAAGTTTACTTACAGTCACGGTTACCCACCACTTGAACGGTCGGCCAGATCAGAATCGGGTTATCGTCTCGAGCGGAAACCACGAAGGGGGCACAAGCGGCGTGAACGATGTTACCGGTGAGTCAGATTCGCCCGAACGGCGTCGACGCAAGGTGCGGAGGCGCCTGTCCGACGAGGAGATCGCAGCTCAGCGCACGAAGCGCCGTCGCGTGCAGATCGGCTGCGGCGTAGGCGCACTCGTTGTCGTCGGATTCATCGGCTGGCTGGGTTACGAAGGCCTGCAGGCGAAATCGAATTTGGAGAAGGCACAGAATCTCGCCACGCAGGCGAAAGACGCACTCCTCGTAGGCGATACCGACAAGGCCCGCATCGTCGCAGGCGACGCCGATCGTTACGCCCAGGACGCCCAGAGTTCGGTCGACTCGGTGCCGTGGCGCATCGCAGGCGCAGTCCCATTTTTGGGCAGCCCGTTCGATTCCACTCGCCAGATGACCACCATTGTGAGCGGTCTCACAGAGCAAGTCCTCCTGCCGGCGGTCGATGCAGGCAGCGCCGTATCTCCGGATCAGTTGATTTTGGACGGTGCACGCATCAATCTCGCGGCCCTCCGCGATGCCACCCCCGTCCTCGAGGCGACATCCGCGGCCATCACCGACCTCGACGAGCAAGCGCAGAACGTCGACAGCACGTGGCTCGGCCTGATCGACGACGCGCGAGTCGACCTGCAGGAGCAGGTGTCCGAGTTGTCCGGTCTGCTGAACAACACGTCGCTCGCAGCGCAGATCGCGCCGGCCATGCTTGGCGCAGACGGTCCGCGTAGTTACTTCGTCGGTTTCCAGACGAACGCAGAGGCACGCGGAACGGGTGGCCTGCTGGGTGGTTTCACCGTCATTCGGGCGAACAACGGAGCAGTCTCGGTCGACGATGTGACGAGCAACCGCGAATTCCGTTTCGACTACGACCCGATCGACCTCGGCCCCGATTTCCAGCGGGCCTACGGCCACAGCCGCCCCACCCAGGACTTCCGCAACAGCAATGTCAGCCCCCACTTCCCATACGCCGGCCAGATCTGGCAGTCGATGTGGCAGCAGGAGACGGGCGAACGGGTCGATGGTGCCATTGCGACCGACCCTGTAGCGCTGAGCTATGTCCTCGAAGTGGTCGGCGACGTCACTTTGCCCGGAGGCGAGAAGATCTCTGCCGACAATGTAGTGGAACTGAGCGAGTCCACGGCATATTCGCGCTTCGGCGACGATCAGGCCGCTCGTAAGCGCTACCTCGAGACAGTTGCAAAGACTGTCGTACAGAAACTCACCGGAAGCATCTCACGGCCCCAAGCTCTCCTCGAAGCATTAGGGCGCGCAGCAGGCGAAGGTCGACTTGCCGTATGGAGTTCCGTTCCGGACGAGCAAGCGGTGCTGGAAACAACTCCGCTGGGCCACATCGTCCCTGATGACCCAGCTCCGTATGCGGAAGTCGTAATCAACAATCTCGGCGGAAACAAACTCGACTACTACTTGAATCGGGAGATCGAATACATCGCGGATTCATGCGAGGGAGACACCCGCAACTCGAAAGTGACGGTACAGCTGACCAATAGCGTTCCTCCTGGAAACTACACCGACTACGTCGCCGGAATGTTCGATAACCCCGTCGGGGCTCCGGTCGGCACAAATCTCACCGATATCGGATTGTTGGCGACTCAAGGTGCAAAGTTGAACAAGGTCACCGTCGACGGGCGTCCAGCGTTCGCATACACCGCAGTAGAAAGGGGGCACCCGATGTTCAACGTGCAGACATCGGTCCCCTCTGGTGAGACCGTCGAAGTGGTCTACGAACTGACCGAGCCCACCGTAAGGGGAAGCGCTCGCATCCCTATCCAACCGCTGATCGACGATCCCCAAGTGGTGGTGGACGTCCCAGTGTGCGGGTAGATCCTGTCTGACTTCTCCAAAAATACTTATGGCCACGAGGCTCATCTCGTGGCCATAAGTGTCCCAGCAGTCAGGTCCGGATAGACTCAACGTTCTCTCGATACCACGCAATCGTCGAGGCGATTCCTGATCTCAAGTCGATCTTCGGCTCCCAACCTGACGAACGAAGTTTCGAGACGTCCAACAGTTTCCGCGGGGTACCGTCCGGCTTGGTGGTATCCCACTCGATCGTTCCCGTGTACCCGACTTCCTCCGCGACGATCTGAGAGATCTCCTTGATCGTGTGGTCCTCGCCAGTGCCCACATTCACCTGATCGGGACCGTCGTAATTCTCCATCAGATGCAAGCAAGCCGCGGCCATGTCGTCCACATGCAGAAACTCCCGCAACGGTGAACCAGTGCCCCAGTTCGTCACGCTGCTCGAGCCGTCACGTCGCGCCTCATCGAATCGTCTGATCAGAGCAGGAAGAACGTGAGAGCCCTTCGGTGAGAAATTGTCACCGGGACCGTACAGGTTCGTCGGCATCGCGGAGATCCAAGGAAGACCGTACTGACGTCGGACCGCCTGGACGTGCAAGATACCTGCGATTTTGGCGATCGCGTATGCATCGTTCGTCGGTTCCAGATGGCCGGTGAGGAGGTACTCTTCTTTGATTGGCTGTGGCGCGAGCTTGGGGTAGATGCACGACGAACCGAGAAACAGCAGCCGTCGAGTACCGAACTCGCGGGCCGCATCCAACACATTCACCTGAATACGGAGATTCTCCGAGAGGAAGTCCACCGGATACGTGTTGTTCGCAAGGATGCCACCAACCTTCGCGGCGGCGAGCACCACGTTGACCGGACGCTGCTCCGCGAAGAAAGTAAACACAGCGTCCCGGTTCCGAAGATCAAGCTCCGACGAGGATCGCCCGATCAGGCGCTCGAACCCTTCGGCCTTCAGAAGCCGCCAAATCGCACCACCCACCAGTCCGCGATGTCCTGCAACATAGAACGGCTCTGTGCGATCGAGTGGGCGAGGAACGAACGCGTCGCTCATCAGAGAATCTCCCAATCGGGGTGAGCCGGCTTATCGATCCAGGCTCGTCCTTCGTGCGTCAGAGCCTCGATGTCCGCGTCGACCATGATCCGTGCCAACTCCGGTGTATGAACCCGAGCCTTCCAACCCAGTTTTTCATGAGCCTTCGACGCATCACCGATCAGCGAATCAACCTCAGTCGGCCGGAGATACCGCTCGTCGAACTTGACATGATCTTCCCAGTTCATGCCGCCATGCTCGAACGCAACCTGCAGGAAGTCCTTCACAGAGTAGGCCTCGCCTGTTGCCAGTACGAAGTCGTCAGGCTCGTCAGCCTGAAGCATGCGCCACATGCCTTCCACGTACTCCGGGGCGTATCCCCAGTCTCGCACCGCATCGAGATTTCCCATGTACAGGTGCTTCTCGACGCCGGCCTTGATGCGCGCCACCGCGCGCGTGATCTTGCGAGTCACAAATGTCTCACCGCGACGGGGCGACTCATGGTTGAACAGAATCCCGTTCACCGCGAACATGCCATATGCCTCGCGATAATTCCGCGTCACCCAGTAGGAGTACACCTTCGCAGCACCATACGGCGAACGCGGATAGAACGGGGTTTCCTCATTCTGAGGCGGAGGAGTAGCACCGAACATCTCCGAGCTCGAGGCCTGGTAGTACCGGCAGTTGACCCCTGCCAACCGAACAGCTTCCAGAAGGCGGATGGATCCAATTCCCGTTGTATTACCGGTGTGTTCGGGTTCATCAAAACTCACCCTGACATGCGACTGAGCACCAAGGTTGTAAACTTCGTCGGGGTTGATCTGCGAGAGCAATGTAACAAGTCGTGCACCGTCACTCAGATCTCCATAGTGCAAGAACAACTTTGCATTGGGTTCATGGGGATCGACATACAAATGGTCAATACGCGACGTATTAAACGAAGACGACCTACGAATGAGTCCATGAACCTCGTACCCTTTTTGCAGAAGAAATTCAGCGAGATACGATCCATCTTGACCTGTGATACCAGTGATCAGCGCAGTCTTCATTTTCTCCTCTTTTCCGTTCATGATCGACATTACAAATAATCTCTAGCTAGTCGGTGTCATCCCGAGCAATCATGCAACCCCTATCGAGAGAATCCGCCTCACCGATGGTCCCGCTGCTCGATGTTCAGCCGCCGTACAGCAGTCTTCCTCCGAATACTGGCAGGCCTCAATCAGGCCCGTTGCGAGCAAAGCAGGGTCTCGATGCTCCGCTGCAATACCATTAAAACCAACCTTAAGCGCACCATCCGGATCCGCACCTTTCGTCGCCACCACCGGCAGTCCGGTACCGCCGGCCTCGACCAACACGCGGGGAGAGCCCTCGTAGTGCGATGTCATCAGGAGACAATCGGACTCACTCATGACTTTCGCAACCATTGCCCGATCCTGGCTCCCAAGTAGGTGCACTGATCCGGACACGCCTAGCTCTGCAGCACGGCCGATTACGCCATCGCGCATCGACCCGTCACCAACCATCACCAACTCAGCACTCGGAACATGTTTCAAGAGCCGGAAGATAGTATCGACCGCCAACAAGGGATCCTTCTGGGACTCCAATCGTCCGACCCAGCACACACGAAGTGCACGTTTCCCATCCCACTTAACGCGATTAGCGCGCTGGTAGACCTGCGGATCGAACCAAGTCTGCGCAACATGAACATCAGGCCGTGCTTGAAGCAGCCGCGTTCCATCCGTGCGATTAAAAACCACGATACCTGCCGCACGCCGAAGAACGCGTTTCTCAAGGGCCCGATAAACCGACCCGAGTCCCTTCCACGAGGAATCTGAATGTGCACCGGTCAGGCCGTTCGAATCATTATGAATGAACTGGATAAACCTGCTACGCCGAAGGTAGGAGAGAAGAAATCCCGTCTCTACCCTATGCGCTTGCAAAAGCACTCGCGGGATCCTGCGGTTATACTTCACAACGCCACACAGCAGGCGCATCGAATGCGGAACACGAACCCGGCTACGTGATGCCTCGCTCCGATCGAAGTGGGCGACAGGCATAAAGTCTACTTGCCGGCCAGCAAGCTCAACCTTAGTCCACACACCGACCCTATGCTGTTTATTGAGCGTGATGCCTACCAATCCGAATTGAAAGCCATCACCGTACTTGATAAGGTCGTGGATACACGTGTCGATACCACCCGGTACGAGATTCTCAGGATCTACATGTTCAACAATGATCCGATCTAAGGCTGCGTGCGGGCCGCTTATTTCATTCATCGATTAACCCCTTAATTTACCCAACGATCCATCGCTTACTGACACCACAGCCAACTGAGAACGGCGTACACTTTCGTTGCGAATTCTCATGTACGAATACAGCAAACACGGGACGACATGTAGAAACGCAAGAACCACCACTGTTGCAAGGACCGGACCGATCGCACCGTGCTTCGAAGCAAAATAGATCGATAGAACGAGGCTCGCAAGTGCCGTCACGACCGTCGTTACAGCCTGAAACCGGAGACCCGAAACGTCCGTCAGATACATACCCGCAGGCTGCTGAATCGCCTGACAAATCACTACACCCGCAAATGCAAAGTAGAGCGCGTACGGGATATCCACTATGCCACTCGTCGCCCACCTCGCGATGATGGGACCAAAAATGACCAAGCCAAGTGCGCCACCGATACCCAGGAAAGTACTCAGAAGAACCGCCTGACTGAACAACTTGCTGACATCCCGTCCAGAATGACGGGCTTCCGCAAAATCACCCCACAACGATCGGCCAGCTACTTGCACAATTGAAAGAACTGGAAGAAAGACCATCGCAGCACCCGAATAGATCGCCACTTGTTCAAGCGACGAAGTCCATCCGAGAACAATTCGGTCCGATTGGAAAGTGAACGGCAGTGCGATCGAGACTACTACCATTGGTACCGCCGTTGACCAAATTGCAGTACTATGCCCTCGTTTAGACGGTTTTCTATCGGCTCGTGCCGCCCGGACTGCAGGCGACCGCAAAGCAACCCAATTCAGCAATACGTTTGTCGCCAATACGCCCACTGTGGAAACCGCGATCAAGACAGGCGGTTCCGCCCGAGCCACGAACAAGATACTCACTGCGGCTAGATTTACGACCGAGGTCGTTCCCTGGATCAGGACCACGAAGGCGTTCCGTCTAATTCCAAGAAGAATGCGCGCGCCCAACGACAACGGTACCGAAATCGCGATTAAAAGAACTGCGGTTGCAATCGACCAGTTGAGTTCTCGGCTCGACTCAAGATTGAGCACGGTAGTCCATAAACCGGACGCTCCTAACGCGAGACTCGCGGCGCCAAGTGCGGCGCCCACCGAAATCAGAATTCGTTGAGCCTTTCGGAGCACGGCGTTGAAAGAATCGGAATGGCCGGGCAAGCCTGCGGCGGCATTTGTCACAGCCGACCCAATTCCAAGATCCATCATAGGAATTAGAAAGGGCAATGCAGCGGCGAGAGAGAATACAGCATAAGTTTCCGGACCATATTCGGAAGTTATCAGCCGCGTAATAAGGAGCGCAGCTCCGCCCGATAAAGGCAGTACAAACGCGCGCGCACCTGCGGACTTCACGATACGCGCAAGCGGCCCGTTCCCGATACTGTTCATACGCGGTCAGTTACCCGATTCGGTCAGCGCCGAACGAATAAAAGTGACGTTGCCGAACACGTACCGCTTCCACAACCTGCGAGGCTCAGAGGCGAATCGGTATAACCACTCGATGCCGAACTTTTGAAAGAATCTAGGCGCCTCCGAAATAGTTCCCGCAACAAAATCAAATGCCGCACCGACCCCCACGCATGGACGTTGGACCATTCTGCACAACGCGGCCGTACAAAAATCTTGTTTGGGAGTCCCAAGCGCAACCCACACGATATCGGGATCGGCATCGTTAATCCGGTTTGATACATCTTCGAGAAATGAAGAATCCACCGGCCCGAACTGAGGGGAATACATGCCCGCGATAGAAATGCCTGGATATTCATTACAGGCCGCTCTGTAAAGGTCTTCCAAAGTCTCATCGGTTGCACCAAGAAAAAAGTGCTTCAGATTCTTAGAGCGGCCCCGATCGAGGACATTGCGGAACAGAGACGGCCCACGGACGTGGCCCGCGAGAATTCTACCGCGCGATCTCGCCTTCATTGCCCATACCACCGGTCGACCGTCCGGGAAATTGACTCCTTCATCGTTCAACACCTCGGCGTAGGACCGATCATTTGATGCCACGGCCACGCAGTAAGCATTCGATAACCGAACCGATATCGCCTTACGTTCCAACCCCCATCGAATTACATCACCGCACGCTTCATCTGCGGTGGTCGCGATAAAGGGGACTCTCCCCACCCGGACATAACTGTCCTTCATTACGGCATTACTGTCGCTGTTCATTGAGCCTCACCTAACCTTCGAACGCTCACAAATGGAGATCGTGCGTTGGCCATGTGAACTGGAGAATTACTCACTCCGGTCCGCCAACTCGACCGCAAGAGGGACAATTTCGGACCTCACACCCTTTTTGTACACGTCGCGAAGCACCCGGAGTACGCGGTTTCCGCTAGACTCCAAGGTGAATCTCGAAAGCCATGCAGACTCGGCCCCGTTCATAGTGAGATCTGCAACTGCCAAAACCGCCTCGGCATAGTCATTCACAGAGTCGCCCGCGCAAAGCTCTCCAGTCAATCCCGGGACAATTGCGTCAGAAGAACCCAGGCAACGGGAAGACACGACGGAAGGAATCCCCACCGAAGCGGCTTCGACAAGGACATTGCCAAACCCTTCTGCCAGAGACGCCAATAGTACGACAGAATTTGGCGGGCATTCTTCAAACCAGGCTTCTACCCACCCATGAAACTTGACCGACACCGAACAACCCTGCGCGAGCTGTTGAATTTCTGATTCCAAAGGCCCGATGCCGAAGAAATGAACTTCGACGTGCTCGAAATGTTTGGTAATTTCAGAAGCAACCAGAACGGGTATATGGGGCCGCTTCTGCTCCACGAGTCGAGCAGGGACGACAAGGTTGAGCGAATGTTGAGGGGCTAAGGTATCTCTCGAACATTTAATAGTTGCGTGCGCGGCACGCACGTCGACCTTCGCTGTGGCGGGATTCGGCACGACATAAATGTTCTTTGGCTCTATCCGGTACAACGCGGCTGCCTCTGCTGCAACCGTATGAGAAATTGCGATATATGCATCGGCAAAAGGGTAGCAAATCTTTGCGATCGCCTGAATAGCACGAAACTTGATTCCGAAGATCTTACGTAGAGGAACTTCGACATTGCGACCGCTAATTACAACACGCGCACGCCCGCCAACTCTTCCGAACTGTGAAATTAGAGCCAATAAATTAAAGTACGGCATCAACCCTAAAATGATATCTACACGCGAGGACGCCGCATATCGACGGACCGCGAGAAGCCGGCGAATGAACCCCTTGTCGGGAATGGAGTGCACCTGTACTCCGTCAGGACGGAGCAGAGGGTCGACGGGTCCGCACACTACAAGTCGCGCGTCGACTCCCGTAGTGTTTAACCACCTGGCCCATTCGCGAGCAACGAACTCGGCGCCTCCACCGCCGAGGCTTGGGACGAGTATGGCGACCCTCATGATGCCGTGCTCTCATCCACGGTTTCGGAGATGTTCTGCGCTTGCGATTCACTGCTACGGCCGCGGTGGTTAGGAAACCAGATAGGCACAATGTAGGACGAATCCCGTGCAGATATCACCCGCGCGGGAGCCCCGGCGACCGTAACCCCAGGTGGAACATCCCGATTCACGACCGCGTTGGCTCCAATTACCGCACTATCCCCCACCGTGATGTCCCCGTAGATGACAGCGCCGGGACCGATGTAAACATAGTCACCGATCGTCGGAACGCCTCCACCTGCAGTACCAATATTTGTCGCGGAATGGATCCGACAGTACTTTCCGATTCGCGCTTTGGCATTGACGACGATACTTCCGTAGTGAGCAATCGACAGCCCCATGTCGGACACACCCGCGGGGAAGGAAATTCCCGTCCGAATTGAAAATCGCTGTAGGCGATAGCGAGCATAGAACAGGAAGATTCGATTGGCGGGACCACTCTTTGAGTTAAAATACTCAACTCGTCGCATCAATCGTTGGTAGTAGACCTCAGGCTTGCGAAGCGGCGAGGTGACTCCCCAACGCTTGAGATTGTGCGCCTTCAGGTCTTCGTCCAAGAATCGACGGTAATCGGCTTTACTTCGGATTGGATTCCATCTTGTCGCCATTGGATTGTCCGACTCCTGGTTCCTGCTCGGTGTCCGCACGTACGGAAATTACGTATCTTTATCGGTTCGTATACTGCCGCAATCGGCCTGCTTGGGCCCGGGCCGTCCAAAATGTCGCAAGCGCAATTGTAAAGCCAGCATCTAGTACACGTGAACCGCCGACCAGCAGCCCATTTGCCCGGCGTATCCGAGCGTAGCGCCGAGCGGTATCCGCGGGCTTGCTCGCACCATGCGCACCTTCGATTAGATAGTTGGTAATGACCGTGTCAATTATACTTGGTGAGGCTTGCTTTCCCAGCCGTACGGCCATTTCTTGGTCCGCAGAGAAGCCAAACTCGGACCGGAATCCGCCCATCGTCTCAATTCCCGACCTTTTTACAAACGTGGCAGGGTGGGGAGTGAATGCTAGTCCCATTGAAAGCTTTTTCAAAGAAAACGGAGAAAAACTATATTCGCGAATCCGTTCGTACTTCCCGTTGACGTACCGGATTTGTCCATACGCCCAGTCCCAGCGACTTTCATGGTAACTTTGTGCCACGATATTAAGAACAGAATCAGATGCGAGCTCATCACCACCGTTCAGGAACTGGACGACGTCGCCGGACGCAAGGTTTATACCCTTGTTCATCGCGTCGTAGATTCCGTTGTCCGGCTCGCTAATGAATGAGACCCGGTAGTTCGGTTTGTAAGCAGCGAGCCAATCTAGCGTCCCGTCGGTCGACGCTCCGTCGACGATGACGTGTTCGATTTTGTTATACTTTTGACGTTGAATACTTTCCGCAGTAGTTATTAGGCCTTGAAGGTTGTTTCTGACAACGGTGACGATAGATATGCAAGGAAGCTGGTCTTCCATATTTGTCCTTTAGCGTGATGACGGGTGGTCTTAGCCTCGGTAGACGCTCTGCGCCCATTCCCAATGACGCTTGAGTCCGCTTCTTAGATCTACCTTCGGCTCCCACCCCACAGACGAGGATATCGACTTGATATCACCGCCAGTACGCTTGACATCACCTACCACGGAGGTCACGTACTCGACATTCAGAGGGGATTTTGAAATTTCCTCGATTACCTTAAGTACGTCGTTAACCGAGGCGCTTGACC
Source organism: Rhodococcus sp. B50 (assembly GCF_013602415.1). Taxonomy (NCBI): domain Bacteria; kingdom Bacillati; phylum Actinomycetota; class Actinomycetes; order Mycobacteriales; family Nocardiaceae; genus Rhodococcus; species Rhodococcus sp. B50. The sequence continues at coordinate 4,729,140 of NZ_WPAG02000002.1, read as the reverse complement.
CTCCGGCAACATTGTAAATTGATCCCGGATCCTCTGCCGCTTGAGAGCACATCAAATTAGCGTTGACAATGTCGTCCACGTAGGTGAAATCTCGGATCTGGGTTCCGTCCCCAAAAATGGAGATGGTCGAACGATCGATAGCCGAACGAAGAAATCGCGTGAAGGCCATATCGGGCCGTTGACCCGGCCCGTATACTGTGAAATACCGAAGCGAAGTGACCGGAATTCCAAAATTCTTTGCGTACAACGAGCACAAATTTTCGGCCGCCAGTTTGCTGACACCGTAAGGACTCACAGGACGCGGAAGGTCCGTCTCTTTTGTCGGGTAAGCTTCCGCGTCTCCATAAACCGACGAAGACGATGCGTACACAAGTCGCTTCAGCTTCTTGACTTCACGTGCAGCTTCAAGCAATCGCTGCGTTGCGTTTATGTTCATCTCGGTATAGTGCAGAAAGTCATTACCCCAAGATTTTCTTACACCAGGCTGGCCCGCTTGATGAAATATGACCTCCGCATCGGACAGTAGACTGCGCAAATCAACGGTGCGAAGGTCTGCCTCTACCAAGGTAAAGTTGTTCTTGTCGGGGATCGCATCAATATTGCGACGTTTAATATCGGTGTTGTAATAGTCAGTAAAGCAGTCCACGCCGACTACGTCATAGCCTTCACCTAGTAGGCGCTTCACTAGAGTGTGACCAATAAAGCCGGCTGCACCGGTGACGATTGCCTTCACAATTCTCCTATCACGCAGTATGTCAACTAACGGGATGATCGGGCAGATCTACGCGTGCGGTCTGCAAGTACGGAAGAAACTCACGGTCCAGTGCACGCTCTGACCGTTCACGAATATCTAAGCCTTGGACATCAGCGTGGTGGGTCCACTTTGAAATTCGTGACATGAGTTCGTCATACGTGGTGATGAAACGGGCCGGATTTCCCGCTACCACAGATCCAGAGGGAACAGACTTGGTTACTACTGAGCCAGCGCCGATGACACTCTTGTCACCAACTTTCACCCCCGGCATTATAATGCTGCGATTGCCGATAAAGACGTCGCTACCAACCAGGATCCTTGCGTAGCGGTACCGACGTCCGCGTTCGTCTCGGTATAGCCAACCTGAGCCATCATGCGTGAGAAATTGGACTCCGCTGCTCACGGTGACTCTGTCACCAATCGATACGAGCCACGGTTCCGAACCGGCCTCGAGTGAGAGGATCCGACAATCAGTGCCGACTTTCATGCCAAGGGCGCGTGCTGCGACGTCGCCACCCTTCAGCCGTTTAATTAATTGGATTTTGAGGGTGCGTACCACGCCCACGTAGGCTCCTAGATGCTGCTGGGAGTTGACTGTTCGTAACTGAGGGTGTAATTCGCGAATTCTACGGGCGACCAACACCTCGGTAGTCCCAGCCTGCCGTCCTCCAACGAACTGGATTCAAACAATTTCGTCCATCCAGTACGCGCCTCTCTCGAACGTGCTTCGCCAGCAAGTCCGGCTCGATTTCCCGGAACTCTTTCCACTCGGTGAGGACCAACACCACGTCCGCACCCACGCAGGCTTCTATTGCGCTTGTCGCGTAATTCAACGTCGGAAAGAGTGCTCTGGAGTTTTCAATGGCGCGCGGGTCGTAAACTGTAACGGCCGCGCCCTGCAGCTGGATCTGGCCGGCGACGTTCAACGCTGGGGAGTCGCGGACGTCATCGGAGTCCGGCTTGAATGCGGCTCCAAGGACGGCCACTCGTGTTCCCAAGAGGGATCCGCCTACAGCTTCTCGGACGTGTTCGACCATCTGGGTACGACGGCGCATATTGATGTTGTCGACTTCGCGAAGGAAGGTGAGCGCCTGGTCGGCTCCCAACTCACCGGCACGCGCCATGAAGGCCCGAATGTCTTTAGGAAGACATCCGCCTCCGAAACCGATGCCGGCGTTGAGGAACCGGCGTCCGATTCGCGCGTCTCGACCGATCGCATCGGCGAGGACAGTTACATCGGCTCCTGCGGCGTCGCATACCTCAGCCATAGCATTGATGAAGGAGATTTTTGTAGCGAGAAACGCGTTCGCCGCGGTCTTAACCAGTTCGGCAGTCGGGAGGTCTGTAACCAGGAAGGGTATTTCCTCGTCGAGAAGTTGCGCGTACACCTCACGTGCAACTGATTCCGCACGTCCAGGTCGTTTGGGATCGACTCCAAGAACTAAGCGGTCGGGGTGCAGCGTGTCCTCAACTGCGTATCCCTCCCGCAAGAACTCGGGGTTCCAAGCAACCTCGACCTCGTCGCCTACAGGTGCGAGCCGACGTGCGAGTTCGCCCAGTCGCTGAGCCGTACCAACCGGAACAGTAGACTTTCCGTATATCACTGCTGGCTTAGTAAGCAGAGGCGCAAGTTGTTCGACCACAGCGTCTACATACGTCAAATCGGCTGCATACTCACCCTTTTTTTGGGGCGTCCCTACCCCGATGAAGTGCACATCTGCATGCTCGGCGGCGTCCTTGTAAGAGGACGTAAAACGAAGTCGACCCGAAGAGAGATTGCGCTTCAGGACTTCTTCGAGGCCAGGCTCATAGAAAGGAACCTCGCCCGCCTCCAACTTGGAGATTTTTGCCGCGTCCACATCTACGCCGACGACGTCGTGACCGAGTTCTGCCATGCAGGCTGCGTGCGTTGCCCCCAGGTACCCGGTTCCAAATACGGCTATACGACTACTCAATTTGCTGCGCTCCCAGAACGTAGTGCTCGGTCAGACTTGCGGATTGGTGTAAGGCGGCGCGGCCAGAACAGCACACGCGGGTTGAAACCTTTGATCACCGCGATGAGGACGCGACGTCGATGCCGCTGCAGGACAAATCTCCGCCTGGATCGATGAGGCGGGGTAGGCCGTATTCGCTTGAACAGCTAGAGGTACGTACGCGTGATGGTCGACCTGACGTCATTCCGGCTCCTCCCCGAACCAACAGTGCCGAGTGGTCGCAGCCTTCCGCATGGCCACCGCTCTGTGAGTTCCTCCCCAGGCACACGCAGAGCGACCGACCCACCCGTCTTCAGTCATCCATATTCGAGCATGCAGCGAGATTTCGCATCTCCGGGGGTGCGGCTACACCCCAGACGCACGACAAGGCTCCCAACAGGCCTCGGGCGTGCATTGAACCGGATCGGAGAAGGCGCAGCTCATCGGCCTACAGAGAGACTCGAAGCCGGTTGCGGATCCTGAACTCTGCGGCAGTCCAGGTCCTCAGTGATCAAGGACACGTTTAGATGGAGGGCCCAAGAAGTGCGGTTCGGCGGAGCTGCCCGACTAGGAAGGTCGATCACCCGTTGACCGATGACCGGCGCCCCCAGGACCTCGGCGATGGCCGTGTAACGGGCAGATTGGGTTTCTCAATGTAGGCATCCGACTCCCGGAGCGAGGTATCAGCTCTGACGTCTCGGCGAATGCGTCGCGCCGCCCGGCTGCAGCCGCCTCCTCCCCGCTATGAACGATCCTGCCGTACGACGACGATCAGACGCCATTCGTGCATGTCGCACCTTTGTGTCATTAGCGTTACGGGCGAGCGCTGAAATAGGCGACCTTGCACCGCATTGCTAAGTGACGCACTCTTCATACCGTTAAAGAGCCGCAACACCTGCATTTAACGTTCCGACGCGAATATTTCATTCCCAGTGCGCACTTACGTTTGGGGCCACATGGTTCCACCTACCCCCTACAAAACGGGCTCACAGCCCTTGTTACAATCAAGCGTTGCTCACGGCCTCAAAGAGACTCGCCGAATGCGTCGCGCCAAACGTTCGTGGAGCGCGCGTCGCCGCAGTTCTGGGCCTAGATCGGGATTCCGTCCGCGCTCGTCGTCCGTTGCTGTTCCCTCCAATCGGCATAGCATATTTAGTAGACGATGCGCAATCTCTACCTGTCCAGCCGCGTTGAAATGCGTCGTGTCAGGCTTTCCTTTGTACCATCGAAAAGAATTCCGAGGGGAGTATACAAAGGCTGCTCGTGGTGTTGAGTTAGCAACCTCCAACGTTGCGTGGTGAGTCTCGATTCGGCCGGGTACATCAACGATCCCCTCGGGAACCATCTGCGCCATAATGAACGGTGCGTCCGCGACCCGCCGCATTGTGACAATTACTGCACGAAGCCGACGAGCATACTCACCCCGCGAGATGCCGGTGAGACCGTCCGTTTCGCCGTGATGCCACAGGTAACCAGCGACATGCCCCTCCTTTCCCACGGCGGCGAGGGCATCGGTGGTTCGCTGAACCGCTAGTTCGAGCATGTTTGCGCCACCAGGAGGCGGCCGCCAACCGGATTCCCATACAAATCTCTCGTGGTTGCGGCTGGGACGCAACGTTGAGCCTGATCGTGCGCAGGGCACCAAAACCACCTGGCGAGCCGGATACTTCTCTGCATAAAGCGCCCCAAATGTGGTTCCGAATCCAAAACCGACCGGAGGTAGATGGGCGAGCGGCTCCGCCGCTGGAACGATGGCTCCCCCGGACCATTGATACACTCTCGGATGGCTCACTTTGTGTCCGTCGAGAGCAGCCCCTACAGCGTTGCTCTGCCCTAGAATCGGAAAAATCGCTATCATTAGTAATCCTTTGGAAAGTCTCATTCGACGTGCGGATCAATCCCGTGCTCGGTTCGCTAATTGACATACGAATTCCACAAAATCGTAGACTTGAAAATAAGGTTGCCGGTTTATGTAGCGCTGCTTTTAGGCTTAAGGCTGCCTTCACTGTGCCGATACGGCAGCTGAAATCCCAAATGTGTGCAACCGGCTCTTAGACTCGATTCAATCCATCGAATTTGGATTTCTGAGAAAAGACCCGTTCAGGCCACCGTAGCCACTGTGGCCACAGGAATTACCGCTCGACTGCTCACCGCACTCTTGTCGGCGCACAGCGCCTGCTCGCGTCCACAGCCCGATCAACCATTGAATGCTCACATGTAGGTTCCCCTTCGAAGTTGCGCTACTGCTCCATCGTCGCCCAGCCCGAATTCTTCGTTACTTAACTTTCGCGTTTTCATCTGAACGGGGGACAACCAGGCTTCGTCGAGCGGGATCGCCCACGATCGAGCTCACCGACCGCTTGATCATCCTCCCGAGCCAGCGACGACTCGACATCGTGACAGGCACGTCACCGTCTACAGGCAAGCTGGAACGTCGTCCGGACAGCCGGACATTCACGACAGATGGATTAAAGCAGTCACAGATGTTGCAGCGATTGCGATTGCGCCGCGCGGGGGACACAGCAGCACTCATCGAGTGTCGGATGCGCGGACCCCAACCTCACGGGAGAAGCGACTTTCTTTGGGGGAGAGCCAAACTGGCGGATGCATACGCGGACGACTGGCTAGCGCACCTCATGATACTTTGAGATTGCACGCCGACGTACATATGCACACACGCTGCCCTGCAGTGGACTCCGCCGTATTGTAGGCGGGTGACTATCGCAATTCTGGCTGCGCTGGCCCTACTTACGGCGGCACTACTCCGCAGGCAGTTCGTGCGGGGCACACTGCCCTGGGACATGGGGTCGACGCTTATACTCGTAGTGGGTTGGTCGGCTCAGGTCCCCGCCTTGTTTACTCGCCTCACAACAGAGGTTCGATATCAACGCAATCTCTGGGGGGAACTAACCGAAGTCTCCGCTCGACCACCTGAGGCCGCAATACTGGCCTCCAATGCAATTATTCTGTTTGTTGCACTCATTCTTCTCTGGCGTGGTATTCGCCAGCCCGCCTTGCGCACCATTTCCGCATTCGGCGTAGCGGCAATGTTAACTTTGGTTGTCGCCATGTCGATCGAGCCTGCGGGGTGGGTGAACTTCGCGACAGGACAACCGGCAGTTCTGCTCGTTCTTCTTGCTGCTGCGACGTTCGCAGCACCATCCCGTCGGGGCGCAATTTCTGGCGGCGCGGTATTTACGCTTTCCTTTGCTTTCGTCGGAGGAATACTCGCCGCGATCCGGCCAGATCAAGCATTCGTCGAATGTAGCGCAAAGTGTTCCGTGTTCGGTGAAATTTACACGGGGGCAGCTACACACGGAAACACTGTCGGCTTGATCGCGGCCGCGGGTCTTCCGTTCGTCTGGCTCGCATTCACTGGAAGGGCAAGGCTATGGATGGTGCTGTATGTAGCGTTGAATCTGCTCGCAAGTGGTAGCCGCACAGCACTGACGGCAGCTGCTGTAACGGCGGTGGTATTGATCATTACTCAGCCTGCTGTGGAAGGAGATGGAGCTCGCGGACGAAACCTTCCGGTGCTGACTCTAGGAGCCCTCGCAGCGATCACAGTTGCCCTGATTTTGCCGTTCGCCGTCACCGAGGATAGATTTGCAACGGGCCGTGGATACCTCTGGCGGTTGGCACTTGCACAGTTTGAGGAGACGCCGTTCGTCGGCGCAGGTTTGACCACGTGGAACCGTTTTTATCAAGCTGGTGAATTTGGCGCGGCCGCAGCGTATTCGACCCACAATCAGTGGGTTGAGATGCTGCTACTTGGCGGCGTGGTGGCCTGCCTGATTTTCTTGCTCGGGTTTCTTTCCATGCTTGTGATTGGCGATAGGGCACGTAAGTTTCTCGTCCTACCTTTGCTCCTTTCCGTATGTATCCTTGGCGTCGCCGAGCGCCCACTCTCAATCGGTGTCGTTAATTCAATGACATGGGTGCTGGTAGCACTCGTGGTGGCATCGTCATCTTCCACACGTGTGAGTGCGTCCGCCGTCAAGCATCCTTTAGTGGTACACGCCAAATCATCTCGATCGACCGTCGGCACCGCTATTGGAGCATCGTGAAGCGGATACGCGGAGAAGGATTGCGGTAGCTAAGGAGCCTGGCCGCAGGCACGAGCCGGGCCGCAGGGCACCCCGCCTCCACCACGGCTGTGTACGTGGGGGTCTCGAGATGAGCCTGTGGTCGATATGCGTGCCAGCTAAGTGGCCCGTAGACTTCTGTCTCACAGACGCTCGTTGCTCGTGCCGAAGGCTGACTGCAGAGAATTACAGGACCTTCCGGGGAGACATTTCTGTTTAGCGCTTACAGTCACTCGTCTGCTGCGCTCAACTAGGGAGACAGGGGAGACTTTGCATCCAGGTTCACAGTTCCACGAAGTGTTCCGCACTGCCGTCGTGCCGGCAGCGGGTATGGGCACTCGGTTCCTTCCGGCGACAAAGACGGTACCCAAGGAATTACTACCTGTAGTCGATACACCGGGCATAGAACTTGTCGCGACGGAGGCTGCCCAGTCTGGCGCCCGTCGACTCCTCATCGTGACGTCGCCCGGCAAAGAGGGGGTTGTGGCACATTTTGTGGAAGACTTTGATCTCGAAAAGCACCTTGAAGCCAAACACAAGTTCAAGTTGCTTGAGAAAGTGCGACGCGCACCCAACCTCCTAACGGTTGAATCTGTAGTACAAGCCGAGCCTCTTGGCCTAGGCCACGCTGTTGGCTGTACTGAAGCAGCCTTGGACGCAAACGAGGATGCGATCGCAGTTCTACTTCCCGACGACATCGTGCAACCGAGCGGCATCCTGGGGACTATGGCTCGCGTCCGCGCCAAGCGTGGGGGAAGCGTTTTGTGCGCCATCGATGTTCCGAAGAGCCAGGTGAGCTCGTACGGCGTGTTCGAGGTCGAGGAAGTACCCAACGTCGCGAATCCGGATGTTCTGCGAGTCCGCGGCATGGTGGAGAAGCCGGCTCTTGCAGACGCTCCGTCCACACTTGCCGCTGCCGGCCGCTACCTCTTGGACCGTGAGATCTTCGATGCATTACGTCGGATCAAGCCGGGCGCTGGCGGAGAGCTCCAACTGACCGACGCGATCGCGCTACTAATCGAAGAAGGTCATCCGGTCCACGTCGTAGTACATCGCGGGACCCGCCATGACCTGGGTAATCCTGGTGGATATCTCCGGGCCGCCGTCGATGCTGCGCTCGACAGCGAAGAGTACGGCGACGGCCTCCGTTTATGGCTACAGGAACGATTGGGGCAGAACGGATCCAGCACGAACTGAGCGGACACGACTAGGTCGTGCACGATGGGACTTAGGTCCCTGCCCGCGATGCCGAAGGACACCACTTCTGGTTAAACTCTCAAGTGTGTTGCCTCCCCGCAACATGCCCTGGTTCCCCTCCCCGGGAATTGGCGGCAATCGAGCCCCGCTGGCCTCCTCCCCCTTCGCCGGCGGGGCTCGTCGACATCGAACGACGCGTCCTACTTCTGCGCTCCACCGAGTGTGTTTTCGGGGACGTACACCGACTGGTACCTCGGGGTCGAATCTCGAGACTGACTCACCACGACACCTCCGACGAAGACCGCTACCGCTGCTATCAGTGCCACGATCGCGGTGATCAGCCACAGGTTGGGGCCGTTCCTCTCTCTGAACACGATCCGCTTCGAAGGAGCATGACCGGCCGATGAGCGCGATCGCTCTGACTCATCGCCGCCGCTTCGCAAGGACGACACCCCGCCTCGGCGGTGCGATGGCCCGTGGCCGATGCGCTGGAACTGGATCGTATCGGCCGTTTGCTCGGCCGACAGACGCTCATTCATGGGGACCCCAATCGAAGATGCACTGACACTGCACATTCGCGAAGTTCGATTCCTCCGTTACGCCCTTTTCGTGAATCACCCCCGTTTTTCATCCGAGCGGGGGACAATTCATGCCCTGGACGCGGTGTGCCGTTCGCTCCCCGAAGTCGTTGACGCACCCCACGCTCGATGCCAAGATGATCAACCACACCCGAACGGATGTGCGAACAACTCAAACAGATGGCCCGCCGCGACTGGCATCGCGACGGGCCGGATGTCCGACTAGTTGGGAGTCGAACATGCGTCAGCATACCTATGCGCAGGTGACGTCGTGAGCATCGAAGCGATCACCTGGGCACTCGAGCACGCGGCTATTCCATCCCCTACCCCGCCCGGCATGCCGTCGGCACCAGCGCTGACAGTGGTCCTGCTCGGCCTGGCCAACCATGCCTCCCGTCACGGCGCCGACGCGTATCCGTCCGTACGGAAGCTCGCCGGTTACGCCCGCATCAGTGAACGGCAAGTACAGCGTTGCCTGAAGGCGCTCGTTGCCTTGGGCCTTATCTCGCAAGGCCAGCAGGGGCGAGTGGCGGCGACGATCCCACGCGAGGATCGTCGGCCCGTTCTCTACGACCTGTCGATGAAGCGGGGTGACAATCCGTCACCCCGGAGGCCCGAACGGGGTGACACGAGCGCGGCCCACGGGGTGACCGGAGCGACGGAGCGGGGTGACACGCCAGTCACCCGAACCGTCCTTGAACCAAGAGATGAACCTGCTGCACTCCCCCGCGCGACGAAGCGCACCCGCGAAGCAGAAGATGAGGGGCAGCGGCCGTCTCCCATCGATCGGCTGGCCACGGCGTGCCGCCGGGCCGGCCTCACAGCACGATTCGACACCTTGACGCCCGGGAAGCGCACACTCGTCGAGCAAGTGATTGATATCCATGGAGTAGAAACTCTCGTCCGCGCCGCCCTCGATCGTCACCGACCGTGGGATCCAGCTCGTTCCGCGACGGCATGGATCCCGGTCTGGCAGTCGCTGCGGCCGCCTCGACCGAAACTCCCACCCCGGTGTGGTCGGTGCGACGAATACGGCTGGCTTCCGGATGACGATCTCGGACGCGCAGTGCGCTGCCCGTGCCGCCGCATGACACCGCACGAGCATCAGGCCTGCGGTCAGGAGGTGATGCCGTCGGCGGCATGACCGAACCCCTCCGGGCGTAGTCCGATCAACGGATTCCCGACTCACCCTCGGCTCCTTACGCTTTCCGCATCGGTTAGGCGAGAAGGAGATCTACATGGCAAACAAAGCCCATGCCGCGCTCATGGCCGGTGTGCGAGGCGAGCTACAGTCACGATCCGCTGGCGGAGGCAGCGCGAAAGAACGACACTCCGTTCGTCATCGGCATCTACGGTGGCACAACAGGGGTCTCGCTCGTACTCAGTGTGTTCCTCATGGGTCCGCCACTGACGCTGAGTAGCGCCCTCATGTGGAACACGATGAACACACTCTTTGCCGCGGCCGAAATCGAGCTGCCCAGTGCCGGCGGATATGTCTTCCGGCTCATCGTGTTCGGAGCACTGCAGCGGGTGCATCTACTTGGTGAGCGCCGTGGCACGAGCAATGAAGGTCAGGTCGCCTCCCCTCCGGTCTTCCCACCGCCGGGTACCATGACCCCACAATCCGCAGTCGTCGACGGCTATAGGCCGCGAAGGATGTGAGGCAACTGGCCGCCGAAGGGATCGAGCGTCAACCGATCGCCGTGTGCGTCGTTGGAGCCGGCGCGATCGGGCAGACGGTGATCGACGCTCTACGCGAGGGCGCGGTGCCGGACGTAGGCCTCACGGCCGTGTTGACCTCACGCGGCAGTGCGGAGGAGACCGACGCTGCGCTCCACACCGCCGACATCGTGGTGGAAGCTGCCACGGTTGACGCCGCTCGGACTCTTCTACCCGACGTGGTGAAACGCGGCAAGGACATCATCGTCTGCTCATGTGGTGTCTTCGCGGAGCGGGGCTTCGACGTGGAATCGTTCGGTGCCGGACCAGGACGTGTGCTGCTGCCGACGGGTGCCATCGGCGGCTTCGACATTCTGGCTGCGGCGGCACGAGCAGGAACACGCGACGCCTGCCTGACCCACACCACGATCAAACGACCCAATGCTCTCGGCATCGAAGAACGCCTAAACGCCCAACGCGAGGTGTTCCGGGGAACGGCCCGAGAAGCAGCGCTGGCCTTCCCTCGAACCTCGAACTCGTCGGTGGCTCTCGCACTTGCAACGCTCGGACTCGATCGGGTCGAGGTGGTGGTCGTGGCCGACCCGGATGCCACCAGCACCCGCCACATCGTGGAGTGGGCGTCGCCGCTCGGTCGGTACAAGCTCGCGTTCGAGAACTCGATCGACCCGACTTCGAGCGGGCGCACCTCCGCAATCACTGCCTGGTCGGTGGTCGAGGTTCTTGCGGCTCTGTCGCAGGGCGTCGGGCCAGGCGCGGTTGTGCTCGGGCCTCCTCGCAGGCAGTAGTGCGATCAATGGGGCTCACCGCTCACTCATGAAAGATTGTCGCTTTCGCGAGTTTGATGAAGAATTTCGGGACGAAAGTCCTTGCCGCTCGGTCCGAACCGTAACCACTTCTGTCACATTCGTGTTTCCTGATGGTTGTCCGGGTAGCGGCGGGTGAACAGGTCCTGTACACAGTGTGAAACAACACATTTCGCAGGTGAAGGTGTAACTCCCTACCGGGAGTGGCTATTCGGTTTCACCTGACCTACTCGCACCCTGGAGCAGCCTGTGACGACCTCATTGCTTTCCGACCGACCGGCACGGGTACTTTTTCTCGGCACTCCCTCCAACGCCGTCGCACTCGACCGGTGGACAGAACTGCAGGAGCGCCTCGACGACGCAGGCATCGAAACTACGACCGCTTTCGAAGACGAAGTGGACTACGCGATCCTCACCGAAGACATCCTCGACGGCTATTGCACCGCCGCCGAAGCACTCATTCTTCAGAAGCTCCGTGCTCGAGGGATCACGTGCGCAAGCACCTGCGCCGGTCCCGAGCAGATCCTTGCGGAAGCCTCCGCCGACGTTGCTTCGGTCGTGCCGATCTCGGCAGCTAGGGGACGCACTTCCGGACAGGCTGTACGCAGCGCGGTCTGATTTTCCAGAACGAGTCGTGCGCGTCGGTGGACATCACCGACGCGCACGATCTTTTGTCCGGCTCCTAGGGCGACGGCATCCCTCCGTTGACGTGGATCGTCGAACCCACCACGTAGCTCGATTCCGGCGACGCCAGGAACACGTACGCCGGTGCCAACTCGGTCGGCTGCCCCGCGCGTCCGAGCGGAGTGTTCTGCCCGAACTCGGGCAGCTCCTCCTTCGGCTGACCGTCCGAGGGCTGCAGAGGAGTCCAGATCGGTCCGGGCGCAACCGCATTCACACGGATACCCTTCTCCGCCAGCTGGGTCGCCATGTTCTTCGTGAAGTTGTTGATGGCCGCCTTCGTCGACGAATAGTCGATCAACGCCGGCGACGGCTGATACGCCACGATCGAGGTGGTGTTGATGATCGTCGAGCCCGGCTGCAGATGCTTGAGCGCCGCACGCGTGGTGCGGAACATCGCGAGGATGTTGACCTGGAAGGTCTGCTCGAGCTGATCGTCAGGCAGGTCGTCGAGGCCCTCGACCGCAATCTGCTTGCCCGCGTTGTTGACCAGGATGTCCAGTCCGCCGAGCTGCTCGACCGCCTGGTTCACGACGTCGGAGCAGAACGACGCATCCGTCAGATCACCGGGAAGCGTGACCGCCTTGCGCCCGCTCTCGGTGATGATGCGTGCGACGTTCTTGGCGTCGGGTTCTTCGTCCGGCAGGTACGAGATCGCGACGTCCGCACCTTCACGAGCGAATGCGATGGCAGTAGCTGCGCCGATGCCGGAGTCACCACCGGTGATCAGCGCCTTGCGACCTTCGAGGCGGCCCGTGCCCCTGTACGAGAACTCGCCGATGTCGGCTTTGGGCACCATGTCGGCGTCGAGTCCCGGCTCGGGCTGGTCCTGCTTCGGAGGTGAGATGGACGGGTAGCGAGTAGTCGGATCCTGAAACTTCAGTTGATCGGTCTTAGTGGTGTGTACGTCTTCTTCAGGCATGAATACCGTCCTGTGGATCAGTGGAGTCGTCGAACTGCGTAGATGTCGTCGACAGTCGGCTTCCCGCCAGACCCACGTTGCAAACGCCACAGGATATTCGAAGACTTCAACGGCGGCCGCCGCCGACTCGACCGGCGTCCTGCACCCGCGTACCACCGCCTTCATGAAACGGCGGGGGGACCTCGCGCTGGTCGCGAACACGAATGATTCGTCCGAAGATCAACGCTGCGGCGACGGACAAGACACCCCAGCCGAGGAGTACGAACGCAAGCCAATACACAACTTGGACAACGGTCCAACTTCGCGCTTCGTTACCTGCCCGGCCGGATATCACCCGAAGAATTCACCCTGCAGCTCGGCGCAAGACGTACCCCGGACGAGAGAAAACGTGCCCGATAAACAGAGAGACCCCGCCGGAAGGGCATGCGAGTAACCTTCCGGCGGGGCTCGACGTCGCCGTGCAGGGGACGGCGACAGACTGTGACACTAGCGCTTAGTTGATCTTGCTGCCAGCGTCGCTTCCGATCGAAGGTCAGTACGCGCCTTCGCTGGCGACGACCGCCTTCACGGTCTTCATGATGATCAGCACGTCGGAGACCATCGACCAGTTCTCCACATACGACAGATCCAGACGCACCGACTCGTCCCACGACAGATCCGAGCGGCCACTGACCTGCCACAGACCCGTCACACCCGGACGCACGAGCAGGCGACGCTTGACCCGGCCGTCGTAGCTCTCCACCTCGCGACGCAGCGGCGGACGCGGACCCACCACGCTCATCTCTCCGCGCACGACGTTGAGGAACTGCGGCAACTCGTCGAGGCTGAACCGGCGCAGGACCCGGCCCACACGAGTGACGCGCGGATCCTCCCTCATCTTGAACAGCAGGCCGGCGCCCTCGTTCTGATCGAGCAAGGTGTCGACCATCTTGTCGGCGTTCTGCACCATCGAGCGGAACTTGATCATTCCGAACGGGGTGCCGTCGAGTCCGATGCGCTCGGACTTGTAGAAGATCGGACCGCCGTCCTCGAGCTTGATCAGCAGAGCGACCACAGCGAAGACCGGGGCCAGCGCGAGCAGAGCGCCGAGCGAGAACGCGAGGTCGAACAGACGCTTCCCGCTGCGCTTGGCACCGTGATAGCTCGGCTTCTCCACATGGATCAGCGGCAACCCGGCAACCGGGCGCATCTCGATGCGCGGACCGGCGACGTCGACGACACCGGTGGCCACCACCAGATCGGCGCGCTCGGGTTCGAGCTCCCACAGCAGGTCGCGGATGCCTTCGTGGCCGAGGGTCTCGGTGGCGGTCACCGCGACGGTGTCGGCCCCGGAGGCCCGCAGCGCTTCGACGACGGTGCTCTCGTCGCCATGGATCGGGATCTGGCGTCCGTCCACATCGATGCTCTCCCCCGGCACGCCGGAATACCGCGGCACGCACACGCCCACCACGCGATAACCCTCGCCGCTGCGGCGCTGGAATGTGCTGGCCATGTGACGAACTGCGCGAGCGCCACCCACCACGAGCACCGACGTCGTGAATTCACCCTTCCGACGCCTCCGTGCGACGGCCCGTCGCCAGACCCATCGGAAGAACAGCAGGCCCGCGAGACCGACCGGCAGAGCGATGGCGAGATAGCCACGCGCGAGCTCCATCCGGAAGATGAGCGCGACGATGGCGACCAGACCGAAGAGATAGAGCGTTGCCGAGACGACGCGCTGATATTCCTCGAAGCCGGCCCCGATCACCCGCCTCGACCGTGTGCGAAAAAGAGCCAGGAAAGCGATCCACGCGACGCCGAATGCGACGGAAATGAGCGTGTAACTCAGCGTTCCGACGCCGTCCATGGTGACGAGCGAGTCCTGCCCGAACCGCATCACGTGCGCGAGGGCGACTGCCAGCGCGACCACCAGACTGTCGGTGACGAACAGAGTGTTGACGTAGGACTTCTGCCAGTCCCATCGGGTGGACATCCGACCGCCGACCGGCGCACCGGTACTGGTGTGGATACCCGAAATGTCTTGCACAGCATCGTCGTTCGTGTGACGAACCGTGGTCATGACGGAAGAACCCTCATTGTGTGTCTCCTCCCCGAGACGCGCCGACACTCGAGTACCTCCCTGCACTCGGACGTCGGCAACCCCGTATATCGATGTCGCGTCCTCCGTAGCGGCACCGATACGTTATGCGATTGAGATCGTCTCACAGATCTGTTGCTTGCGCGCGACAACAAAAGGGAAGTTATTGCGAACGTCGTCCCATGGCGGCATGAGCAGGGTCGAGATCGAGACGGCGGAGCGTCTGAGCATTGAGCGCCACGACGATCGTCGACGCCGACATGAGCACCGCGGCCACTGCCGGCGAGATCGCGACACCGGCGAAGGCGAGCACGCCGGCCGCCAACGGAACGGCGACGATGTTGTATCCAGTTGCCCAGAGCAGGTTCTGCCACATCTTGCGGTAACTCGCGTGCGAGAGTTCGACGATCGACAGCACCGCCCGTGGATCGTTCGCCGCGAGGACGACGCCGGCCGACTCGATCGCCACGTCCGTCCCTGCCCCGATCGCGATGCCGACATCGGCGCGAGCCAGAGCCGGAGCATCGTTGACGCCGTCACCGACCATCGCGACGGTGTGCCCGCGCTCCTGCAATTCGGCGACCTTCGCGTCCTTGTTCTCCGGCAGTACTTCGGCGAACACCTCGTCGATGCCGAGATCGGCCGCAACGGCGTCGGCCACCTGCCGGGCATCACCGGTGATCATCGCTACCGTCACGCCGCGCGCATGCAAAGCGTCGACGGCCTGGCGGGATTCGTCGCGCACGGCATCCTCGAGCGCCACAGCCCCGAGCACCCGACCGTCGTAGGAGACGTGCAGCACCGACGCACCACGCTGCACCCATCCTTCGGTGGCCGCGGCGACGTCGTCGGGCACCGACAACTGAAGGGACGTCAGCATGGACGGTCCACCGATCGTCACCTCCACACCGTCGATCAGCCCACGCACCCCGCGACCGGGCAACGACCGGAAGTCCGTCACCGCCATCCGCTCCGCCGCCGGCACGCGAGCGTCGGCGGCCGTCACGATGGCCCGCGCCACGGGGTGCTCGCTGTCGGCTTCGACCGCTGCTGCCACGGCGAGCAGACGTTCCTCGTCGGTTCCCGCCGTGGTGACGACGCCGGTGACCTCGTGCCTGCCCTGCGTGAGGGTGCCGGTCTTGTCGAACAGCACCGCGTCGACCGTGCGCATGCGTTCGAGCGCCAGCCGATCCTTGACGAGCACACCCGCCCGGGCCGCACGTTCGGTCGAAATGGCGATCACCAGCGGGATCGCCAGACCCAGCGCGTGGGGGCAGGCGATGACCAGAACGGTCACCGTGCGGACCACAGCTTCGTCGAGATTGCCGAGCAGCGTCCAGACGAGGAAGGTAAGAACGCCCGCGATCGCGGCGAAGTAGAAGAGGAAGGCCGCAGCGCGATCCGCCAGGGCCTGCGCGCGGGACGAGGACGCCTGGGCATCGGCGACCATGCGCTGGATGCCGGCCAGCGCGGTGTCCTCCCCCACCGCCGTGATCCGCACCCGCAACGCACTGTCGGTGGCGACGGTGCCCGCGACCACCGTATCGCCGACGTCGCGGGTGACGGTCTTCGATTCACCGGTGACCATCGATTCGTCGACCTCGGCGGCGCCGTCGATGACCGTGCCGTCGGCGGGCACGCGCGCCCCCGCGCGCACGAGCACCACGTCACCGAGGGTCACCTCATGCAGCGGCACCTCGACCACACCGTCGTCGGTGATCTTCTCGGCCGTGTCGGGCAGCATCGCGGCCAGCGCCTCCAGTGCGCCGGACGCCGAACCCAGCGCCCGCATCTCGAGCCAGTGGCCGAGCAGCATGATGACGATCAGCAGCGCCAATTCCCACCAGAAGTCCAGGTCGAACCCGCCGACCTCGAGTGTCGTGGCCCACGACGCGACGAAGGCGACGCTGATCGCCATGGCGATCAGCAGCATCATTCCCGGTTGGCGGGACCGTAGTTCGGCCCAGCCTCCGGTGAGGAACGGGACGCCACCGTAGAAGAAGATGACGGTGCCCAGCACCGGCGGGATCCACTCGATTCCGGGAACATCCGGCAGGTGATAGCCGAAGAGTTCGGCAACCATGTGGCTGAAGACCACGACCGGCACCGACAGGATCAGGCTGACCCAGAACCGTCGCCGGAACATCTCACCGTGCGCGCCGTGTCCGGCATGCCGATCGCGACCGGCGTGTTCGTGGGTGTGTTCGTGCACCTGTTGGGACATCGACGGCTCCTCACTCGGCCGACGGGACGAACCCGCGACGCAGATCGGCTACAGAGTGGTCAACAGCTGACGCATCGTGTCGATTTCCTTCTGCTGGGTGTCGGCGATGGTGCGAGCCAGCTCGACAGTGTCGGGATACCGCCCGTCCTCGATCTCGCCCTGCGCCATCTCGATCGCTCCCTCGTGGTGGACGATCATCTGCTCCAGGTACATACGGGCGGCGGCGACGCCTTGGGCGTCGGACAGTGCCTGCATGTCCTGCTCGCTCATCATCCCGTCCATGTGTGGCATGTCGCCCATGTGTGGCATGCCGGGCATGTCGAGTCTGTCCATCCGGGGAGTGTCCTCCCTGTGCATGGGCGTCATGTCCCACTCGTCGAGCCACACCTCGAACTGTTCGATCTCGGGCTGTTGCTCGGCCTTGATCTGCTCGGCCAGCGCTCTCACCGGCTCCGGGATCCCGTCCTTGGCGAGCAGCATGTCACTCATCTCGATGGCCTGCGCGTGGTGCGGGATCATCATCCGGGAGAACATGACGTCTTCCTGATCGAACGACGCGATGTTCGCGTCGGACGTCGCGGCGGTCGGGGCGCTGGTCGTTCCCTCGTCACCACCGGAACCACTGCATGCAGACGTTGTGAATGCCACTGCCAGAGCGATCGCACCGGCGGTCAGAGCCTTCTTGTTCATACCGCCCACCCTCACCCGCGTGCTCCCGGGTTCGGATGGAGATCGCATGAAGATTTGCTCAAGAAGTGCGGGCACGTCGTCAGCACCACGGCGGGTGACGATGATGGATCCCATGCCTTCCTCTGTTCGCCCGACGGGACCATCCGGCGGATCCGCACCCGCCGCGAGCTCGACCGCCCGGATGCGGGCCATGGTCGTCGAAGACGAGGAGTCGCTGGCGAACCTCGTCGGTTCGTATCTCGAACGCGACGGTTTCGACGTGACGATCACCGGCGACGGATCCGAGGCCGTGACCCTCGCCCGCCGGGTCGACCCCGACATCCTCGTGCTCGACCTCGGCCTACCCGGACTCGACGGCATCGAGGTGTGCCGGCAACTGCGCACCTTCTCCGACGCCTACGTCGTGATGCTCACCGCCCGCACCGACGAGATCGACACCCTGATCGGCCTGTCCGTCGGAGCCGACGACTACCTCACGAAACCGTTCAGCCCGCGCGAACTCATGGCCCGCATCCAGGCCATGCTGCGTCGTCCCCGAACCGCCGCGCCGATCGCAGCCTCTCCGGGCCGGCAGGACCGCGTGTTCGGGGATCTGTCCATCGACGTCGACGGACGGGAGGTCACCGTGTCCGGCACACCGGTCGCGCTCACCCGCACCGAGTTCGACATCCTCGCCGCCCTGTCCCAGGACCCCGGCGTCGTGTTCACCCGGGCACAGCTCATCGCGGCCGTGTGGGGGCAGAACTGGGTCGGCGACGAACACCTCGTGGACGTACACATCGGCCATCTGCGCCGCAAACTCGGTGACGACGCGAACCAGGGACGTTTCGTGCGCACCGTACGGGGCGTCGGCTACCGGATGGGAACGGGGCAATGACGTCCCGCTCCCCCGCCGCGACGAGCTTCGGCACGCGCCTGTTCGTCGCCCTGTTCGCCGTGGTCGTCGGATGTGCCGTCAGCGCATGGCTCGTCGCGTCCGCCCTGGCCCCCGGAATCTTCCACGACCATCTCGGGCAAGCCGGGATCGATCACAACTCGAGCCAGGCCGCCCACGTCGAAGAAGCCTTCACCCGAGCCATCATCCTCGCGTGGGGCCTGGCCATCGCGATCGCGGTGCTGCTGGCATCGGTGGTCAGTTGGTACATCGCGCGTCGCATCCAGCGCTCGCTCGACACGGTGACCACCTCCACCGCACAGATCGCCGGAGGTCGCTACGACACCCGCGTCCCCAGCCCCGAACTCGGCCACGAATTCGACGAACTGGCAGCCAGTTTCAACGAACTCGCGCGACGACTGGAAGCCACCGAAACCACCCGCCGCAGGATGCTGGCCGACCTGGGTCACGAAATGCGCACGCCCATCGCCACACTCGACTCCTACCTGGAAGCACTCGAGGACGGCGTCCGCAGCTTCGACGACGACACCCGGCAGATCCTGCGAGGCGCCACCCACCGATTGAGCCGCCTGGCGCAGGACATCACCGCCGTCTCCCGCGCCGAGGAGCACATCACGCGCATCACTCCAGTGCCCACCACCACCGGCACGCTTGTCACCACGGCAGTCGGCGCGGTGCGTGAACAGTACGACGGCAAAGGGGTGGCGCTGCACGTCGACGTCGCCGAATCCGCGCCGGTGACGGTCGATCCGGATCGGCTCGGGCAGGTACTGGCGAACCTGCTGGACAACGCTCTGCGACACACCCCGGAAGGTGGCACCGTCACCGTCGCCACGTGCATGCTCGACCGCGCGCGGACAGAGATCACCGTGGCCGACACGGGCAGCGGAATCTCGTCCGATCACCTCGACCATCTCTTCGACAGGTTCTATCGTGCCGACACCGCGCGCGACCGGAACCACGGCGGCACCGGCATCGGGCTCACGATCGCGCGGGCGCTCGTCGAAGCCCACGACGGTCGCATCCGCGCGTACAGCGCAGGGCCGGGTCGAGGAGCCCGGTTCACCCTCGAATTGCCGACGGCACGTCAGGCGTAGTGAGCCAGGACGTAGGTCTCGCGTTTCCGCAGGTGAGCGCCTACGCTCGGACCGGAACCAGAAATCTCGGAGCAGTCGTCTCACACTCGGAGATGGACATGACTCAACAGCCATCAGTAGCGGACTACGTCATCGTGGGCACCGGTTCCGCAGGAGCCGTGCTCGCCAACCGACTCAGCTCCGACCCCCGAAAACGGGTGGTCGCACTCGAAGCCGGGCCAGAGGACAAGAACAAGTTCGTCCATATCCCCGCCGCGTTCTCGAAATTGTTCCGCAGCGAACTCGACTGGGACTACCTGACGGAGCCACAACCAGCGCTCGGCGGCAGAAAGATCTACTGGCCGCGTGGCAAGATGCTCGGCGGCTCGTCGTCGATGAACGCGATGATGTGGGTACGAGGCTTCGCCGCAGACTACGACGAATGGGCCGAGCTGACCGGCGACGCATCGTGGTCGTTCTCCGGAGCGCTCGAGTACTTCCGCCGGATCGAAAGCGTACAGGACGATACCGACCCCGAGTCCGGACACTCCGGGCCGATCATCGTCACCGAGCAACGCAGTCCACGACCGCTCACCACCGCGTTCCTCGACGCGGCCGCAGAAACCGGATTTCCTGTCGAGCGAGCCAACAGTTCTCGTCCCGAAGGGTTTTCGCGATCGATGGTGACCCAGAGGCGCGGCGCTCGGTGGAGTGTGGCCGATGCCTACCTCCGGCCTGCCCGGGGACGGAACAACCTCACCGTTCTCACCGGGGCTCACGCCACCCGGATCCTGCTCGACGGAACCGCCGCGGTGGGTGTCGAGTACGAGAAGGACGGCGCCCGCCGAATCATCCGCGCCCAAGGCGAAGTGATCGTGGCAGGCGGGGCCGTCAACACACCTCAACTGCTGATGCTCTCCGGTATCGGCGACGAGCAGCATCTCCGCAGGCACGGCATCTCGGTGCACCATCATCTCCCCGAAGTCGGGCAGGGCTTGACGGACCACTTCGTCGCCGGTCTCGGCTACAGCGTCGACGACGGTTCACTGTTCTCGGCCGGCACAATCTCCGAGTTCGTCAACTATCTGCTCCGGCGGAAGGGCACGCTGACCTCCTGTGTCGAGGAGGCCTACGGATTCGTTCGCAGTCGACCCGACCTGTCTGTCCCCGACCTCGAGATCTTCTTCTCCCCGGCGCCGTTCTTCGATCAAGGACTCGTCGTTCCCACCCAGCACACCGTCATCATCGGCGCGATACTTCTCGCGCCTGTCAGCCGCGGACAGATCACGTTGCGATCCGCCGATCACACCGTGAAGCCGATCATCGACCCTCGCTATCTCAGCGACAGCGCGGGAATCGACCGGAACGCGATGCTCGAAGGCCTACGGCTCTGTTCGGTTCTGGCCTCCGCGCCCTCGCTGAAATCCCGACTCGGTCCGCGTATCCGGCCCATCCCCCGTCCCGGAACCCATGACGAGGAGATGTTCGTCCATGCGCTGGAGGAACTCGGCCAGACGATCTACCACCCGGTCGGCACCTGCCGCATGGGTCGCGACGGCACCGGCGTCGTTACTTCGCGACTCCGGGTCCGAGGCATCGACAAACTCCGTATCGCGGACGCGTCGGTCATGCCCACCACCATCCACGGTCACACCCACGCACCGACGGTGTTGATCGGCGAGAAAGCCGCAGACCTGATCCGTCATGGGTGATCGTCTCGGGGAGTGTCAGATGTAGTGAGTCAGGACGAACTCGGTCAGCCCCTTCCGGACCGCTTCGACCGCATGCTTCTGCCCGCGTTTCAGCACGAAACCGGGAACCGGAACCTTCGGTTCGAGCGACATGGTGACGTGAACTCGGGTGCCGCGCGAGATCTGCTCCAGCGCGTATTCGCCGTCCTGACTGCGCTGCATCGCGCTCTCGACGAGCGTCCACGACGTCGACCGCTCGGTCCAGTCGTGCTCGATGGTCTGGGTGTCGGAGAAGCCGAACAACGACAGCGTCATGCGAACCCGCTGCGGGCGACCGTCGGCGTCCCGGGTGAGTACCTCCACGCTCTTGTGGGCCGAGGACCACTCGGGGATGCGTTCGACATCTTCGAGGGCGCGCATCACCTGCTCGGGTGTGGCGTCGATGTCGAATCGGTCGGAGACGGTAGCCGCCATGTCGGGTCCTCCTCAGTGCGGAACGCAGTACATCGGATGTGTGACCACGCGGGCCCGGAACGAAACCCTCGGCGATCGACAGAACCCGCCGGAACACCGGCGGGTTCTGTTCGAGCTGACGCTCAGCTGTCCACGCGCACCTCGTCGCCGGTGATGAGGAAGCTCATCAGGTCGGTGCCGACGGTCAGCGGGCCGTCGTAGTTCTCCCGGGTGCGTTCGACGAGCATCTCATCGGAGATGCCGGGGACGCGGCCGGGAATGCCGTTGACGATGTGGCTGTACACGGCCATCTTCGGCTGGGTCTGTTCGAAGATGTCGCCGGCCTGCTGCGGATTCGTGTGGTGCGCGTACACGCTGGGAAGCGCCGACGGATCCTCGAAGTCCGCAACCTCGTGCACCAGCACGTCGACGCCCTCACCGAACTTCAGGACGTTCTCGGTGGGCACGGTATCGCCGCTGATGAGCACCGACTTGCCGGCGTAGTCGACGCGATATCCGACCGCGGGCTGGATGGCACCGACAGGGTCGTGCTCCACCGTGAACATCGTGACCGTGACGCCGTCCTGGTCGAAGACCACTCCGTCTTCCGCGAACTCGTGCGATTCGATCGGCGTGGTCGCGGGGTCCACTTCCTTGTCCGCGACGCGCACGTCGATGTCGTTGCGGTAGGTGCTCTGCATACCGTCGCCGATGTTGCGGACGCCGACGGGACCGTACAGCTGGAAGGTGCCTTCGCGACCGCCGAGTGCGGGGACGTAGCTGCTCATCCAGAGGTCGGACAGGCCGTTTATGTGGTCGGAGTGGAAGTGGGTGAGGAAGACGGCGTCGACCTGACCGACCGGAACGCCCGCCTCGGTCAAACGCACTGTCGCGCCGCGACCAGCATCGATCACGAGATTCAAGCCGTTGGCCTGCACGAGCGTGGACATGCCGTAGCGCTCGGTGCTCGGCACCGGGCTGCCCGTACCGAGCAGCGTCACACGCATCTCTCCCTCGGCGGGAGCGTCGGAGGCAGGGTGAGCGGAGTCCGAAGGTGAACCATCCGACGCCGTCGTTTCCTGCGCTGCGGGCGTCTCCTGAGCTGCAGATTCACCGGAGCTGCAGCCCGTGAGTGCGAGCGCGAGAACACCCGACACCGCTACTGCCGCCGTGCGGAGCCGGCCGAATTCGAATGAGCGTCGTGACACCGAAGGTTCCTTCCGAGGGAACGAGAGACTTGTACGCACTGCGTACGCAATGAACGCTGTGCGTACATACTGTGCGGGTCATCACACGAGAAGTCAAGTCTCGAACACGTCTCCCGTACGAGAACGGCCCCGGAGGCGAACTCCGAGGCCGTTCCGGTCGAGGGGTGTTCAGTTCTGCATGAGGATCTGCTGACCCTTCACGAGCGGATACGACGCCAGGTCGCTACCGTCGAGATCCTCTTTGTGCATGTCCACGGCGGTGATCTGACTGTTCTCGTAGGTGCGGTAGTAGTAGATGCCCCTGTTCGTATTGCAGCACGACGAATAGATGGTGATCTCGTACTTGTCTTCGAGCCGGACACATCCCCGTTGTTGCTCCACAGAGCCGAGGATGTGGAAGAACTGACTGATCGCCTCGGATTCCGATTCACCCGACACCGAATTCACCTTGGTGAAGGCGGCTTTGACGAAGCGCGATACCGACGACAGATCTCCGGGCAATCCGAGTGCACCCAGCCCGCGACTGTAGGTGTCGAAAGGGATTTCCTTCGAGAAATGCGGCTCGGGCGGGTCGACCGACAGACTCATGTAGTTGTTGATGTTGAACAACTGGAAGTCGAACGTCGGGTTGTTCGTAAGGACCTGGATCGGGTTGTCGTGGACCTTCAAGCCCTCGTCGACGGATTCGACGGTGATGGACTCGTCCCGGTCGGAAATGATCCAGTGCAGTGGGGACGGCGGAAACTCCTCACTGAATGCGAGGTCGACGATGCGCACGTCCGATAGTGCGTCCCGTACCTGCGCGACGGTCTCGAACTGCCCGAGGACCCAGGGAATGAACTCGAACGACGCGACGTTCGTCCCGTCCTCCGACACGGGCTTGTAGTCGGCATTGTCGGGGAAGTTCAGCCCCGCCATGCTCAAGCCCTTCTCGTTGGTCGCGTCGTAGTAGAGCGGATAACCCTCGGCGACGGTCGCCATGCCGATCATGGCGTGATGAGTGTTCAGCGGGGGCACCTTGCGGAACTCGAAGGGGAAGTTTCGCGGCGTGACCGTCACCGCTTCCCGGTAGGAGAATTCGAGATCGAGATTCCGGCCGAAGTAGTGGTCCTTGGCAATGTAGTTGGCGGCTGTGCACATGCGACTACCTCCGAACTGTTTCGTCCACGGTATCCGCCTGTGCATGTACTCATGGCGATTCGAGTCTTTCCGCAGAACGAGAACGACCTCGGAGTCGCGCTCCGAGGCCGTTCTGTTCACGCTGTCGCTCAGTAGGCGCCGTCGCTGGCGAGCACGGCCTTGACGGTCTTACCGATGATCAACACATCCGAGACCATCGACCAGTTCTCCACATACGACAGATCCAGCCGCACCGACTCGTCCCAGGACAGATCCGACCGACCGCTGACCTGCCACAGTCCGGTCACACCGGGGCGAACAAGCAGCCGGCGCTTGACCCGACCGTCATAGGCCTCCACCTCACGCCGCAACGGCGGACGCGGACCCACCACACTCATCTCCCCGCGAATCACGTTGAGGAACTGGGGCAACTCGTCGATGCTGAACCGCCGCATCACCCTGCCCACGCGGGTGACCCGCGGATCGTCCTTCATCTTGAACAGCGGGCCGGCGCCCTCGTTCTGCGCGAGCAGCCGATCGACCATCTTGTCGGCATTGGTGACCATCGACCGGAACTTCACCATCCCGAACGGCTCACCATCGAGACCGATCCGCTCGGCCTTGTAGAAGACCGGACCCCGATCCTCGAGCTTGATGAGCAGCGCGACCACCGCGAACACCGGCGCCAACGCCAGCAACGCCGCGCCCGCGAACGCCAAGTCGAAGATCCGCTTCCCCGACCGCTTCGCCCCGTGATAGCTCGGCTTCTCCACGTGAATGAGCGGCAGGCCGGCCACCGGACGCATCTCGATCCGCGGACCGGCCACATCGACCACCCCGGTCGCGACCACCAGATCGGTCTCGAGCGGTTCGAGCTGCCATACCAGATCGTGCAACCCCTCGCTGCCGAGGGTTTCGGTGGCGGTGACCACCACCGTGTCGGCCTGCGACAGCTTCAGTGCCTCCACGACGGAGTGTTCGTCGCCGTAGATGGTGATCTCCCGACCGTCGACGTCGATCACGTCACCGGGAGCACCCGAATAGCGGGGTACGCACACGCCCACGACGCGGTAACCCTCGCCGTCCTTACGGGCGAAGGTGCGCGCCATATGCCGTACCGCCCGCGCGCCACCGACCACCAGCACCGACGTCTGGAATTCCCCGCGAGCCCGCTTGCGCGCGATCACCTTCCGCCACAACCACCGAGTGAGCAGCAAACCGGTGAGACCGACCGGCAACGCGATGGCGAGGAACCCGCGCGCGATCTGCTCGTTGGAGATGAGCGCGATGATCGCGATCGCACCGAACATGCCGATGGTCGCGGAGATGACCCGCTGATACTCGTCGTAGCCGGCGCCGATGACGCGACGCGACCGAGTGCGGAAGAGACTCAGCGCACCCAGCCACGCAACGATGATGGTCGCGGACGTCAACGAGTACTCGAGTGCTGCGCCCTCCCCGGCGAGCAAGAGTTCCTCGTACCCGAACCGAACCCACTGCGCCAGCAGCACGGACAGCACCACGACGAGTGCGTCCGTGACGTAGAGCCGCTTGACGTAGGCGTTCTGCCACTTCCACCGATTGACGCCGGTGCCGGGCGACGCGTCCGCGGACGCGCGCTTCTGCGCGCGCCGCGGAGCGTCGGACGGATCGACCCCTCGATCGTCGACCGTCGTCATCCCGCAGTCCTCCCCATGACCATGTCTCCTCCCCGAGACAAGATTCTTCCTTCGACGAGTCAGGGCCGGCGCTGGACCTGACTTGATTGAAGCGTTACCCGAGCTATCTCTAAGAAATAGCTGAGCGTTACGTGTGAATTGAAGTCTTGTCGCAGATCAGCAGGGAAATCCAGCCCCAAAGTCAGGGGCGACGACGCGATCGTGTCCTGTGTTCGGTTGAATCCCTTGACCTTCGGGTGCGCCTACCTGGGTGTAGTCCGAACGGCCGAAGAAACCCAAAGTGATGATAATCACATTCACGTAACGTTCATTCCCGGATTTACGAGACGAGCAATTCCTCCCTCATCTGCGCCGATTCCGTGGAGACGAAGTACGGGATCGCATTCAGAAGACAGTCGAGGGCCAATGGGGTGAAACGGCGTCCCGAGTACGGGTCGCCGACCACGGGAGTCGTGCGCGCCGAAGCGGGGTTCGCGCGGGTTGCAGGGTACGCAAGCCTCGGTTCAGCGCGCGAGAATTCGGTCGATCCCCGGAAATCCATCCCCGGAAGCCCGCCCATACATTCATGCCGATACCCAGAGATATGGTCGGGATAGGCTTCGGCACCCCTAGCGAGAGCCCCTGAGGAGAACCGTTGAGCACCCTGCAGACCCTGGATCGCGGTTTACGCGCGCTGGATATCGTGTCCCAGCGCCCAGGGGGAATCTCGATCGCAGAACTCGCGGCGGAGCTGGGTATCGCTCGTGCCATCAGCTACCGAATCGTGGCGACCCTCGAGGCACACTCGCTCGTGGCGCGAACACAGGACGGCCGTATCAGGCTGGCCGCAGGAGCAGCGCTACTCGGTTCGCGATTCCGCCCCCGAGTGCGTGAAGTCACGCAACCGCTACTGCGAGACCTCGCGCAGCAGACGTCGGCCACAGCGTTCCTGTCGACCCTGGAGGGCGACGAGTGCGTGGTGATCGCGGTGGCCGAACCCGACTCAGGAATTCTCCGAGTGGGCTACCGGGTCGGCACGAGACATCCCGTATCCAAAGGCGCGGCCGGTATCGCGATCCTCGCCGGCCGCCCCGCATCGGATTCCGACACCGACGCGGTCCGCCGCGCACGTGAGGACGGCTTCAGCATCACGGCCGGCGAAATCGAACACGGCGCCGTCGGCGTGGCGGCCGGCGTGCGCACACCGGTCGACGCCGAAGGCGTGGGTTTCGAGTCGAGCGTCGGGGTCGTGGCAATCGAAGGACTCGACACCGAGGCTGCCGCAGCTGCGGTCGCGGCGACTGCCGCACGGATCAACAGCCTGCTGCGTACCTGACCTATTTCGCCGAGCGAAGGGACGCCCTGTGAGGGCGTCCCTTTTTTGTGCTCTCAGCACAGAGATGCACCCCGGTGTTGACGACGAGTGTGACCGCCATTACCGTCTCCCTGTGCGTTCAACGAACACTTGTGTTCGGTATTAGTAAATCAGCAGTTCGTAGCTTGGAGAGCATCATGACGAGTCAGTCGAGCGGCACCGTCCTCGAAGTCCCGCAACCGGCCACAGAAAGCCGTTGCCCTGTCGACCACACCGCCTTCACCTCCCCTACCGGCTGCCCTGTCTCGCCGCGCGCCGCGGCGTTCGATCCCTTCACCGGGCCGTATCAGGTGGACCCGGCCGCATCACTGCGCTGGTCCCGAGACGAAGAGCCCGTCTTCTACAGTCCCGAACTCGGCTACTGGGTGGTCACTCGCTACGAAGACGTCAAAGCCGTCTTCCGCGACAACGAACTGTTCTCCCCCTCGATCGCTCTCGAGAAGATCACCCCGACCTCCGACGAGGCGAACGCTGTCCTGGCCCGCTACGGCTATGCCATGAACCGCACCCTCGTCAACGAGGACGAACCGGCGCACATGCCTCGTCGGCGAGCGCTGATGGAACCTTTCACTCCCGCCGCACTCGCCCACCATGAGCCGATGGTGCGCCGGCTGACCCGCGAATACGTCGATCGTTTCATCGATGCCGGGCACGTCGACCTCGTCGACGAGATGCTCTGGGAGGTCCCGCTCACCGTCGCCCTGCACTTCCTCGGCGTGCCCGAGGAAGACATGGACACCCTGCGCGAGTACTCGATCGCGCACACCGTCAACACATGGGGACGACCCGCTCCCGAGCAGCAGGTCGCCGTCGCCGATGCCGTAGGCAAGTTCTGGCAGTTCGCCGGCACCGTCCTCGACAAGATGCGCAAGGATCCCAGCGGACACGGCTGGATGCCCTTCGGCATCCGCGTCCAGGAGGAACAGCCGGACGTTGTCACCGACTCCTACCTGCACTCGATGATGATGGCCGGCATCGTCGCCGCCCACGAGACCACCGCCAACGCCTCCGCAAACGCCTTGCGTCTACTGCTCGAGCATCGCGACGTGTGGGAGGAGATCTGCGCCGACCCGAGCCTGATCCCGAATGCCGTCGAAGAGTGCCTACGACATTCCGGATCGGTCGCCGCGTGGCGACGGCTCGTCACCGCGGACACCACGATCAACGGCGTCGAGATTCCTGCCGGAGCCAAGCTGCTGATCGTCAACTCGTCCGCCAACCACGACGAACGTCATTTCGATCAGGCCGACGACTTCGACATCCGGCGCGACAACGCCAGCGACCATCTCACCTTCGGCTACGGCAGCCACCAGTGCATGGGAAAGAATCTCGCGCGCATGGAGATTCAGATCTTTCTCGAAGAGCTCACGCGACGACTGCCCCACATGGAACTGGTACCGGATCAGGAGTTCACCTATCTGCCCAACACCTCGTTCCGCGGACCCGATCACGTGTGGGTCCGGTGGGATCCGGCGCGCAACCCCGAACGAGCCGACCCGACAGTGCTGTCCCGGCACCAGCCGGTCAAGATCGGCGAACCGTCCAAGAACACCATCGCTCGCACGATGGCGGTTACCGAACTCGAAACGGTCGCCGACGACATCCTGTTGATCACCCTGCGCGACACCTCCGGACGACCGCTACCGAAGTGGTCGGCGGGATCGCATATCGATATCGACTGTGGAACGGTGTCGCGGCAATACTCACTGTGCGGTGATCCGAACGACCGCAACACCTTCCAGGTGGCCGTCCTCCACGACACGGAGAGCCGGGGCGGGTCCCGATGGATTCACACCGAACTGTCCGTAGGGGCCACGCTCCGTGTACGTGGTCCCCGCAATCACTTCAAGCTCGACCCCGACGCGAAGCGGTACGTCTTCGTCGCCGGCGGCATCGGCATCACCCCGGTGATCGCGATGGCCGATCAGGTCAAGGCTGCAGGTGGCGATTACGAGATCCACTACGCCGGACGCTCGCGCACCTCGATGGCGTTCCTCGACCGTCTCGCCCGCAACCACGGCGATCGTGTCCGGGTCTATCCCGGCGACGAAGGCATCCGCATGGACCTTCCTTCGCTCTTCGCCGATCCGGAGGACGGCACACAGGTGTACTCGTGCGGCCCCGAACGTCTGCTCTCCGCATTGAGCGAGGCCACCTCCCATTGGTCCGACGACACACTGCACGTCGAACACTTCTCCTCCACACTCGAAGAACTGGATCCTTCCAAGGAACACGGGTTCGACGTGGTGCTGAAGGACTCCGGCATCACCGTCCCGGTCGCCGCCGACCAAACCGTGCTCCAAGCACTGCGAGCCTCCAACATCGACGCTCAGAGCGACTGTGAAGAAGGCATCTGCGGCGCCTGCGAGGTACCCGTCCTCGACGGTGAGGTCGACCACCGCGACCTGGTCCTCACCAAGGCCGAGCGCGCAGCCGGAAAAACCATGATGACCTGCTGCTCCCGCGCATGCGGCGACAAGCTGACCCTCCAGCTGTGACACACGGCTGAACTCGAACCTGATCCGAAAGGCACGACATGACCACCATCGAGCAGTCGGGTACGCCACCGGTTCCACCGGACACCGGCACACCGACCACGAGAACTCCGTTCAAGCGGGTTCTGGCCGGCAGCATGGCCGGCGCCGTCCTCGAGTGGTACGACTTCGCGATCTACGGCATCCTTGCCGCGACCGTCCTCGGCCCTCTGTTCTTCCCCAGCGGCAACGCCGTTGCGTCCTTGCTGATGGCCCTCGCGACGCAGGGACTCGGGTTCGTCGCCCGACCGCTCGGCGGCATCGTCTTCGGTCATCTCGGTGACAAGTTCGGACGCAAGCCCATCCTGGTGGCAACGTTCCTCATGCTCGGTGGCGCGACGGCCGCGATCGGACTGTTGCCGACCTACGGTCAGATCGGCATCTGGGCCACCGTCGCCCTGGTGGTCCTGCGCATGATTCAGGGTTTCGCTCTCGGTGGTGAGTTCGGGGCTGCGGTGATCCTGGTCAGCGAATACGGCGAACCCAAGCGTCGTGGATTCTGGGCGGCATGGCCCCAGTCCGGGGCTCCGGCCGGCACCGTCCTGGCCACCGTCACAGTGGGCATACTCGCGGTCGTCTTCCCCGGGGACGCATTCGACGAATGGGGTTGGCGCGTGGCCTTCCTCCTCGCCGTGCCCCTTCTCATCATCGGGTTCCTGATCCGTCGGGGTGTCGAGGAATCGCCGGTCTACCAGGCCGCGCAGGCGAAGGCCGAATCCACCGAGGAAAATGCTGCCCGCAAGGATTCGTCCAGCATCGTCGAAGCTCTGCGTAAGCCCCGCCCCCTGCTCCACGGCCTCGGCATGCGTCTCGGCGAGAACATCGCGTTCTACGTCTATACGATCTTCGTCATCGCCTACGCCACAACCTACTTCGACTACACCCGTGGCGCGATCGTCACCACCGTCGCCTTCGCGTCGGTCTGCCAGTTCCTCGGAATGATCGGCGGCGGATGGTGGTCCGACCGGGTGGGGCGCAAGATCGCCATGCTCGTCCCGGCCGTCTCGCTCATCATCTGGGCACCGATCTTCTTCTCCCTGGTGCACACCGAGAACATGACCGCCCTCGGTGTGGGTGTCTGTGTCGGCGCATTGCTGCACGGGATGCTCGCCGGTCCCGAGGCCGCATGGATCACGGAGTTGTTCCCCACCAAGTACCGCTTCGCCGGTTCGTCGCTGGTGTTCCAGGGTTCCTCGATCATCGCCGGTGCTCCGGCGCCGTTCATCGCCGTGTGGCTGGTCGACCGCTTCAGCGCCACCGCGGTCATCGTCTACCTGGTGATCACCATGTCGATCACCGTGATCGCTGTAGCCACCAGTCGGGAGACCAAGGGCGTCGATCTCGACAAGCTCGACAACCTCTACTGAGACTCCTCGACCCCAGTACGCAAGCCGAGAAGACAGATACACGATGTCGTCATCCGTGTATCTGTCTTCTCCGCTTGCTTCTGTCGGATCCGACGACCGAAATCAGAGGCGCTTCACCGATGTCGCTCAATGCGCCGGCATCCTGCATGGAGGTGAGCGTGTCGGCGCTGCGCTCCAATTGTTTTCGTTGTCCCGACAGCTGATGGACCTCATGGCCGGCGCCCTGAAGGATTTCACCGGCAATGCGGTGAAGACGTTCCAGGTTCGCAGCACACGACCGACGACTGCGGCTCCGACTCCGACGACGACCACCGCGCCGCAGCAGACCTTCGTCGACAGGGTGGAGCTGACGACCTGGGCCTACGACCGGGTCGAGGGCCACACCTACGTCGCGGACAACAACAACAACAACAAGAAGACGTTGTACCTGTACGTGAACTCGTTCGCGGGCGACAAGGAGATTCGCCGCGGCTGCAGAACCACGCTGTCCGTGACCGGACCTGCCTTCTCCTTCAACGACACGTCGCAAAGCTGCTACGTCGGACGTTGACGCGGTGAAGCGGGGCTCGCCCGGCGTGTTGCAGGGGCGAGCCTCGTTTCACCGCGTCAGCTCGGATCTGGTGATCCTTTCAGGAAGCTGAAGAAGCCGGGCGTGTGCACCTCGCGCAGGCGGGTGAGCTTGCGGTAGGAGATCAGCCAGACCCCGTCGACCTTGCGATATTCCTCGTGGTAGTGGCCCCACCCGTGCAGCGATTCCTCGACGCCGTCGTTGTCCCACCACAGCTGATCCTCCATCGCCCAGATCCCGCGGGCGGTGGTGTCGGATTCGAGGACGATCTCCGGGCAGTGGCCGTGATGGGCCGAGGTGACCGAGACGGGGCCGTCGAGGAAGTTGCTGATGGCGCGGGTCAGCGCCTCGCGGCCCACGACGCGGCCGGCGTCGTCACCGGTGCGGGGCTGCTTGTCGCTGGGCAGCCCGCCCCACGTTTCGCTCACCACGTCCTCGGTGTGCAGGGTCGGGTACAGCTCCCACTGCTTGGTGTCCATCACGCGCAGACGTGCCGAGAAGACCTGCTGGATCTCATGGATGGCGAGAAGCTGTTCCGCCGCGGACAATTCACTCATCGGGAGGCCCTCGCGAGCAGCTCGCGGGCCTCGGCACTGCCGTCGAGCACTCGTGCGGTGCGGCGCTTGATCTTCCAGCGACCGTCGATGCGCGCGAGCTCGAAGCGGTTGGCCGTCACCCGCCACACACGGTACGAGTCGGAATCGAGGTTGCGACGCAACAGCAGCGAATGGCAGGTCGCGACGGCGGTGTCGCCGTCGACGCGGATGTGGACCGGGTCGAGCAGGTGGCCGCATCCTTCGTTGATGTAGTCCTGATGAGGACGGGTGCGGACCATCTCGGTGATGGCGTCGCGACCCTCCATCACGCGGATGTCGATGTCGTAGACCGCGTCCTCCGCCCACAACTCGCCCACCGCATCAGCGTCGCCGGCGTCTACGGCCGGACCGTAGGCCGTGAGCACCTCGTGGATGGCGGCCTTGTCCTCGAGAAGCTGCACGCGCTCGACGAGCGAAGCCACCAGGTCTGCGGTGTCGGTCATGTCGATCCTTCCGGGACGAGCGGTCACGGTGAGGGCATCACTGTGCTGTCCGTCTCTTTGTACCGAGGGTCCGTGCCCCCCGCCCCGGCCGTCCCGTTGAACGGAAACATCGGTGCGCGCTCACATCACAGCTGGGACTGTTCGACGTACCACACCTGCACACCGCGCAGGTCGCTCCGGTCGGCGGAGCACACCCCCTCCACGTAGTCCCGGCTCGTCAACAGCCGATTCCCAGGAAGAGTCACCGTCATGGGTCAGGTATTGGACAGGATCATGCAGCACGCGGAGGAGATCCGCGCCGAGGGCATCGAAGGCGACAAGATCATGCGCCTCACCGATACCACCGCGAAGCGTCTGCGCGACTCCGGCATCATCCGCACCTTCCAGCCGAAGGAGTTCGGCGGTTCCGAAGGCCACCCGCGTGAGGCGGCCGAGACCGTCATGGCACTCGGCGCCCTCGACGGCGCGACGGGCTGGGTCGCCGGCATCGTCGGCGTCCATCCGTGGGAGCTCGCCTTCTTCGACCCCAAGGCCCAGGAGGAGATCTGGGGCGAGGACAACGACATGTGGATGGCATCGCCGTACGCACCGATGGGTGTCGCGGTGCCCGTCGAGGGCGGGTACATTCTCAACGGCCGCTGGTCGTTCTCGTCGGGCACGGACCACTGCGGCTGGGTCATGATCGGCGCTGCTGTGGGTGACAAGGACGGCAACCGCACCGGCCAGGTGCTGCACGTCGTGCTTCCCCGCTCCGACTACGAGATCGACCAGGACAGCTGGAACGTCATCGGCCTGCGCGGCACGGGCTCGAAGGACCTGATCATCAAGGACGCCTTCATCCCGGAGCACCGCACCATCGACGCCGACATCGTCCTCAGCGGCAACGGCTGGCGGCACGCGGGTCGCGACGAGACGCTGTACAAGTTCCCCTTCTCGTACATCTTCCCGCTGGGCATCACCTCGTCGCTGATCGGAATGACCGAGGGTGCACTGGCTTGCTACATCGCGGCGCAGAAGGAACGCGTCCAGGTCACCGGCGTCCCGATCAAGGAGGACCCGTACATCCTGTTCGCGATCAGCGAGGCTGCATCGGAGATCTCCGCGTCGCGACTCGCATTGCTCGAGACCGTCGACCGGTTCTGGGACAAGACGGACCGAGGTGAGGAGATCAGCTTCGAGGAGCGCGCCATCGGCCGGCGCACCCAGATCTCGGCCGCTTGGCGTGCCGTGCGGGCGATGGACGAGGTCTTCGCACGCGCCGGCGGTGCCGCAGTGCATCTGAAGACCCCGATGCAGCGGTTCTGGCGCGACGCTCACGTCGGCCTGACCCACGCCATCCACGTGCCCGGCATGATCTACCATTCCGCGGCCCTCACTCAGCTCGGTGGCGACCCGCAGGGTCCCTACCGCGCAATGATCTGATCTCCCCTTCACTTTCGAGGACGACAACATGACTGAACTGAGAGGTCTCGGCTACCTCCGCATCCAGACGCAGGACGTGCCGCGCTGGCGCGCCCTCCTCCTCGACGGACTCGGCATGGCCGAGGGTTCGGGCCCGGAGGCCGACGGCTTCTACGCCCGCGTCGACGAGCGCCGCTCGCGCATCCAAGTGCTGCCCGGCGAGTCCGACAAGGCGCTGGCCGTGGGCTGGGAGGTGCGTGACGAGTTCGCACTCCAGCGGGTGCGCGAGGCGGTCGAGAAGTCGGGACGCACCGTCGAGGTGCTCTCCCACAAGGAAGCGACGTACATCGACGCGGAAGGTGCCATCGCGTTCGAGGATCCGGCCGGAACCCGCCTCGAGGTGTTCTTCGGTCCGGTGCTCGACCACAGCCCGGTCGTGACGCGGTTCGGTGGGCACTGGGTGACCGGCGGTCTGGGCCTCGGCCACGTGGTGCTGCCGACGGCGAACTTCGCCGAGACGTACGAGTTCTACACGCAGGTCCTCGGTTTCCTGCCGCGCGGATCGATCCGTCTCGACGAGGACGGTCTGGTGCGAGTCCGCTTCCTGGGTATCAACGAGCGTCACCACAGCCTCGCACTGTGCCCGGCTCCGCCGAACGAGGAGCCCGGACTGGTGCACCTGATGACCGAGGTCGACACCCTCGACGCGGTCGGCCAGGCACTCGATCGCGTGAACAAGCTCGACTTCTCGATCTCGTCGACTCTGGGCCGGCACACCAACGACAAGATGATCTCGTTCTACGTCCGTGCACCCGGCGGCTGGGATCTCGAGTTCGGCACGGAGGGCATGCTCGTCGACGAGCGCCACTACACCTCCGAGGAGATCACCGCCGACGCGTACTGGGGTCACGACCAGACGGGCTCCGAGCCACTGAAGGCATTCATCCCGCCGTCTGCCTGATCCGAGGCGTTTCACCTCGATCCGAAGAGTGCCCCGCGACGCAGGTCGCGGGGCACTTTTCGTTCTCTTATGAAATTCGTTCTTTTCGTTCGGCGAATCCGGCGCTACAGTCGTAGGCATCATTGATCGGTCGATCAATCACCGCACGCCAGCCCTCGGAGAACACGATGTCCGAAGTCCTCGACACCCCCTCGTCCGTCATGGGACGCGTCAGCCTGTTGCTCGAACCGTTCCGCGACACCGACGGTCTGACCCTCACCGAACTCTGCCGCCGGACGGGATTTCCCCGGTCGTCCGCCCACCGGATGCTGCTGCAGTTGGTGGGGGTCGGCTGGATGCGCCGTAGCGGCACCACCTACCACCTGGGCCCGAAGATCGTCGAACTCGGCGCCCTCGCACAGGCCCACGACCGAATCCACAGCGCAGCCTTGCCGGCGATGTACGACCTGCACCGCGATACCGGACTGGTCGTCCACCTGACGGTTCTCGACGGAGATCAGCTCGTCTACCTGGAGAAAGTCAGTGGGATCCGGGTGGCCGACAGCTCGTGGGCGGGTCAACGCAGGCCGGCCGAAGAAACCGTCGCAGGCCTCGCGCTCCTGGCCCGGCGCGACGGAACGCACCCCGCACTCCTGGCCGGTAGCGGGTGTTCGATGGTCGACGGTGTCGCGTACGGAGGCACGTGCTTCCGTCACGTGGTTGCGGCGTTCGCTGCCGGAGACGGCGAAATCGCGGCACTGTCGTTGGCCGGGCCGGCCGAGGCGATCCCCGAGGACGCGGCTCGCCGGGTACGTCGCGCGGCCGACCATCTCCAAGTGACGCTGGCCACGTAAGCCCCGATCCTGTTACCGTCGCAACCATTGATTGATCGACCGATCAATCAATGTGCCGCCCCTGCCCGCCCCGTTGATGGAGGATTTTCGTGACACGCACCGACGACTTTCCGGACGCCGTCATCGCCCGCGTGGCCGGACTTCTGGACGAGTTCCACGCCGGCGATCGCCTCACCCTGTCCGAACTGTCGTCGCGGACAGGCCTGCCGCGTTCGTCCACCCACCGTTTGCTCACCCAACTCGCCGAGCACGGGTGGGTGAGCAAACGAGGCAAGGCCTACGGCCTGGGACGCACTCCCCTCGAATGGGGAGCACTGGCACGGAACCACGACCGCTTGCACCGAGTGGCCAACCCCGTCCTGCACGACCTGCATTCGGCGACCGGCCTCGTCGTCCATCTGGCCGTGCTCGACGGCAGCAGCATCCGCTACGTCGACAAGGTCGGCCGTAGCGACATCGACCTGCCCTCGCGCATCGGGGGACGGCAGCCGGCCCACCGCACCGCGCTCGGCAAGGCCCTTCTCGCACACTCCCGGTTCGATACCGCGCGTCCACTTTCCGGATGCACGCCCGGCAGTGGCGCCGCCCGCATCGAGAATCTTTTGCCCCGAACGGAAATCGCACGCATACGCGAGCGTCACATCGCATACGAGCGCGAGGAATCGGTATCGGGTGTCGCATGCGTCGCGGCCCCTGTCGGAAACGGACGGACGTGCGTAGGGGCACTGTCCGTGACGGGCCCGGTGGGCAGCATCGACACCGTCGGCCTGGCCACCCCGGTTCGCCTTGCGGCCCGGACGGTGTGGCGCGCCCTGTCGCAATACGACGCGCAGCACCGCCATGGGCAGGCGCCTCAGCGCACCAGCGCCTGACCTCCGTCCACCGGAAGCGAGTGGCCGGTGATGTAACGGGCGGCCTCGCTGCACAGGAAGACCACGGCCGGCCCGATGTCGGTCTCGGGGTCGCCGAGCCGACCGAGCGGAATCGACCTGGCATATGCGGTCGCTTCGTCGGGTTCACGTTCCGCCCACTCCTGCATGGCAACCGAATCGGCCAGCGGAAGAATGCTGTTGACGCGGATGCCGTCTGCCGCCCACTCACAGGCGGCGGTGCGGGTGAGTACCCGGATCGCCTCCTTCGCCGCCGCGTATCCCCCTGTCCCCGACGGGTTCCATCGGATACCCGCCGCCGATCCGAGATTGACGATCGAACCACCGCCACGCAGGTGGGGGTGGCACGCCCGCATCATCCGCCAAGTGGCAGTGGGTCCGGATTCCATGCCGTCGCGATACACGGCTTCATCGAGTTCGAGCAGCGTTCCGGGCGCGGGTGACTGCGCATTGTTCACCAGGATGGTGAGCCCACCGAACTCCCGCACCACGTCCGCGACCGTCGCATCGACCGCCACCGGATCGGTCACGTCGCACACGTACGGCACCGCACGCCCACCCCGTGCTTCGATCTCGACGGCGGTGGCACCTATCGTCTCCGCGGTGCGGCCGACGACGGCCACCGAGGCACCCGCCGAGGCGAGAGCAAGGGCGATCCCTCGTCCGATGCCCTGACCGGCTCCGGTCACGAGGGCCGTGGCGCCGTCGAGCGGGGTTGTGGGAACGATCGGGTCCATGCGGGACACGGCCATGCATACTCCTGAAGACGTCGAGACTGAACTCCATTGATCGTTTGATCAATGGATGTGGCACAATGTGGTCCGAGAACAGGCCTTCTTCAGGCCCCGGGAGAGGACGATGGTGGATCCGCAGGAGCGCAAGCGACAGATACTCGACAGGTCGGCAGAGATCTTCGCCCGCAAGGGCGTCACCGCCACCACCATCCGAGAGATCGCCGACGCGGTCGGCGTGTACTCCGGAGCGCTCTACCACTACTTCCCGTCCAAGGAAGCGATCGTCACCGAACTCATCCGCGAATACATCACCGACCTCAATGCACGGTGCCGCGAGGTGCTGGCGCGGTCGCTTCCGCCCGTCGAACGGCTCGAGGCGTTCACTCTGATCGCGTTGGAGACCTCCGAGGACTACCACGGCGCGACCTCCATCTGGCGACGCGAAGGCGAATACATGCGCGAGCGCGTCGTCGAGGCCGACATGGTCTCCTCGGCCGATGCCATGGAAGTCGCATGGCGCGAAGCCATCCGGGACGGCATCGCCGAAGGGGCCTTCCGCACCGACATCGACCCCGAGGCGTTCCGGGAACTGATCTACGACGCCGTCTGGCACGCCTCCCGCTGGTACCGGCCCGGGCCGGACCGCACCCTCGCCGACCTCGCCCGCACCATCGTGTCGTTGTTCGTCGACGGCTTCCGCCGCCGCGACGCGTGATCCGTCCCGCCCCGTGAGGCGGGACGGATCATCGTGTCACTCCGCCGAACCGGCGAGGTTCTCCTCGACCTCCTTGTGCCACGATTCGAGCGCACGGGAGGTATCGACCTCGAACTCGAAACGCTGCGTCATGTCCGGCGTGACGTCCTCGAGGTCGACGTAGAACTGGCTGTACCAGCGGCGCAACTGGTAGACCGGGCCGTCCTCCTCGGTGAGGAGCGGATTCTCGATGCGGGACTTGTGTTTCCAGATCTCGATGTCCTGCGCGAACTGCTCCTCGAGACCGTCGGTGAACATCGTTGCCATCTCGGCGGCCTGCTCCTCCGACATGCCTTCGACCTTCTTGACGATCGTGCCGAACTGCAGCACGAACGAATTGTTCGTCACCGGGTAGTGGCAGTTGATCAACTTCGACTCGATGGTCGTGCCCTCGGCCACCGTGTAGATCGTGTCCAGCATGAAGGACGGACCGTAGTAGAAGGCATCCGAGATCGTTTGCGCCTCGGGAAGATCCATCTGCACGCCGGTCTTGATGTCATCGCGTCCGTAGGAGCGCATGTGCTGACCGGCGATGTGCCCGTCGAAGACGTTCTTGAAGTACTCGGGCATCTGGAAGTGCACGTAGAAGAAGTGCGCCATGTCGACCACGTTGTCGACGATCTCGCGGCAGTGCGACCCCTCGACGTGGATGGTCGTCCACGTCCAGTCGCTCCACTGACCGTCCTCGTAGCCCTCGATCTCGGGGATCGCGAGTTCCGGGGTGGGCTCACTACCCTGCGGGCAGTGCCAGACGAAGAGAACGCCGTTGCGCTCCATCGTCGTCCACGCCTTGGTGCGACCGAGCTTCGGCGTGCGGCGCGCATACGGCACCGCTTCGCAACGGCCCTGGCCGTTCCAGCGCCAGTCGTGGAACGGGCACGCGATGGTGTCGCCCTTGATCTCGCCGCGCGCGAGGTTGCCGCCCATGTGCCGGCAGAACGCGTCGAGCACGTGCAGCTTTCCCGCCGTGTCGGCGAAGACCACGAGGTCGGTGCCGAACACCTTGACCTGATGCGGCTTTCCGTCACGGAAATCCTTCGCGAGGCCGATGCAGTGCCATCCGCGCGCGAAGCGGGTGGGGTTGGTACCGGGATCGATGTTGCGGATCTCGATCCGCTCCTGGGGGACGGTCATGGTTTCTCCATAGAGGCTGGGCTGAAGAGGGGGCGAAAGAGAACGGCAGTCACCGGGCTGAGGTGACAGCCTCCGTGGAAGCGAGAGGCGCGATTGCCGGATCGACTCGACGGCTGGGCCGGATCAGCCCGTCGGAGACAGCCTCGTCCACCGTGCGGTCGAGGGCCTCGCAGCGCATCACATAGGAGCCGTTGTCGACGGCAGCGGCGGCCGCGATCTCGCGGCACGACTGCCGGGCCTCGTCGGACCACTGGATGCTGGTATGAGCGGGGCTGTACTTCGCGACGAGCACGCGGGCGTCACAGGTGTGACAGGCGAGCGACTGCATTGTTGCCGGTTCCCTTCCTCGGATGAGCCGAGACTAGGAACCGCGATGTGTCCGGCGACACAGCTTTTCAGCCCAGCGGGACAATCGGCGTTCCACCGATCGTCTCGCGCGGTGAACCGGGGTTCGCCCCGCGTGTTGCAGGGGCGAACCTCGTTTCAGCGCGTCAACCCCGGGTCAGCCGCGGGATGCGGACACGGAAGGTCGAGCCGACACCCTTCTCCGACTCCACCTCCACCTTGCCGCCGTGCGCCGCGACCAGCGCAGCGACGATCGACAACCCCAGCCCGCTGCCACCCGAGGCACGGGTGCGTGAGGCGTCGGCGCGATAGAAGCGTTCGAAGACGCGCTCGCGGTCCTCGTGGTCGAGACCGAGGCCTGTGTCGACCACTTCGAGGATCGCGTCGGACTCCGTTGTCCCCACCCGCACCGTGACCTCGGCCTCGGGCGGGGTGTGGGTCAGTGCGTTGCTGACGAGATTGCTCAACACTTGACGTAGACGTGCGTCGTCACCGAGAACCTCGGGAGTACCGGGGCCATCGATGATCTCGAGCTCGACGTGACGATCGGGTGCGACGGCCCGCGCGCCGTGCACACCGTCGGCTGCCACCGCGAGGAGATCGACCGGGGACCGATCGAGGGGGCGTTGTTCGTCGAGGCGGGCGAGCATGAGCAGGTCCTCGACGAGCAGACCCATGCGCCGGGCCTCACTTTCGATGCGTTCCAGGAGCATGCCCGTGTCGGTGCTCGCGCCCTGCCGGTACAACTCGGCAAAGCCACGGATGGTGGTGAGCGGGGTGCGCAGTTCGTGGCCGGCGTCGGCGACGAATCGGCGCATCTTCTCCTCCGAGCGCCGCGCCGACTCCTCCGACGCTGCGGTGGCTGCGAAGGCCGACTGGATCTTGCCGAGCATCCTGTTGAAGGTCACCGATAGCCGGCCGATCTCGGTACGCGGATCACGTTCCGGCACACGCTCGCTCAGGTCCCCTTCGGCGATCGCCGCGGCGGTGCGCTCCACCTCGTCCAGCGGACGCAGGCTCATCCGCACCACGATGCCACCGGCCACTGCCAGTGCGACGAGCACCGCGGTACCGATCCCAGCCTGCAGGACCACGAGCCGATCGACCGTCGCCTCCGTCTCCTCGAGACTCATCCCTACGGTGGTGACGACACCGGAGATGCTCTCGGTGCTCATCACCCGCCAGTGCGGGCCGTCGTCACCGGCGGATCCGACGGTGACAGGCCTGCCGGTGGGTCCCTCGGGCACGTCGGGTGCGGTCGACTCGTCGTTCACGACGAACAGCACCTGTCCGTCGGCGTCGACGGCCTGCACGTAGAAGGGACTCGGTGGTCGCCGCGAGCTGGGGGCATCCAGCGGGGGCGCCGGTGGGGGTCGATCGGGTCGTGCCCAGGTGCGTGCAGCCTCTTCGAGGTCGCGGTCGACGCGCGACAGCAGAGAGTTCTGCAGGGCCGAGGTGACCGCGACACCGGAGGCGAGCAGACCGATGCCGGCCAGGAGCACGAGGGCGGCCACCAGCGTCCAGCGCAGCGGCAGCGCCCGCAGTCGGTTCATGTGCGGGGTTCCCGCATCACGTATCCGACGCCGCGCACGGTATGGATGAGGGGAACGTCGCCGGTATCGACCTTGCGGCGCAGATACGACACGTACGACTCGACCACCCCCACCTCACCACCGAAGTCGTAGTTCCACACGTGCTCGAGGATGCGGGGTTTGCTCAGCACTGTGCCGGCGTTGAGCATGAAGTACCGCAGCAGCGTGAACTCGGTGGGCGACAACGACACCGGCGTGCCGGCCTTGAACACCTCATGGGTGTCCTCGTCGAGTTCGAGGTCGGCGAAGGTGATGCGGGAACTGCGTTCGGCCTCGGACACCGTGCCGGCGCGACGCAAAATGGTGCGCAGCCGGGCGATGACCTCTTCGAGGCTGAACGGTTTGGTGACGTAGTCGTCTGCGCCGAGCGTCAGGCCCACGACCTTGTCTTCCACCGCGTCCTTCGCGGTGAGGAACAGTACGGGTGCGTCGATGCCGTCGGCGCGCAGGCGGCGCAGCATGCCCATGCCGTCCATGCCGGGCATCATCACGTCGAGGATCACCGCGTCGGGCCGGAAACGTCGCGCCGTGTCGAGGCCCTCTGCCCCGGTTGCTCGCGGTCTCTACCGCGAAGCCCTGGAACTTGAGGCTCACGGACAGCAGTTCGACGATGCTCGGCTCGTCGTCGACGACGAGCACGCGCGCTTCGGGAATCCGGTCGGTCACGACTTCGATTGTCGCGGGTAGGGCTGGTACCCCGCTCGAGGTTTCCTGGCAGGTTCCTGTGAGCTTTCCGATTGTCAGGAAGTTGCCAGGAGAACTCCACGGAACCTCGAGATCACGAGTGTGTGCTGTGGGGGTGAACAACGGCTATCAGCAGACCGCGAGCAGACTGCACGCGTTCAACCGGTACGAGATCAAGTATTTCGTCGACGAGATGAAGGTGCCCGAACTACGGCGCGAGCTCGCCGCCCGGATGGACACCGATCCGTACTCCCCACACGGGGGCTATCCGGTGACGTCGCTGTACTACGACACCGCGGATCTGCGTTTCTACTGGGAGAAGATCGAGGGGCTGAAGTTCCGCCGCAAGGTGCGTATGCGCCTCTACGGGGATCCGGCCGCGTGCACCGACGACACTCCGGTGCAGGTCGAGATCAAGCAGCGCGTCAACCGGGTGACGCAGAAACGTCGCATCGCCCTGCCCTACGGTGTCGCGCTGCGGTGGCTGAACGGGCGCGAGGACATCGAGTGCGACGACTCGCAGCGGCCGTTCGTCGACGAGGTCTCCGGTCTCCTGGGGAACCTGGATCTGCGACCGATCGTGACGACCGGTTATCTGCGCGAGGCGTTCGTCGGCCGCGACGCCGACCTCGGTTTGCGCGTGACGATCGACCACAAGGTGCACGGCCGCGACCGCGACTTCCA
The DNA here is from genome assembly GCF_013602415.1 of Rhodococcus sp. B50. NCBI lineage: Bacteria > Bacillati > Actinomycetota > Actinomycetes > Mycobacteriales > Nocardiaceae > Rhodococcus > Rhodococcus sp. B50. Next base: position 4,686,481 of record NZ_WPAG02000002.1, on the reverse strand, counting down.
CTTCGCGTCCGGCGCCGGGAACCGGTTCATCATTCCGCCGAAGCTGGCCATCGTGGAGCTCAAGGCCAACGAACGTGTCCCGTACTGGGCGACGGATCTGACGGCGCGGCTGGGCATGTCGGTGATCCGGGTGTCGAAGTACTGCCAGTCGGTCGAGGCATTCGGGCTTGCGCCTCGATCGCGTTTCGGTGCACCGGAGCTGGTGTTGCCGGACGGTTTCGACACGCGAGTGCCCGCCGATCTTCGTTCCACCGAACCGATTCCGGTTCGCTGACCTTCCCTTCTCCGAATCAAGGACGGATATGAATTTCGATTTCCAGGACCTCAGTGGCACGTTCACGACCTTCGACATCGTGGTGTCGCTGGCGTTGTCGTTCGTGCTGTCGAGCGTGATCGCGTGGGTCTACCGCTACACCCACAAGAACGTCTCCTACAGCCAGTCCTATGTACAGACGCTGGTGATCGTCGGCATGGTCATCGCGCTCATCATGCTGGTGGTCGGCTCGAACATCGCGCGGGCGTTCGCTCTCGTCGGCGCACTGTCGGTGGTTCGATTCCGCAACGCCATCAAGGAAACTCGCGATGTCGGGTTCATCTTCCTGGTGATGGCCATCGGCATGACCACCGGTACCCGCTTCTACGTGCTCGCCATCGCAGCGACGGTCGCGATCTGCCTCGTGCTGCTGATCATGAACAAGTTCGACTGGTTCAAGCTCGACGTGCAACGCCAGGTGGTCAAGGTGCAGGTGCCGCCGGAGCCGGCCTACGCCGCCACCGTCGAGGACGTACTCATCGAGCACTGTAATGAATACGAGCTGGTGTCCACCGAATCCGTCCGCGCCGGCGCTCTGGTGGAGCTGTACTACACGGCTCGGCTGAAGAAGGGCACGAGCTCCAATGATCTGATCTCCGCCCTCGGCACCGTCAACGCCGGCCAGCGGGTGACCGTCCTGACCGGATACGACCAGACCGACCTGTGATGACGGCACCGACCCCGCGGCGCCGTTTGCGGCACCGGATACCGGCCTCGCTGCGTCAGCACTGGAAACTGCCGGTGGCGTTCATCGCGTTCGTCGCGATCGTGGCCACCGCCTTCGGAGCGACACGCGTGCGGCCCTACATCACCGGCGATCCGACCATCATCTCCTCGGAGATCACCGAGAACGTCGCCGGCGCAGTCGATCTGTTCGACAGCTCCGTCCCGCACGAGCTGTCGGTCGAGATCGGCGACGCCGAGTACGACGACATGATCTCCGCATATCAGGAGGACGGCGACAAGGAATGGGTGGTCGCCGATGTCGTCATCGACGGCACCCGCATCGACGACGTGGGGGTGCGCCTGAAGGGCAACTCGACGCTGCGTGGCCTGCAGGACGAGAACGGCGACGGCCCGGTTGGGCTCGGAGCTCCGGAAGGGTTCGAACTACCCGAGGGCTTCGAGTTGCCCGAAGGATTCGATCCGGCACAGGACCCGCCCGGCATGGAGGGCATGGCGCAGGTGGATCCGGAGGATCCTACGTCGCTGCCGTTGCTGATCCGCTTCGACAAGTACGTCGACGGTCGCGCCTATCAGGGCATGACCGAACTGTCGGTGCGGCCGGGCTCGCCGGTGATCAACGAGGCGATGGCGTTGTCTCTCACCGCCGAGACCGAGCAACCCACTCAGCGGTACGCGTACACGGTGTACTCGGTCAACGACAGTGCCACCGTCACGCGTCTGGTGCTCGAGCATCCGGACGAGCAGTACGCCAACTCATTGTTCGACTCCCCCGGCTATCTCTACAAGGCCGATGCGTCGTCACGCTTCGAGTACGTCGGCGACGACCAGTCGGACTACTCCGAACAGTTCGAGCAGATCAATGCCGCCGACTCGGGCACGCTGCAGCCGATCATCAGCTTCTTGAAGTGGCTGGACTCGGCCGACGACGCAGAGTTCGACGCGCACCTGGCCGACCGGGTCGACGTCGACTCCTTCGCCCGCTACGTCGCCACCCAGAACCTGCTCGTCAACGGGGACGACATGGCCGGGCCGGGCCAGAACTACTACCTCTGGTACGACCTCGACACGAAGAAGCTGTCGGTGGTCTCGTGGGATCTGAACATGGCCATGCAGGGCGACACTTCTGCCGGTCCCGACGACACCGTCTCCACGACGGGCGGCATGGGACCGGGTGCTCCCGGAGGAAACACCGAGGTCGGCGCGTCGCAGGGAATGCCCCCGGGCGGCGGTCCCCCACAGGGCATGCCACCCGGAATGCCGGAAGGTGACGGCGAAGGTCGCGGACTTGGCGGCGGCAACACCCTGAAGACCCGCTTCCTCGACTCCGACGCCTTCACGGGGGCCTACCACGAGGCGTACCGGGAGCTGTCCGAGCAGATCTACGGCAACGGTCTGGCACTCGAGGTCCTCGACGAGGTGGCGGCGTCGGTGCCGACCTCCGACGGGCTCACTGCAGAGGCGCTGCAGGAGAGCGTCGACTCGATGCGCTCGTGGATCGAAGAACGTGCGCAGGCACAGCTTCAGTGGATCCAGCCCCGCTGAGTGGGGGCGGGTCCACTGAAGTTACGGATACTGTCGGCCCATGACTTCCGAAGAGATCCTGCTCGTCGAGCAGCGCGACGCCGTCCGCATCCTCACCTTCAACCGTCCGGAGGCGCGGAACGCGCTGAGCTCGGCGCTCATCGACGCACTGCGCACCGAGCTCGCCGCAGCGGATGTGGACGACGCGACGAGCGTCGTCGTCCTCACCGGCACCGATCCGGCCTTCTGCGCCGGACTCGACCTGCAGGAACTCGGAGAGAGTGGAGGCAACCTCTCGCTGGTCTCGGGCGCCGACCTCCCGGTCGGTCACCCGTGGACGCCGATCTCCAAGCCGATCATCGGCGCGGTGAACGGTGCCGCTATCACCGGCGGCCTCGAGATGGCGCTCGCGTGCGACTTCCTCATCGCGTCCGAACGCGCCCGGTTCGCCGACACCCACGCGCGCGTCGGTGTCCTGCCGGGCTGGGGACTCACCCAGCGCCTGCCCGCGGCCGTGGGTCCGGGCTTCGCGCGTCGCATGAGCCTGTCCGGCAACTTCGTGAGTGCCGAGGAGGCACTGCGCGTGGGTCTGGTGACACAGGTGGTCGCGCATGACGAACTCCTCGACACGACACTCGAGGTTGCGCGGGCGATCGCCGGCAACGACCAGCCCGGTGTGCGGGCACTGCTCGCGTCGTACCGGCGCGCGGAGGAGCACGTCGTCGAACCCGCTCTGCGCGTGGAGCAGCAGACCTCCGAGGCGTGGATGCGGGAGTTCTCGCCGTCGCGGGTCGCCGAGCGGCGGGCTTCGGTAATCGAACGAGGAAAGGCTCAAAACGCCCATAGGTGACGATATTTCGGGCGAATCGGACTTCAAGATCACAAAATAATCACAGCTGTTGATGCCGGGTAACAACAAATGGGACGGTTGCGACGTATGAGGCGGGAGTGAACAAAACGTCCTCGGACACGTCCACTTCCGCACCGTCCCTCGTGGACATGCCAGTGTACGAACAACAATGGAGGTACATCATGCTGCTCGGATCCCTCGGCTTCGCTCTCGTCGGCCTGCTCGCTGCGCTGGGCATCATTCTCTGACGGCCGCAGACCGACTCCGCGCCCGCACTCCCCCTGTGTGCGGGCGCGGCTCGGTCATCGTTCGGACGAATCCGGATGCACCTCGGGAGTTCGGAAAACCGAGTCCTCGTGGCGCTTCTCGGCCATTCGCTTCTCGAATTCTTCTTTCTCCCGCTCCGCCATCTCGGGATCGACGTCCTCACCCGAAGGCATAGGTCCGGGATCGGTGCCGGGCGCTCCCGGGCCCGGATCGGCCGCGTCGATCTCGTTCGAGCCTGTGTGCTTGATGGGGAGAAACGGTTCCATGCTTGCCATGGATACGGATTCCCGGCGCCGACGCGCGCAAACGTTTACTCCGGCAGCGGAATGTTCTGCAGTCGCAGCTGGCCACGAGCGAGAACCTTGCCGGTCGCGGTGTCGGTGATGATCACCAGCCACAGCTGCTGAGTTCTCCCCTGCTGCAACGGTTCTGCGGTGACAGATGCGCGACATCCCGTGGTCGAGCGCAGGAAGTCGGTCGAATTGTTGACGCCGACGGCGAACTGACCGCGATCGAGTACGGCAGCGCTCGCGCCGATGCTGCCGGCACTTTCGACGATGGTCGCGTAGAGCCCGCCGTGCACGACTCCCCACGGGGTGTGATGGTCGGGTCCCAGATCGACATATCCGGTGACCTTCGTACCGGTGGCCTCCTCGACGACGAAGCCGCTCGCCTCGACGAAGCGACTCGGCGCCTTCCGCTCGTAGTCCTCGATTGCCGTCATGACAACTCCTCACTCTCGCTGACTTCGACATCCACAGTTAGCCACTCCGAGGGCTGACTGTCAAGGATTAAGTCAGCTACGATATGCGCATGCAGTGGCTCGACTACAGCACCGACAACTGCTCGGTCCAGCGAACCATGGACGTCATCGGCGAGAAGTGGACGATGATCGTCCTACGCGAAGTGTTCAACGGTGTCCGACGCTTCGAGCAGATGCGCCGGCACACCGGCATCTCCGACCCCGTGCTGTCGGCCAGGCTGCGCACCCTCGTCGACGCCGGCATCCTCGACACCGTCCCCTACCGCGAGGAAGGCCGCCGCACCCGCAACGAGTACCGGCTCACCGAGAAGGGCCGCGATCTCTATCCGATCCTCGTCGCCCTGCTCCGGTGGGGCGACAAGTACTGCGCCGATCCCGACGGTCCGTCGCTGCTCATCGAGCACCGCGACTGCGGCGCTCCCGTCGAAGCGATCGTGCACTGCGCGCACGGCCACGGGCCGCTGCGGCCGAGCGAGTCGCAGACCCGGCCGGGTCCCACCGCGCAGAAACTCCCGGAGGGCACGAAAACGTAACGAAGTGAATTCTCGACCGTCTGCAGGGTTTCACGGCGCAGCGACGGGTACTCCTCGGTCAGCGTCCCGGTGCGGACGCAGTCCGGATTCCCGAACGACAGGAGGAACACATATGCACTTAGGATCTCTTGCGCTCCCCCTCGGCGGACTGCCCGCAACACCGGACATCGCCCACTGAGCCAGCGCACGCCGCGTCCGCACCCACCGATGGGTGCGGACGCCGTCGTTTGTGCGATGAATTTTCCGGTCGGCGCGGGTCGGTACAGTCACCGACCCGCGAAGGAGCCGACATGACCGAACCCGTCACCCGCACGCTCGAAGTCCCCGGTGCGACACTCGTCTACGACATCCGCCCGCTCCCCGGCGACACAACTCCGCTGCTTCTCGCCGGATCTCCTATGGACGCGAGTGGCTTCACCACCCTCGCCTCATTCTTCGACGACCGGACGGTGATCACCTACGACCCGCGCGGCACGGGCCGGGGCATGCGCACCGACACGTCGATGCAGTCCACCCCCGCGCTGCACGCCGACGACCTGCACCGGCTCCTGGTCGAACTCGATCTCGGCCCCGTCGACGTCTTCGCCAGCAGCGGCGGTGCGGTGAACGCGCTCGAACTCGTCTCGCGGCATCCGGAACAGGTGCGCACGCTGGTCGCGCACGAACCGCCGATCATCGGACTGCTGCCCGATCGCGTCCAGGCCGAAGCGGTACGCGACGACATCTACGACACCTATCAGCACGGCGGCACCGGCCCTGCCATGGCCAAGTTCATCGCACTGATCAGCTACGAGGGCGAACTGACCTCCGATTATCTCGATCGTCCCGCCCCGAATCCGGCCGACTTCGGTCTGCCCACCGAAGACGACGGAACCCGCGACGACGTGCTGTTGAGCCAGAACTGGTTGTCGGGCACGGGCTACCACCCCGATCTCGACGCTCTGGCGAACGCGTCCACGCGCATCGTCCTCGCGGGTGGCCGCGAGTCGACGCGTCAACTGTGCGGGCGGACCGCAGCGGCACTCGCCGACCGGCTCGGCACCACCCCGACGCTGTTCCCCGGCGACCACGGTGGCTTCATGGGCGCCGAGCAGGGTATGCCCGGCGACCCCGGAGCCTTCGCCGCCGTGCTCCGCGACGTGCTGCAACCGAGCCGCGTGTAAGCCCGTCCGATCATCAGGAGGTCACCGTGACCGCATCGCGCTCGGACCGCCCACCCGTGGTCGACCTCGCCGCCTGGCAGGCCGCCCGCGACGAGCTTCTGCTCCGGGAGAAGGCCCACACCAGGGAAGGCGACGCCATCGCCGCGGCTCGCCGCCGACTGCCGATGGTGGAGTTCGACGGGACGGTCGAGGTGGTCGGACCCGACGGTCCGGTCCCCTTCCTCGACCTCTTCCAGGGCCGCAACGAACTCGTCGTCTACAAACACATGTGGTACGACGGTGCACCCCCGCAAGGACAGTGCGAGGGCTGCACCACAACGGCCTGGCACCTCCGAGATGCCGTCTATCTCGAGGCCCGCGGGGTCTCGCTCGCCTTCGTGACCACGGGTCCGTGGAACGAGGTGGCCGCGTTCGTCGAGTTCATGGGCTACACCCAGCCCTGGTACTCGGTGCGCGACGTCGACGAACCCGTGGGCGGAGCGATGGGCTATCTCACCTCCTATCTCCGGGACGGAGACCGGACCTTCCTCACCTACTCCACGACGGGTCGCGGCACCGAACGGGCCAACAGTTCCGCCGGCCTGCTCGACATGACCCCGTACGGGCGTGGCGAGAGGTGGGAGGACAAGCCCGAAGGCTGGCCGGAGGGAGACGACCCGTGCTGGTTCTGGCGCACGGACGCCGAGGGGCACACGACGTGGGGCGAGACGAGCCGCCCGGTGCCGCAGTGGACCCGGCCCGGTGCGACTCCCGTCGAGACCCTCGGGAGGCGGAGCGACTGGCACTGATCACACCGGCGGTACCGTTCGCGCCTACCGTGGAACGAGGTGTTCCCGACGAAGGAGTGTGCGTGGCGGAATCGTCCGGGTCGACTCGTCCCGAGTCCGAATGGAACGGCCGGGATTGGTACGTGAACTTCGGTGAGCGCAGCCCGTCGCGCAACTGGGACGACGGCCGCCGTTACGGTTTCCTCGCCGCCGGCGGTGGCCGGTGGTACTCGGACTCCTTGCAGGAGTTGCCGATAGGTGGACGCGTCTTCGTCTACATCCCGAAGAGCGGGTACGTGGGCATCGGCGTCGTGACCGGCCCGGCGGCTCCGGCCGACGAGGTGGCACTCGTCGTCGACGGCCGGCAGGTGCCGTTCCGCAGCCTCGATCTGAAGGCGCCGTACACCCACGAGAGCGAGGGCACGGACCCGCACGAGGACCACCGCGAGTGGATCGTGCCGGTGCAGTGGACGCACACCGTCGCGCGTGAGGATGCCTTCCGCATCCCGGGCCTGTTCGCGAACCAGAACTCGGCATGCCGCCTGCGTCACCGCTTCACGGTCGAGACTGTGACGTCCTTCTTCGAGGGCGATCCCGAACGGGATCGGTGACATCAGAACGTTATTGCCGTCGATCCTTCTCCGAAGAATGCAGCCGCCACGGCACGCTCGTCACCATCACCCCGGGCTGGAACAGCAGACGACTCTTGAGCCGCAGCGCGCTCTGGTTGTGGAGCAGATTCTCCCACCAGTGCCCCACGACGTATTCGGGGATGAAGACGGTGACCACGTCGCGCGGCGAGGAACCCCGCACCCGCCTGACGTAGTCGAGCACCGGGCGCGTGATCTCTCGATACGGCGACTCCAGCACCTTCAGCGGAATCGTGATGTCGCTGGCCTCCCATTCGCGCACGAGAGCACGGGTGTCCGCCTCGTCGACGTCGACGGTGATCGCCTCGAGGGTGTCGGGATGGGTGGCCGAGGCGTACGCGAGCGCGCGACGTGTCGGATGGTGCAGCTTGGCCACGAGCACGATCGAATACGTGCGGCTGGGCAGCAGACCGTCCCATTTGCCGGCGTCGAGTTCGACCGCCACGCGTCGGTAGTGGCGGTTGACGGCCCGCATCGTCGCGAAGACGACCACCATGGCGAGGATCGCGATCCACGCGCCGGCAAGGAATTTCGTGACGAGCACGATGATCAGGACGGTCCCCGTCATCGCCAGGCCGACACCGTTGACCACGCGCGAGCGCTGCATCCTCCGGCGGTGACGCGAGTCGGTCTCGTTGGCCAACAGTCGCGTCCAGTGACGAACCATGCCGGTCTGGCTCAATGTGAAGGAGACGAAGACACCGACGATATAGAGCTGGATGAGATGCGTGACCTCGGCGTCGAACATCCATACCAGCACGATGGCTCCGAGTGCCAGGAAGACGATGCCGTTGCTGAACGCGAGTCGATCACCCCTCGTGCGCAGCTGCGTCGGCAGGTGTTTGTCCTGCGCGAGCACCGACGCGAGAACCGGGAACCCGTTGAATGCCGTATTGGCGGCGAGGACGAGGATCAACGCGGTCACGGCGGTGACGAGGTAGAAACCGAGCGGGAAACCGGTGAAGACCGTCTCGGCGACCTGCGCGATCAGCGTCTTCTGGTGATATCCGGCCGGTGCTCCGCTCAACTGCGTCGCGGGATCTGCGGCGACGACGACGCCCAGTCGCTCGGCCAGGACGATGATGCCCATCAGCAGCGTGATCGCGATGACACCCAGCATGAGCAGGGTGGTGGCGGCGTTGTGCGATTTCGGTTTCCGGAAGGCCGGCACCCCGTTGCTGATGGCCTCTACTCCGGTCAGGGCGGCACATCCCGACGAGAACGCGCGGGCGAGGAGGAAGGCGAAGGCCAGTCCGGCCAGGTGGGATTGTTCGGCGGCGAGCTGGTAGTGCGACGACTCGGCGCGCAGAGGGGCATCGGACACGACGAGACGCACGAATCCCCAGACGAGCATCACCCCGACGCAGAACATGAAGGCGTAGGTGGGCACGGCGAAAGCTGTTCCGGCTTCCCGGAGTCCGCGCAGATTGACTGCGGTGAGGAGTGTGATCGCGGTGATGGCGAACAGCACTTTGTGGTGTTCGACGAAGGGGATCGCCGACCCGATGTTCTGGGCGGCCGACGAGATCGACACGGCGACCGTCAGCACGTAGTCGACGATCAGCGCGCTGCCCACCGTCAGGCCGGCCATCGCACCGAGGTTCTTCGTCGCCACCTCGTAGTCGCCACCCCCGGACGGGTAGGCATGCACGTTCTGCCGATAGCTCGCGACCACCACGACGAGGACGACGGCGACCGCGAGACCGATCCAACCGGAGAATGCGTAGGCGGACAGACCCGCCACCGACAACACGAGGAAGATCTCTTCCGGCGCATAGGCGACGGACGACAGGGCATCGGACGCGAAGACCGGCAGGGCTATGCGCTTCGGCAGCAGCGTGTGGCCGAGCGTGTCGCTTCGCAGCGGTCTTCCCAGCAGCACTCGCTTGGTGACGCTGTCACGGCCCTTGTGGATGGTTACGGCCACGACCACCGACTCCTGTCCGGCGCATACCCGCGCACGCAGAAGCGAACGGTACGCTTGTAGTACGACGCTCGCCAGAGGTGCAGATCGGGCGAATTTCACCCCGTCGATCACCCACCGGTGAGGTTGGCAGATGACACAATCGTCGATAGCGTAGAGACGTTGTTGCTCCTCGCAACAAAGCGTGCCGCGCCTCCTCCCCTTTTGGCTCGGCACGGACGGACCCCGTCGGCCCCTCCCCTCGTAAGCCGACGGGGTTCTCTCATCTCGTTCCCGCCCCCGACCGGGTTCACACACTTTCGTACGAAACGGTCTGTTTTGCGGACTTTGTGGTGTCCCGTGCAGCGGCAGCGGGGCTTGACTCACCGACAGTGCGCGCGGTCGACTACTTCCTTAACCACGCTCACGATCACGGAGACCCTGATGACCGATTCCACGCTCGAGCTCTACGTCAACGACGGATTGTCCGACGAGGAAATCGATCGACAGAAGGCCGTCTACGGCCCGCTCACCGAGGACGTGCGCGAGCTGATCCAGCTCGCACTGCAGACGCGCGCGGACGCCGACGACGTCGCGCGGGCGCGTGAGCACCTCGCGGCCGCTCGCGAGATCCTCGGACAGGACCGGGAGGACGGCCCGTACGGCACACGGTTCAACGACTCCGGCCGATTCCGCAATTGGGGCAATGCCGCGATCGGTCTGCGCAACGCGATCGCCCCCATCGCCGAGATCCAGGAGGACGGCGACGGTCGCGTGTGGGCCGACGTCCACCTCGGTCCGATCCACGAGGGACCGGCCGGGCACGTCCACGGCGGGGTTTCCGCACTGCTGCTCGACCAGGTCCTCGGCGACGCCGCGCGTATCTCGGGACATCCCGGGATGACGGGCACGCTCACCATCCGATACCGCAAGCGCACTCCCCTCGGCGCGCTGCGTGTGGAGGCGAAACTCGACCGCATCGAGGGACGGAAGGCGTTCGTCGTCGGGCACGTCGCCGATGCCGAGGGAGTCTGCGTGGAAGCGGAAGGCATCTTCATCGCCCCGGTGTGGATGGTCCAGCAGCGTGACTCGTTCGCGGAGACGCCGCGGCCCGAGTAGGCCGGGGGGCTCTTCCGTCGTCGCGGACAGGCTGGCAATATCACTCTCATGAGCGAGAATGCCATTTCCACCAGTCGGTCGACCGTGACGATGAGCCAGTACACCTTCACCGCCGACTTCGGCCTGACGTCGCTCCAGGTGAGCAAGGAACGCGCCGTCATGCGCGTGGACCTGCACGACAAGCTGCGCAACGACGCCGGCGCCGCAGCACTCGGGATGCTCACCACCGTGGTCGACATCGTCACGTCCACCCCGGCCCTCGCCGCGTGCAGCCCGGACTGGACAGCGACACAGGACCTCTCCATCCATGCGGCCGAACCCCTTACGGAGGGACCGGTCGTCGTCGACACCCGCCTCGTGCGCATCGGCAAGAAGACCGTGCACGTCGCCGCCGAGATCTTCGACGGGCGCGGCGTCACCGACATGGACGAACTCGTCGCCGCCATCGACGACGGCGCGTTGCGCCCGGCCGGACGCGGCCTCGTCACCTTCGCACGACTCCCCCGCACCGCAGCAGCCGGATCCGATTCCTACAACCCCGGAGAGTGGGTGGGCACCATCCGCGAGTACCCCAGCGAACCCGTCGAAGGGTCGATCTACGCCCGCCTCGGGGTGCGCACCCTCGACGCACGCACCGGTGTCCTCGAACTCGACCTCACCCCGTTCGTGGCCAACATGATCGGCACCATCCAGGGCGGCGCCCAGGCACTGCTCGCCGAGCATGCGGCCCACACCGTCCTCCCCGGCTTCGTGGCCACCGACATCCAGGCCCACTATCTGTCGCAGGTGAAGGAAGGCCCGGCGCGCTCGCACGTCACGGTGGTCCGTGAGACGCCGGACCATGCGGTCGTCGACGTCCGCCTCGTGGACGCGGGAGCCGACGACCAGGTACTCGCCCTGACGACCGTCACCCTGCAACGCCTGCCGTTGCGCTGATACCCCTGTTGCGAGAGTCACCACCTGCGACTCGGTAGGCCCGACTCCTCCGCCAGTACAGTGGATCGATATCCGGCAGGAGCGAGAGGAGTCGACCGTGCAGAATGCGGTGTTCTACTCGCTCGTCGCGATGTGCTCGCTGTTCGCCGCGTCGACCTGGTGTCTGTCGCGCCCACTCCTGCTGTCGAGCTCGGCTGCGCTCGTCGCCTCCGGGCTCTGGGTACTGATGAACGGCCCACTGGAGGGTCGCGTGCTGTATTCGGTGACGCCGAACCACGGATTGACCGAAGCAGACCTGCTCTCCGGAGTGGGTGTGTGCATCGCAGCCTGGGGATTCTGGACGTCGCGGAATCGTCGACGACGTCGGCGCGTGCAGCGGACGTCGTCGTACCGCGGGCATCCGGACCGGTCCCGAGCCATGCCCACCGCCGTCTTTCCCGCGGGAAGCGATGCCGAGACGGGCCCGATCGGCCGCAAAGCCGGATGAGTGTCCCGGTTCGACCCCGAGAAAATTTCTCAGGTCTCGTTTCAGTATCGACTCTGGACGACCGCCCAGCTGTCACCTAAGCTCCAAAGCGGCCACGGCGTAGGTGGCCGTGTCTCCCTAGAGTCCTCCCCGACACAGGAGATACAGCGCGAGGCCCCGCCGGCTCCTCCCCTCGAATCGCTGGCGGGGCCCTTCCCTGTCTGCCTCCCCGACGACAGGGGCAGATCGAAGGGTAAGCGTTCCCGGACACCGAATTCGTCCTGCGTTCGAACGAAACGCCCGGCAACCCCTGTGACCCTCGTCTCTGCGGCGCTGCTCACAGCATAGAGCAATCTGCTCACCCGTGTGCATAGATCTTTCTCGAATTCATCGAAAAGTCTACGCGCAGAGTCCGTTTTGCTATTTTTGCCCGCTTCTCGCAATTTCTCAGGCGCGGTCCGTCAACTCCGTGTGCCCGGCCTGGCGAGCACAGTGCGCGCAGCAGTACACGGCGTCTGCCGACTCCACACCGTGGCCGAGGATGCGACAGTGGCAGTGAGCGCACTGCGGCGCCATCGCCGTGATCGCACACTCGAAACTGTCGAAGGTGCCCGAGACATCTCCGCGCGTGAGCGTGAAGGTTTTGTCGTAGTCGTTTCCGCAGGTGTCACAGGTGGCCATGACCGTCCTCCGTTCGGTGTCGCGACCGGACGGCGTCCGGTCTCCTCTTGGCCGGATACCCGCAACCGCCCCGACACACGAGCCCGCCCGCACCTGTTCGGTGCGGGCGGGCTCGTGGGCGACGGATCTACACCGGTTCGGGTTCCTTCGTCTCGTGCTGCGCGGCTTCCCGCTGGGCCGCTTCGAGCTTCAGTCGCTGTCCGAGCACCGACTTGCGCCGACCGTAGGCGAAGTAGATCGCCACGCCGAGGAGCATCCAGACGGTGAACCGGATCCACGTCTCGACCGAAAGGTTGAGCATGAGCCAGCCACAGGCGAGCACCGCGAGGATCGGGACCAGCGGCACGAGCGGCACCCGGAATCCGCGGGGCAGGTCGGGGCGGGTGCGACGAAGCACCATCACGCCGATGCACACGAGGACGAAGGCGAACAGCGTGCCGATGTTGACCATCTCCTCGAGCACGCCCATCGGGAATACTGCGGCGAGGACGGCCACGACACCACCGACCATCAGGGTGATGCGCACGGGCACGCCCTTGTGGTTCGTCACGGCGAGCTTGCGGGTGACGAGTCCGTCCCGGGACATCGCGAACAGCACGCGGGTCTGGCCGAGCATCATCACCATCACGACGGTGGTGAGGCCGGCGAGACCGCCGATGTTGATGGCCATCTGCGCCCAGGTGATGCCGTGTGCCTCGAAGGCCGTGGCCAGCGTGGCGCTGCCGTCACCAACCAGTTCGCTGCCGGTACGCAGATCGGTGTACTTCACCATGCCGGTGAGCACGAGCGTGACACCGACATAGAGAACCGTGACGATCGCCAGTGAGCCGAAGATGCCGCGAGGCAGTGCCTTCTGGGGGTTCTTCGTCTCTTCCGCGGTGGTGGCGACGACGTCGAAGCCGATGAAGGCGAAGAAGACCAGGCTCGCCGCAGCGAGGAGTCCGTACCAACCGTAGGTGCTGCCACCGGCGCCGGTGAGCGCCGAGAACAGCGACTGGTGCATGCCGGCCGCAGCACTCTGCGTTTCCTCGGCCTGCGGGACGTAGGGCGAGTAGTTGGACTTGTCGATGTAGAAGATGCCGACGACGATGACGAGCAGAACCACCGCGACCTTGATGGCGGTGACGACGGCGGAGACCCGCGACGACACCTTGGTGCCGATCGCGAGGATGATCGTGATGGCGCCGACGATGAGCAGCGACCCCCAGTCCACCGTGATCGGCCCCAGGTCGATCGACGCGTCGCCGCCGAACATGCCCCCGAGGTACATCGACCAGCCCTTGGCGACGACCGCGGAGGCGAGTGCGAATTCGAGGATCAGATCCCACCCGATGATCCAGGCGACGAATTCACCGAAGGTGGCATAGGAGAAGGTGTAGGCGCTGCCGGCGACCGGTACAGCGGACGCGAACTCCGCATAACACAGCGCGGCGAGGCCGCACGCGATCGCGGCGAGGACGAACGCCAGCGAGATGGACGGTCCGGCGAGGTTGCCGGCGGTGCGGGCGGTGAGGGTGAAGATTCCGGCTCCGACCACGACGGCGACGCCGAACACGGTCAGATCCTTGGCGGTGAGTTCTCGTCGTAGCCGCGAACCGGGTTCATCGGTATCCGCGATCGACTGTTCGACGGATTTGGTCCGCCAGATGCCGACTCCGGGCATTGTGTGCTCCTCGGGGTGATTGCGGCGCCCGCCGCGCCCGGTCCGGGCGAGGGGAAGGCATTTCGCTCACTTCGTGCGACGCATTACGTTGCAGCAGTGCGTGTTTGCATGAGCATTTGATGCAGCAATCATGGCACTGGCTGGTGAAGTGTCAATATCTTTCTGTTCGGCTGAGCATTATGCTCGAGTGGTGACGCGCATCACAACGGAAAGGGTGTCATCGTGTTCAGTCTCGACCGGCTCGACGCAGCTCTCCTCGGCGAGCTCACTCGCAACCCCCGGGCAGGGATCGTTGACCTGTCGGCGAAGCTCGGCGTCGCCCGCAACACCGTGCAGTCGCGGATCAAGAAACTCGAGGAGTCCGGTGCCGTCACCGGATACCGACCGGTCGTCGACCTGCCGAAGTTGGGCGTACCGCTGCAGGCGTTCATCGGCGCCGAGCTCGTGCAGGCGCGCATGGGTCACGTGATCGCCCAGCTGGGGCGCTTTCCGGAGGTCCTGGAGGTGCATGCGACAACGGGCCGGGAGGACCTCCTGATCCGGATGGCCGCGCAATCCCAGGAAGATCTACTGCTGGTGCTCGAACGCATCCACGCGATCGAGGGCGTCGCCCACACCACCACGACCCTCGCCCTCACCACGCCGATCCCGTACCGGACACAGCCGCTCGTCGAGCACATCACCCGTGACGCCGGACACGGCCGCTCGTCCTCGCCCGGCAACCCCTGACAGCACGCCAACACCGACAGCACGGCTCGAAGACACGAGAAGGGGAGGCACCTCGCGGTGCCTCCCCTTGTTCCCCTGTGCGGATCAGGCAGTATCGATGCGACGCTCGGCAATACGATTCGCGGCTGCACCCGGCGTGACGCCGAGAGTGCCGGAGACGTCGAAGATCTCGGCGGTGCGGTCGAAGATCGACTCCACGCGTCCGCGGACGACCTCGGCGTCGGATCCGTCGACCTCGCCGGCGACCTGGATCAGCCCGCCCGCGTTCGCGACATAATCGGGCACCCAGACGATTCCGCGCTCGCCGAGGATGTTCTCCACCTCCGGTACCGCGAGCTGGTTGTTGGCCGCACCGCACACGAGCCGCGCGTCGAGCAGGGAAGCCGTCGACGGGGTGAGAGTGCCGCCGAGCGCGCACGGCGCATACACGTCGGCGGACGAGGCGACGACGCTGTCGGTGACCTGCGCCGGGAACTCGTCGAGCACCCGAGCAACGGCCGCGGGGTTGACGTCGGAGACGATCACCTCTGCCCCGTCTGCGACGAGCAGCTTCACGAGCTCGTATCCGACCTTCCCGAGTCCCTCGACACCGACCGTGCGACCCGCGAGAGTCGTTTCACCCCACACGGTCCGGGCTCCGGCCCGCATCGCCTGGAAGACACCGAGGGCGGTGAGCGGCGAGCTGTCACCGGATCCGCCGGCCGCGACGGTGCGCCCTACCGCGTGGGCGGTGTGCCGGCCCACCACGTCGAGGTCCTCCGCGTGGGTTCCGACATCGGCCGCGGTGATGTAGCGACCACCGAGGGATTCGACGAATCGCCCGTAGGCAGCGAGCAATTCGCCGTTCTTGTCCGTCTTCGGGTCGCCGATGATGACGGCCTTGCCGCCACCGAGGTCCACACCCGACACCGCCGCCTTGTAGGTCATGCCCCACGACAGGCGCAGCACGTCCTCGAGGGCCGTGGCTTCGTCGGCGTACGGGTAGAAGCGGGTTCCACCGAGAGCGGGGCCGAGGGCCGTGGAGTGGATCGCGACGATCGCACGCAGGCCGGTCTCGGCGTCCTGGTGGAAGACGACCTGCTCGTGCGGACGGTCGGTCAGGCGACGGGATCGACCGAAAACTCCCGAGGCGGATCCGGTATCGGGGCGGGCGGCAATCGAGGTGGTCACGCGTGTGGTCCTTTCCAGCAGAAGACGTGTGCGAATCAGAAGTCGGTGTCGACGCCGAGCTCGGCGAGACGGGCCCGGTACTGCTCCACGGAGCGGAGCTTGACGTCCTCGTAACCGCGCACCATGTCGGGCAGGGCCGCGATCTCGGCGGCGCGGTCGTAGGAGTCGACGTCCAGGTCGGCGGCGAGCCGCTGGATCGTGGCGGTGTAGTGGGCGAGCAGAGCACGCTCGACGCGGCGGACGTGTGCGTAGCCGAAGGGATCGAGTTTCGTGCCCCGCAGACGCTTCGCCTTGGCCAGAGCCTTCAGCGCGACATGCGATTTCGGCCCGAAGCCGACCTTCTTCTCGCGGCCGAGCGCACGCAGCGCCGGCGGGTGCAGGCGGTAGGTGAGCTTGTGCCCACCGGGAACCTCGCCCTGCACCTCGTCGAGGAAAGCCGGGTCGACGAGCATGCGGGCGACCTCGTACTCGTCCTTGTAGGCGGTGAACTTGAACAGTCCGCGGGCGACGACCTCGCTGAAGTCCGTGCGGTTCGTGACGCGACGCTCGGCCTCCCAGGCTGCCTGTACCTGCGCGATGTAGCGGGCGGCGAGGGCTTCGCTCTGGAAGTCGATCAGCGAAGCGGCGCGGATCCGCACGAGCCGCTCGACCTCACCGGTGAAGGTGGTGCCGGCGAACAGACGCTCCGGCGCGACGGTGGCGGCGCGCTCCGTGCGGGCCGGTTCGGTCACGGCGGCGAAGGCCGCGGGATCCGCGACGGCCACCCGGCCCCAACGGAAGGCTGCGATGTTGGTCGCGACCGCCACACCGTTGATCTCGATGGCCTCCTCGATGGCGTCGGCGGGGATCTCGAGTCCGCCGAGCTGGTGGGCGGCGCCCACGACGAGGAAGTTCGCGGCCGAGGTCTCACCGAACAGCGCGTGGGCTGCCGCCAGGGCGTCGAACGAGACGGTCGTGCGGGTCGCGGCGTCGAGGCGGGTGAGCAGATCCTGCTCGTCGGGGTGCCGGACCGACCGGTCGTAGACCATGTCGCCTGTGGGGACGCGGCTCGTCGACGCGACCGCCACGGTCTCCTCACGGTTCGCGTAGGCGAGGTTCTTCGGCTCGGTCGCGGTGAGCAGGTCGAGGGCGAGCAGAGCGGTCGCACCGCCCGGGCCGATGCGGTTGCCGGGCTCGAGTCCGTCGGCCGCGAAGCGCAGATGGGAGACCACCGGCCCGGCCTTCTGGCTCATGCCGATCTGGTCGAGCGACTCGACCTCGAATCCGGCGCGCAGGGCGGCCGTGGCGAGAACCTGGTTGACAGTCACGATGCCGGTGCCGCCGATGCCCGCGAGGAAGACGTTGCGGGTTCCCTTCGGGGTGTCGATGGCGGCGTCCGGGATGCGCGGCGGAGTCGGCGCCGTGCGGCGCTTCGGCTTCTCCGGCGACGTCTCGACGGTCACGAAGGACGGGCAGTCGCCGTCGAGGCACGAGTAATCGGTGTTGCAGGAGGTCTGGTCGATGCGGGTCTTCGAACCGAACTCGGTCTCGACCGGCTGCACCGACAGGCAGTTGCTCTTGACGCCGCAGTCGCCGCAGCCCTCGCACACCGCTTCGTTGATGACGACGCGGGTGGTGCGGGCGGGCAGGGTGCCGCGCTTGCGCTGACGGCGCGCGTCGGCGGCGCAGTGCTGGTCGTAGATGAGCACGGTGACGCCCTCGATCTCGCGCAGCAGCTTCTGTGCCTCGTCGAGCCGGTCGCGGTGCCACACCACGGTGCCACGGGCGAGGGTGCGCTTGCGGAGACGCTTCGGCTCGTCCGAGCAGATGATGATCTTACGGACACCCTCGGTGGTGAGCTTGTGGGTCAGCGCCGGGATCTTCAGGGCACCTTCGGCGTCCTGCGCACCGGTCATCGCGACGACGTCGTTGTAGAGCAGCTTGAAGGTGATGTTCACACCGGCGGCGACACACGCCTGCACGGCAAGCTGACCGGAGTGGAAATACGTTCCGTCGCCGAGGTTCTGGAACATGTGGCCGATGTCGGTGAACGGCGCCTGGCCGATCCACTGTGCACCTTCACCGCCCATCTGGGTCAGGCCGGTGACGGCACTGTCCTTGCGGCCGGACAGCGTGACCAGGGTGTGGCAGCCGATACCGCCGCCGCCGATCGATCCTTCGGGAAGGGCGGTGGAACGGTTGTGCGGGCAGCCGCTGCAGAAGTACGGGGTGCGCGTGGCCGACAGCACCTCGAGCGACAGCTGTGGCAGGGGTGCGGGGCCGAGTTCGACGTGGCCGCGCAGCACGCGACGCAGCGGCCCGCGCAGCCGACCTGCGGTGAGCTCACCGTCGACGGGCACGAGCGGTCGGCCGTCGGCGTCCTTCTTGCCGACGATCCGCGGGGCGTCGGCGGTGCCGTAGAGGATCTCGCGGATCTGGGTCTCGACGAAAGCGGTCTTGTCCTCGACCACGATAAGTTCGTCCAGGCCGCGGGCGAATTCGCGCACGATCTCGGGACCGATCGGGTACGGCATACCGATGCGCAGCAGGCGGATGCCGGCGCGGCGCAGCGCGGCGTCGTCGACGCCGAGGTCGAGAAGCGCCTGACGCAGGGCGTCGAAGGTGGTGCCGGTGGCGGCGAGGCCGACGCGGGCCTGCGGCGGGTCGACCTCGATCACGTCGAGGCCGTTGAGACGGCCGTACTCCTGCACGATCTTCCAGCGCGGGCCGTAGAGGTCGGCCTCGGCGACGACGCTGTCACCGGGCGCGGCCATCGGGCGCTGCTTGTAGACGAACGGTCTTCCCTCCCATTGGATCTCGGGGACCGTGATGGGCAGGTCGGAGATCGAGCCGTCGACGGACCAGGCGCCGTCGGCGACGTCCGCGACGATCTTGAGGGCGACGAGACATCCCGAGGCGCGCGACAGCGCAACCCCGTGCAGACCCATCGTGACGATCTCGGCGGCATTGCGCGGGAACAGGACCGGAATGCCGAGCGCGGCGAGGGACCGCTCGCTGACGGCGGGGACGGTCGACGACTTCGACGCGGGATCGTCGCCCACCATGAGCAGCACGCCACCGTTCGGGTTCACCCCGTACATGTTGGCGTGGCGCAGGGCATCGGTGGCGCGGTCGAGACCTGGACCCTTGCCGTACCAGACGCCGACGACGCCGTCGTGGGTCGGTGTACCGGCGCCCAGCTGCCCCTGGCTTCCCCACACGGAGGTGGCGGCGAGTTCCTCGTTGAATCCGGGCACGAAGGTGATGTCGTGTTCGGCGAGGACCTTCGGCATGCCGTGGAGCATCTTGTCGAGACCGCCGAGGGGGCTGCCCTGGTATCCGGAGACGAAGGTCGCCACCCGGCGACCCTCCCGCATGGCACGCACCTGCTGCTCGACGAACAGGCGGGCGATCGCCTGGACACCGGTGAGGAGTACGGTGCCGGACCCCGAGCGGTATCGGTCGTCGAGGTCGTACGGAAGTCGTTCGCTTTCGCGGATCACGGTCTCGGTCATTGCGTACCACCGTCCTTCGTCGCGGCATCCGATTGTGTCTGCGCCGCTTCGATCGCGTCATTTGGTACAGCAATAGTCGAGGTAGCTAGACGAACCCGTCAACAGAAGATTTTCCAGCGCGTCATTTTGATCAGATGTGACCCACAGCACACATGGTGAATGCGCACGGTGCTCAGTTCCGGACCATCCGGCGCATCGGCCGTGACGAGCAGCTCTACCGTTCGCGCGGAGGCCGGACGGATTCGACCACTGCGAGGGCGACCTCGCGCAGGAGTTTGTTGCGCTCCTGGGACAACCTGCGCAGCATTCCGAAGGCACCCTCGGCATCGACGCCGAAGCGTTCCATCAGGATGCCTTTGGCCTGCCCGATGACATCCCTCGAGGCCAGTGCCGCGCGGAACTGTTCCTCGCGCACCGCGGCCACCGCGGCGAAGGCCGCATGCGTCGCCAGGGTCGACGCGATGTCGACGCTGGCGTCGTCGAACGCGCCCACCTGCGAACTGTGCAGATTGAGGGCCCCGACCGTGTCGTCCGTCGTGTACAGCCTGACCGCGAGCATGGAACGAGCACCCAGACGGACCGCTTCGGAAGCGAACGCGGGCCATCGGTCCTCGTGCTCCATGTCGTCCACGCGGATCGTCTCCCTCTCCCAGATGGCCTGCACACACGGGCCGTCCTGCAGCTTGTACTGGAGTTCGTCGATCCTGCTCGGCAGAGCGGACGTCGCGGCCCTGGATTCGAACCTCGAGCCCCGGGCGGCCAAGGTGATCCCGGCATGTTCGGCACCGGGTACGAGTTCGACCGCCGCTCGGGTTATCACGTCGAGCGTCTTCGCCAAGGAGGCATGCTCGTCGTGCATCTCCCGAGCGAGTTCCTCTATGGATGCTCGCAATTGCCGTTCGAACCTTGCCGAGTTCGTAGTACGAGTGCCGCCATGCTCGCCGGTGTCCATCACTTCATCGTGGCACCGAAGCGGCAACGGGGTTGCGGCGTTCGACCGGGGGGTATTGCCCCCGGTAGCCGGAAGCGGCGTCCGGACGCCGCGCCCGGCCAGGTGCTGCCGGTTCAGAATTGCAGCCGGCAGCACCGCCCGGGGTTACCGCACCGAACCGGTCAGCGAGAACGGTCCATCAGACCGCTTCCCATCGCGGCCGTGGCCACGCCCAGGACGAACACGATCGCACCCACGATGACGTGGGACCAGATCATGGAGGTACTGGTATCGACGCCGCTGACCAGCCACGGCGAAACGAACAGCCACAGACCGAGCAGAGGCGCTACGAACGCCAGGCCGTGGGTGCGGCCGTACGCCGAACCGAGTGCCATGGCGAGCAGTGCGACCGCGAGCCCGCAGATCAGATTGGTGGTGGCGAGTGCCGTCTGGTCGGCGAATCCGATGATCCATGCGGATGCCGCCGCATACAGCCCGGCGACCATCATCAATCCGTCGGTGACCTGCACGGTGGGCTGTTCGCCCATCCGGTCGTAGCGTTCGCGCATCTCGACGATGTCGGGATGAGCATGCATTGCAGAGTGAGCCGATGATGTCGACATTGTCCTCATCTCCTCGTGAGTGAGAAGTCCGAGGGGCCCTCCTGGGTCCGACACCATTATCGTCGCCCCGGGCAGGATTCTGCCGTAGGGTAGAAAGTCCCGACTTGGTGATCTCGGGCGTATCCGAGCAGTATCGATCTCCGAACTCTCAGGGGACGAGGACGGCAGCGCCTCGTACGCGGTCACCTGCGAGATCCTCCAGCGCACGGTCGGCGTCGACGAGCCCGTACCGCATCGTCGCGACCCTGATGCGGTGCTGCCCGGTGAAGGCGAGAAACTCCCGTGAATCCTCGCGGGTGTTGGCCGTGACCGACCGGATCTCGCGCTCCTGGAAGAGGTGACGCTGGTAGTTCAGCTGCGGGATATCGGTGAGGTGGATGCCGGCGATCGAGAGGATGCCGCCGCGATCGAGTGCCTCGAGCGCGGGCGGCACGAGGCCTCCGACGGGCGCGAAGAGGATGGCGGCGTCGAGGGGCACCGGTGGCGCGTCCGCAGCACCCTGCACGGACGCGGCCCCGAGTTCGCGGGCGAGGGTCCGCGCGTCCTCGCTCCTGGTCATGACGTGGACCTCGGCGCCTTTCGCCATGGCGACCTGCGCAGCGATATGGGCGCTGCCGCCGAAGCCGTAGATGCCGAGCCTGCCCCCGTCCGGGACGGATGCGCGCTTCAGTGCGCGGTAGCCGATGATGCCGGCGCAGAGCAGCGGAGCGAGTTCGACGTCGTCGTATCCGTCGGGGAGCGGTAGCGCGAACGCCGCCGGCACGGCGACGAACTCGGCATATCCGCCGTCGTCGTCCCAACCGGTGTATCTCGAATTCGGGCAGAGGTTTTCGTCGCCCCGACGGCAGTAGCGGCACTGCCCGCAGGTCGACCGCAACCATGCCACCCCGACGCGGTCGCCGGGGGCGAACCCCTCCACCGCCTCGCCCACCCGATGGACGACCCCGACGACCTCGTGCCCGGGGACGACCCCCGCCCGGTGGACGGGTAGATCACCTTCGGCGACGTGCAGGTCGGTCCGGCACACGCCACACGCCAGCACGCGCACCAGCAGATCGTCTGCGCCCGCTTCCGGAAGCGGAACGGATCCGAAGCTCATCGGATGGCCGGCGACGGGGCCGGGCTCGGTCACCTGCCACGCTCTCATCGACCGGGGTTCGTCCACGGCTCCCGCCTCCCCTGTGTCCACCGATATGCCTGTGTTTGCGGAAATCAACACCGGTGAACCCCTTCATACATGAGCAGCACAGAAGGTTCCGCCGATTCGTACGACCCGGCCCAGGATCCCGATGCCGATCCCGACAATCTCCTCTCGAGGGCCCCGCAGCAGCCGGACCAGGCGGAGGGCGAAGACGAACCGGCCGAGACCGGCAATACCGGACAATCCTGACCCATTCGAGGGGAGACACCGATGAACGAATCCGCTCACGAGAGCACGGATGTTGTCAGCATCCTCACCGACGACCATCGAGAGATGCTCGAACTTCTGAGTCGAGCAGAGACCACCCTCGATGCGGACGACCGCCGAGACCTCACCGACGCCGCGATCGCCGAGGTGATGAGGCACGCGGTTGCCGAGGAGATGTTCGTCTATCCGGAGATGGAGAAACACCTACCCGGGGGGACCGAAGCCGTCGAACACGACAAGGAGGAGCACGACGAGATCGTGCAGGTGATGAAGCAGCTCGAGGGTGCAGATGCGGCGAGTGCCGAATTCACGTCTCTGGTGAAGAAGCTCGAGGATCTGTTACGTCACCACGCGGACGATGAGGAGTCCGAGCAGTTTCCGGCATTGAGGACGCATCTCGGGCACGACAGGCTCGTGGAGGTGGGCACGAAGGTACAAGCTGCCAAGAAGCTGGCGCCGACCCGACCGCATCCGTCCGCGCCCCATTCCGAACTGTTCCACAAGACGGTGGGTCCGGGGATCGGCATGGTGGACCGGCTGCGCGATGCTCTGACGGGACGGCGCACCGACTGACATCCGTCCTCAGGCCGGGTCCGGTTCCTCCGGCGCGCCGTCCTGCGTACGCGTGCGGGTGAAGAAGGAGATCCGGCCGTTCGTCTCGAGCACTGCGAGTTCGATGTCGGAGAAACGGCGGATCCCTTCCTGCCGCGCTGCCGCCAGAAGGTCGTCGAGGGACAAGCGCTCTCGCTTCAGATTCTGCATGTCCGGCTCGCCGTCCTTGACGATCACGACCGGGACACCATGGGTGATCCCGCGCATTCTCGGGTACCGGGCGTTGATCGTCGCCAGCCCCAAGGTCAGGATGGCGAAGACGCCGATGGTGAGGACCGCGGTCGTCACGGATACGTCGTCCTGCGTGATGCCCTGCTGTACGAGATCACCCATGGCCACGAAGAGCACGAGTTGGAATGTACTCAGTTCACCGACGGTGGAACGACCGACGAGGCGGGTGATTCCCCACAGGAACAGGAACAGGACGAGCGCGCGGATCACGATTTCCATCAGGGCACCAACCAGGTATCGAAATAGATTGTCACTGCCGAGTTCTCGCCGTCCATCACTGAGACGGAGCCCGATTCGCCCCATTGCTTCCCCGCGCGGATCCGCACGTCGAGCGCGAAGGTGAACTCGTCGCCGGGCGGCGGATCGAAGGTCAGATATGCCAGCCCGTCGCCTGCTGTCTCCGAGGACGGTTCGGGTAGACGCCCCCGCATCTCGAGGACCTCGAAATACGACGTGTCGATCGCGAGGACGATCTCCCCCTCGAAGCCCCCGTCACGATGTACTTTCACCGACCACGGAACATCGAGCCCGGGACGCGCGATCCGCGGGTAGGTCAACTCGAGGTCGTAGCCTCCACCCCGGGCCGACGCGGTGGAACTGCGCACACCGAGCAACCCGACCCCGCCGGCCACCAGGACCAGGGTCAGCAGAACCGCGGCGGCTGTGCGCAGCCATCCCACGGCTCGGCTGCGGGCCACCTCCCCGACATCTGCGAATGTCGAATCCGACCAACCTTCCATACCTCCACGTTGGCATAAACCGGAACGAGCACGGGGAGATACCGGATCGTGTTTAGAGCGTCTCGACAGGGGTAGCCGCTCGTAGCCCCCACGGGCTTCCCGATACGGCGTCGAGACCACGGCGTCGCCGGTGATTCTCACACGACACTCGGCATTCGAGGGGACACCTATGTTTCGTCACACCGACCATCTGCAATTCGACGTCAAGCCCGAAAAGCCGGATCCGGTCTACGCTCGCAAACTCCAGGAATTGATCGGCGGCGCGTACGGCGAGATGACCGTGACCATGCAGTACCTGTTCCAGGGCTGGAACTGTCGAATGCCCGGCAAGTACAAGGACATGATCATGGACGTCGCCACCGAGGAGATCGGGCACGTCGAAATGATCGCCACCATGGTGGCGCGTCTCCTCGAAGGCGCACCCGCCACGGAGTCGACCAAGAACGCCGCCGCCGACCCGGTGGTCGCAGCGGTACTCGGCGGCATGGATCCGCAGCAGGCCATCATCTCCGGTGGCGGCCCGACCCTCGCCGACAGCAACGGCGTTCCGTGGAACGGCCGTTTCATCGTGGCCAGCGGTAACCTCCTCGCCGATTTCCACGCCAACGTCGCTGCCGAAGCGCAGGGCAGGGTGCAGACCGCCCGGCTGTACAACATGACGGACGATCCGGGCGTCAAGGACATGCTCCGGTTCAACCTCGCCCGCGACACCTACCACCAGAATCTGTGGCTGGCCGCCATCGAGGAACTGAAGGCCGACGGCATCGAGCCCAGCCCGATCGCACCGAACGCACTGTTCGACGAGGAACACTCCGAACACGCGTCGAGCCTGTGGCATCTGTCGGACGGCGCCGCCGCCGATCAGGGGCGCTGGGCGCACGGTACCGGACCCGACGGCACGACACCCATGTCGTTCCTCGCCGACCCTGTCCCGCTGGGCGACGTCGCGAGCGCGCCGCCGCCGGACCCGAAGCTGTATGCGACCTACGACGGTTCCCAGGGCAAGCCTCGTTCTGCCGCAATGGGAACGGAGAAGGGACTTGTGGGCAAGGTCAAGGACGCCCTCGATCCCGACACTCCCTGATTTTTTCCATGCAACCGCCCCGGCTCCTGCGAACCGGGGCGGTTGCGCGTGAATGTACCTTCCCGACGGTTTGTTTCGTTACCTGTTTGTTTTATATCGCGACAGAGCGGGAAGGCTTCATCGATGAGCACCAACATCTTCGTTCTCGGACTCACCGACATCCAGCGCAAGGAACTCGAGACCGTACGCGGAGCCGACCAGCTGAGCTTCTACGGGTTGCTCGACTACGAAAGCCTGGTCGAGCCCGACGAATACGTGTTCGACGATCTTCTCGACGCCTGCCGGCGCGAACTTGACGACTTCCCCGGCACCGTCGACGGAATCATCGCCCACTGGGACTTCCCCACCAGCGTGCTCGCTCCGATCCTCGCCGCCGAGCGCAACATTCCTTCGCCGTCGCTGCGCAGCATCGTCGCCACCGAACACAAGTACTGGAGCCGCCTGGCCCAGAAGGAATCCGTCCCCGAGTGCGTCCCGAAGTTCGATTCGTTCGACCCTTTCGACGACAACGCACTCGACAGCATCGACCTCGACTTCCCGTTCTGGGTCAAGCCCGTGAAGTCGCACTCGTCGCAACTCGGGTTCGAGATCCGCAACGAGCAGGAGTTCGCCGACGCTCTCGTGGAGATCCGGGAGAAGATCGGACTCGTCGGCAATGCGTTCGACGAAGTGCTGCGCCGCGTCGACCTTCCGGACGAGATCGGGGAGAGCTCGGGCACGACCTGCCTCGCCGAGCAGGTCGTCAGCGGCATCCAGGCCGCCCCCGAGGGCACGATGTTCCAGGGACAGTTCGGCATTCATGGTGTCTTCGACATGCGCAAGGACGCGGCGGGGCACAGTTTCGAACGCCTCGACTACCCGGCGAGCACCGTGCCCGACGAGGTGCAGGCACGCATGATCGACATCACCGAGCGATACCTTCGGCACGTCGGCTTCGACAACGGCTGCTTCAATTCCGAGTTCATGTGGGACGAGGAGAACGACAAGCTCTGGTTGATCGAGGTCAACACGCGGATCTCCCAGTCGCACAGCGAGTTGTTCACCAAGGTCGACGGGAGCTCCAACCACGAGGTGGCCATCGACATCGCGCTCGGCCGACCGCCCCGGATGCCGTACCGGCAGGGTGAATCCGCCGTCGCGGCGAAGTGCATCATCCCCCGCTACGAGGACGGCATCGTGACGTCGGTGCCCACGGAAGCGGACATCGCCCGCCTGCGTGAAGCGATTCCCGGCGCCCTGGTGTGCATCGACGTCGCTCCCGGAGACCGGCTCGCCGACCTGCCCAACCAGGACGCCTATCGCTACGAACTGGGCACCATGTACATCGGTGCCGACAGCGTCGAACAACTCGAGCAGCGCTATCGACAAGGGCTCGAGGCACTTCCGTTCACCTTCGATCCTGCACCGGAGAACTGAGAGGAGGTTGGCATGCACACGATCACAGACCTCCCACACGAGGTCCGTGTCATCGAGAACGTCTTCATCACGATGCGCGACGGGGCGCGGCTCGCGGCGAGGATCTGGCTGCCGGTCGACGCCGAATATCACCCCGTACCCGCGGTCTTCGAGTACATTCCCTACCGCAAGCGCGATTCCACCCGCGGTCGGGACGCGCTGAACCATCCCTACATGGCCGGCCACGGTTACGCCTGTGTGCGAGTGGACATGCGCGGCAGCGGCGACTCCGACGGGGTGTTGCGCGACGAGTACCTCGCCGACGAGCACGACGATGCCTGCGAGGTCATCGAATGGCTGGCGTCGCAACCGTGGTGCGACGGCTCCGTCGGCATGATGGGCATCTCGTGGGGCGGCTTCAACAGCCTGCAGGTCGCCGCGCGCCGGCCACCGGCGCTGAAGGCGATCGTCAGCGCCTCGGCCACCGAGGATCTGTACGTCGACAACATGCACTACATGGGTGGTTGTCTGTTGTCCGACAACCTCTCCGAAGCGACGGTGATGTTCGCCTTCAACAGCCTGCCCCCCGATCCCGCGATCGTCGGCGACCGGTGGCGCGAGATGTGGCACGAACGCCTCGAGGGCAGCGGACTGTGGATCGAGAAGTGGCTCGAACATCAGCACCGGGACGACTACTGGAAACGGGCCTCCGTCAACGAGGACTACTCGGCCGTGCAGTGCCCGGTCCTCGCCGTCGGTGGTTGGGCCGACGGGTACACCAACGCCATCTTCCGGCTGATGGAACATCTCGACGTCCCCCGCAAGGGATTGATCGGGCCGTGGGGCCACAAGTACCCGCACCTCGGCGTACCCGGCCCGGCGATCGGGTTCCTGCAGGAGGTCGTGCGGTGGTGGCACCACTGGCTCAAAGGCGTCGACACCGGGGTGATGGACGAACCGATGGTGCGGGCCTGGATGCAGGACGCCATCGCACCGAACCCGTCCTACGCGGAGCGTCCGGGCCGGTGGGTGGCCGAACCGTCGTGGCCGTCACCGAACATCGGGAATCGCCGCTTCACCTTCGATCGGCATGCGCTGCATCCCGACGACGACGGCACCCTTGTGGTCGACGAGAGGCCGCTGGCGCTCCGGTCCCCTTTGAGCGTAGGCATGTTCGCCGGCAAGTGGGCCTCCTACGCTGCGACGCCCGACCTCCCGTCGGACCAGCGTGAGGAGGACGGTGGTGCGCTCGTCTTCGAGACCGAGGCGCTCGACACCACGACGGAGATCCTCGGTCGCCCCGAGGTGGAGCTCGAGGTCTCGTCGGACAGTCCGGTGTCGATGCTCGCTGCGCGGTTGTCCGACGTCGCGCCGAACGGTGAGGCGACCCGGGTGACCTACGGGTTGCTGAACCTCACTCACCGGGACAGCAGCGAGAAGCCGGAAGCCCTCGAACCGGGACGGCGTTATCGCATCCGGATCGAGCTCAACGGGACGGCCCATGTGTTCCCGGCCGGGCACCGCCTGCGGTTGTCGCTGTCCACCTCCTACTTCCCCCTGGCGTGGCCGTCGCCGACACCCGCCGAGGTGACGGTGTACACCGGCGGACATCTGCATCTGCCGGTGCGGCCACCGCGACCGGAGGACGCACATCTGCGCGAGTTCGGGGAGCCGGAGGCGGCTCCGGAACTCGGGATCACGCTCCTGCAGCCGGGTGAACACCACTGGCGGACGACCCGCGACCTCGCGACCGGCGTGTCGACCCTCGACATCCTCGACGACCAGGGGTCGTTCCGGATCGACGAGACCGGTACCGTCATCCGGCGCCGCACCCAGGAATGGTTCAGTTTCGGAGGCAACGATCCGAATTCGGTGCGCGGCGAGACACGCACCCTGCGCCGCTACGAACGGGACGACTGGCGCACCGAGGTCCGCACCCGCACGATCCTCACCTCCACTCCTGAGGAGTTCGTGATCAACGCCGAGCTCGATGCATTCGAACTCGACGACGATCACGGTGATCGACGGGTCCATTCGCAGAACTGGCAGCGTCGCATACCGCGCGATCTGGTCTGACGACAGCGACGGCAGCCCACCCCGCGACATGCCGGGGTGGGCTGCCGGCCTTCTGCGCGAACGATACTCACGCACTCCTGCTGGAATCGCTGCCGACGTGGAAATGCTCGTCGTACCAGCGTCTGGCCTCGTCCAGGACGCCTGTGCTCAGCCGTGCGTGGGGACGGACGTCGACGAGCAACGGTTCGTGATCGGGACCGCGGCCGACCATCCTTCCTGTGAGGATCCACGCGAACCGGCCGTCTTCCTCGCCGAGCTCGGAGCACTTGGAGATACGTCGGGCGACCCAGTCCTTGACGGGGCGCCGCCACCACGGCTCGGGGGCGAGGGTGGTGACCGAGAGTCCCGGCAGGGTCACGTTCGCTTCGTGGTCGCGACTCGGTCCGTCCTCGGCGTCCGCTGCCGGGCCTTTCGAATATCGCAGGTACAGCAGCGGATCCGTCGCGAGATCGGCCAGCTGGTCGAGTGAGGTGATGAGCGGGATGTCGTCGGGATCGGGATGGAAACTTCGGACGGACGTGTTCACCTTCTCCTCCTCCTGCCGACACTCCAGGACGAGCTCGAAGGGTTCCCCACTCCTCGGCGACGAAACCCTGCGGCGGGGAGGGGTCAGTACGCGCCGTCGCTTGCCAGCACCGCACGCACGGTCTTCACGACGATGAGCAGGTCCTGCACCATCGACCAGTTCGCCACATAGAACAGGTCGAGTCGGATGCGGTCGGCCTCGGACAGATCGGACCGTCCGGAGACCTGCCACAGACCCGTCATACCGGGACGCACCAGGATGCGGCGGGGGACGAAGCCCGGGATCTTCTCCCCCTCACCGACCGCGAGCGGACGCGGGCCGACGAGACTCATGTCGCGGGTGAGGACGTTGAACAGCTGGGGTAGTTCGTCGATGCTGGTGCGGCGGATGAACCGTCCGACGGGCGTGATCCGCGGATCACGGGAGGATTTGTAGAAGGTCGCGTCGTTCTGACCCGTCCGGGTTCGGACCGCATCGACCATCCGATCGGCGTCTACGACCATGGACCGGAACTTCCACATGCGGAAGACGGTGCCGCCCAGTCCGACGCGCTCCTGCCGGTAGAAGACCGGACCACCGTCCTGGAGTTTGATCAGCGCGGCGACCACGAGCATGCCCGGCGCCGCCACGGTCAGGGCGAGGACGGCACACACGAGGTCGAAGGTCGTCTTGGCGAGCCGGTGCGATCCGCGGTACTGCGGCTCCTCGACGTGCACGAACGGCAACCCACCTACGGGGTGCATCGACAGACGCGGCAGGGCGATGTCGGTGACGCCGGGAGCCACCACGAGATCGACGCGGTAGGGCTCGAGCTCCCAGGCGAGATCGCCGATGTCGCCGTTGCCCCAGTGGGTTCCGGCCGCGATGGCGACCGTGTCCGCTCCGGAGAGCTTGACGGCGTTGATCACGTCGGTCTCCGCCCCGAGCACCGGGATCTCCTGCCCGGCGACGGTGATGGTGCGGTCGCTCTCCCCGGTGTACCCGGTGGTGCACACGCCGACGACGCGGTAGCCGGCCGAGGTGTCGCGGACGAACGATCCGACCATCGCGTCCACCGCGTGTTCGGAGCCGACGACGAGCACCGAGGTCCGGAACTCGCCCCGCACCCGGCGTCGTTCGATCGCACGACGGCACCACCGGCGTCCGAGTGGGAGTGCGAGGAGCCCGACGGGCAGGGCCAGCAGCAGATAGATCCGGATGGTGTCGAGATCGGTGGCGAACGAGTCGACGAGGAACGAGGCGATCGCGAGCAGACCGAAGGCCTGCAGGGTCGCTCTGGTGACGAGCCGGTACTCCTCCTCACCGCTGCCCACGATCGGCTTCTTCCGAGTTCCGTTGAGCGCGAGAACCACAAGCCACAGACCTGCCACCACGATCGACGATCCGAGTCCGCGTGGCATCGAGGTGTCGCCGGAGACCGGTCCGTCCGTCATCGCCCCGGCCCCCTGCGCCAGGGCGACGATGGCGACGATCGCGATGACGATCGTGGTGTCGGTGATCGCCAGCGACCGCAGATAGGTTCGCTGCCAATGCCTGCGCGGGACACTTCCGCGGCTGTCGCTCGTGCGGCCATCGCTGGTGTCGTCGGTCGGCGCACTGCGCCGCGCCACCTCGGGTCCGATCCCCATGCTTCTCCTGCTTGCCTACTCCACCCGGAGTGTGGCCCCGACAGCCCGATGAACGATCTGGTGATTATGTCCGTTTCATCGAAGGAAACGCGAATTACATTCCAGTGGAACGGATCACAGAATCGTTGGCGATTTCCTACAGAAACGGAACTATTACGAAGAACTCGAATCGCTTGTGCGCGTGGTTACTTCGCAGAAGAACACATTTTCGGAGCGGCGGCGCGCGCAGCTCGGTCGGTGGCACAGCGCCATGACGATCCCCCATCAACCCACCAGCAGGCTCCCGACCCGGGGAGAAAGGTACAACAGGGACGAACCGACGACAAGAGGTCTGCTACTGGAAAGTAGTATGAGGTAGATCACCTTTGTCCGATTTCCTCGTCTATCCAATCGCGGATGTGCTGCCGGAAGTTCTCCGAGGACAACGCGGTCACGGCGTCGTCGCGCCCTTTCGGGACGGCGTCGATCGCCGTGATGCACTCGGCGACGGCCTCCACCGTGTCCTCGTGGAAGCGCAGGCCGTCGACCCCCTCGACGACCGTCTCGCCGGCGCCGCCGAGCGCATTGACGATCACGCTCGCCCCCGCGGCGCGCGCCTCGACGGGCATGATTCCGAAATCCTCCACCGCAGGGAAGACGTAGACGTGCGCCTGCTGGTAGAGCGCATAGAGCAGCGCGTCCGACGGCCGCGCGAGGATGTGGACCGGCACCTTCGCCTCGGCGGCGAGTTGTCGCAACCGGCCCTCCTCCGGCCCGGATCCCGCGATCACCGCGGGCACACCGGCGCGGTCGGCGGCCCGGAGCACCCAATCCAGTCGCTTGTACGGTACGAACCTCGATGCTCCCAGCACGAAGGTTCCGGGAAGCTGCTCCAGCAGAGCGGATTCGGCCGCGGACAGTTCGTCACGCCAGTCGGGCACCGACGAGATGCGGGCCGTCTCGACGGGAGGGAAGATCACGCGCGCCTCGACATCCCACGCGCGTTCGATGCGGCGACGTACGAAATCGCTGTTCGCGGCGAAGTGCGCACCCTCCCGTGCGCGGCGCCGATCCAGGGCCCGCAGCGGGGGCGCGGCGCACCGCACCGCGAGCGAGGCACCGCGATCGTCCAGCTCCGGATTCCACAGATAGCGCGCCGGAGTGTGCACGTAGACGAACTTCTCGAACCCGCTCGGAGCACTCCGGAAGGTGACGTGATGGGCGAAGCAATGCGAGCTGACCAGGGCGAAGTCGTACGCGCCGGGCCGCCGGCGCCAGATGTAGGGCATGGCGGACAGGGCCAGAGCCTTGTTCCGTCGCAGAGGCGTACGCGCCAGACCGCTCTCGAGCACCGTCCGCTCCGGATACCGATCGGCGTCGTCCCACAGGCACAGCACGTCGGCGTCGGGAAAGGTGCGGACGAACTCGTCGAGAACCTTCTCCGAACCTCCGTCGCGCGCGATCCATTCGTGCACCAAGATTCCGGGCACAGCCATCCCTCCGAAGACCTCGAACCGACAGGGAAGGTACTTTATGACCCTGCCGAGGGTGGAAGGTAACGGGCCGGTGCGATCCCTCGATACGAATACGTCCGAACGGCAAGAAGATTCAGGGTTGAACAACGGGTCGAGAAATCACCCCGTCTTTCACCCCTTCGACAGTGGAGGTCACGGAGTGGATGTGCGACACGCGTCATGGTTCGGTGACGCCGAGTCCCCACTCCTCGGCCACGTCCACCTTCCCGCCGACGGCCGCGCACGCGGCGCGGTGGTGCTGTGCCCACCTCTCGGCAAGGAACACCTCGACACCTATCGGGGCGTCAAAGCCCTCGCCGAACAACTCGTCGAGCGCGGACTCGCGGCATTGCGTTTCGACTACGAAGGCACCGGCGACTCCGCGGGCGACCAGGATTCACCCGATGCGGTCGCAGCCTGGCACCGCAGTGTCGCCACCGCCGTGGCGACGGCCCGCGCGAGCGGAGTCGAACACGTCACCGTCGCGGGACTGCGCGCGGGCGCACTGATCGCCGCAACCGCTCTGCCGGGATGCGGACCGGTCGATGCCGCCGTGCTGTGGGATCCGATCGTCTCGGGACGAGCACTGTTACGCGAGCAGCGCGCCCTCTACCGCCTTGCCCTCGGTGCCGATGATCCCGACGACCCCCGAGTCTCGATCGTCGGTGGCGTACTCGCTCCCGAGGCCGCCGACGCACTCGGTGCCCTGAGGATCGACCCTTGCTCACTGGCCGGCGCACGCACACTGCTCGCGACCCGGCCCGTGGCGCGCGAGACCGCGACGGTGTCGGCGCTCGCCGCCGCGCTCGACGGTGACGAACTGTCCCTCGACGGCCACGAGTCCTTCACCACCCCCAGCACGCTCCACCCTGCCATCCCGACCGAACACCTCACCCGCATCGCCGACTGGATCGCGGCGGCGGTCGCATCGAGCACCGCACGCGAGGTCCGCTTCCCCGCCCGGGAGCGCGCCGTCGTCGCGACCACCGGCACCGGGCTCCCGATCCACGAGAGCGTCGAGTATCTCGGCCCCAAGGGAATGTTCGCGTTGCGCACGCACGGTGTCGGCACCGAGGACGCCGACGGCCCGCGCCCGCCCGCTCCTACGGTGCTGTTCTTCGGGACCGCCTACGAACACCGACTGGGCCCGAGCCGCCTCTGGGTCGAGCTGGCACGGGAGTTCGCCGCGCACGGTATCTCCTCGGTCCGGTTCGACCGGACCGGGGTGGGCGACACCGGCACGGCGCACGGGTCGGCACCCACCCCGCTGTACTCCGACGCCTCCGACCGCGATGCCCTCGACGCTGTCGCCGCGCTCGGCATCGACCCGCAGGATCTCGCCGCGATCGGGTTGTGCTCGGGTGCGTGGTACTCGTCGTGGGCCGCCCTCCGGGGCGCGGCGCACCTCACCGTGCTCGTGAACGTGATCCTGTGGTGCACCCACCGACGGAAGTCGCTGCGCGCCAACCTCAGCCCCGACGCGCCCGATGTGCCGGCCGCCGGCGCACCGGCGGAGCCGGAGACAGTGTCCTTACGGGCCCGCATCAAGCCGTGGGCGCAGAAGTATCTGCCGTATCCGTTGTGGTTGCTCCTCGGCAGGCTCGGCGTGACACAGGTTCCCGAGGTGGGGCTCGAAGCATTGCGCCGCGCGGGCGTGTCGACCACGGTCGTGCTGTCCGCCGAGGACCATCGATGGTTCCTGTCCCAGCGGGGTGAGGAAGGCCTTCGCCGGGTACGGCGTCGTGGTTTCACCGGCGACATCCTCACCAGCGATGTCGGCGATCACACCGGTCGGCAGCGGGACGGCCGCGAGTTCCTCCGTACGGCGATCATCTCCGCCGTGCTGGCCCGATTCGGAACCAGCACAACGGCTCCTGTTGCCGACGAGCGTGTCTCGTGACTCTCCTGCTGCTCGCCGTACCCGCGGTACTCGTGCTGGGAGTGCTGCTCCGGCGGCGCCCCCAGCGAGGGTTGCTGCTGATCGCCGCGCTCACTCCGTTCCACGGCCTGCTGGCGATCATTCCCGGCGGAGAAACCCTGTCGCCGTGGAAGGAGGGCCTGCTGCTGCTCACCCTCGCCGCGACCGTCGTCGGTCCGTATCGAAGCCGACTCCCCGCACCGTCGTATCCGTGGTGGCCGGCCGTGGTCGCGTGGGTGGCGATGGGAGTCCTGTCGGCGCTGCTCGTCTCGGGACTGGCCGGCATCATCGCCATCAAGATCACCTATTTCTATCTCGTCATTCCGGTGATCCTGTGGCGCGCACCGTTCGACGCCCGCGACCGCGACCATCTGGTGTCGATCCTCATGGGCACCACGGCCGTCACCGCTGTCGTCGGACTCGCCCAGCAGGCTATCGGCGGTGAACGGCTCGCGGAACTCGGCTACCGCTGGGACGAGCACCTACGTATCAGCGGCGGAATCCTGCGCAGCTTCAGCACATTCACGACACCCTTCGCCTTCGGCCTGTTCGTGATGGTCGGCCTCATCGTGGGATGCTCCGTCGCCTTCGCCGATCCGCATCGGCTCCGCAACAGACTCTTCCTGTGCGCGACGCCGGTCATGCTGCTCGGCATGGGCGTGACGATCGTGCGCGCCAGCTACATCGGAGTCGCCGTCGCACTGCTGTGGCTGGCCGTGCACCGCTACCGCCCTCTCTTCCTCGGCTTCGGCGCCGCCGCGGCGCTCGCACCGCTCGTCCTGTTCGCCGTACCGAGTTCGATTCTCGCGCCGCTGTTCTCCTCGTCGAGTCTCGGTGAGCGTGGCGACGGGTGGTCGCAGACGCTGTCGTCGCTGTGGGTGCACCCCCTCGGCCAGGGACTCGGCGCGACCGGTTCGGCCGCAGCCGACACGGTGGCCCAGAGCAACCCGATGCTGTCGGAGCTGTCGTACCTGGCGGCCGTGCAGTTCGGGTTCATGCCCTATCAGCCCGACAACTACTACATGAAGCTCGCCGTGGAACTCGGCCCGCTCGGCGTGTGGCTGTTCGTCCTGGTGCTCGTATGCGCCGCGGTCTCGACCCTGCGCGCGTCTCGGGTGCTGAGCGGGCAGGACGCCGCCCTCGCACTCGGGGTCAGCGGCACGATCGTCGCGGCAGCGGTCGCCTCCACGGTGGCGACCTATCTCGAGATCTTCCCTCTCGACGTCTATTTCTGGTTACTGTTAGGAACTGTCGGATGCGCACTGACCCAACACTGGTCACCTCACCGAAGCTCGCTCACCGCATCGGGTTCGGGGCGCTCGCACTCCGCCCCTCCGGCAGCGGAGTCCAGACCTACGTCCGCGAACTGCTGAACGCACTCGACCCCCTGCTCCCCGCGGCGGCGCTGCGGGCCACCGTGCAATGCGACGCCACGGGCGAGCTGCCTCCTCGCGTGACCCCACAGGTGCGGCCGGTCGCCGACGGGGTGCGGCGGATGCTGTATGCCAAGGTGCCCGTGCGCGGCGTCGACCTGTTCCACAGCCTCGACGTCGATCTGCCCGCCCTGTGTTCTGGCGTCACCGTCTCGACGTTCCACGACCTCGCCGTCTTCGACACCCCGTGGGCGTTCGGCAAACACCGTGCTGCCGGTGAGCGCGTGCTGTTGCGCGACGCGATGAGGCGGGCCGACGTGCTCGTCGCGGTCTCGAACTTCACCGCCGAACGTCTGCACGCGCTGTGCGGGCGCGAGGCCGTCGTCACGCCCTTGGCGCCCGCCCCATGGGCGCAACCTCCCACCGCCGAGGAGGCACGGGACATCCGCAGGGCCTACCGGCTGCCCGGCCGGTTCGTCCTGCAGGTCGGCACGGTCGAACCCCGCAAGGACGTCGCGCTCGTCGCCGCCGCGTGCCGCATCCTCGATATCCCGCTGGTGCTGGCAGGAGCCGGATCCACCGGGCCCGACGCGCCGGCCGGTTCGATCGGTCTCGGTTACGTTCCCACCGCACACCTTCCGGCCCTGTACGCCGCGGCGACTGCCGTCGCGTACGCCTCGCGCTACGAAGGCTTCGGATTGCCGCCACTCGAGGCGATGGCGTGCGGTGGGGCCGTGGTGACGAGCGCCGTCGGCGCTCTGCCCGACGTCGTCGACGACGGAGCACTGCTCGTCACCGAACACACGGAGACGTCGTGGACCGCGGCGCTGCGCGTGGTCGTCCACGACACCGACACCGCGGACGCGCTGCGCACACGCGGACGCGAGGTCGCCGCGGCTTCGACGTGGACGCGCACCGCCGAACTCACGCGCGACGCCTACCGCACCACGGGCCTGAGAATCTGAGAAGGCCGCCCCGTGGGTAGACATTCGCTGGCCGATCGCATGGCCGAAACCGTCGTGATGGAGCGGATCGTCGCGGCGCACGACCCCGGTGGCACTCTTCACGAACCGCAGACACCCGAACTCGACGGGCAGGCGGCGCGACGCAACACCGTCGTGATGCTCGGCAGCCGGCTGGCCGTCGCGTCGATGGGGTGGGCCGGCTCGATGATCGTTGCCCGGGTGCTGGCACCGGAGGACTTCGGCAAGTTCTCCTTCGTCTTCGGTCTGCTCGGGTTGCTGTCCGTCGTCACCGATCTCGGCGTGGGACGCGTGGTGCTCGCCAAGCTCGTCGAATGCAATCCATGGGAGGTCTCGTACGTCACCACGGCGTTCATCGCGTTGCGCGGTGCGCTCGGTCTGCTCGGATACACGCTGGCAGTCGGGTACGTCGTGGTGCTCGGATATTCGTCCGATGTGGTCTGGGCAACGGTGGTCGCAGGACTCGTCGTGGTGATCGCGACCCCCAGCAACGCTCTGTCCGTCATGTATCAGAGTCGCCTGCGGATGGCGTCGGTGGCGGTTGCCGAGACCTTCGGCCAACTCGCCCAACTGGTCGCCACCGTCGCGGCGGTGCTGTGGAATCCGGTGTTGCTCGTGCTCGTCGTACCGGCCGTGGTCAACGAGATCGTCGGCGCGGGCATCCTCGTGCGCGGTGTGCGTGCGGGCAAGGCCGGTCCCCTGCCCGCCGCGCGCGCCCAGTTGTGGCGCTGGCGGGAGATGCTCGTCGAGGCGATCCCCCTCAGCATCGGTTTCGCTCTGCTCACCCTGCTGTCGAAGATCGACGTGCTGATGCTCGGGCGGATGGACACCTTCGACTCGGTGGGCCTCTACACCGTCGGGTACAAGTTCGCCGACCTGCTGTCGATGGTGTCGTCGACCGTCGTGGGCCCGGTGACGACACTGCTGGTCGCGACCTGGCCAGCGCAGAGCGACCAGTTCCGGCAGCGCACGCGCGAAGCGGCGATGCTCCTGGCGGTGCTGGGCGCGGCCGCCACGGCGGCATTCTGGTCCTCCGCCGACGGCGTGCTGTCGCTCCTCTACGGTGAGCGGTTCGCCGAAGCCGCCGACGCCTCGCGCATGCTGGTGCTCGGCAGTGCCCTGTCGATGCTCACCGAACTCGGTCTCATGGTGCTCATCGCGACCGGTCGTCACCGCGTGTATCCCTGGGTGGCGCTGGCCGCTCTGGCCGGGAACATCGGCGCCAACCTCGTCCTCATTCCCCGTATGTCGTTCGGCGGGGCGGCGGTGGCGACGGTGCTCACCGAGGCCGCGATGCTCGTCGCGATCTGGATCGTCGTGGCCCGAAGCGTGCGGATCGCGGGTTTGTTCCCCTTCGCCCAGACCGTGGCGATCGCGATGCTGGGTGTTGCGGTGGCCGTGTGGATGTCGCTCCTGGCGGAGCGCTACGATCTTCCCTGGCCCGTCACCGCTGCCGTCTCGGCTGTCTGTGTTCTGGCCGGAACCCACGTCCTTCCCATCACCGACGGGCTCGGCCTGGCCGGTCTCGTCAAGTCCCGTTGAGGTTGCAGTGTCCCTTTCGCGGTCGATGCCGCGTCGCGTGTCGCGATCCATACCGCTCCGCGCCGTTCTCACCCTCGTCGGTGTGTTCGCTCTGTCGTGTACGCAGAGCACCGAAGCACGCGACTGCCGCACCGATCTGACAGACGGCAGTCTGGGCATCGCGACCGGGGCCGGTCTCGACACCCTCGACGACGCAGATCTCGACGCGTACATGTCGACGGTCGCCGACAGCGGGGCCGGCTGGATCCGGTTCGACATGGACTGGTCGATCATCGAACCCGCACGCGGTCGTTTCGACTGGAGCGGCACCGACCGGATCGTCGCCGCAGCCGACTCGCACGACCTGCAGGTGCTGGGCCTGCTCACCCACACTCCGTGCTGGGCGCGGACGTCGGAGGCCGATCCCCGCGACCCGCACGGGATGCCCGCCGACCCCGGCGAATTCGGGCGCTTCGCAGGCGACGTCGCCGATCGCTATTCCGACAGCGTCACGCACTGGGAGATCTGGAACGAGCCGAACCTGACGGCCTTCTTCACCCCGCAACCCGATGTCGGCGCGTACGCCGATCTGCTCGTGGCGGCGTCGGACGCGATCCGCAACGTCGCCCCGGAGGCGGTGGTGATCACCGGCGGCCTGTCCCCCGGCACCGACAACGGATCGGACATCGCCCCGACGACCTTCCTCGCCGAACTGTACGACCAGGGCGTGTCGTCGGCCTTCGACGTGGTGGGCATGCATCCCTACAGCTACCCGGCACTGCCGTCGGATGCCTCCACGTCCGAGTGGAACGCCTTCTACCGGATGCGTGAGATGCGCACCGTCATGGTCGAGCGAGGGGACTCCGACAAGCCCATCTGGGCAACGGAGTTCGGAGCGCCGACCGGTACGGGCACCGACGCGGTGGGACCTACGGAACAAGCGGACATCCTGCGCGACGGGATCACCGAACAGCGCGCGCTGGGTTTCGTCGACAAACTCTTCGTCTACAGCCTCCTCGACCTGGGCACCGAGGTGTCCGATCGCGAGCAGAACTTCGGGGTCCTCGCGCACGACGGGTCGCCCAAGCCCGCCTGGGACGTGCTGCGCACGGCCGCGGTCACCCCCGGTTGCCTCTGATCACGAGCGGTTCGACGTGAAGGCGTCGCGCGCGGCCAGGCGCAGGGGACGGACGAGATCCGCTCCGAGGTCTGCAATGCGGAGGGCCCACCGGAGGTGCGGTCCCGAGGTGGGAACGGCGACGATCCGACCCACCTCGTAGCCTCCGTTCGCCCACTGCGACTTGAATTCCGATGTGCCGAGCAGGTAGTCGAAGCGGTCGATGCCCAGTTCTCCGTGCCGGTCGGTGAGATGGCGATGCAGCAGTTGGCCGGGCTGGTGGCGGCGCACCTCGGGATGAAAGCGGCCCATCCACATCTCCGCCGTCGTTCCCGTGCGGAACATGATCTCGTGGGCACTCCATCGGCCACCGACGAGTAAGCCCACGACGAGCAGCCTGCCGGCACGTGCTTCGGCCTCGAACAGTGGTCTGGTGAAGGAGGTGAACGGCGGCGCGCAGAAGTTGTCGCGTCCGCTGTTCTCGTCGGCAGCCGCGGCAACCGCGGTGATGTCGGGCCATCGCCGCGCGAGATGTTCCGGCTCGCACACCACTTCGACGGACGCCGGGGTGCCTGCCCGTTCCAGCGAACGTTCGAGCCGGGACAGCGTCTTCAACGTGCGTCGACCTCGCAGCGACTCGGCGCCGGCACCGACGGCGAGATCGATCGTCAGGCACTGTTCCGTCCCGGCGACCTCGACGCTCCACCGCGGTGACGCGTGCAGCATTTTCAGGAGAGGGTCGGCGAGATCGACGTGGTCGAGTTGCATCGCCATGTTCCGCTCGGCGATGCCGTCGAGCAGGTCGGCGAGCGCCGCCTCGTCGGTCGCGAGGAAGGTGCCTATCGTGGCAAGGCCGTGGGCGGGCAGGCGTAGAGCGGTGACCCCCATGCGGGTGCGGGCGTGCAGGGGTGCGAGGCCGACGAGTCGACCACCGCGCCGGACGGTACACACCGCCGCTCGTCCGCGTCCCATCCGGTTCCACGCCAGTGCATACGAAGGCCGTGTCGCGACACGCTGTCCCAGCTCCTGTGCGAGGTCGTCCCATTCCTCGGACAGCCGGGTGGCCGATGCCTCGTCGTGGATCTCGAAATTCACGGTGCGCATGCACCGGATCCTTCGGTCCACGAATCCCGCATCTTCCGGTCCTCTCCTCGTTACAGTGAACCCGCGGCATCGGTCTGCCGCTCGCTCCACCGGACGAATCGCAGGTCGGAGGCGCGACGTTACGACCGATGCCGGAATTGTCCGTTCTATCAGCAGGAGAGTCGATGGGTCGTCTCGCACGCGCCGTACTGGCCACAGCCCTCTCGTGCTCCCTTGCAGCACTCGCAGCGTGCGCCCCACCGACACAACCGGCTCCACCGACGACGTGCGGGAGCGACGACATCGGCATCGCCGCCGGTGCGCCGCTGATGTACCTGCCGGACTCCGAACTCGACCGCGAACTCGACGCGATCCGTGCGGTCGGCGCCCGGTGGCTACGCGTGGACATCGACTGGTCGGTGATCGAACCGAACCGCGGACAACAGAACTGGTCGGTCCCGGACCGCGTGGTGGACCGCGCCCGCAGCCGCGGACTCGAAGTGGTGGGCATCATCGCGTACACGCCGGCCTGGGCGCGCGTCGCCGGTGGCGGCGACACCCACGGATATCCCGCCGATCCTGCGACATTCGCCGACTTCGCCCGGCAGGCGGCCCAGCGTTACTCGACTCGCGTGACGCACTGGGAGATCTGGAACGAACCGAATCTGACGAACTTCTTCCGTCCCCGTCCCGATGTCGGGAAGTACGTCGAACTGCTCGCCGCGGCAGCTCCGGCCGTCAGGTCCGTGCAGCCGGGCGCCCGGATCCTCAACGGCGGACTCGCTCCGGCGGTGGACAACGGCTCCGACATCTCCCCCGTGACCTACGTGCAGCAGCTCTACGCGCGCGGGGCGCACCAGTACTTCGACATCCTGTCCGTCCACCCCTACAGCTATCCGGCGCTGCCGTCGGACGCAAGCACGCAGAGCTGGAACACCTTCTACCGCATGCGTCTGATGCGCGACACCATGGTGCAGTACGGCGACGGGGCCACACCGGTGTGGGCCACCGAGTTCGGCGCTCCGACCGGCACCGCCTCGAATGCGGTGAGCGCCCAACGGCAGGCGGACATCATCGCCGACGGCATCGCGGAGGCGCGTCGGCTCGGATGGGTGCAGAAGGTGTTCGTCTACTCGATGCGCGACCGCGGGACGAACCGCGCCGACGTCGAACAGAACTTCGGGGTGCTCTACCAGAACTTCTCGGCCAAACCCTCACGCGCCGTAGTCGCTTCGGCCGCCTCGGCGTGCGCGGCCGTCAGCGACTCGCTCGGCGCCGTGAACCCGTCTCCGGCCGACGCGGTGTGGTGACGGTCAGGAGCCGAACGCGTCGGTGACGCCATCGAGGATCCGATCGAGGATCGGACCCGACGTCGCGAAATTGATGCGCAGGAAGTTCCGTGCTCCCGAGCCGAACCGCACCCCACCGTCGGCGAGAACACGGCCCCGATCGCGCACGGTCGACACCGGATCATCGATGCCGAGCGGACCGGTGTTCAACCAGGTCAGGTAGGTACCCTGCGGCAGATGATGCCGCAGCTCCGGGATTCGTTCGCGCAGAACGTCGTCCACTCGCCGACGATTCCGGTCGAGTACGTGCAGCAGATCGCGCTGCCACGCGTCGCCCTCGCGCCACGCCGCGAGCGTGGCGACCACCCCCGGAACCGACACGGTCCCGTACAGGTCGAAGGGTTCCGCGTCGCGCCGTCTCAACAGGGTCCCGGATCCGTAGTGCACCACCGCGCACCGCAGACCCGCGAGATTGAACGCCTTGCTCGCCGACGTGAGGGTGACTGTCCGCGCAGCGACCTGCGGTCCGAGCGAGGCGAACGGGATGTGCCGGTGCGGTTCGTAGACCAGCTCCGCGTGGATCTCGTCGCTGACGACGAGCATGTCGAATCGGTCGGCGAGGTCGGCGATCCGCTCGAGTTCCTCACGGGTGTGCACCCGCCCGGTGGGGTTGTGCGGGTTGACGAGCACCAGCACCCGCGGACGACGCCGCGCCACCGACTGCTCGAACGCATCGAAGTCGAGCACCCACCCGTCGCCTCGGTCGACGAACGGAAAGTCGATCTGCTGCAGACCCATCCGTCGCAGTGACGCCAGGAACGGCGGGTAGTTCGGTGTCTGGATCGCTACCGCATCCCCGCGTGTGGTGCTCAGATGCAGCACGAGTTGCAATGCCTGGATGAGATCCGTCTGCTCGCGGACCGCACCGGGATCGGGTTCCCAGCCGTAGCGCGTGCGCATGCGCTGCGCGAACTCCTCGCGCAGCGGTGTGCCGTGGAACCAGTCGGGATAGCCGAGGTCGCTACGGTCGACCAGGTCGTGCAGCGCACGCGCGATCGGCGGTGCGACCGGGAAATCCATG
Organism: Rhodococcus sp. B50; assembly: GCF_013602415.1. Lineage (NCBI taxonomy): Bacteria > Bacillati > Actinomycetota > Actinomycetes > Mycobacteriales > Nocardiaceae > Rhodococcus > Rhodococcus sp. B50. Next base: position 4,643,694 of record NZ_WPAG02000002.1, on the reverse strand, counting down.
TCGGCGACCCACGCGGGGGCCAGCCCGTCGGCGGCCGCCCGTGCCCACTTGGCACCGGACCGCGCCGACAGGGCGTCGAAGTCGAGGTCGTCGAACCCGGGCACCCCAGGACCGTCGACCGAGAGGCGCTCGTCGCTGGTCATGGCAGAAGAATCGCACGGTTCGCCACGCGCCGCGCGCCGAAGTCAGGCGGCCGGTCGCTGGCCCGTGACGAAGAAGATCAACCGATCCGCCACGTCGACAGCCTGGTCGCCGAAACGCCCGTAGAAACGCGCGAGGAGCGCGGTGTCGACCGCGGTCCGGATGTCGCCGTCCCATTCGGGGCTCTCGAGCAGAGACAGCAGTCGCGAATGCACCGCATCGAGTTCGGTTTCGATGGTGTGCGTGCCCTTGATCGTGTCGAGGTCGAAGTCGGTGAACGCGTCGCGCAGGATCGCGACGATCTGCGCCGCGAGTTCGGCCATCCGGCGAAGATCGTCCCGCAGGAGATCGGACACGAGCGACTCGGGATGACGACGCCGCACGACCCGCGCGATGTGCAGGCTCAGTTCGCCCATCCGGGTGAGATCGCTCGTGATGCGGACTGCGGAGAACACCAACCGCAGGTCGGCGGCCACGGGACCCTGTAGCGCGAGGATCCGCACCGCTCGCTCGGAGCAATCGGTGTCGAGTTCGGCGATCCGCGCATCGAGATCCAGAGCGGCCTGAGCCGCGTCGAGATCGGTGTCGAACAACGCGCGGGTGGCCAGTTCGAGGCCCTCACCGGCGACCGCTGCGAGCTCACCGAGTCGTCCGACCAGGTCGTCGAGCTGTCCCTTGAACAACTCCCTCATGTCTCGCTCCCTCCCTCGCTCGGCTCACGGCACGTGTACCCGGCCGATCCTCGTCGCAGTCCTCGACCCGGAGCCTAACGACGCGCGTCGACGACGCTCTCGGCGGCAACGTCCTCGGTGGACGGTACAGAGTTCGCGCCGTCGTCCATGCGGGCGAGATGAGCCTTGATCCATTCGGTGCTTCCCGGCGTCGCGGTGTTGTGCTGCGGGGTGCCGGCAATGCAGATAGACAAATTGTTTCCCTCGTCGTGTCGCCGATGTGCTCGGCTGCGCAGGCCACACCCATCCCCTGGAGTGACCGTCATCACTATAGCGTGTCGGCGCAGAGCTTCAACTCGGGCGGAAACCGGATCAGTAGCGCGGCGACGCCTCCTGGCGCTCGTCGTAGCCGTGTTGCTCCCCGTGAGCGTGCTGCTCCCGATATCCGTAGCCGTATCCCTCGTCGTAGCGGTACTGCTGGTAGGCCGGGTCCTCCGGTGGCACGAACAGCGACTCGGGTTGCGACGACACCGGTTGCTGCGCCCGATAGCGGTCGTCGGGAGCGGGACGCGCCGGCGGTACGGGCGCAGGGCTGCCGGAAGCGGCCTCCGCGGCCGGTTCGCGACGGCGGGTCGGGAGCACGGGCACCAACTCGCGTCCGGCACCGAGCACGACGAGACGCGTGGGCACCTCGATCTCGGCCAGGGCACGCAGCGTGTCCTCTGCCTCCGCACGCCCCTCGGCCTCGGCCTGCAGCACGATCACGGCGAGCGCGAGACCCTCCGTGTGCGCCCGGGTCCACCACTGTTCGCCGATCCCGCACCACACGATCCGGTCGCCGGCGTCGCCGAAAGCGTCGATGTCGATGTCCACTCCGTCTCCGCTCAGGAGCAGGATGCGGTCGCCGAGCGATGCGCGCTGCTGCAGCACGACGATCGTGTCGAGCGGTAGCGTCGTCCGGTCGTTCGTCTCCACCTGCACCGCCGTCCGGTAGCGACGCGCGACCCGACGGGCCCATGCCGCACTGTTCGTCGCGCCGAAGCGCCCGTTCAACGCGACCAGCAACTCGGCCACGAGGACGAACACTGCGAGGAAGGCGACTGCGGCTTCGGCACGCGGCTGCGGGGACACCTTCGTCCCCGTGCCCGCGGGCATCGACAGCACCTGCAGGTATTCCAGGCTCGTGCCCGAACGTGCCTGGCGGAGCTGTTCGAGGCGTGCGTCGAGTTCGGCCTGTACCACCGGGTCGCCTGCGCCCTCCTCACCGGACGCGACACTTGCGGCGAGATCGGCGCGCAGTCCGGCGACGACGCCATCGAGTTCGGCGATACGCGCGTCGAGGGCGGCACGATTGCGCTCGGTCTGTGTGCGGTCGAGCTGCGTGACGACCGTCTGTGCGAGCCGGTCGGCGTCGGCCTGCGAATCGTCGCGGGCCGTCACGGTGAGCAGTGTGGGCGACGAGCCGTACCCGACGTCGATCCTCGACGGCAGCTTCACCGGATCTTCGTTCGTCTCGGCCGCGATCGCAGCCACGACGGCCGAGTCCTGCGACAGCGCTACATACGGGGCGATGAGCTGCCCGAGCGTCGCGTCGGAGCCGGACACCGTGGAGGACGAACGGATCTCCGCGACGAGCGACGATTCGTACACCCCGGGACCACTGTCGCGGACGAAGAACACCGCGACCGCGGCGAGCGCGGCGACGAGTGCGGCGGGCACGGCCACCCGAGCGAGGTCACGGGCATGCCCGACGAGATCGACAGTGGGAGGAACACCGAGCTCACGACGCAGTTCGGCGTCGCGGATGCTTCGTTCGGACACGATGCACAGGCCTTTCGCTGCCGCCCCGGAGAGGGGCACGTTGCCAGTGTGTCGCGACGAATCGGGCAAATGTTACCGACCCGTACGGTCCGTCGGCTACCGGGCAGCCAGCGCGGACGCGACGACATCTGCAGGGCCGGTGCGAAAAGCATCGGCGGCACCCCACAGGGGTGCCGCCGATGGGTCACTCGTGGACCGGTGGGACGCCGATCAGAGGTAGGCGCCGATCAGGTCGCGAAGGAACTTGATCACGAACTGGAAGGGGTCGACCGGCTCCGGCTGCGCCTGGGGAGCCTCGGGCACGTTCCCGGCCTCGGGCGCGGCCTGGCCCTGCGGTGCGGCCTGACCCTGCGGTGCCGGCTGCGCCTGCGGGGCCGGAGCCGCCTCACCCTGCGGTGCGGACCCGCCGCCGACCGTCACCGAAATGCCACCGGTGAAGGGACGACCGGACGCGTCGAAGATGTTCTCGTACTGCGTACCCGAGGCGTCCTGGCAGCCCCAGAACACGTTGTAGGTGCCGTCGGTGATCGACTCCGGGCCGGCCTGCGAGGGTGCGCCGTCCTTGATGTACAACGCGCTCGAGGTGCTGGTGTTGGTCACCGAGAAGCTCGTGCCGGCGGGCTGCGCGTCGATGCGGCCCGACGGATCGGCCGTGTCGACGGTGCCCGGCTTCAGGACGTAGGTGACGCAGGTGACGCCGCGATCGACGTCCGCCCGGCTCAGATCGAAGTCGACGACGATGGCGCCGTTCTCCGCATTCGCCGACACGCTCGGACCCGCAGCGGACGACACTCCCGGCACTGCCAGTGCCAGCAGTGCGGCACCCGACGCTGCGACGGCAGCCTTCTTCGCAACAGAATTCATCGATTTTCCTCCCCGTATTTCGATGTCGGCGACCGCTTTCGTGAGCGGCACGCCGTCGACCGTGCCCGCGCGCGTAGAACGCGGGCACATATGCGGGAACGTTACCGCGAGATGTCGGTGCTGTCGCGACGAGGGGCGTCGGTGCTGTCGCGACGAGGGGCGTCGTCGGCAGAGGCGGCCCGATCCACGTGCCCGAGATCACGATCCGGCTCCACGAGATCGCGCACCCGCTGCTTGAGCACGGCGATCTCGGGAAAACCCTTGTCTTCCTTACGATCCCACACGACCGTCTCGTCGACGACGATGCGGAACACTCCACCCGTTCCCGGAACGAGGGCGACCTCGCCGAGCGCGGTACCGAAAGTGTTCAGCAGTTCCTGCGCCATCCACCCGGCGCGCAGCAACCATCGGCACTGTGTGCAATAGGTGATCGCAACCCGGGGAGTCTGCTCGGTCATGAGCCACAGGATATCTCCGGCAGAAATGGGTGAAGCCCCGGCAATCGTGGTGGTGGATCGGCCGGGGCTTCTGCACGGATCGGTGATGGGGGGTAACCGACCCGTGCGGCCGTCCTCACATGGGGGGACAGGAGGACGACGCGAAGCAGAGTCTAGACACGAGAAACTGTTACTCGCGAGTATCGCGCAGGCGATCGTCCGGCGTGTCAGGAAGCCACGGGAGGATTCGCAGAATCACGCTGCTCCCGCTGCATCTCGACGAGCTGTTCCTCGCTTTCGGCGACGAACAGGAACCGACCGACCGCGAGCGCGCCGAGAGCCGAGAGACTCAGCCACGCCGCCAGCGCCGATGCGATCCACACCCACATGGCTCACAGTGTGCGCGAATCCGCCGCCAACACCAAACATCGGGGATCACAACATGGTTGCAAAAGCAATACTCGAGGACGGCTCACAATGTGACGCTGGTCCCCCATAACGCGTCCACCATGGCCGGAAGCGTCACCTCGATGTCGTGATGTTCCTCCACCCGGCGACGCGCGGTGATCACGAGTTCGTTTCGCAGGCCGGGTTCGGTCACCAGCAGCCGCAACGCCTCTGCCAGTGCCTTCGCATCACCGGGTGGCACGAGTATTCCCGCGCCGTCGGCCAGATGCTCGGCGGTGCCCCCGTGATCGGTGCCCACGACGGGCACACCGTGCGCCATCGCCTCGAGCGCGACCAGCGGCCCCGCCTCGGGTGAGGTGCTCGCCGAGACCGTCACGTCCCAGACCGCGAAGACCTCGGCCGGATCGACCCGGCCCAAAAACGACACCCGTCCACGTAGATCGGGCTGCTCGGCGCGCCGCCGCAACTCGTCGAGGAACGGTTCGTCGCCGGGGAACGGCGTGCCTGCCACGTCGAGCCGGACATCGGGCACCTGGGCGACCGCGTCCAGGAGGACACGATGCCCCTTCCATTCGGTCACCGATGCGAGGATGCCCACCCGCGCCGTCGAGTCCGCACGCGGCGCGCTACGGGACAGAGACGGAGGGATCGGAACGCCGTGCGGTGCGACGACCACGGGATACCCGCATTCACGGACCGGGATCGCCGAGGCGCGGGAGACCGCGACCGCACCCGCCACCGCCGCCCTGCCCCACCGGGCGACGAGGCGCTGCTTCCGCGACGACAGCGTGTCGTGCACAAGCCACCTCGCATGTGTGCGATGGGACGTACCCGCCACGGCGAGTCGCAGGGACGGCAACGCGAACAGCGAATTGCACACCACCCGGGGTCGCTCGACGGCGAGCACACGGCGGAGTCGGAGTGCTCCCGTCAGCCAGCGCACCGGAAGACCTGCCAGGCCCACGATCCGCCCGAGTCCCGTCTGACCCCACATGCCCAGCCGCGGCAGCCGGACGTGCACGCATCCGGCCGGGAGCGCCTCGGCGAGCGGTCCGCCGGGGCACGCCACGACGACCCGACGACCCTGTGCGAGGGCGACGTCGACGAGCGTCAACATCACCTTCTCGGCACCCGAACACTCACCGGTGTGCCCGACGAACAACAGCGAACCACTCACTGCGCAGCAACCGTCCGATCCGTCGTCGGTTCCGCCACGGAGTCCTCCCGTTCGTCCGAATTGTGGTCGTCGACCGAAATCGGGTCTGCACCTGCTTTTGTTACAACAGCACAACGTCACACCGAATTCTCGACGCGTCTGCAATAACTTCGTGACCCGGCGCAATACGCTGCTCGGGTGACATTCTCCCGAACCGGTCGTCGTTCCCGGCGCAGTCTCATACTGGCCCTTGCCGTCTCGATGACGCTGTGCGCGAACCCCATTACCGCTGCAGCACAGGAGCTCGAGCCGACAGGAGCAACCGGTCCGGGCGAGGTGACTTTCCCGACCCGCACTCTCGGCCTCGGCCCGAACATCGAATTCCGTGGCAATTCCGATATCGTCACGCTCACAGTTCCGATCCCCGACGGCAATACCCCCGCTTTCCTGGACACCACCGCTCAGCTGCCCACGAATGTCGCGCGCGGATGGATCGACGTCACCTCGGACGGACGATTGCTCACCCGGGTGGAACTTCCGGCCGGTGGCGACATCGTGCCCCTGTCGATTCCGCTCTCCGGCGCGAAGGTGGAGAACGACGCCGCGGTGATCTCGCTGGGTCTGTCCCTGACCGCCGTCGACAACATCTGCCCCGACGACTGGACCCTCGGTTCGGTGCGGTTGCGCGACGGTGTGGTGCGGTACGCAGGTACCCCCACGCTCCCGTCCGTGGTCGCCGACTTTCTACCTCCCGTCCTCGAACGTCTCGAGCTGTATCTGACGGAAGGACCGACGGACGCCGAGTCGACCGTCACCCTGGATCTCGCCGCCGACGTGATCGCGCGCTATTCGGGACGTCAGGTGCCGGTGGACGTGCGTGAACTGCCGCCGAACGGCATTCCCCCGGCCGCCGACAGTCCTTTCGTCCGCCAGATCGTCGTCCGCGAAGGCGAGGACACGGGTGTGGAGCTCGGCGCCGTTCCCGACGGCCCTCCCGCCCTGTACGTCCGAGGCGACGCGGACACTCTCCTCGACCAGGGACACCTGGTGAACAGCATCCTGTCCGGTCTCGCCGTCGGTTCCGACGTCGCCGTCGGCGCCTTCGACGTCCCGCCCATCCTTGCTCCGGACTCGACCACCTTGTACGACCTGCGAGTGTCCGACCTCGAGACGAGCGGCCTCGGCATCGCCGACGTGCACCTGTTCCTCGACCAGGCCGAGTTCGGCCGGCCCGTCCGGGATGTCGCCATCGATCTGAAGGGTTCCTACACCCCGCTCCCCGCCGCCCAGGGTGGGCTGATCACCGTCTCGGCCGGTGACGTCCAGCTCGACGCGTGGGCAGCCGATGCGAGCGGTGTCATCGACCGCGTGGTCACGGTGCCGAACTCTTCCCTCGGGCGTCTCACCGACATCACCGTCGCGCTCCGCACGACCGGTTCCCAGCAGCAGTGCGGTCTCCAGCAGCCCGTCACACTCCGCATCGACGGCAACAGCCGCGTGTCGAGCACCATCGCCGACCCGCCCGTTCCCGTCGGTTTTCCGTCGTTGCCCCAGACGCTGATGCCACAGTTGAACGTCGCCACCGCGGGTCGCACACTCGTCGACGTCGGACGTGCCGTCGAACTCGTCGCCGGGCTCCAGTCGCTCACCACGCGCCCGCTGGATCCGACCTGGGTGTCGATCGACGACGCGCTCAGCTCGTCGGCGCCCGCGCTGGTCGTGGCGGCGAACGGCGTCCTCCCCGAACGACTGCAGTCGGAGTTGCCGCTCGTCCGCACCGAGGACCGCCGGTTCGAGGTCCGCAATGCCGACGGCGAGAGCACCAGCCTCACCTTCGGCACCGAGGTGGACTTCGCCTCTCTGCAGGTCGTGCGCGACGACGGACGCACCGTGCTGGTCGCCACCTCCACCGACGTCCCCGAGGAACTCGATCGGACGATCGACTGGCTCTCCGCCGAGCCCGGCCGCTGGTTCGAGCTCGACGGCAGCGTGCTGTTCACCGCACCCGACCGTGATCCGATCACGCTCATCGATCCACAGACCCAGGACCACGACGTCGACGCGGCGTCGTCGGGAACGAACAGCACGGTGACCGCGGTGGTCGTTGCGGGTGTCGTCCTGCTCGTCGTCGGTGCGGTAGGCGCCGCGGTGTGGGCGATCTCCCGCCGGCGCCGTCCGCAGTCGCGGTGAACGCTATGACCACGACAGTCGAGCAACCGCCGTTCACCGAACGGTTCTTCACGAACGCGATGCTGCACACCACCAATCGGTGGATCGTGATCGTCGCCGCAACCCTGATCGGTTTCCACTCCACGTGGCTGCAGTTGATCGACGAGATGCGCGCGGGCACCACGGGCGGCTACGTCCTGATCGTGCCGCCGCTCGTCGCGGTGGTCGCGATCGGTGTCACGCGTCGGCGCCGGAACGAACTACCCATCCACGACCGGCAGACCGACATCATCACGTCCGTCCTGTTGCTGCTGATCGCCCTCGCGATCAAGGGACTGCTGATGCCGAGGTACCCGACGAACTATCAGGCGATGCATCTCGACGTGCTTGCCGCGTGGGTGTTCGTGTGCGGCGCGTGCGTCGCGATGTTCGGCCTGCGGGTGACCGCGGCGTACTGGGAAGCATGGATGATGCTCTTCCTCAGCTCGCCCATCGTGTACCGCATCGTGCTCATCGAGCTCGGCGGGACGAAATTCGTCGCCGGTGCGGTCACCCTCGTGCTCGCCGCCTCCGCGATCGGACTGGCGACGCGGCGCAACCGGGCTCGTGGATTCTTCTACGGCTCCGCGACATTCGTGACCGGACTGATCGCGCTCGTCGTGATCGATCGACGATGGCCGGACGCACCCATCGCCGTGGACCAGTACGTTCCGGCCCTGATCGCCACGGTGGTCGTGGGATCCGGGGCCTACCTGTGGACGTTCCGCGGACTCGCCCCCCGCACACTGCCGGCGAACCCGGTGTCGATTCCCCAGGCCGTGCGCGGAGCGATGTGCATAGCGGTGGCCGCACTGCTCGCCGCGCTCCTGCCACTCCCCGACCAACGTCTGACACCCGTCTCGGCCGGCCCGCCCTATTCGGGCACCGCCACCCAGATCGTTCCCCCCGGATGGGTGCAGTTGTCGTCCGTCGACTACGACTGGCCCCGAGCCTATTTCCGCCAGGGATCGGTGCTGCGCCGGCAGATGCTCCGAGCGGAGGAACCGAACCCGGAGTGGGATCGACTGCTGCGTCCCCGCACCGTCGCAGTGCAGACCCTGCAGGTGCGTCGTGTCGGTTCGTTCGCCGTGTACCCCACCGAATCGATGTACGCACTGGGTAAATCACGGGTGAGCCCGAAGGAATACGTCGATCTGGGTCGCGGCGTGACCGCCGAGTACTTCACCGTCGTCGACGACACACTGCTCCTGACGTGGAGCCTGCTCAGCTTCGTCTGGACCCGCAGCGACACCGTCGCCCAGCGGGTGAGCCTGCTGACGGTGGACAACCACGAACTCGATGCGCCGTTCCCGCAACCCGAACCGAACACCGTCGCCAACGCGCGCACCCTGATGCGAGTGTTGTTGCGCGGCAACGGTACCGTCGAGGACAACGAGCCCGAGTACAAGGATCGTTCCATGTTGATCGAAGTGGGTCGCGAACTCGTGGAGGCGCAATGGCAGGGCGCGTGAACGTCGGCTCCGGACACGATGTTCCGGTCGAAGACACCGCCGAGTTCGACGCCTACCGGAAGGCGGCGCTGCACGAGGCCGTACACGGACTCCGCGAACGCAGCCCCGTCTCGTCGGCGTCGGTCGCATTCGTGCCGTGGCAGAAGTATCTCGGATTCGCCCTCGCCGCGGCCTTCGCGGCCTCGCTCGTCGTGGCGACGAAACCTACCCTGATCGTCTTCACCGTGCTGTGCACCTTCGGGTACATCGCGACCCTCGCCGACCGGCTGTTGCTCTTCACCCGCGGCATGGCACGCGACGCCCAGTTCATCGTCGACGACGAGGAAGCGCGCGCCCTCCCCGACGACCGGCTCCCGCCGTACACGGTGCTCGTCCCCGCCTACAACGAACCCGAGGTGGTCGGCGACCTGCTCGCCGCCATGGCCGCGCTCGACTATCCGGCCGACAAGCTCCAGGTGCTGTTGCTGCTCGAGGAGGACGACACCGTCACGATCGACGCCGCGGAGAAGGCCGGACTCGGCGAGAGCGTCGAGATCCTGCTCGTTCCGGCCGCCGACCCGCGCACGAAACCGAAGGCGTGCAATTACGGATTGCACTTCACGACCGGCGAGATCGTGACGATCTTCGACGCCGAGGACCTCCCCGAACCTCTGCAGCTGCGCCGAGTGGTCGCAGTCTTCGACCGTCTCGGCGACGACGTGGCGTGCGTGCAGGCGAAACTTGCCTTCCACAACGGAACCCAGAATCTGCTGACCGGCTGGTTCACCGCCGACTACGCGCTGTGGTTCAACTTCATCCTGCCCGGCCTGATGAAGTCGCACTCGCCGATTCCGCTCGGCGGGACGTCGAACCACATCCGCCGATCGGTGTTCGACGAGATCGGTGCGTGGGATCCGTACAACGTCACCGAGGATGCCGATCTCGGCGTCCGGATCGCCGAATCCGGCTACTCCACTGCAGTTCTCGACTCCACCACACTGGAGGAGGCGAACAGCGATCCGATCAACTGGGTGCGGCAGCGGTCCCGGTGGTACAAGGGCTATCTGCAGACCTGGCTGGTCCACATGCGCCGTCCCGTCCGACTGTGGCGGGTCATCGGCACCGTCGGGATGCTGCGGTTCACGACCCTGCTGGCGGGCACACCGATCATCGCGTGCCTGAACATGGTGTTCTGGATGACGACGCTGTCGTGGCTGCTCGGACAAGCGGATCTCATCGAGGAGATCTTTCCGTGGTACGCCTACTTCCCCGCCTTGATCTCGCTCGTGTTCGGCAACGTTGCCGTGATGTACATGAACTTCGTCGCGTGTCGCGAGACCGGGCACGCGAACCTGTGGTGGCCGTGCCTGACCGTCCCGCTGTACTGGGTGCTCATGTCCATCGCAGCGATCAAAGGCACCTATCAGCTCATCCGTAACCCCTCCTACTGGGAGAAGACCTTCCACGGGTTGTCGTCGTGAAGGCCCGCAGCCGATGGGTGTTCTGGACCTCGTGCCTGATCTATCTGGCGGCGGGTCTGTGGCTCGCGCTCGACGTGCAGTACTACCAAGGGGATTCGCTGAGTCGTGTGAGCGCTGCGCGGACGGTGCTGCTGAGCCGCGACCCGCATCTCGCCGCCATCGGATTCGTGTTCACGCCGCTCACCGCACTCGTCCAGGTGCCTCTCGCCGGCCTGTCGGCGTGGTTTCCCGGACTGACGGCCTATTCGGTGACGGCGGTGCTCATGTCGGCGCCGTTCATGGCCGGCGCAGCGGTACAGATCCACAAGATCGCGTGCGATCGTGGATGTGCCCCGTGGTTCGTGTGGACGGTGACGGCGGTGTTCGCGCTGAATCCGATGATCGTCTACTACGGCGCGAACGGGATGAGCGAGGCGCCGTTCCTGTTCGCGTTGTGCTGGGCCGCACGCCGGCTCATCCGGTGGTGCAGCACCGACGACATCCACGACCTCGCCCTGGCGGGTATCGCCCTGGCCGTCGCGTATCTCGCTCGCTACGACGCCCTGGCCGTCGGTGCGGCGGTGACGGTGTTCGTCGCACTGCTCGTGCGGTATCGCTCCCGCAGATACGCCCCCGGTTCGGGCTGGCATCCGGCGCTCATGGACGCGATCCTCGTCGCCGCTCCTCTCGCACTCGCCTTCGTCGCCTTCGTCGCCACGAGCTGGCTCGTGACCGGAGAAGCACTCGCCCAGTTCACCTCCACCTACGGCAACGCCGCCATCCTCGAACAGAGCGGTGGCGGGTCGTCCGGGGGCCTGGAAGCGATCGCGTTCTCGATTTCCGAGATCGTGGTGCTCGGACCCGCCCTCCCCCTGTCGATTCCGATCGTGGCGGTGCTCGCGTGGCGACGACGCGATCTCGAACCGCTCGTACCGTTCGTGGTCTTCGGGGCGGTCCTGGGCTTCGCGGCACTGTCGTACGCGCGCGGAATGACCTTTCCGTTCCTGCGTTTCTACATCTGCGCGATCCCGTTGCTCGCCGTGTGGGTCGTGCAGCTGGCGCCGCGACGCGGGCGGTTCGCGGCGCGACGGCCCGGCCCGCACACCGTTCCGAGAGCCGAGGACAACAGCGGCGCGGCCCCGTTGGGTGCGATCCTGCTGGTGTGCAGTCTGCCCGTCACGTTCGTCGCCATGCTCTCCCCCACCCTGTCGCAGGAACAGCACGCGCTGCGCACGGTCCTGTTCCCGGACGACGGCGACCCGTCCGACGTGCGTGAGCAACAGCGACGGGTGATCACGGCGTTCTCCACCGAACGGCGCATCGCCGACTACCTCGACGCGATGGACCTGCCACCCGGCTCGGTGCTGATGGACACCGTCTACGGCTTCGCGATCTTTTCGGCCACCGAGCGACCCGACACGTTCGTCATTCCGTCGGACGGCGACTTCACCACACTGCTCAACCGACCCGCCGAGTTCGGAGTCGAGTACATACTCGCGGTCCCGAACGAGGGACGCGGTGTGTCGGATGCCGTCAACCGTCGTTATCCCACGATCTACGAGACCGGCAGCGACATCGCGGTGCTCGAACTCGAGATTCCCAACGACGGTGCCGACCAACCCGATTGGAGGCTTTTCCGGGTACTCGACCGTGCTTCACCCTGAGCGATGGTGGCGGCGTAGGACGTAGTGGACCGGGTCGTCCGGGCCGATGTCGTAGGTGCACTCGTCCTGCCGTGGGTCGGGGACGAACGACCACATCAGCGCACCGTCGGCGCCGAGTTCGCGGTACCGCGTGAGCGTACGGTCGACGATCTCGGCACGGTCGCTCGTGTCGAGGCACGAGCCGGCCCGGACACCGAGTTCGGCGACGAGCATCGGCTTCGACAACCCGGCGAGTCGCTGCTCGAGGAACTGCGCGTCGTCGTAGTCGTGGTACTGCACGACGTCGAGCTGCGCCGCGTCCGTCACGGCCCCGAAATCGTCTCCGGCCGAACCGCACTGGTCACCTCCGATGGTGCCGACCGTGATGAGCCGGTCGGGGTCGTGTTCGCGGACGATCGTTGCCGCCTCGTCGATCCAGTTGCGGAGCAGTCGTGCACCGCCGGGAAAGCACTCGCGTCGTTCGAGGGCGCACTCGTCGTCGGTGCAGGTCGCGGTCTCCGGTTCGCCGATCAACTCCCACATCGCCACCGAGGGCGACGACCCCCACCGCTCGACGGCCGTCGCGACCCAGTCGTCGTAGGCGAGCACATGACCGGGCAGCGGGTCGCGCCAACCGGCGTCGTACCAGCCGGCCTGCTTGTACCCGCCCGCGTCGCAATCACTGTCCTGCGGCGCGAGAACCGGGATCACGTACACCCGGTGCCGTTCGGCGGCGTCGAAGACGGCGTCGAGCGCGGAGAAGTCGAGTGTGCCGCCGATCCGGTGCACGGCGTGGGACTGGAAGGCGTCGAACCGCACCACGGATCGGGGCGCCAGTGCGCCGAAGAACTCGTCGAGATCCACCTCGGCGCCGCATCCCTGATTGACCTCCCAGCGCGTACCCAGCTGGTAGGCGTTGAGCCCGGCCGGCCACCACGGGCGGTCGTCGAGAACGAGCCGGTCGCCATCCGCGCGGACCACCGGAAGGTCCTCCGGAGGCGAGGGGCGCGACGAGGTGTCCTGCGCACAGGCCGCGAGCAGGAACAACAGTGTGGTGGCAACCACAGCGACGCGCACGTCCAGAGACTAACCGGGTCGTGAGTGTTCCCGAGCGGGTACCGGACGAGAATGATCACCTCCGGTCCTGCCGAGGGGGACGCTCGGCGTTCGAGTAGTGCACTACTCGTGAATCTCATCCGCCCCGGGGTGACAGTGGAGTGGCGACCCGGGAGGTACATACAGAAGGGCTCTTCACCGGAGATGAATCCAGGAGCACACTGAGATGACAAGACCCGCTGGTCTGTCCAGGCGCTACCCACACCACCGTATCCATGCCGGACGGAGGGACGACCATGATCGGTCCGGTCGACAGTTTCGACATCACAGCAGACCTCACCGCTGATCTGTACCTGCTGAGGTTCGACAAGAACGGCAGACTCATCAGTCCGCGAACGGCGGAGATGTTCCTCGCAGCGGCCCGGGAAGCCACGGATGTCATCTGCTTCTCGCACGGCTGGAACAACATCTACGCCCGAGCCCTCGGCGCATACAGGGACTTCATCGGAGGTTTCATCGCTCAGCGGAGGGACCTCGGCCTGCCTCTGCCACCGAACTATCGACCCGTGCTTCTCGGGATCATCTGGCCGTCGACGAGCTTCGTGATGCCGTGGGAATCCGGACCGGACATTGCGGCGTCCGGGTCCGACGAATCGGCTCGCCGGCAGGAGGAGATGTTGTCCTTCGTCACCGATTCTCTCGACTCCTCCGACGTGGCCACTCTGGTCGAACTCGTGGACGGACAGACGGGGCTGGCCGATCGGGATGCCCGACGGGCTGTGGAGATCGTGAGTGCCGAACTCGCGCGGGAGGCAGACCCGGATACGGGCTCGGAGCCGCCCGACGTGGAGTCGCTCCTCGAGGTGTGGCGGTCGCTGGATTCCGCCACCGCACCGTGGACGGGGCCCGTCGACGAAGACGACATCGGCACGGTCGGGGGCGCCGCCACCGGCGGCACGTCGCCCCGGGCAGCGGGTGCGAGCGACCTCGACCCGCGGAACCTGCTGCGTACGGCCACCGTATGGAAGATGAAGGCTCGCGCCGGGGTGGTAGGCGCCGAAGGCGTCGGGCCCCTGATCCGCGCGGTGCTCGCCGGGAACTCGACCACTCGACTGCATCTCGTCGGACATTCGTTCGGTGCTCGTGTCGTGCTGTCGGCGGTCGCGAGCGCCGAACCGCCGCGGCCGGCCCGGTCGATGCTGCTGCTCCAGCCCGCCGTCAACCGGTGGTGTTTCGCGTCGAAAGTAGCGGTCACGGGCGTCGAAGGTGGCTATCGCCCGGTGACGGCCCGAGTCGAGTACCCGATTCTCACGACGTTCTCGTCGTTCGACCAACCCCTGCACACGTTCTTCCACCTCGCGGTTCGGGGCAGTTCGCTCGGTGAACCGCGGGTCGCAGCCCTCGGTGATGCCTGGTTGTACGGCGCGCTGGGCGGTTACGGACCCGAGGGACTCGACGGACGCTGCGTCACGACTCCGGCACTCGCTGCCGGCGCCGGTCGCTACGATCTCGCCGGCCCTGCCGAGGTGATCGCGGTCGACGGCAGCGTCCCCATCGGACACCGTCCGGCGATCAACGGCCACAGCGACGTCAGTAACCCGGTCACCTACTGGGCTCTCCACAACCTCCTGGCCCCGACAGGGGGTGACCGGTGATGGCGGTCCGGCTCACCAAACGATGGAAGCTCGCGGTGCTGCGAGTCCGGTTGGATCTGTCCGGTCGTACCCCGGCCGTCCGCAGCACCTTGACGGCCTTCCCGGACGGAGACGAGCGACAGTTCTGGGACCGGCGGGATCCCCTCGAGGATTTCGGCCTCCGGATGGGCAGCGTTCCACCGCGACGCCTCCGGGTTGCGGCGGGGCTCCGCCGCGCGGTCGAATCGACGCTGACCGACGAATTGCGGATGGAGCCGTCGCTGTGGTTGCGCCTGAGTCCGCCCTACGGCTTTCTCGGCGTCGTCCCCTGGGAGGAACTCGGCAGCCGCATCCATCTGCCGGTTCTCCGTGTCCCCAACAGCCTTCCGGTGGCCGTCGAACTCGGACGCAGGTGGTCGATCGCGATCCTGCTCGATACGCCTGCGGGTCAACGCTGGGGCGCTCGGCACATTCGAGACATTCTGCACCAGATGGATGTTCAGATGTCCACTCCGTTCGAGGTGGACATCTTCGTGGACATCGGCACATACGAACTCCTCGCCGCTGATCCCGGATTCGCTTCCGCCCCGAACATCCGCTTGCACATGCCGACCCACGATCTGGAGGCCCACGAACGGCGGCTGCGTCGGAAGAAGGCGCGCAGCGCCGCGAGAGGTGGCGACGGGAAGGACACCGTCGACGCCATCGACGACCGCAATCTGGTGTGGACCAACTGGACCCTCGACGGCCTGCACGGGCGGGCCGTACGTGCGGTCCACATCGTCGGCGAAGGCGCCTTCCACGGTGAGATCCCGATGCTCACCTACCGACCTCGGCCCACAGCAACCGGATTCACGGACAGGAGGTTCGCTCCCGCCGAGGAGGTGATCCGGCTGGCCGACATGACGGGAGCGACGCTCGTCTCGCTCGGCTCCCCGCCGACGAGGCACTCCGACGCCGCGGTACGCATGCTCGCCGACACCATCGGACGCACCCGCCCGGGTCCGACCCTGTACTGCTCGCTCACGGGGGATCGCGACGCCGCCGAACTGGTCGCCGCGCACGCCTTCATCGCCGACGCCCGAACGCTCCGTTACGAACGGGATCACCGGAATCCGTTCGCGAGCAGGTCCCTGTTCGGCTACATCCCACCGGAGACGGTCGTGGACCACGAACCACTGTCGTGGCCCGTCGTCCCCCAGGCACTCGCCGACGATGTCGCGACGGTGGGTCCCGGCCGCACGCCGATCTCGTCTCCGAGCCCGGCAGCGCGCGAGGTGCAGGGCCGGTACGACCGGGAGGACACCGCACCGGCGTGGGTGGCGTCCGCACTGCGCTTCGTCGAGAGGAATCGTGCAGCGGTGAACACGAGATCCCTTGCCGTGCCGAACCCACGCGACCGTGCCCGAGCAGAGGGAATCGAAAGAGCGCTGTCCGAGATCGAAGAGTTGACCGCCCGGTATTCGAGGAGGCAGTGATGCGCACCGTCGTGGGCCTGTCGCAAGTCGGGAACGGCGCAGTGGTCACGTTGGAACAGTCGCCGAACGACGTGCCCGACGACGGGAGATGCGATCCCGTCGAACTCCCCGGACTGCTGAGCAACAACCCGAGAGAACGCGGCGCGACCCTGATGACCCTGCTCGAATCGCACCGGCCGGTGGCCGAAGCGCTCCGGATGGCGCTCGCGCAGCCGGCG
This sequence comes from Rhodococcus sp. B50, assembly GCF_013602415.1. Lineage (NCBI taxonomy): Bacteria > Bacillati > Actinomycetota > Actinomycetes > Mycobacteriales > Nocardiaceae > Rhodococcus > Rhodococcus sp. B50. Next base: position 4,627,048 of record NZ_WPAG02000002.1, on the reverse strand, counting down.
GAGGGGCCGCCCCGACCCCTCTATCTACGTGTACGCACCCCCGAGATCGACGCACTACCGTGGGAGGAGTTGTACTCGGCTGCCCACGGTTTCTGTGCACTCGACCACCGCTGGCCCGTGGGCCGAATCGTCAACCGCTGGATCAACCTTTCCGACCGCACCTTCACGTCGTCGTTACGGGTGGTCGCGCTGCTCTCGGCCGCCGGGCGTTCCGGCGTCCCACAACTCGACAGTCTCGTGAAGGCGCTCCGGAGTCCGGATGCAAGGAACGTCGGGTTGTCGGTTCACGTGATCACCGGTGATCCCTCGGTTCTCGACGCGGCCGAGCACGTACACGAACCGGCCTTCACGTGCGAAGAGATGACCACCGCCGGCACCACCGTCGCCCGGCAGATAGCCGCCCACAGACCCGATATCGTTCACGTGCTGTGTCACGGCAAGGCTGTCGGCGGTGTGCACAGTCTGCTGCTCGCCACACCGGCGGATTTCCTGGGAGGTGAAGAGACGGGACTCGTCTCGTTGACCGCCTCGGATCTCGTACGTGAGCTCGCGGCATGCAACCCCTGGTTGATCGTGCTGGTCGCCTGCGAGAGTGCCGGTGTCGGTGAAGGACCCGCTCTCGCACAGGATCTCACCGCTCGCAACATCCCGGCAGTGATCGGAATGCGGCGCCTGCTCGACATCTCCGAGGCCGACAGCTTCTGCTCGGCGCTGTACCCCGAACTGTTGAGAGTGATACGCGATTCGTTGAATTCCAGCGGGAACGGCCGCGTCCACACGATCGACTGGGTCACTGCCCTCACGGTGCCGCGTCGCGTATTGAGCGGTGCCGATCCCGAGGGGATGGGCACGTGGTCGGATCCGGTGCTCTACGCCCAAGCGGAACAACTCCGGATCTACCACGCCGAACCCGCGGCATCGGAAGCCCGTATCGGCGAGTTGGTAACGGCCAAGGAGGAATTGACGACCTGGCGGGAGTTCCGCAACTTGATGGAAGCGTCCGACGCACCGGAAGAACTGCTCGACAAGGTCAACTCCACCGTACGACGGCTCGAACGCACACTCGAGGCCCTGCAATGACGCTTCCCGCCGAGGTGTCCATGGACGCATGGACCGGCAGCATCGCAGCGACCGGTCCGCTCGCCGACACGGCTGTGAACTGGGGCGCCCGCCGAGGACTGCCGCACAGTCAGAAACCCCTCGCGTTCGACGCACCCGCGGACCCGAGCAACTGGCGTCATCACGCAGTCGGCTACGGCGTTCTCCTGCTCGACGATCCGGCCGTGTCCGGCACCGCGAAGGCCACAGGTGAGGATGCGCCCTCCGGGGTACTGCGGATCCTGAAGGAACGCCCGGGAACCGTACTGCTGCGGTGGAGTCCCGAACTCGAGGACAGGTACTTGCGTCGGTACACGCCGGACGGTCACCCCCAGGACCTTCTCGTGGGTCTGACCAAGTTCGGTGCAGCGCAGGGGAATTTCCTCCCCCGCTACGTCCTGGTCGCCGGAGGGCCGGAGGTCATCCCCTGGTCGGTGCAGTATTCGCTGTCGATACGGCACGCGGTAGGACGATTGCCGTTCAGCGACGAACGTCTCGACAGGTACGTGGACGCACTCCTCCGGGACTGGTCCGGCTCCGCCGTGGATGTCACCGCGCCCCTGTTGTGGACCGTCGACCACGGCCCCACGGACATCACCCGCCTGATGCGCGCCGCCGTCACAGCACCGCTGGACAAGGCGTTCGACGGCACCCTCGACGGCAGAAGACATCTCACGGACGACGCCGCGACCTCCACCAACCTGCTGGAGTCGCTCGAGCGCAATCCTGCTCTGGTGGTCACCTCCAGCCATGGAGCGACACCCACGAGCAACCCGGAACTGCTGCGCGCAACGCTCGGTACGCCGGTCGACACCGCACACACGGCGACCCCTGTCGACGACCTCGCCGCGGCGATGCCTTCCGGTGCAGTGTGGTTCGCGCAAGCGTGTTGCTCCGCGGGTGGTGCCGGATCCAGCTCGTACGACGGTCTGCTCGGCGACGGATCTGCCGCCGCGGTCGTCCGTACCGTCGCCGGACTGGGGCCGGTCGTCGCGCCCGCAGCCCTGCGCCTCCTGTCGCGCGACGATCCCGTCCGCGCCGTGATCGGACACGTCGAACCCACCTTCGACTGGACACTCCGTGCCGACGACACCGGACAGTTGCTCGGTGGGACGATCGTGCAGGCATTGTCGTCCAACATCCACCACGGACAACCGCTCGGATATGCCTTCGGCGACTACCGGGCCGGCGTCGGCCAGTTGCACACCGACTGGGCACAGAAGCGGGAACAACTCGCGAAGGGAGACATGTCGGTACTCCCCCTCCTCACCAGATTGCGTCTCACGGCGGTCGATCGCCAGAGCATGGTGCTGCTCGGTGATCCCACGGTCACTCTTCCGCCGCTGCCGTGAGAGGCGCCGTCTCCGGCGTCACAGCGTGTTCAGCGCGGAGATGATCCTGCGCATGTCCTTGCTCTCGGTGTTGTACACGAGGCCGACGAGGATCGACGTCAGCGGGTCGGGACGTGCGATGACCCTGCCGAGGGTGGCGACGTTCAGGTCGAGGACGTCGATCGCGGCCGGACGCAGTCGCGGGTCCATCTGCGACAGCATCTCGGCCCACACCCACGCGGTCTCCCGCGCGCGGTCGAAGGTGAAATCGAGGACCGGGTTCACCTCGTCGATGGGTTCGAGAACCTTGATCAGGGGCGAGAACGACTCGATGGTGTCGCGCGCCTTCGGCATCACCGCCGCGATCGTGTTGTTGATTTCGTCGTAGTCGGCGCGGAAATCGGCCAGCCGGCTGCCCGACAGGTTCTCACCCACGACGACGGCGAGATCGAGATTGATGTGCGCGTTGATGCCCAGCAGCAGGTGCTGCAGCACGATCAGCCGGTCGTGTTCCGCGGCGTCGAACGCGACCCGCCACGCCCTCGTCGGGGCGACTGCTTCGTAGGCCTCGAAGTACCGGTTCGCGAACAGGGTGTCGATGCGGTCCATGCGGTCCTTGTCGGCGAAGACACCGTCCTTCATTCCCTGCTGGACGGCCAGGGTCATCTGCCGATAGACGGCCGCGAAGCATCCCCGCGGATCGCCGCGCGCGGCGGTGTCGGCGACGATGCCGTCGAGAAGCCGGATCACTTCGGCGATGTTCTTCGCGTGCAGCGCCACGGTCCCCCTCCTCCGTGCGGATGAGGATCATTGTGGACCCGGACAGGCGGGACGGGAAGAACTAACTGGGACGCGCGTCGGGGTGCTTGTGCACGAAGTTCAGATACGCCTTCGACGGCGTGGGCCCGCGCTGACCCTGGTACTTGGACCCGACCTTCGCGCTGCCGTAGGGGTGCTCGGCAGGGCTCGTCAGCCGGAACAGGCACAGCTGACCGATCTTCATACCTGGCCACAGCGTGATCGGCAGGTTCGCGACGTTGGACAACTCGAGGGTGATGTGCCCGTCGAAGCCCGGGTCGATGAAACCGGCCGTCGAGTGCGTGAGCAGGCCGAGCCGGCCCAGCGACGACTTGCCTTCGAGGCGACCGGCGAGGTCGGCCGGCAAGGTGCACCGCTCCATCGTCGACCCGAGCACGAACTCGCCCGGATGCAGCACGAACGACTCACCCTCGGGCACCTGCACCAGCGACGTCAGTTCGTCCTGCTGCTTGGCCGGGTCGATGTGGGTGTAGCGCGTGTTGTTGAAAACGCGGAACAAGCTGTCGAGTCTGACGTCGACACTCGACGGCTGCACGAGCTCCGGATCGAACGGGTCGATGCCCAGATGCCCGGAGGCGATCTGAGCGCGGATATCGCGATCGGAGAGCAGCACGAGTAGAGGTTAACAATCGCCCGGTCGCGGGGTTCTACGTGGCCGAGTCGCGCCGCAGTTGGGTGGACATCGTGAGCAGCAGTTCGGTGCATTCCTCGACGACGTCGTCGTGGCTCAAGGGCACGGTGCCGTCGAGCCAGGCCGTCAGTGCCTGGGCGAGCCCGCCGACGACGTAGTGCGCCGCCAGATCGAGCCGGGGGCTCGGCGTGATGGCGTAGATGTTCTCCGCCTGGGCGGTGACCAGACCGGCGAACATGCGGGTCGAGTCGAGACGCCGCTTCGCGAGTTGCGGATTGGCCTGGCTGACGGAGAACAGCATGCGGCCGAGCCGCGGGTCCTCGTCGATCTCGCGGACGATGTTCTCGACGCAGGCACGCACGATCGCCCGGTCGTCGCCGGCGGGGGCGGAGGTCACGGCGGCGAGGGTGCTTTCGGCGATGCGCTGGACGACGTGGTCGTAGACGGCGCCGGTGAGCTCGTCGCGATCGGCGAAGCTCTCGTAGAAGTAGCGCGACGCCAGACCCGCACGCTTGCAGACACCGCGCACCGACAGCGTAGGTTCGCCGTCGGCAGCCCCGAGAAGGTCGAGACCCGCCTCGATCAGCTGCGCTCGCCGATCGGCCTGTCGTTCCTCGCCTGCGCGTCCACCGTAGAGCCGTCCAGTTGCCATACGCCTATCTTCGCAGCGTCCGGTCTCCCTTCCTCGCACCGTCCGGTCTTTACCGCCCGACAGTATCTGAGTACAGTCGTGGTCACTTCGAACGATGGAGGAAATCTCGATGACGACGACCGTCGACAAACCCGCCGGCCTGGACGACACGATGGACGGCCTCGGCCTGGCCGCCGGAGCGGCGAACATCATCATGCAGTTGTCGTGGCCCGGCGTCGGCTACGGCGTTTACGAATCCCGCGTGGAGTCGGGCCGGCTGTTCGACCACCCGATCAAGCGCACCCGCACCACCCTCACCTACCTCGCCGTCGCCGCCCGCGGCACCGACGACGAGAAGCGATTGTTCCGTCGCGGCGTGAACAAGGCCCACGCGCAGGTGCGCTCCACCGAGTCGAGTCCGGTCGAGTACAACGCGATGGACCCGGAACTCCAACTGTGGGTCGCGTCGTGCATCTACCGCGGATTCGAGGACGTGCACCGCGCGCTGTACGGGCCGATCCCCGACGACGCGATCGAGTACTTCTACCAGAACGGTGCCACCTTCGGGACGACACTGCAGGTGCCGCAGCATATGTGGCCGAAGGATCGCGCAGCCTTCGAGCAGTACTGGGAGGACAACCTCCACAAAGTGAAGATCGACGACACGATCCGCGAGCACCTGCTGTCGATCGCACGCATCGAGTTCCTGCCCCAGCCCGTCCCGGCCCTGTTCGGCAAGCTCAATCTGTTCTTCACCGCCGGCTTTCTGCCGCCACTGTTCCGCGAGCAGATGCTCCTGCCGTGGACGCCGCGCGACCAGCGCCGCTTCGACCGCGTCATGCGGGCCCTCGGTGCGGTGAACAAGAGGCTGCCGGTCGCGGTGCGGGAACTGCCCTACCGCGTGCTCCTGGCCGACATGCGCCGGCGGATCCGGACGGGACGATCCCTGGTCTAGGTGTCCCGCGATCGACGGGGAGAGTCTGCTACAGTTTGCTCCGAAGCTCGGGTCGGAGTCGGTGAGAATCGGCAAAAGCCCAGCGTGCCGATGTAGTTCAATGGTAGAACATCAGCTTCCCAAGCTGAATACGCGGGTTCGATTCCCGTCATCGGCTCCATCGGGTGTTCACCCGATAGGACCCGTTGTGTTCATCAATCGAGTCCGAGGGCCTGATTCGAATCCGGTTTCCCCGTTTGCGGCGTCTGGTTGGCCGGTTTCGGTTGGTCTCGACCGGGCCGCGGCGCGGTTCTCACAAGGTTGAGCCGAGTTTCGCTCCCGTTGAGCCTGTCGGTTGGCAAATTCCGCGGTGTGGCCGAAGTCGAGTCGCGAAATCCGTGGATTTCGCTGCCGGGGCGGGGTCGTCGCCGGTTGAACGAGCCGACGGGCAGATCGACTGGGGCGACCCAGTGCGTCACCCTCCGTCGAGAGTGAGCTGGTCGCGATGGAAGTCGTAGTGCCGGGTGGGATACCGGTAGATGTCCTCGAGGTCCATGTATCGAGAGAAGAACGGATCCCAGCTCGTCGGATACCGCATGCGCAGACCGAAGTTCCCCTGCGGTTCCCGCTCCAGGGAGCGGTGCAGCGCGTCGATCACCCGATCGCTGCGGCGCACCAGCGCGTCACCGTGAAACACCCGGGCACCCCCGACGGCGCCGAGATAGTTCACGGCATCGAAAATCGGAGTCCCGGCGTCGAGCAGCGCGGCGAATCCGCTTCCGATCCGGTCGGGAAGCCGGCCGATCAGCCGCACCAGCACCAGGAGCCGACGCACCACCATGTAGCCGAAGACCATATGGAAGAGCAGCTGCTCATTCGTCCACCGGGTGCCGTGCGACGGCCGTCGCAGTGCCGCTTCGTCCGCCGAAGCGACGAGGTGGCGCAGATCCACGGCGACGCGATCGTACTCGGCGATGATCGCCGCGCGGTCCACCCGTTTGTCACCGCCGCGCATGACCTGCTCCGCACACGCCACGAAATTCCGCTGTCACCGTCATCATCCCGTCCGATCGGCCGATGCCCGCACCCGACTCTCCAGGTGAGTGCCCGCAAAGCGTTGATCCCAACCGGTTCGGTGGGCATCATCGGCACGATCGCATACCGGTCGGAGTGCTCGGCGATGATGGTGTCGAGTTCGGTGGCCTCGGCGGCGGCGTGTCGCTGCAGCAGCGACGATGTCGGGTGCGCGCCGGCGAGGGAATTGTCGACCACCCACGCTTACGGGCAGATGCCTACGCGTTCGAGGTCGGCTTGCAGGCCGGTGGCTTCGACGCGCGGTGTGGTTTCGGCGAGGGTGGCCACCACGATCTTGGTCTCGTCAAGCTTCTGCAGCCGTATCAGCGGGGTGGTGAAGCGCGTGTCTCGCTCATCTGGCGGGTGAGTTTCCGGTGGTCGGAGCGGTGGCGTCGGCGTGCAATTCCATGCGATCTCCGTCAGTTCGGCCCCTCGGCCTGTTCGACCTCTTCACCGATCACCAGTGCGTGCTCGGGACAAGTGTCCACTCCGCGGCGTGCCGAGTCCTCGTCTCCCGCTCGGACATAGAACGACTCGACTGTCGAGTATCCGTTGTCGTCAACGGGAAACAGGTGCTCGTCGACCGCGAAGCACTGCGCATGCCCGACGCATCTGTCACGCTCCAGGTACACAGTCATCGCCTTTTCTCCGTGGGTTTCCATCTCCGTCACCTCATATGGTCATCGGGATATTGGTGACCGTGCGAACAGCGACGTTGTCATATACCAATGCGTCGATGTCGATCTCGTAGTCGGGGATGAGGCGGAAGATCTCTTCCAGGGCGACTCGGACTTCGAGCCGTGCCAGGTGTGAGCCGAGGCATCGGTGCAGTCCGCTCGCAAAAGTCATGTGGCTGCTTTTCTTTCGGTCGAAATCGACGCTGAGCGGGTCGACGTGGAATGTCGGATCGACGTTCGCTGCAGCCCAGAACGCGTTCACCTGTTCTCCAGCACGAACGATCAATCCATCGCCGAGGTCGATGTCAACTTCCGGATACCGCATGCCGGAAGGGACGGGGGATTCGTATCGCATCAATTCTTCGATGGCTTTCCGCAGCTTTCCCGGATCGTCGACAAGTTGTCGACGCCGATCCGGATTCTTGCCGAGCCATGTGACGAGGCATGACATCGAGGCCGTCACTGTGTCGAGGCCGGCGAACATCAACAAGAACAGGATGTTGATCAGATCGAACTCATCGATCGGCCGGCCATCGACCTCCGATCGCAGCAGGTTCGCGATGACATCATCTGCGCTGTCATCGAGGTTCCTACGCTTCTCCTTCAGGAACCCGTCGAAGTATTCGAGGAGCTTCCCACCTGCGAGCGCCATGTTCGCGTCGATCTCCTCGGTGGTCTCCCCCTTGGGATGGATCACCCCATCCTTGAACTCGAGGAAGAAACCGAGGTCCTCGACCGGGGCCCCAACCAGGCTAAGGAAACTCTGGCACGGCAGCGGAACACAGAAGCTGCCGTACAGTTCCGCGCCCCCGCCGTCCCGAATCGCTTCGAGGAGACCGCGGGCGAGCCCCCGGATCTGGTTCTCGAGGCGGGCCATCGCTCGTGGCGCGAACATCGGGTCGAGTAGTCGGCGCCACTTCATGTGGTCCGGACCGTCGATTTCCAGCGGGATGAGCCGGCCTTCGTAACCGAAACTCCCTCCCCGGCCGCCGTTTCCAAGCACGCTAGGATGCCTGTTCATGGTGAGAATGTCTTCGTACCGATAGAGATGCAGAGCACCGTCGA